>JBEPUT010000013.1:0-104774 GCA_041691395.1 Chitinophagaceae bacterium
TTTAATATTGTTTTTTGTCAACTACAAAATTAAATTTCCAGAACTTATGCATCTATTTAGAAGCAAACATAGGGGCTGACTGGAGAAAAAGCCCGGCGTTCCGGCGTCCTTCCAAAAAAGAGGTCTGCGGCTGAGCGCTGGCCAACCCTTCAGCAGAGCCTTTTTTCGGAAGGACGCCTTCACCTGCAGCGCGCGGGTTCGTTTTCATAGAGTTGGTTATTTTGTATTTTGCCGTCCCGACCATGGAAGCAATATGGAGCTATTTTTAATTCTAAGCTGTTTATACACGTGTGTCTTCTTTTAGATACCATGCTAGGGCGCGAAATATTTTATATTCTTTATACCTTCTTTTCAGTTTTTATCCAAGCATTCCTCATTCTGTAAATAGTTGTTGCTGATGTTCAATAGGTTGCAAAAATGCTACTTTATATTTGGTAACTAAAACGCTACTTTGTATATTTGAGTAAACCAATCAAAACCGAAATCATGAACAAACGGCCGTTTACTATTAAATTTCATTTAAATGAAAAGTTCGGAGTTGGTAAGGAAATACAGACAGGCAGGCTGGATAGAAATCAGACAGACGGGAAGTCATAAGATATTTAAACATCCGACTTCGGAAGAAACAGTAGCCGTGCCTTATCATGGAAGTAAAGAAGTGCCGGCAGGTCTGGCCAAAAAGCTGCTAATGAAGCTGGAGAAATAATAGTTCATGAAAGTAAAATCAAACAAGAAGGTGAAGATAGAAATCATCATTGAAAGAAAAGATGGATTGCTTTGGGGTAGGGTAGAAGGTAAAGGTGACTTTATGCCGACGCCGTACGGAACGACTACAGCTAAAGTGATCGCCAACTTCAAAGAGCTCATATCGGACTATGTTAAACACGAGGGTAAGAAAGACCCTTATTGGAGCAAAATGAATCTGGACGATTTAGTCTTTGATTTTCAATATGATCTTGAAGCATATTTCCAGGAGCACGATTATCTCAAAATATCCTCCGTGGCTGAACAGGCAGGGATGAATCCTAGTCTGGTCCGTCAATACGCAAGCGGTGTAAAATATCCTTCTGCTCATCAGGCTGGTAAAATTCGTAAGGCAATTAAGAACATCGCAACCGAACTGACCAGAGATTTAATTTACGTAGCATAATTGAAAATCTCTTTCCTGAACCAATCTAAAAAAAAGCGAATCTGGCCATTGGTCGTGTTCAGTTCCTTTCTCCGTATGCTGCCTGCAGCATTGCTGGAACTGGGTAATGACGAGGTATATTACCGGGAATACGCGCTTCATCTCCAATGGAACTATTTTGATCACCCACCTATGGTGGCCTTGCTGATCCGCTTATCCACTTTTAATCTCCATCTCGACCATGAATTATTTATCCGGCTTGGTTCCATATTGTGTGCCGGATTTAGTACCCTGCTCATTTATCGGATAGGTTGCCTCATTCGTAATGAATCTACAGGCTGGATGGCTGCTGTTCTATTTACATCGTCTTTTTACAGCTCTGTTATTGCAGGAACTTTTATTTTACCGGATGCTCCAGAGGTACTTTTCTGGCTTTTAAGTATTTATGGGATGATCCGTGTGCTGGAACCGGGAGAAAGGCACAAAATCTGTTCGATATATTTTATTTTCCTTGGGGTAACTATCGGGCTGTGCACAATGAGTAAGATTCATGGCCTGTTCCTGTGGATCGGGTTTGGCGGTTATATCCTGTTTCATCGGCGGGATCTGCTGAGAAATCCTTTTCTCTGGCTTTCCGCAATCATAACGCTTTTCCTCATTTCGCCCATCTATTTCTGGAATCTGGGAAATCATTTCATTACCTATCAATACCATCAGGCAAGGATCGTAGCACTGGGAAGGCCCGATCCGGGCTATTTCCTTCAGCAGCTGTTTGGATCAATGGCGTATGCCAATCCGGTAAATTTTATCCTGTACGCTGTTATGCTGTACGCGCTGATTAAAAGACGAATGGGACCGCTTCCCGGTTTTTACCCTTTATTTCTCTGGCTGAGCTTTCCGCTCATAGGCATATTATTGTGGATATCGCTCTTCAATGAAACGCTGCCCCATTGGTCAGGACCGGCCTACCTCTCCATCATGCTAATGACCGCCCTGTATGCGGATCACAAATGGCCTTTTAGAATTTGGCCGCCTTGGGTTAAAGCCGCATTTGTTGTTTATTGCATAACGGTGATCTTTGGCACAGCATTCATCCGCTTCCTCCCTTTTCCTTTCAGCAGCAAAGATCAGAAAACATTGGGTAAAGGGGACATTAGCCTGGACATGAGCGGCTGGAGAGACTTCGCCATTCAATTTGATTCCCTGTATCGGCAGGACCTGCGCGAAGGCAGAATGAAACCTTCGTCCGCAATAATCTCTGACTATTGGTTCCCTGCGTCTCACCTTGATCACTATATTGCCTTGCCCAATCACCTGAACCTGCTGGCCATCGGACCCCTGCATGATATTCATCAATTCGCATGGCTGAACGAACGCCGGCCCCGGCTCACAAAAGGAACCGACGCTTATTTTATTTATCCATCCAATTATTACGGACCGCCAAAGGTATCATTAAAAGGAGATTTTGCTTCCGTGGAGGATTCGATTGTGGTGCCTCAATACAAATTAAAAAAACGGGTACGGAATTTTGTCATTTACCGCATACATGATTATATCGGTTCGCCTGCTGATTACCTGATTCCGGGAATCCGGTAGCATCAAACAGGGAGTAATTGGCAGCTGCCTGCCTGGCCTAAAGATTTAAGGGAAATGGGAAACCAGTGAAAGTCCGATTTCATTTTGATGGTATTACGGAAGGATCAACGTATTTTTTACGCCCTGATGCACAAACAGACGTTTTATTTTCGGATACAAATAGTACGCCAGATCGGTGGAAAGCATTCTAATGCCGGCGCCTGCGAGTACATCGCTCAGATAGTGTTTGTCGTTATACATCCTGAGATAACCTGTAACATACGCTATTAAGCGAGGAGAGGGTGATATTTAAAAAAATATTTGGTTTCCCCTCCATTTTTATGGTATAGTCGGTTAGCTCTTCCGCGTTGAGCAGTAATAATACGCGGATAAAAATTTGGGTTTTCTTATCAAATCTTTCCGCCACCAACTGCAATCTTTCCTTAAAGGACGAAGCAACAACCCGGTAATAAAATAAAGCCGCGAGAATAACAAGCAGACCGCCAAAAAGTAACCAGTACAGGTTAAACCAGCTGACCGGGCCGGTCATATGACCATCTCGTCCATATCCGAAACTCCGAATCCCGGAACAGAAGCGTATAACAGCAAATTTTAATTAAAGATACCGGTCGTACGTAAAAAAAACACGACAACCCACAAGGTAATTCCTACTGCATGCGCAACAAATTTATTAGTGATCACTACATGCATCATATTAGAAAACAAAACCATTTCCATCAGGCGTGGTAAAATAACGATAAACAAATAAGTAAAATAAACGGGGAAATTAAAATGGTAAAAGCCTTTTGCAGTCTGAACGTTCAAAGCAACGATTACCTGCAGAAACGCCAAACCGGCTCCCAATATCAGCAGTGAAATAAGCTTCGAACCATTCAGAACCCAATTGGGCGGTGGCAGCGAATCATTGATAAAAGCGTAACCCTGTGCCGGTGAAGTGTTTCACCTAAAGCTGGTAAGCAGTTTTTCAATGCGCTGAATTTCAGCTATTCCTGTGTCGATGCATTCATTGGCCCAGTCTTCGTTTTCGGTAACGGCACTTAACTGGAAGAGGTTACCCATTAGTTTCAGGCTCCTGTTAAAAATAGTTTTCTGTTCCATAGATTTTATCTGTCCGAATAAATTCCATTACGCACTTCCATGGTAAAATCCTCCGGACTGGCATTTGGGAAACCATCCCATTCTTTCAATGGTTTTCCATTGGCATCCAGTAATAAGGTATAAGGAAATTTCCCCTGAGAATTATACCTGTCTGCCATGGAATTGTTTATTTTCTGCTGGATGGCAGACAGTCGATTCTTCTTCATCCTGGGAAAATCAGCATTCACAAGAACCAGCTGGCTATCTGCCATTTTTTCGAAAACGGCACTTTCAAAAATTTCTTTGCGCATCCGTATGCAAGGTCCGCACCAGTCCGAGCCCGAAAAATTAAGCAGGATATATTTATTTTCTTTTTTTGCTATCTGTTCTGCATCGGCAAGATTATAATGCCACTGTGTTAAGGAAATAATGAAAATGGGTAGTAAAACCAATAACTTTACTTTCATTTTTAAATGGTTTTTATTGATGGTACCATTAAAATATCAGGTGAAAGCGACTAATGCCTATACGGCGGTAATCAGGAAAGGTTGTTTCATAAAATTAGTCGATTATTTGAAGGCAGTATGAGATTGAGCTTTTTATAAGAATTTATTCGCTTCTGCCAACCTTTTTTGAATTTTTCCATCATGGTTATTAAAAGCCAGCATATTCCGGATATCGAACTCCAAAAACTCATTAAGGGGTGTGTGGCAAGAGACCGATCTTGTCAAAAACAAGTGTATGATCTATTTGGGCCCGGTATGATGATTCTGTGTCTTCGGTTTTCAAGGAACCGGGAAGAAGCGGAAGAGGTACTGCAGGATGGATTCCTCCAAATGTATAAATATATTAGTCAGTATAAGTATAAAGGGACATTTGAGGGATGGTTGCGAAAAATCATGATTAATTGCGCCTTACAACGATATAGGAGTAAGGTTCACCATTTCAATAGCATATCACTTTCAGAAGAGCATGACCTGTTAACAACCCACGGGGATTTCATCGAGCGGATCAGCGAAAAAGAATTGATCCGGTTGATCCAGACCTTGCCGACCGGTTACCGGCTGGTTTTTAACCTTTACGTTTTTGAAGGATTGAAACATAGTGAGATTGCTTCATTCCTGAATATTAAAGAGGGTACTTCCAAATCAAATTTATCAGACGCAAGGGCCATTTTGAAAAAGTCCCTGACACGGGATTTAAGAATGGCAAAATAGGCTGCTTATGAGTGAACATCTACATAATGACATTGATAAATTATTCCTGGATTCACTGCAACCGCATCAAGACGAGCCTGCCGAGCATGTTTGGGAAAAAATTGAAGCTCAACTGGACGAGGAAGATGCGCTTAAGCATAAGGTTTGGATGCGTATTATGTTTCGGACCGCTGCCTGTATTTTTGCATTGGCTATTGCTCTTGAAATACCAAGCAAACTTCACAGAAATGGCAACCCGGAGTCGGAAGTAACATTAAAGAACGTGCAGGAGAGTGTTTTATCCCGGGAAAAGGCGGGAAATTCTTCTTCGCCACAAAATAGGGTAGCCATTTTGACGGATTACAAGAATAAAAGTACGATCAGCAGGAATAATTCGAACGGTCAGGCTATAAACAGAAACGCCGAAACTATTTCGCTGGGTGCTGGAAATTCATTCAATACCCTCGTTCCGCCTGTTATTCAATCCAAACAGGAGTATCCCTTCTCGGGTGGTTTGCATTTCATCAGCTTACAATCGCCGGTTTCGCAAGTGGCAAGCCCACAAATAGACATGGATCAAATTGGGTCTGCCTTGGAAAACCAGGCTCAGGTAATTATTAAACGGGGATTGTATAGTCTCCGGCACAGGTTGTCAGTCACCCCCTATTTCTCCCAGGAATTTGTAGGGTACAACCTGTCTGACGATGACGCTACAATTGCCGATGGAAGCGAAATAGAGAAAAAGGAGAGGACTGTTTTTTCTGCTTCCGGTGGAATTCTATTGAACTACAGATGGAAACGGAGGTGGGTCATTCAATCCGGCCTCAGTTATTCCTGGTCCAGCAGCATCATTGACTCTTCCAAATCGTACGCAGTAAAAGTGGATAACAGCAATGTCCAGTTCCGGATAAATACCATATCCGGGTATGGATATCTGCCATCCCATTCCTCCATTGCGCCAAACGTCGGAGACAGCGTGCTGACTGATAAGGCATATAGCAAACTCCATTATCTTACCATTCCATTGATCACCAATTATGAGTTTAAACGGAAAAGATTTTCACTCCTTGTAGGAGCAGGTGTTACCATTAACTTCCTGACCGGCGCTACGCTTGAAACAAAAATATACAGTTCCTCCTTCAGCCAGAATGAACCGGTCGTAGCCATGAATGGACTGAAAAAAATCAATTACGGAATCTTACTGAAAGCAGAGTTGAATTATCGCATCAATTCAAAATTCGGGATCGACCTGATTCCCTGCTTTAAAAATACGCTCAGCCCGATCAATATTCATAGTGCATTGTCAACCTATCCCTATAATTTTGGCATAGGCCTTGGAATCAGGTATCAGCTTTAAGGAAGCTGGCATTAAGCGATATCTGCGATTGTTAAATGCCGGTTAATGCTGGTCAGTATCCTGCTTGAGGGAACACTTCCATTTTTTTATAGCCCAACTATTTATCCATTTTGCGCATCTTATTCAGGTAGAATACAAAAAATTATGCTGAAACATTTGCGAAGCCTCACCTCGCGTGATTTGCTGGTTAAAAGAACCAACGTCTTCTTAAAGGATTTTTCAATTGAACTGCTGGTTGTTGCTGGCTTTTTTTTGACCTCATTATGGTTATTTTATTTCCTGGTTCATTTGGTGATATTGGGAAAAGGGGATTTTATCGATGCATCGGCTTTTCGGCTTTTTGATCACTATATTTCGCCTGTTCATACCAGGCTTGCCATTTCGGTCACCTTTTTTGGCACGGGTTCGTTTCTTATTCCGTCCTATTTGCTGATTGTTACTTTTTTCATAAGAAAGAATTGTTTGAAATATGCCTTAATGGTTTCGGTTATGGCTGTATCAAGCTTGCTGTTGGGATGGCTATTGAAAGAATTGTTTCATCGCCCTCGCCCGCTGCATCCGTTGATTAGCGGAGCGGGAGGATATAGCTTTCCAAGCGGACATGCTTTGGGAGGGTTTGTATTTAGCGGGGTCATTTTATGCCTTGTTTGGCTAACTAAACGGAATACCTGGATAAAAACAGTGCTTTCCATTCCGATCGTTTTATTCGGTTTCATGATCGGCCTAAGTCGGATTTACCTGCACGTTCATTATGCGACTGATGTGATGGGAAGTCTTTTTGCAACCTTCATCTGGTTCTCCATCTTTTATATTTTATATTGCCTAATTTATAGAAGTACAAAACTTGAATAAACTGACTTAGCAGATTCCCATTGAATTAAATTTTCGGAAATACCCCCTTCCTTTAAATAGGTTCTGAATCAATTCTGGAAAGTGGCTCGTTCTTTCTGGTACCCATTTTCATATAAATGGTGAATTGTTTACGGTATCGATTTTTGCAACCCATAAACTCCTACTATAAACTTACTTCTACCAATCTGCGCACCTGCATGATTTCACTTCGTGTATTCTTCATAAGGCTTCGTGATGGTGGACCGGCTTTGATAAAGTACATAAGCGTACAATTGCTGTTCGCTTTTGATACATAAAATTCCCAGGCCACCTGACCAATATCTTTCATCGTAAACATTTTATATTTTCAGCATAATTATTACAAGTGCATCGTTTATTTTCCGGGAGATCGCAAGAGGAAACTGAGGGAAGGGGCTTGAAATCGGGTTTACAGGTAAAGGAGAGGTTTTTCCAAATGTTCAGATTTAAGAGTGCCGGATGTTTTTCTTCTACCATTGAGACTGTAAACCAGCAAATGAATGGGAACGATTTTGAAAATAACCAATCCTGGTAAGACTTATCTTAGTGCGGGCAAAAAGCACGATAAATTTAGAAACAAATCCAATATAAATAAGATCTGTTGAAATTTGGTGAACATCTCCGGTGCTGGCTAAAAAATAATACACAACCGTTTTTGGTTGAAGGGTCCAGCAGATTTATTTTGGCTATGATTGTTTTAATTTAGTACTTTTAAAATGTAGACTCTTTCAAATTCTATTTCAATGCGTGTTATTCTTGGTGGAAGCCTATTCGTTGACCATTATTAATGTCAAATTATTGATTTCTTAGATTATTAAAGAATTGAATCGTTTGGTTGGAGCCCAGTGCAGTTGACTTGGTGACCCTTACAAAAGAACGTCAAACAAGAATTTTCTATCCTTTTTTATTGTAAAAGGAAAAAAGTCAGCAAAGACGAAAAGCTCCTATTTATGAGAGGATCACCATCGATGGCCTGAAAGTGAAATTTTCCGTGGGTTGCAAGCTCCTTTCAGGCCAATGGGATAAAAAACCTATCTGACCCCACTTTCGGAGAAAGGAGCCGCCTGGAAATATTCGCAAGAATGAATTTAATATGCTCACTTGCGGTATTGTTTTTCCTGTTGTTTATTCAAATGCTCAAAAAAAAGAAGCTAACCAAAATGCTGCGTTCACGATTGAGTCGCCTGAACATGATAATTATTTCTAGCGGATATTATATATAAGTCATTTGATGGTTCTTTAAAAGGGTATAGATGAAAATAAAATCATCCTGTTTGGTTTCTTTATGCGGTCTCGCTATTTTTCTATGCCTTGCAATACCATCCGCAGCCCAGGATGAGATGAAGTCTGACCTGACACCCAAAGAGGTGGTTCAAAGAATGATCAATGATGAAGAGTTAAAGGACAACCCAAGGGGCGAAAATTTCTGCTGGCATGCGGCGGTTGGGATAGACAGGTATCTGGATAATTTCCGGTTGACCGGAAATACGGCGTGGCTGGATGCGGGCACCTCTTACTATGATTTTCTTATCGGGAAAATGGATACGGATCCGGACGGATATAAGGGATGGATCGGCCCGTCTGAATACAGCAACAAATACTGGCAGGATGCGCTTGTGGGTGATGCGATCCTGATGACGGGGATACTCGATTTTTGTGTTCTCGTGTTGGAAAATGACAGTTTACGGAAAGTATACGGCAACAGGGCGGGTTTGTATGTTGAGATTGCCAAAAAACATTTCTTTGATAAATGGAATAAACGCGCCTGGCATGAAGACGGTCCTTATGGCGCTTACAGTGGATACGATAAATTTTTGAAACCCGGCAATCTTAAAGAATGGATAACCGATCCGGAAATTGACCGCACCGATATCAGCCATCCATTCAATAAACAGATGGATGCGGGTGCGGTTTGTCTGCGATTGTACCGGATTACCGGCAGTAAAATTTACCGGGACAGGGCGGAGAAAATATTCTTTACGGTAAAAAGTCATTTTCAGTACTTTGATAACCACTACTGCTGGAATTACTTTGAGCCGATTACCCCCGCGGACGTGGATTTAAAAGATAGGAATACCCGCCATGGGGTATGGGTTCATCCCTGGCGGCCAGGTTATCAGGCAGGTGAGGTAGAGAGAATTGCGGAAGCCTATCAATACGGAATCGTCTTTGACGAACAGGATATAAAAAGAATAATCAACACCAACCTGGAAGTGATGTGGAATAAGGACAGGGTAAACCCGAAATTCATTAGTTCTAACGGATTAGGCGCCGATCAGGATACAACGGGAATCGCCGAATTCCGGGCAGCCTGGGGACACTCCGCCGTTACGAAAAATGCTGGCGAGCTCTGGACGGGATTGCTCGATTTTGATCAGACGATACGCGACCTGTATGAACTCGAATTTAAAAACGATAAAAGTTCAACGGAATATCTTCTGTATAAAAAAGACGTACTCGCCAATCCACCGGGATTTAAAAGAAAGTATGCCAGTGGGGAAGTTACCGTACCGGTGGTGAATTTTACGGAATGCAGGGAACTGAATCTGGCTACCGTTCTTCCGCATGTTATACAGAATAAAAAATCATCCATAGTCATCTGTCAGTCCTGGGTTCCCGGTGAACTTCAGATTGACCTGTATTCCAAGGGCGGTGAAAAAGTCATTAACCTTTATCAGGGAAAAATCAACCAAGGAATATTCATGATTACCTGGAACGGACAGGATCCTGAAAAAAAAACATCCTATAAAGGAAGTTATAAAATCCGATGGACATTGGAAGACGGTTACCGGGAATTCCCAGTTGAGATCAAATAAAAAAAATGATCATGCGGGCAGTTAATCCTGAATTCGAATTTTCACAATAAGAACAAAGTATTTAAAATGAAAAAATGGTATTGTTTGTTTGTCATCTGTCAGGTTCTCCTCAGCCATTCCTCAAGATCACAGGCCCTGGGTACCAACCCTGAAGAGGGAAGAGGTACTTATAAAAACAGGGTTTTTTTTAATCTGGAGCGTTATTGGGACAGTGCCAAAATATGCAACAATCCCCACAAAGGCTGGTGCATTCACTATTATGACAACGGCATTACCAATTATGGGAACTGGATGGCGCCTGATGATTCTCTTCCTGACTTTCCCTGTTTGAATGATATATATTTAAGGCTCGCCTGGAGCTATCTTGAACCGGAAGAAGGTGTTTATAACTGGGCATTAATTGACTCCATAATTAACAGGTGGGTCGCGTGGGGGCATACTGTTTCGTTCCGGATTACCTGTAAGGAAACCGGAATTACCTATGCAACGCCCGAATGGGTAAGAAAAGCCGGCGCCAAGGGGAAGCTTTTTAAACACCCTGAGCTCAGCATCAAAACATGGGTACCCGATTACGGAGACTCCATTTTTATGTCAAAGCTTGAGCATTTCCACAGGGAATTTGCCGCCCGGTATGATGGCAAGCCGTGGGTGGAATATATTGATATTGGAAGTATCGGCGATTGGGGGGAAGGACATACGGCTTATTCCGGATGGGCGGATGTTCCCGTGGACGTGGTGAAAAAGCATATTGATATGTATAAACGTTGCTACAAAAAATCGGTTCTGATCCTCAGCGATGATTTTATCGGTCAGCGGGATACGGATGACGGCGCTGACTACGAAATATTCCACTACTCGCTTGAAAGAGGATTTGGATACCGCGATGACAGTGGCAATGTGCTATGGTACAAAAAATTGGGATTTGGCCCTTCCTGTATCCGTACGCCGGAATTATACAGCAGGGTTTATAGAACCATACCGGTGGTTTTGGAGTCCGATCATTACGGGGATGCCAAGCAAAACGGGATGTGGGGGAATGGGTCGGGTTTCGAGAAGGCAGTTATGGAAATGCACGCCACAATAATTGGGTTCCATTACTATCCACGGGAATGGCTAAACGAAAATGGGCAATACGCAGGCCGGCTTGGCAATCTTTGCGGTTACTGGTATTTCCCAAAATTTGCCATGATGCCGGACACACTACGTACCCGGTCTAACCGGAATTATCTCAGGATGACCTGGGAAAACCATGGGGTGGCCCCTGCATACCATCTGTATAAGCTTTTTATTAAGTTAGTTAATAAAAATACCGGCAAAACATTTGTTCAACAACTGAAGGAGTCTGATAACAGAACCTGGCAGCCCCATGAAATAATTGCTGAACAATATGCCATTAATCTGGATGAAGCGCTTTTTGAAGGCAGGTACGATTTGCTGATCGGTATGCGCGATGAGTGTGGATTTCACAATAAAGGCATTCAGCTTGCCTTAAAAAAGAATCGGGAGGAGGGTCCGGGATGGTATAAGCTCGGTGAGGTTATGGTAAAATAAAACTCTTAAATAAAAGGAGAGCATGATGAAAAAAAAGTATTTTATTTTTATTCTGCTGTTATCTTCTATGGCGTATACGCAGGAAGTGCAGGAGGCCCGGAACAGGTTGACTGCAGATGGCATCGAGGTGCTAAAACATGTATGGAAATCTTCCTGGATAGCGCATCCGACAGCCTCGCAGACAGATTATGGAGTCTTCCTGTTCCGGCGGGAGTTTAAACTTTCTAGAGTTCCGGAACATTTTACAATATATGTTTCTGCCGATAACAGATATAAATTGTATGTAAACGGCGAATACGCTGGTGCTGGCCCAGCGAGGGGAGACCAGTTCAACTGGAACTATGAAACAACGGATATAGCGGCTTTATTAAAGCCTGGCGCGAACCTGATATCCGCGGAAGTGATTAATTATGGAATTCATAAACCACTGGCGCAACATACCTATGAAACGGGATTTATTCTCCAGGTGAAGGACAGTACATATGATGAAATAAATACCGGAAGCGCCGGATGGCGGGTAATTCAGAATAAGGCTTATTCTCCGATTGCCGTTACCTTTGAAATGGTTGATGGGTTTTATGCGGCCGGCCCATGTGATAGCGTGACAGCCAGGTTCTATCCGTGGAACTGGAATAAACCGGGATTTAACGCCACCGGCTGGCTATTTCCCCAAATTTTAAATAAGGGCATAGGCAGGGGATACCTCTATGGCGGAGGGTTACATCTTGTTTCCAGAATGATTCCACCTCCTGAAAGAAAAGAGGAACGATTTAATAAAGTTGTGAGAACAAACTACGCTGCTTCGCTAAATGCCGGATTTATAAATGGGAAACCTACAGTAATTAGCAAAAACTCGACGGTCAGCTTTTTGCTTGATCAGAATTACCTGACAATCGGTTATCCCCAGTTCAACATCAGTAAAGGAGCCGGAAGCAAAATTAAAATTACCTATGCAGAAGCACTTCGTGATCAATATGGAAAAAAGGGTAATAGAAACCATACTGTGGGAAAGAAAATTTTGGGATATTATGATAAGTATTATCCCGACGGCGGGAATAACCGCTTATTTGAAACGTTGTGGCTTAGAACATTCAGGTATGTGCAGTTGGACATTGAAACGGGTAACGAGGCTTTGATCATAAATGATATTCACAATATATTTACGGCGTATCCTTTTAAAGAAAAAGCAATTTTTAAGACAGATGATCCCAGGTTAAAGCAAATATGGGACGTTGCCTGGCGAACAGCAAGGCTTTGCGCAAATGAAACTTATTTTGACTGTCCGTATTATGAGCAATTGCAGTATGTTGGGGACACCCGCATCCAGGCGTTGATATCGCTTTATGTTACCGGTGACGACCGGCTTATGAGAAATGCGCTGAAATTATTCGACCAGTCCCGCATTCCCGATGGGCTGACCCAAAGCAGGTATCCTTCTAATATCCCACAGGTTATTCCCACTTATTCATTGATGTGGATTGGTATGCTTCACGATTATTATTTATACAGGGGAGATTCTCTTTTTTTAAGGCAGTTTACGCAGGGTATGGTTGATGTGTTGAGTTGGTTCGGGCGAAAAATTGATCATACGGGCATGTTGGGCAATCTTGAATGGTGGGGATTTTCTGATTATACACCCGAATTTCAATTGGGCATACCCGATGGCGCTGATGGCGGACATTCAGCGTTAACAACCCTCGAGTTTGTTTATGCCCTGCAAAATGCTGTGGACCTGTTCAGATATTTCGGTCAATCGTGCGATGCCGAAAAGTACAGCAGCCTGGCGAAGGAAATACAAGAGGCGGTCATGCGCAATTGTTACGACAGTTCGCGAGGTTTAATAGCTGAAACCCCGGACAAAAAAAAGCGATTTTCGCTCCACACGGCCTTGTTTGCCATTCTCACCAATACCATAGCGCAGGATAAGCAGGCCGCGATGTTGAAAATAGCGCTCGCTGGCAAAGACATCATTAAGCCGGCCATATATTTCAGATTTTATTTGTCCAGATGCCTGCAGAAAACCGGCTTGGGTGATCTGTATGCTGATCATCTGGACACATGGTACAACATGCTTAGCCAGGGGCTGACCACATTTGCCGAAATTGAGAACAACCCCCGATCAGATTGCCATGCCTGGAGTGCCAGCCCTCTTTTCGACTTTTTGCATTTGATAGCGGGTATTCAACCGGCATCGCCCGGTTTCGAAACAGTCTTAATCGCTCCAAACTTTGGAAAGCTCCGTTTGATTGATGCAAAATTTCCTCATCCCAAAGGTGATGTTTTTGTTCATTTGATAAAAGATGACAGCAACCGGGTTACCGGTTACGTGCAGTTGCCTGAAAATGTAAAAGGAATGTTCCGGTATATGAATAATGAAGTGCCTCTGAACGGAGGCAGGCAAATAATTGACGGATCTGATGCCACCCGTTCTGATGGGCGACAGGGTATTTTATTTGGGTTAGACTATGTATATTAAAATAAATATTTATTTGAATTTTAAAATCATTAAGTTGGCTTTTCATGCAAAAAAGGGTATTGATTAGTCAATATCAGATAATAAACGTAATCTGATTGAAAGGAGATTTGTTGACTTGGTATTGGACATTGTTTATAGTCTTCTGAAAAAATTATGGAGAGAAAACGCAGAGATTTTCTAGAAATAACTGGACTGGCCGGATTGGGTATTATTGGTGGAAGGATGCCGAAAGGATTCGCTTCGACAATGAAGATTCAAAATCGCGTTGATATGAATATGCAAGATGCCCATAGGGTACCGGGGATGGATAACAATCTGTTAGATATGGGAAGCCAAAGTGTAATCGGGTTATACGGTGATTGGGCTGTCGGGTTAAGGGGCAATGAGTTACCCGTTTTTTCTTTTAGAAGGAATAAATGGAAAAGCCTGGAGACCTGGCACAAGGCAGCAAAGAATTATTTGATGCAGCGGTTGTCAGTTCCTGAAATTGGTGGAACGCCAAAAGTTAATATCATCAGGCAATATGCTTATGATGGATTGCAAATAGAAGAGCTCAGCTGGCAATTACCATATGGCAGACCAACAGAAGCGATTTTATTAAAGCCATTGTGAAGCATTTTTTCTGATAATGTATCAGTCTTCGTATTCAATAATGTTGTTTCCATATTTTTTATTTTTATTTCGTCGCTAATTCTGTGCTGGAATTCCCTGATGAATTATTCAACAATGCTAATGGTTTCGCATCCGCCCGACGATTGTATCAAGAGAAGCTTTTAGCTTACCAATGGCACCATTTATAGCCTGGTCGTAAGTATTGGCTGATGCCGATACCGCAATGGGTTGTCTTCCTTTCAGTCTTGCCTCAAGCAGGCACCTTTTATCATCCTGCGATTCTTTATTTCCATTCTCATCTGCAAGGTGAACCTCAAGTCTTGTAATGTGGTCATCAAATCTGCTTAATTCTTCTGCTAATAAGGCTTCTAGCTGAGCGCCATATTTCTCATGCACGCTTAAATTCTTATCTGTATTAATTTGTATTGTCATAGTTTCTTTTTTTTATCTTCTATTTTTCAAAATGTTGTCGACAAAATGTGCCATCATCAGTTCTTCGTTGGTTGGAATAACATGCACTTTTATTTTGGATTTGTTATTTGAAATCAGCCGTTCATTTTTGTTGTTCTTATCTTCATTTAAACTAATGCCGGCATACCCAAAGCCTGCACATATTCGTGAACGGATTACAGATGCATTCTCTCCAATACCGCCGGTAAAAATAAGTGTATCCAAGCCGCCTAAGGCTGCCGTGTAGGCGCCGATGTACTTTTTAATTTGATAACAGAAAATGTCAATCGCCAATGCTGCATCTTTGTTGTCTTTTTCATGCTGAAGCAACACCTTCATGTCAGCACTTAAACCGGAAATGCCTAACAATCCCGACTGATGATTAATCAAATCATTAAATGCGTTTGCATCCATTCCCTGCTGCATTAGGTACCAGGCCACACCCGGATCAAGATCCCCGCTTCTTGTGCTCATTACAATTCCATCTGCCGGTGTAAAGCCCATTGAAGTATCCAAACATTTACCGGCTTTAACGGCAGCAATGCTGGCGCCACTTCCAAGATGTGCGAGAATAATTTTCCCGTTGGCTTCGGCTTTATTTTGCTTCCTTAATTCCTGCATTAAATAGCAGTAAGAGATGCCGTGGAAGCCATAGCGTTGAATGCCTTCGTCATAATATTTTTTCGGAATGGCAAATGTTTTAGCAACGGGGGGAATGGTGGTATGAAAAGCCGTGTCAAAACAGGCAACCTGAAGCAACTGTGAATGTTTTTTTTGTATAGTTTGAATAATGTCAATCTCTGCAGGCAAATGATCCGGATCGTAACCAGTGATGTTGTTTAATTCTTTTAAGAGATCATCCATAATGATTTCGGCGTGTGTATGTTTTATTCCATACACAATACGATGTCCGATTGCTTTCACGTTGTTGAACCACGCTTGTTTTTCAAACCAGTCAATTAAGGAAATTGTTGCGTTGTGAAAATTTGAAGCATCAATCTCTTTTTCCCTTTTATCATTGTTTTGGTTAATGGTGAATATTGCGTTTTTCGAACCAATGCCCTCAATCTTGCCTGAAAAATTTTGTTGCAATTCGTTCTGCTTTGTGTACTGAGCAAACCTGATGCTGGATGAACCTGCGTTGATTGTTAATATGCAATCGTGTTTACGCATATTCAATGTTTTCCTGTTTAACTGGCAATCCTAATGTAGCTAAAGCATTCCTTGTTGACAAATAACTTGAATGGCAAATGCTTTTTATACCTAATCCTGTGGCAACCTCGGTAAATATTTGCACGTCATCAATATAAATTACTTCATTTTCCGGTACCTGCGCTATGTCAAGCGCCAATTCAAAAAGCCTTGTATTCGGTTTTCTTATATGAACATAGCATGATGAAACGAAATAGTCAATAAGCCTATTGAGCTCAAACGTTTTAATCCGGTAAGCATTCAGCTCTCTGGCTTCATTGCTTACAGCAACTATTTTTAAACCATACTTCTGTTTTATGGCTTTTATAAAGGGAATCATTTCTTTGTCCGGCGTTGTTAAAGAGAACATGAAATCACGGAATTCATTGAATGTAAAATCACGTTTTTTATAAAAGATAACACGATGGAGATATTCATCTAATGTTATTCCGCCTTCTTCATATGTAACAAACATTATGCTGTGCCGCTCTTCTATTTCCTCTTGATCGAGATGAAAATGGTTTATCGCTTTTTGCCTAAAATCATGTCCCCATCCGTTAGAAAGCAATACGCCACCAATATCAAGAAACAAGGTTGTTAGTTTTCTGTCACTCATCTTTAAAAGTTTAATATTTAATCAATGTTGCCATATTATACTATTATTTTCTAATGGCACTAATATGTTTTCATAACCTGGAATGATGCGGATAGTATAATCGCTTGCCGGTCTTGTTGTAATTACATCGGCTTTATACAACTGCAAACCGTTATTACGTGATCGTGCATTCATTTTGATCCGCTCAGGATGGGTTTCTTCTTTTCCATCGGCATATAGTTCAACCAATACTTTGTTTGTGTCAATTCCATTTAGACCGATGGTTGCGGAAAAGACAAGACCGTTTTGGATCTTTTCTGATTTTACTACCTCAATATTTATATCATTCCATTTACTTTTTAGTTCATTTTTGTTTCGTATGATGGTAAGACCCACCGAGCCTTTGTTCGCAGCTCGTTGCAGATATTTTTTAGCCGCAGGCAAGTAGTATTTTTCAGTGTATTCACGTACCGTTCGGTTAGCAGAAAACCGGGGTGTTAATATGGCCATGCTATGACGCATTTTTTCTGTCCATTTTTCAGGAATGTCATGTTGATTGCGCGTGTAAAAATCAGGGACAACCTGTTGTTCTAGAATGGTATATAACGCTGATGCTTCTGCCGCATCCCATCCGGGATCCTCGCCATGCTGCTGCCTGTCGCCGATTGCCCAGCCCACTTCCGGTGTATAGGCTTCTGCCCACCAGCCATCTAATTCAGATAAATTAACTCCCCCATTTACCAAAACCTTCATGCCGCTGGTACCGCAGGCTTCCCACGGACGGCGTGGTGTGTTCAGCCACAGGTCAACACCCTGCACCATATTTTCCGTCAACAACATATCATAGTCGCTTATGAAAACAACTTGTTTATATAAATTATGACGATGGATAAACTGCACCCATTCCCGTATCAATGCTTTGCCGCCTTCATCATACGGCGGTGCTTTACCGGCAATCACCAGCTGAACGGGCCTTTCACTATTGGTAATAATGCGAATGAATCTCTCTTCATCATGGAGTAGTAATGTTGGTCTTTTGTACGGCACAAAGCGCCGTGCAAAACCAAGCGTTAAAACATTCGGATCAAAAAGATTGTTTGCAGTTTCTATCATGCCAGGCTCACCTGAAATGGATACCTGCATCTTAAATCTTTTGCGTACATAGTCAACAAGTCTAAGCCGTGAAGAGTTGCGCATTTCCCAAAGCTTGGCATCTTCCACCTTATAGATATGATCCCGCAACGCTTCCAGCTCACCTTTCCACCGGTCTTTGCCACATGCTTCTGTCCATAATTTATCGGCAAATTCAGAATCCCAGCTTGGCATGTGAACGCCGTTGGTTACCGAACCGATTGGAATTTCCGGTGTAGGCCAGCGTTCAAATAGAGGTTGAAAAAGCTGTCGGCTTACACTGCCATGTAAACTGCTAACGCCGTTCACCGAGCCGCTACCGTGAATAGCGAGATAAGCCATGTTGAAGCTTTCAGACGAATTATCCGCATCCTGCCTGCCCAGTGCCATCAGGTCCTTAAAAGAGATATGGAGTTCATTCTTTGCATAAGCACTGAAATATTGTTCCATCAATTCAGGGCTGAAATGATCAAAACCCGCAGCTACGGCCGTATGTGTTGTGAAGTGATTACCTGCTCTCGTAACAGCCAACGCTTCCTCAAAGGAATTTTCTGTTTCTTTCATAAAATCACAGGCTCTTTCAAGAATTAGGAAGGCAGCATGCCCTTCATTCATGTGGCAGACTTCAGGCTTTAAACCCATGGACTGTAGCAATTTCCAGCCGCCAATGCCTAAGAGCATTTCCTGTTTGATACGTGTTTCCGGTCCGCCGCCATAAATTTCATTGGTGATGCCACGATATACAGGGAGATTAGCGGCATCGTTACTATCCAGCAGGTAAAGCTTTAATTTTCCCACCTGCACCTGCCAGGTGCGAAGCCAGATCGGATAACCGGGCAAAGATATTTTTATTCGCAGCCACTCGCCATTTGGCAAACGCAAAGGTGTGATGGGCAATTGACCAGGATCATTGTAGGGAAACAGCGCAAGTTGCGAACCATCTTTATCAATTTCCTGGCGGAAATATCCTTGTTCGTATAGCAAACCGATTGCAACAACAGGAACATTTAAATCGCTCGCGGCTTTTAATTGATCACCTGCAACATTTCCCAATCCACCAACATAAATCGGCAGCGCTTCGCTCAGCATATATTCCATGCTGAAATAGGCAACACATGATAAGGACGAATTGGAATGCGCCTCCCCGAACCAGCCATGTTCAGCGGCTAGCCCATCTTTTATTTTTATCAGCACATTTATTTTTTCACGGAAAGCAGGGTTTGCCAGCTGACTTTCCAACTGATCCCTTGAAACAGTTTGCAAAACGACCCAGGGGTTGTGCGTGAGTTCCCACAAAGCAGGATCAAGTTGTTGCCACAATTCATCTGCTTCATGGTTCCATGACCAGTGCATGTTCAAGGCGAGTTCAGCGAGAGATTCAACTTCCGGTATACCGGCAGGTAAAAGACCGTATATTTCACTATTAAAAGTTTTGTTCATTGTTTATCCCTTTTTATCGTTCAGCGCTTCGAAACCTGATACCACATCAAACAATTCTTCATCAATGGAACTCTGGCGCAGGCGATGATATTTTTTGGTGAGATCATCCAGGAGGTCGCTTATGTTTTTTTCCGCTCTTTGCATAGCATCCAAACGACTTGCATTTTCACTGGCCAATGATTCAATACATGCTTTAAATAGGGAAGTAAAAAGGTAGCTGTTAATTAATGCGGTCAGCGTAGCTTTTGCATCACCTGCTACCTGCGGCGGAAGTTTGGTTGGCCATTGGGTTTCCTGAATAGTTTCTTTCCACTTTTCATCTAATGGTAAAAAACGTTGCTTCACCTGCGTGTAACTGCCGCCGGGTTTTGGCTTGTTATGAAAAATATAAAACTCCTGTATGTCTTCTTTATCCTGGCTGTCCTGGCTTCTCTTCAAAATCTCTGTAACAAGGGGAGTGATGGCATTCACATCATTCGGAACAGGATATAATTTTGCTGTAGTCAAACCAGCATCCGACAACAGGAACTGAACACGTTCACCAATACACCAAATTTCTTTTTTGCCGGGCAATACCTTAAGAGAAGGAGTTACAAAATCGGCAATTGAATCATTAAAGCGTGCGACAAGTCCCTGATCTGATCCAAAAACGATTGCACAAACTGTGGCTTCGTTGCTCTTCTTTACTTGCTTTTTTTCGCTGATGGCTTCAATCTTTTCTGCGTTAAAATAAGCGATAATCCCTAACGCTACCGTATGATAGTAATCACCCAATGCACTCACTGCCGTTTCATATTGAACAATATTAGAAGCTGCCATCGCCTTCATGGCGCTCACGACAGACTTCAAATCGTTTGCTCCTTCTGATTTACCGCGCAGGCTTTCTAATGTGTCCATTAACTTTTGATTTGATCGGGCTTTTGCTTGGCATCATCTTGATCTGGTTTTGACTTATTTGGATTTTCATCTGGTTTTGCCTTATCCTGATTTTCATCCGGTTTTGGCTTATCCCGGAATGGTGCAAGAATTTGATCAGCTATTTTCAAAATCGTTTGTTTATCTTCATCACTTAATGGTTTATCAGCATAAAGCCGTTTCTGTAAATCAACAGGAAAATCACCATTGCTTTTCAACAGCGCATTTTCTGCGTCCCTAATTGTTTCGATGGAGATGGTATCTAACAAACCATTTGTCAACGCAAGAAGAACTATTAATTGATTTGGCACCGACATCTGCAGAAGTTCTTCTTGTTTTAAGCATTCACGAATGCGTTTGCCGTGCTCGATGGTTTTTCGTGTGGCTTCATCCAGCCTTGTTCCAAAACGTGCAAAGGTTTCCAGCTCTTCGAACTGGGCATATTTTAGCTTTAAATCAGCGATAGACCGGTAAGCAGGTAATTGCGCTTTATCGCCCACACGCGATACAGATTTGCCGACGTCAACAGCCGGTAAAATACCCAGCTCAAATAATTTCGGTGATAGATAAATCTGCCCGTCTGTTATTGAAATAAGATTGGTTGGTATGTATGCTGAAATATTTTGCGCTTCGGTTTCAATTACCGGCAGAGCAGTAAGCGATCCACCTTTCAGGTCATCACTTAAATGCGTTGACCTTTCTAATAAGCGGGAGTGGATATAAAAAATATCACCCGGGAAGGCTTCACGTCCCGGTGGTCTTCTCAACAATAATGAGATCTCACGATATGCTCGTGCGTGATGTGTCAAATCATCATAAACGATCAATACATCTCTTCCCTCTGCCATAAAATATTCTGCGATACTGGTAGCTGCATACGGTGCGATGTATTCCAAACCGGGCGAATTATTTCCTTCGGCCACCACGACGGTAGTATATTCCATCGCACCTTTTTCTTCGAGGTTGGCAATAACTTTTGCAACAGCAGATGCACGCTGACCGATGGCACAATACACGCATAAAACATTTTTACCTTTTTGGTTTAGGATGGCATCAATTGCAATGGCTGTTTTACCTGTCTGGCGATCACCAACAATTAATTCCCGTTGTCCGCGACCAATGGGAATGAGGGCATCAATTACTTTAATGCCTGTTTGCAACGGAACGGTCACTGCATTACGATCCATGATGGCGGGTGCCGGTCTTTCAATCGATAGTCGTTGTTTATGCAGAATAGCGCCTTTATTGTCTATCGGTTCACCCAAAGGATCAACCACTCTGCCAATCAATGCATTGCCCACCGGAATATCCATTACACGACCTGTTCGTTCCACCTCATTACCGGCGGTTAATAATGAATCTTTTCCCAACAGAATCACACCGATTTCATCTTCGTCAATGTTATAGGCAATGCCAAACAAACCGTTTGGAAATTGAAGCAATTCTTCAAACCCAACATTCGGCAAACCAGATACTTTTACAATACCTGTTGACACACTGATTACAACACCAATTTCGCGAAGTGCAAACGGAAAGACATAGTTATTTATACCATCGTCGGATTGTTCGATCGTACTTATTGTGCCTGTATTTATTTCCTTTTCTGTCATACTATACTGTTGCTGGTTATTTATTCATTTCATGCTTTGCATTTTGTTTATCTTTTTTTGCAGCAGAAATATTGTTTTGAAGTGACTGAAGGTATTCGGCAAAACTCCAGGCAAGTTTATAGCCATTTGTTGTAAGCTCAATGCCAATGATCAGTTCCGGCGTTGTTGTAAACTGAAGCTGCGTTTTTGTTCCAAGGATTTCATTCACTGCATTATTCAGGGCTGCTTGTCGCTCTGCAGGTAGATCAAAAGCACTTCTAACTAAAATGGTATTTGCATTGGATTTAAATGCTGCAATAAACTTTTGCTTTTCATCATCTTTCAACGCCTGCAGACGTTTAATAAAAAGGTTGACTGATTGTTCTTCCATGCTTGAGGAAGCGATTTCTTTCAACGCTTTGTTTGTGATGGTAAATACCTGTTTTTGTGTTTTATCGGCGCTTGCCAGCGCATCAGTTTCCTGTTTTTCTTTTATTGCTTTTTCAAGGTTAGAGCGCAAAGTATTGGCCTCGTTCTTAGCATCTTCCAATAACTTATCACGTTGTACATTGGTGTCGGCAACGGCTTTATCCATCAAAGTTGTTTTCTGTGCATCGAAATCATCATTTCTTTTTTTGAAGTCAGCCTGTTCTTTTACAGCTACGGCTTTTTTATCATCCGCATCCTTTATTTGTGCGGCAATGTTTTTCTCTCTTTCGTCAATGGCATTGAGTATTGGTTTATATAAAAACCGTTTCAGCAACCAAACCAAAATGATGAAATTAATTGCCTGTGCAATTACGGTGAACCAGTTAATTTTCATACTAAACTATTTTGCAATGACGTGGTTCCAGAAAGGATTGGCGAAAATGAGTATCATTGAAACCACGAAGCAGTAGATCGCTGTTGATTCAATCATTGCTAGCCCGACAAATAATGTTCTGGTGATTGTAGGCGCAGCATCGGGCTGTTGTGCTATGGAGCTTAATGCTGATGATACTGATTTGCCTTCCCCTAACGCTGGCATCATGCAACCAATGCCAGTTGTTAATCCGGCAGTAGCGATTGAAACTATTGCGATTAAAGTTGTACTATCCATTTTATGTTTTATTTAGTTGTTAATTGATTTTATTTGTTTATTTTCTTTAACATCATGAACAGCCGCGGTTATATATACCGTTGCCAGGATGCTGAAAATATATGCCTGTACAGTGCCGGTAAGTAAGCCCAGCGCGTTCATAATGATCGGAAAAATGAAAGGTGATATGCTTAATAAAATTGCAACGATCATTCCACCACTCATGATGTTGCCGAACAACCTCACTGCCAATGCGAGTGTGCGGGAAAGTTCGCTGATAAGATTAAACGGCAGCATGATAAACGTCGGCTTCAGGTATGATTTTAGATACCCTTTCAAACCGCTTTTACTGATACCGAAAAATGGTACCGCTATAAACACGCATAAGGCAAGTGCGGTTGTAGTAGAAAGCGATGCCGTTGGCGGCGTATAACCGGGAAATATGATGCAAAGATTAGCCACGCCGATAAACAAAAACAGGGTGCCGATAAAGCCAATATATTGTTCTGGTTTGCTTAAACCGACTTCTTTAATTTGCTGGTTAATGCCTGTCACGATCATCTCGAGAAAGGATTGCCAGCGCGAAATATGAATATCGGTTTTGAGTTTGCGTGTAACCAATCTTGCCGTTATAGTTAACAACAGCATTAAAGCCCAGGTAGTAACGATGGTAAGATTAATGGTAATGGAGCCATGTTGCCAGAAAATTGTCTGGTCTGGACTAAGCTTCATGGGCTGCCTCCTTTCTTAATTGTATGTTCTTTTCATCTATCGATTTGGTGAAGTGAATAACTACGAACCTTGCTGCTATAAAACCAATTAAACAACTAACAAGGCGCTGCCAATTTCCCGAACTGATAAAATAGAATCCTGTCAATATAGTCCCAACCCGAAAAATAAAACTGCCCAACACCCATAACCAGGGTACTTTAGCAGCTAGAGTCCTTTTTACTGTAAGCCAAAGCCCGCCAAAAAAGATAACTCCTAATACAATTCCTGCAACAAGGGCTGCTATTATTAAAAAGATTTCATGCATCGTTTTCATCTTTATCGTTATGCATTTCCTTATCTTCTTTGGCAATCCAATACCATGCGATAATGCCGCCGCTAAGTAATCCGATAATCAGGCATGTCAGCGTCCATGAAAAGGTTTGTGGATATTTTTTATCCAGCCAAATTCCCAATGCTGCGCCCAGTAGAGTAGGCGCCGCCACTGACCAGCCTATCATCCCAAACATGCCTAAGCCAAACCAAACCGTTCCGTTCTTTTCACGTAACGCCTTCAGTTTTTGTTTCTCCTTTTCAGCAATTTGGTCGCTGAAAGGATCTTCATCCTTCTTGCTCTTTACGGGTTCCATAATTAGTCGTTACGAAATTTATCGAAGCTGTAAATGAACCCACTTTCCAGTTTGAGTGTTACCGCGCGCGCACTGGTTTCTGCTTCATCCTCTTTTTTAAATTGATTTTTTACCAGGTCGCCCAGTTTGCCAAGATCAACACCGCCAATGGCATTTCGGACAGAAACTAGAACTTCTTTACCGGCTTTCACCATCACACCTGCGTCAACGGCAATATATCTTAAGCCATCATTTTTTGTTTCATACATAAAGATTCCGGGTACTAAAGCCGCCACGCAATCGAGCCTTTGCGGCAGTAAACCATAAGAACCTTTGCCTGTTTCCATCACGATGTTGCTTACATTGCTTATATCGGCAAACACTTTGAACGGAAGAAGGATTTTAAGATGCATTGATATTGTTTCCATTGCATTTTATTTAGTTTCTACTTTTTCTTTTGGAGTAACCTTTACGCTATTTTCATCTGCATCATGATCTTCTTGTTTTGCATCTGTCTGTTTATTCTGATTGGGGTTATCAGCTGCTTTTTTCTTTATTTCATCTATTGACCCAATCATATAAAAGGCGCTTTCAGGATATTCTTTAAATTCATCTGCGAGGATGCGTTCACATCCATCCAAAGCGTCTTTCAGGCTCACCTGTTTTCCTTTGATGCCGCTGAATTGTTCTGTTGCGAAAAAGGGTTGTGTGAGAAATCGCTCAATTCGCCTTGCGCGGTTCACCACGTTGCGGTCATGTACCGATAGCTGTTCCATGCCAAGCATGGAAATGATGTCTTTTAACTCTTCATATTGTGCCAGTGTTTGCCGTATTTTTTGAGCAAGGTTATAATGCCTTTCGCCGATAATGCCCGGCGTTGCCATTTTGGAATTCGACTGCAACAAGTCGATAGAAGGATACAGCCCTTCACTTGCTTTTTTTCTTGACAGAGCGATAGACGCAGAAAGATGCGAAAAAGTATGCACAGCGGCCGGATCTGTTAAATCATCTGCAGGTACATACACTGCTTGTATAGATGTGATGGCACCTGAATTTGTATAAGCGATGCGTTCTTCCAGTTCCGAAAGTTCTGTGCCCATCGTTGGCTGGTAACCAAGCCGTGAAGGCATTTGTCCCATGAGGCCGGACACTTCCATGCCGGCTTGTATAAAGCGAAAAATATTGTCAATCAGCAACAGCACATCACGGTGTTCCTCATCACGAAAATATTCAGCCATCGTTAGCGCTGCATGACCTACTCGAAAACGTGCACCCGGAGGTTCATTCATTTGCCCGAAAACCATTACCATATCTTTCAAAAGTCCGGCGTCTTTCATGGCGGTGTACAATTCATTGCCTTCACGGCAACGTTCGCCAATACCGCAAAACATGCTCACGCCTTTGTTATGACCAACCATGTTATGGATCATCTCGGTAAGCAACACGGTTTTGCCAACACCTGCACCACCAAACAGACCTGCTTTGCCACCGCGCTCAAGTGGTATCAACACATCAATGGCTTTAATGCCTGTGACAAATACTTCAGATTTGATAGAGCGGCTTGCCAGTGATGGTGGTGACTGATGCACACTGCGTTGCTGCATATGCTGCAATGGTTCGAGATGGTCAATGGTGTTGCCAAACACATCAAACATGCGACCCATAATTTCTTCACCGATTGGAACGGTGAGTTCTGTTTGGTTTGTTTCAACCATCATGCCTCTTGCCAAACCTTGAGTGGGGTTTAATGCCATGCCGCGCACACGGTGATCATCGAGTTGAGCTAAAACTTCTATAGATATTTCTTTATCCTTTCCTGAGTGTAGTAAAGTATAAACAGGAGGTAGATTATTTTCAAACCGAACATCTACAACACTGCCACGGACAGAAATAATTTTTCCATATTGCAATTTTTCAGCAGCATTTGTTTCTGTTACATTCATGTATTATGGTTGGATAATTACTTTCTGCGCTTTCTCTTTCCATTCATTGCCGAACACGTCATAAGCTTTCAGTATCTTATCTAATTTGAAATGATGCGTGATTAATTTGTTCGGTTCCAGCTTGCCTGACGATGCTGTTTTTAGAAGCATCGGTGTTTACTATTGTCGTCGTCATTTATTTTGTTTGTAAAAATCCTTATTATATCAGTTGATCTAACTGGTTTTATTCTTAAAAAGCATGATTCTCCTCATACAGTTTTAAAAGTTATTTCATTATCGGAGGACCTTGTCTTTTATAATTTTAGCCGTTGCGGGATCAACCAGTCGATAATTTTGAGAGAGCAGGTGTTCATTTTGATCATGGTATTTCACCCTATTAAGCAGGTGTATGATAAGCGTGATATGTGTTTCGTCTATATCATCTGCGTTTACCATAAACCATGAGGGATGTTTTGAGTTTCTTCTCAAGAACATGTCATAGCTTCCTTTTGCCATTTCACCAACCCGATAAAGTGCACACAATATTTTTTTGTCTATTTTCTTCTTTTGTTTGTATTGGTGTCATTTGATGCTAACTGAGTTCCCATTACTTTATT
Organism: Chitinophagaceae bacterium; assembly: GCA_041691395.1. Lineage (GTDB taxonomy): Bacteria > Bacteroidota > Bacteroidia > Chitinophagales > Chitinophagaceae > Puia. Next base: position 26,946 of record JBEPUT010000013.1, read on the forward strand.
ACAATTAAAATGGAATTGCTGTTTCTTATAAATACAACTTATTAGCTCTTTTCGGAAGATCACTTAGCACTTCGATGGTGGTATTTTGATGCACGAAATAATGCACATTGTCTCATACAATCTGTATAAATATCTAGCATAACGTCAGGATTGTACTATCGTAGCATTCTATTCTACTGCGTCGTCAATACAACCTGCCCGCCCGGAAACTGAATATTACCATCACTTTCTGCCGTGATAAAAAAGCCAGTAGGCTTATTTGTGCTGACAGTTTTTAATGAACTTCTTAATGTTTTCGATAGAAGACTACTTGATGTTGTAATTTGCCCAATATTTTTTGCTTCATTTCCCGCGGTATTCATCCATACCACATAAAGATCTTTAGGTGGATTTAGCCGCTGAGGACTTGCCAGGCGCATTACATTGATATTAATATTGTAGTTGTTGTTTTTATCTTTTTTAATTTTTACATTACCTTCAGCCGCAGGAACAACGGAGGATGTTTGAAAAGGCATTTTTGTTGCGCAGGAACTAAAAATAAGCGTGATAACTAGTACAGCAATAAGGGAATAAATACTTTTTACCGACGTATGATGGATTGTCTTCATTTTGATTGTTTTTAATTTTGTTTGCAAATTATATTTTTCTCATTTATCAGATGTCTATGCCTTCTTTATCTGCCAGGTAATTATTAAATATAAGAATAAAACGCGTGAATTCGCCTTCATTCGATGTTACTTTTATCTCAACATTATTTGCCAGAAGAATAGTTTTTGTTATTTGTAAGCCAAAACCCAGTCCTCCGGGTTTATCAGTAAATCCCCCATCAAATATTGCGCCTAAATGTTGGCTGTTGATTCCGCAGCCATTATCTTCTATTTCCATTACATACCTGCCTTCAACATATTTTCCGTTCAACTTCAATATTCCTGTTGCAAAGGGCATTGCATCTATTGCATTTATGATAATATTGGTGAAGGCGATTTTCATTTTCTCTTCGTTTGCCATAATAACAAAGTCATCTATAGAAAATGCTTTAATAACAGTGATGCTCTTCAGCTTTATCCTGTCTTCGACGATATTCAATACCTCATCAAGAAGGCCGTTAACGGAATGGCTTGCTTCTTCTTTTTCAGGCTTTTGGTAAGTAAGCAGCCTGGTAATCAGATCATTTATTCGTAATGAATTTCGCAGGATAATATCCAGGTATTTTTTCTGCTGTTTATCCAGTGAACCCTGCATCAGCATTTCAGCACATAAATTGATACTCACTAATGGGTTGCGGACTTCATGCGCAAGAAATGCAATAAAGCCCAGCTCATTTTTTTCAAATTTTGGAAAGGCATCCACCCTGGGAGAATAATTGTGGGTGGGAATTGATCTCTTAAAAGCAGAAGTAGACAACGCTTGCGTTTCTTTTATATTTTCAGCATAAACAGAATTTGTTTCTTTATCCCTGGTTGTTGTGATAGTCATTTGGTCGATTGAAAAATGGATGATTTGCTAGCTTCTGTAGCCTGGATTAAAGGATTACCTTTTTAAAGCAATTGTGAACTTATAAAGGTAATCAGGTCTGCATCTTTATTTCTTACACAACTATCGCAATAAGTTACATAAATCACAGATTGATGTTGCCAGGAATAGAACTGTTAATTATTTCAGTTCAAATCAGCTGCCGATGCATGGCTTCCAACATTTGATTTTATCCGTCTTCGTACCCGCTTTTGATAACGGTTGAAATCATTTTGAACTGAACATTGGCATTAAAGTGATGTTTTGTATGCGCAGGAATAATAATTCCTTCACCTAACTGTAACTTATATTCTTTATCCTCAATGGTAAGTTTGGCAGCGCCGTCAATGATTTGAATATAATTATCAAATGGCGACGGTTTCTCCACTAATTCTTCATCTGTATCAAATGAAGAAACAGTAATATTACCTGTTTTCTTTTTGATGATCGTTTTACTTATCACAGCGTGGTGCCTGTATTCAATTATGTCAGCAGCAATATGAACCTTTGATTTTTCTAATTCCGCAAAGTCACTATTCATTTTCATTTGATATCATTTTTTTATCCGTTCGCCATAAAAGCATGATTGGTCATAAAGGTACAACCGATCAGAGACAATAATACTGCAAGCTCAGCTGAGTGAAATTCTAAAGTATTACAGATTAAAAGGAAAGCCTTACATAAATCACAGGTTTTCTAAATTGCTTTGCCGTTTTTGCTTTAACTTTTTAAAGTAGGAAGGGGACAGACCGGTGATTTTTTTGAATTGGTTTGATAGATGGGCAACACTGCTGTAATGAAGTTTATAGGAAATTTCGGTTAGGTTTAGTTCGTCGTATAATAGCAATTCTTTTACTTTTTCGATTTTATTTATAATAATGAAGTGCTGTATCGTAATACCTTTCACCTCCGAAAAAGTATTGGACAAGTAAGTATAATCCTGATGCAATTTTTCACTGATGTAATCAGAATAATTCATTTCTGGTAATTCATCTGAATAATGAATCATTTCTATAATTACGTCTTTTATTTTCTCAATTAAAATGCTTTTTTTATTATCCAATAATTCCAGCCCGGATCGGAGTAAGTTTTTTTTAAGTTGGTCGCGTTGCTCCTGTGTAATATCTTCCAAAGTTTCAACGGTTCCTAAATCAACAGTTGCGAAGTGCAACCCGAGTCTCTTCAATTCTTCTTTTACCATCATTTTGCAACGAAGGCTTACCATGTATTTAATATAAAGTTTCAATCTTATTTCCTGAAAATATATGGAAAGGTATGTTTAATGAACTCTTTTCTTATGACCTGCTAAGTTAAGCATTAGTGATCGGGTTAATTTATGTGGAGACATTTTAAATCCGATGAAGCGATATTTGGAAAACACCAGGGCTGCAAGTCCTATAAGACTATGTAATCTCTTCATGGTTAGAAAACAGTCAATCAAAACAATTATTTCGCACTCTCCGCAATAGCTCATGTCTGCTTCTATTTGATCTGCAGGTATATGCTGAGTAGGAATTTATCTTAATTAGCCGTTGTCATTCCGGAACATGGCAAGGTGAACTCATTAAGGCACTTTTACAAATCCGGCACTGTAGGAAAATCGCAATTCCGGACAAAGTCAACTGATGCTATTTGGGCCATGCTTTGATTTTGGTATTCCCAGTTTGCTATTTCCACAAAACTATACGCTTTATTTTATTCAGCCCTTCTACAGCCGGGATTATGATAAACGCGATAATCGGGAGAGATGTCATCTCATTTTCCTTCTCTTCTTTACCCCGATTGGCCCCTGATCATAAATGCTTGTTTATTAGCCTAAATTTCATTTATTTAATATAAAAGAAAAAAATATGTTTGAAAAATGAGGCAATAGTCTTATTTTAATTATAAGTTTGGCTTTGTTATTGGATATAATGTATTTATAATATATCTAAGGTTTAAACACCTTGATTGTGTGGATGCGGATTTCCTGTTTTTAAAATTACGCTGACGATTTCGTGCCGTTTGATTTTCCAATAGTAAGAACTCATCGGGTAGCTAGGTCTTCCTTTTTATAATTAAAACAAAAAGCATGTTAAAAAAGATTAAATGTTTGTTAATCGTTATGTGTTTAATTGCTTACGTCGAAGGCCAGGATTCGTCTAAAACAGCTGCTGCAGATTCTATCAAAAAGACCCCTCCAGTCACCATTGCAGGTTCTTTTGATGGTTATTACCGGATTAACTTCAACGACCCTAAAGATTTCTCTTATAACAGTCCGACCAGTTTCACCCATTCCAGCAACTCATTTGAACTGGGAATGGCTTCCATCCGGGCAGACCACAGTTTTGGAATGGTGAGCGCTACCGTCGATCTGGGTTTCGGCAGCCGGGCCGAAGAATTTGCCTATAACGATGGCAATACCCGGCTTGCGATTAAACAACTCTACATAACCTATTCCCCTTCTTCCAAAATCAAATTCACTTTCGGAACCTGGGGCACCCATGTGGGTTATGAAGTGCTGGACGCCTATCTGAACCGCAACTATAGCATGAGCTATATGTTTACCTATGGTCCTTTTTCGCATACCGGTTTAAAAGCGGATATCAGCCTGGGCGGGAAAAGCGCTCTGATGGTAGGGATTGCCAATCCCACCGATTACCGGTCAGCACCGGGAATGCCCAAATCATTCATCGCACAATTTTCCACCGGTTCGAAAGATGACAAATTCAAGGCTTACCTGAATTTCGTTGACGGAAAACAGACGGAGGAAAAGAATCTGATGCAGGAGGATCTCGTTTTAACATATGCGATTTCAAGCAAATTCAGCCTCGGTTATAACGGAACCGTTCAAACGCTAAAATTGAAACAGCCGGGCAATTCCTGGAACACCGGGAACTGGTGGGGTTCGGCCCTATACGTCAACGCCGATCCCGTAAGCTGGTTCGGACTTACCTTAAGAGGCGAATACATTGGCAACAAAGACGGCTGGATTACCAATACGGTTGGCTCCGACGCTTATGATATCGGTAATGTTTTTGAAGCAACTCTTTCCGCCAATTTCAGGATTGACAACCTGACCATCATCCCTGAGTTTCGTGTGGATAATGGCAAAAATGCCGCCTTTTACAAAAACAGTACAGACCTCACCAGGTCAACAGGCAGTTTTATTCTGGCAGCTACTTATCATTTTTAATTATTGCATACACAATCCCATCCTCTCAGCATATTTAAAAATAATCTTCATCAAATAACAATTAACATGCGACTAAAAACATTTGGTAAAGGGAAAACCCTCCTATCAGGAATTGCTATGTTCAGCATTTTCATATGCTTTCTGTTAAGTCCGTCTTTACTGTCTGCTCAGGATCCGACAGGTGCAAAAACTGGAACACTCAGTGATATTGATACTATGGCAGTAAAAGTCCTTGATAGTGTTGCCACTGCAAAGGATACAACAATTGCCGCAGCCAGCGCCAGCATAAATAAACTGGCGGTTACCGTCCAAACGATAGGGGCAGCTGACGGACATAACAAGATTGCGATCAATATCATGTGGACCCTGATCGCCGGTTTCCTGGTTATGTTCATGCAGGCCGGATTTGCCCTGGTGGAAACAGGATTAACCCAAAAGAAAAATGTAGCGCATACCATGGCCATGAATTTCCTGGTCTATGGTCTTGGCATGCTTGGCTTTTGGATATGTGGTTTTGCCTTCATGTTTGGCGGGGCGCTCAATGCTGCTACGCTTGGCGGAGCGCCTGGTGTAATTCCTCATGAGTATATCGTTCATTTATTTGGTCATGACTTTGGAATCGTCGGCAGCGTGGGATTTTTTCTGAACAGTAAAGTATATGACGTGGGCGTTTTTTCTCTATTTCTTTTCCAAATGGTATTTATGGATACCACCGCTACAATTCCGACAGGTTCCATGGCGGAAAGATGGGCTTTTAAATCCTTCCTCATATACGGCCTGTTTATTTCCATGTTCGTCTATCCCATCTTCGGAAACTGGGTTTGGGGTGGCGGCTGGCTCTCACAACTTGGGGTTAACTTCCACCTGGGACACGGTCATGTTGATTTCGCCGGTTCTTCCGTGGTGCACATGGTCGGCGGCGTTGCGGCTCTTGCCGGAGCCGTTATTATAGGTCCACGTATCGGCAAATATGGAAAAAACGGCACAGTCAATACGATACCAGGTCATAATATTCCCATGGCGCTGTTGGGAACTTTCATCCTTGCCTTCGGATGGTTCGGATTCAACCCGGGTTCCACTTTGGCCGGAGGTGATTACCGCATTGCGGTGATTGCCGTCAATACCATGATGGCGGGAACTGCAGCCACTGTTGCGGTGATCGTTATTATGTATGCCAGGGGCCAAAAACCCGATCCCGGCATGATGGCTAATGGTTTGCTCGCCGGATTGGTTGCCATCACGGCGCCCTGCGCGTTTGTCAATTCTATGGGCTCCGTGATGATTGGAGTCATTGCGGGATTCCTGGTCTATTTCGGGTATAATTTTATAGACAGAAAGCTGAAAATTGATGATCCTGTAGGTGCAGTTGCGGTGCATGGCATCAACGGCGCCTGGGGCGTTCTTTCCCTCGGACTGTTCGCAGACGGTTCTTACGGGGATGGCTGGAATGGGGTTCCGGGTACGGTGAAAGGTCTGTTTTATGGGGATGGCAGTCAGTTGGTTGCCCAGTTCATCGGCACATTAACCTGTTTTGTGTTTGTGTACGTTGTCATGTACGCCTTCTTTAAAATCTCAAATAAGATTACACCGATCCGGGTTTCCGCTGTAGTTGAAATCGGTGGATTGGACATGCCGGAAGTGGGCGTTCACGGATATGTTGATTAATCCTGAAATCAAAGCCCGTTATTTATTATGTAAGAAAAGCACCCGAATTAATTCGGGTGCTTTTCTTACATAAGGTGGAAATTAGATAACAAATATTTATATATGTATTTTTAAAAAGCATTTTGGAATAATAATCCATTATCTATAAATTGTAAATGATATTTATTTTATAATAATGATTATTTATCTATTTATTTTTAATCATATTCGTATATTTATATAATAGTTGACAAATTAAACATATTATAATAAGATATAATTTATGACCTTGTTCAATAGGATCAAAAAAATTACACCACTCCGGGATTTACTTAATGACAGCCGGACGACCGGGGTTCTTTTATTTTGCTGTACCATCCTATCCTTAATTATATGTAATTCTTCGGACAGCGCTTGGTTAAGCCAGTTTTGGAATGAGCCTCTGCATTCAGCCGGTCTATCCGCCTTGCATCTCCCGGGCACAGCACTTGAATGGATCAATAATTTTGGCATGGCTTTCTTTTTTTTGCTGGCTGCAACGGAAATTAAACGCGAACTATTAACCGGTGAACTTTCTTCATTTAAGAAAGCCGTATTGCCCTTCGGAGCCGCATTCGGTGGTATGCTGGTTCCTGCACTGATATTTACCTTTTTTAATTTTCAATCGCATTATTCTCATGGTTGGGGCATTCCAACGGCAACGGATATCGCTTTTTCACTGGCGGTCGCTTCCCTGTTAGGTAAAAGATTTCCGGTAGGTCTTAAAATCCTGCTCATGGCTATCGCCATTATTGACGACCTGGGAGCTATTGTGGTCATTGCCGTTTTCTATGGAAACCAGATTCACTGGGTTTTCTTGATATCCAGTGCTGTCATTTATGTGGCCCTTCTTGCCTGCAACCGGTTTAAATTAAAATTCGGGATTGTTCAGATTTTGTTGGGCGTCTGCTTGTGGTATGCGATGCTTCAGTCCGGCATTGAAGCCAGCATCACTGGCGTATTGTTTGCATTTGCATTACCCATTAGAGATTTGGATACTATTGAAAAAGCCATTCATAAGAACGTCAATTTCCTGATTCTGCCTCTTTTTGCATTAGCAAATACGGCTATATTGATTCCTTCTCATGTTCTTGAATCCATCAATACGCCGGTCGGCATGGGAATCATTTTTGGTCTAGTAATCGGTAAACCAGTGGGTATTTTTCTGGTCAGCCGTCTGCTTGTCGGAGCCAATATCGCCCATCTTCCTTCCAATGTGCAATGGAAGCAGGTTTTGGGTATGGGAACGCTCGCAGGTATTGGTTTTACCATGTCCATCTTTACAACCATGCTGGCTTTTTCCGAGACCCGCATCCGGGATATCGCCAAAATATCGATACTGATCAGTGTACTCGCATCCATGCTGGTTAGTTATCTTTATTTCTATGCTCTTGAAATAAAGATTGTCAGCCCGGCTATTCCAGAGAGCGGACCTCAGACAGAAATGCAACTCAATTTATCCTGATTGGATGATTTTGCTTTATAAAAAGAGGTAGTCCATAAAAACACGAAACGAGCTCATTCTTTCGCAGATAAAAAATCTGTTTCATAAGCATAAGATCAAAATAATTATAATTCTTTCTGATGAGTTGATTCAACGATTCATTTCTTATTCCGAGCCGGCTTATGGATTTAATAAGCGGGTACAACATCAAATGAAAAATGATTGCCGCCCAATTTATTCATATAAATCCGAATGTAAGAGGTAAAAGTTGGGATATGTAGGATCTATATTGTGAAAAAGTCCACGATTCACGGATCGAAAGAATTTTGTATTGGCGTTACTTTGGAGAAATGGAAGCTACAAAAAATCAGAAAAGGCTAGCCGCCATTAGCAATCGTTTTTCCAGGTCTATCCCTGTTTGCCCCGGACGCAGTCAGCCTCTTTGCGAGCCTGCCAATGGTAAGACCTTGTACGACAATGCTGAAAACAACAACGATATAGGTAACGGAAACGATAATATCCCGGTATGCACTTCGGGGCAGCGATAAAGCAAGCGCAACGGAAATCCCTCCCCTCAAACCGCCCCAGGTAAGAATAGGTATTAAATCTCTCTCAAATGATTTACGAAACGACAAAAAGAGGGTTGGGAGAAAAACAGAAATAAACCTCGCCAGTAAAACGATCAGGATGGCAGAAAACCCAACCCAGACAATTTTTTGATTAAAAGTGAATACGATCATTTCCAGTCCGATCAGCAGAAAAAGCAGGGCATTCAAAATTTCATCAACCAACTCCCAGAATTTGCTCATATAATCCCGTGTTATATCCGACATGGCCTCCTGCTTACCCTTGTTTCCGGTGATAAGGCCTGCTACCACCATGGCCAGAGGACCCGAGATGTGAAGAAACTGCGCGAATAAGTATCCGCCCATAACCATGGCAATGGTGATCAGCACCTCTACCTGATAGTTGTCAATTGACTTTAATAGGGAGTATCCCGCATAGCCTAAAACCAATCCCCAGATGAGCCCTCCGCCTGCTTCTCTCAGGAAGAAGGCGGCAATTTGACCAAAAGACAGATTCCCCGGCCCGATATCGGCGATTTCCAAAATACTGATAAAGATCACAACCCCCACGCCATCATTAAAAAGGGATTCGCCGGCAATCTTAATTTCCAATGAAGGAGGGATTTTTGCTTCCTTTAATATTCCCAGCACGGCTATCGGATCAGTGGGAGAAATCAAGGCACCAAAGAGGAAGCAATAAATAAAAGGAACGGCCAGTCCGAACAACCAGAATGTAAAATACATGGCGAATCCAATCAATGTGGTAGATATCAATATGCCCACCGTAGAATAGGTAATGATTGGAATGAGTTCCCGTTTTAGTTTTCCTGTATTAATATGGATGGCTCCAGCAAATAACAAAAAGCTTAACATGCTCCGCATGAGCAACGTGCTGAAATCAAGAGATTTGATGATCGATACGGGCTGTTCCAAAACATCCGGATAGAATTTTGCGACGACCAAAATCAACAACGAGCAGAGCAGGGAGATCAACATCAAGCCAATGGTTGGCGGAAGTTTGATAAACCGGAAATTTAAATAGCTGAACGCGGCGGTAAGAACAATCAAAAGCGTAAAAATGCTATACAGGCTGACTCCCATATCTAATCGGTTTTGCGAAATATAACATCAATGTCGTTCTGTTGAAGACGTACCTTGATCCAATCTTCAATTTTCTTCTTCTCCTGCAGATTCTTGTTTTTTGAAAAATTCAAAACCACTATTAATACCTGTTGTATTGTCTGTTCGCCGGTAACTAAGCCGGAGTGGCTGATGGCGGCCGTGACCAGATCCGGAAATTGCACTTTTAGTTCTGAGTAAATGCGAACTGCGGTTTTTTGTAGGTCGCTTGTGCTATCCAATCTGCCCTGAAGTTGCTCAACTTGCGCTTGCTTTGACTTCAAAATTAAATTCAGTTGCTTTATTTGTTCATCATCTTTGCTGTTCGTCGCCTCGAGATAAGCAAATCCCTGGTGAACTTCCAAACTGGCATTTTGCAAATCAAATAGCTTTAACTTATTTTTCAGAAGCACAACCTGCTTTTCTGGAATTTCCTGTCCCCCAAAGGTTAAGGTAATCAGTTTGTTTTTTGCGTCAATCTTCTTATTCAGCAGATAATCGTTTGGAAAATTGGCTTGCGTTTCGATGAATAAATTGGCCCTCTTCGTAAATTTATCCTGAATAACGATATCATAGCCAAAATAAAGACTTGGCAATAAGGTGATGATCACGATTGCCCAGATAATCTGTTTGGCTTTCGTATCGGCATTTTTATCGGGCAGCTGCCTGTAGGGTAAATGAAGAAGACGCACGGTCACGAAGGTTGCCAGCGCGATAAAAACCGTGTTTATTATAAAAAGATAGAAAGCGCCGATAAAGTAATAGAATTGCAGTGTGGCCAGTCCGTACCCCGCGGTGCACAATGGCGGCATCAATGCAGTGGCAATGGCAACGCCGGGAATAACGTTTCCCTTCTGCTTACTTCCGGTAGCCAGGATGCCCGCCAATCCACCGAATAAGGCAATAAGCACATCGTAAATAGTAGGAGAAGTTCGGGCAAGAATCTCTGAATGCGCATCGTTTAATGGGGAAATAAGGAAGAATATGGTGGAAGTCGCCAGCGCTGTAAAAATGGCAACCAGATAATTGTACATGGATTTTCTAAGTAGGGAAAGATCATTAATTCCGACGGACAGGCCGATACCCATAATGGGCCCCATGAGGGGCGAGATCAGCATGGCTCCGATGACTACGGCAGTGGAGTTTACGTTTAGACCCAATGATGCGATAAAAATGGCAAAGATCAATATCCACAGATTAGTGCCTTTGAATTCAACTCCCTTGTCGATGTTATCAATAATTACGGTTGCTTCTTCCTTTTCGTGAAGTAACCTGAATTTGTCAAAAAAGCGATTTGCCATGGTGCAGCAGCGTAATTTGTAACTCTAAAATACAGTTTTCCTTATTAAGGATATGGCGACGGGATATCTATCTCATTGACCGGATTGTCTGAAGCAGGAGTTTACTCAGTCGCTTATCCGCTTCACCCGCGATCTTAATAATTTCTGCAATATCCACCGAATGCAAACGGTCAGGATCGCATTCATCCGTGATCACACTTACAGCGGCGCAGGAAAGACCGATCTGATTGGCAACGATTACCTCCGGTACCGTACTCATTCCAACCATATCTGCTCCGCATCCGCGTAAAAAACGATATTCTGCTTTGGTTTCGAGATTTGGCCCCATTACTGATACGTAAATCCCGCTTTTTATATCAATCCCCAGATCCCTGGAGGATTCTGCTATCAGGCTGTTAAGGCGCTTGTCGTATGGCTGATACATGTCAACAAAACGGTTCCCGAATTCAGGTGAATTCAGACCCCGCAGCGGGTTTTCTGGTAGGAGGTTTATATGATCTTCAATTATAACAAGATCTCCTTTTTTGTACCCGGGATTTAACCCGCCGGCGGCATTACTCAAAAAAAGGTTCCTGACCCCAAGCTCTTTCATCACCCTCACGGGAAAAGTAATTTCCTTCATGCCGTATCCTTCATAATAATGGAAACGACCCTGCATGATCATCAGATTCCGGTTGTGGTCACTGGCCAGAATGAGATTACCCCTGTGGAATTCGACTGTTGCCTCTGGAAAATTCGGGATTTTGTGAAAGGGTATCGTTTTCTTAACGTCTATAAGGTCCGGAAGAGCTCCGAGACCGGTTCCCAGAACCACCGCCGTGTCAATGTTAATGAACTCCCTTTCTTTAAGATAGCTGACGGTTTGTTGTATTTTAAATAGAATGTCTTCCACGGAGGGCCTGTTTTAATAAAATTAGGACTTTGGCGGGGTATATGTTAATATTATAAATAGGGTGTAAATCGATCATCGCTGATGAGAATTGTTTATTGTCTGATGCAAACCAAAGCTGATCTTTACGTCAGGATAAACGAGTGAAGAATCATGTACGGATAAAATCTGACCCCACTGTCGAGCTAATTACTATTGTATAAAAAATTAATTTTATGGCGAATCATTATTACAATGCGGAGGATCTGAAGAAATTTGGGGAAATTGGTAAGTTCCAGAAGGAACTGGGCGGAAAATTCTTCGACTGGTACAGTGCGGTATTTAACGAGGGGAACTTGACTGCTAAAGAAAAGTCGCTGATTGCACTGGCAGTGGCACATGCGGTTCAGTGCCCGTATTGCATTGATGCATACAGCAGCGATGCATTTGAGAAAGGATGGAATGAAAGTCAAATGATGGAAGCCATTCACGTAGCCGCAGCGATCAAAGGAGGCGCCGCATTGGTGCACGGTGTACAAATGATGAATAAGGTGAGTGAGATCGCGATGTAAAAAACATTTATTATTTTAAAAAGTAACCTTTGATTAAATCACTGAAAGCACAGGGACATTTTCCTTTCCGATTCTGACAAGCAGGTTCAGCTGTTGGAACATACTGCGAATGCCGGGGCCTGCTGTATCGTGCCATTTCAGCAAAAATTGGAGGCCATTGGATTGTATCCCTTATTGCCAACCGGGATAGAGATATTCCAGGTAAACCTGGGAAAAATGTGTAATCAGGCTTGCCGTCATTGCCATGTTGATGCGGGGCCGGACCGGAAAGAGATCATGGACAGGCAAACCATGCAACAATGCCTGGATGTGCTTGCCCGTACTCCGATTAGAACGGTAGACATTACGGGAGGGGCACCTGAAATGAATCCCGATTTTCGCTGGTTTGCGGAAGAGGTAAGAAGGTTAGGTAAACATGTTATTGTTCGCTGCAATCTCACGATCATTCTCGCCAATAAAAAATATCACGATCTGCCGCTGTTTTATAAGCAGCATAATGTAGAGGTGATCTCATCTCTGTCTTTTTATTCGGCAGACAGAACGGACAGACAACGAGGCGCCGGTGTATTTGAGGAGAGTATAAAAGCCCTGAAAATGCTGAATGATGCGGGTTACGGAATGAAAGGCTCCGGCCTGACGCTGAACCTGGTATTTAATCCCGCTGGCGCCTTCCTGCCGCCGTCGCAAACCGCGCTGGAAAAGGAATATAAAGACGTATTGTTTAAGGAATTCGGTATTTGTTTTAGCAACCTTTTTGTTATTACCAATTTGCCCATAAGCCGTTATCTGGATTATCTGCTCCAAAGTGGAAATTATGAAAGGTATATGGAAAAACTGGCCATTGCTTTTAACGCGGAAGCCGCGAAAGGGGTTATGTGCAGGAATATTATTTCCGTGGGATGGGATGGTTATTTGTACGATTGTGATTTCAATCAGATGCTTGATATAAAGGTTGATTGCAAAAATTCAAAACACATCTCGGATTTTTAACCTTTCTTCACTCAATAACCGGAATATTGTTGTGAAACAGCACTGTTTTGGCTGTACTGCAGGCGCCGGAAGCAGTTGTGGCGGCGCGGTAGCAAAATAAGTATTTATGAAGGATACTGTACTGATCATTTTTGTACGTAATCCTGTTGAGCGAAAGGTGAAGACCAGGCTTGCCAAAAGCATCGGCAGCCACAAGGCCCTGCTGGTCTACCTGGAATTACAAAAGCATATCCGCGGAATTATCAGAGATCTGGCATGTGGTAAGTATGTATTTTATGATGATGAGATTAATGTATGGGATCCCTGGGAAAATGATAAATACTTTAAAAGACAGCAGCGGGGAGATGACCTGGGGGAAAAGATGTATCAGAGCGGGGTTATTATAGGCAGGGGGGTATTAATTATTGGTACCCTGCGGCTCCCTGGATCAAAATTGCTGTTGCGATTTTAGTGCTCGACTATGGCAATTACCTATGGCATCAGTTGAATCACAAGATTAAATTTCTATGGAAGGGCCACTATTCCTTTTTAATCTTTTCCATCTTCCTTTTAATTGTACGGATGGTGGACCAGGTACCATAAAAGATAAGAACCCCGACCATTAAATAGACCCAGGCGGGAATATTGCGGCCGACCAGTAATAAATAGAGATAGGCCGAAAGGAAGAAAAAACCGGCAGATAAAACGGGAGGAACAACCGACTTTTTGTTTTTTAGATTCCTGATAATCCACCAGAGGGAAGCAAAAAAGAAGGGGATGGCACCCACATATATAGAACCGAATATTATCGGATTAACATGATACTTAGCCCCCAGACCCAGGAACCATTCTTTTGCAGTTTCCAGCCATTCCATAAAATCATAGTTTACAAATCCAGTGATATTAATTGAGCGTTTTAAATAGCTTTCTTAATGATCCTTTTACCAAATTCGTCAGCTTCCTTTGCCTCATGAAGGATCCGGGAAACATGGATCAATGCCTTATTGGGCACGCATCCAAAATTTAAACAGTCACCCCCGATATGTTCATCACTCTTGTCTACCAGAAGAGTCTTTAAGCCGGTTTTATTCATAAACAGGGATACACCGAGACCAGCAGACTCGGCTCCAATTACGATAATATCGTAGGTAACGGGTCTCAATAGTTAAGACTTCCGGATAAACTTTTTATACATGGCTGCAAGCTTAGGTTGCGGTACTCCCAAAATGTATGCAAAATAGATATAAAAAAAAATACCCTGCATTCTGTATACGCCGTTCACCCGGTATTTACGGGCAGAGGTAGTTACATAATCCGGCATTACCCCGAATTCTCCATTTTTACGTATCCGGTATATTATTTCCTGGTCTTCCATAATATACAAATCTTCTCTGAACCCGCCTATGGCCTCAAAAGCCTGCTTTTTGACAAACAGGCTTTGGTCCCCAAAACGGATGGCATCTATATTAAACCGAGTGAACCAGGCATTTGCCGTTAAAAACCAATGGTCATCATCAAATTTCAATCTGAAACAGCCTGCATCCAAACCAGATTCAGCGTTGCTGATAATGGCAGTGATAAATTGCTCCGGAGGCCTGGTATCGGCATGAAGAAAGTAAAGGATATCGCCCGTCGCTTTTGCAGCTCCCGCGTTCATTTGTATTGCTCTTCCGGGTTGTTCGCACAAAATGACCTGAGCACCAAAAGACGCCGCAATATCTGCTGTTCCATCTGAACTGTTTGCGTCGCATATAATGATTTCTGCCAAGTGGTCATGGTCGGGCATATCATTTATGTATGCGAGCAGGCCGGGTAAGTATTTACGTTCATTAAGGGTTGGAATTATGATACTGATATGGTTAACTGCTTCGAATTGTTTGTGACTGCACATAGCCCATTATATTACTCGGTATTCAGATTTAGGGACGGAAACCTTTGAATTTCCATACATAGGGTCATTTTTTGATAAAACGTATTAACCCGATAATTGGATATAATCTCCCAATTTTGCGGATGTTTGGTTAAAAGCGTTATCTTTTTAAAAGTCGGTTTAGTGTGGATTATTTTTGAAAATGAATCTACCTTTTCAGGAGTCGCATGGTATATTAAAATTATGGAAAAATCCATAAATGCTGTTTCCTCGCAGGCTCATGACAAATATTGGACCTTAGAGGATATGGCCGCTAACCTACGGAAATATACCCCATTGTCAAATAGCCGGGTGTCTCCCCAGATGATGCTCCGGAATGAGGCAGACAATTTTAATCTGCGTGTGGGTCTGTTATTCCTGGCAAATAAATTAAACGGCATGCAACGCATACATTACGCATTGAAAATATTAAATCATTTTGAGTATTTGATTATTCGCATGAATGTAGCGGGCAGAAGAATACAAAGCATAAGGAAATTTGAATCGTTGCAACGCTTTTTACGGAAAGCCGTATGTATATTATATAGGCCATATGGGGGCGAGAAGTTAGTATCCCATGCGAAACCAGACCTGAAACCAAAGAAAACCAAAAGCCTGTAACAAAATTGGAGAATATAAACCGCACCATACAGGGTTGTATTGCCGGGGAATACAAATACCAGAAGATGGTTTATAAGAACTATCGTGGCTATGCTTTAAAAATAGTATTCAGGTATATATACAGATACGAAAACGCTGTTGATGTGGTGAATGATGGGTTTGTAAAGCTCTTTATCAATTTTGACCGGTTTATAGCTGCTGAAACGGAAGAAGACAACAGCAGGAAGCTGATGGGGTATATTAAAAAGATTATGATAAATACCTCCATCGATGAATTGAGGAAAGCAAGTATGTTACCGGAAATAGGCGGGATCCCTGAATTTGTTTGGGATTTTACCAGTAAGGATCAAGACGCCGACCAACAGCTGCTTTATAAGCAATTAATATTACTGATTAAGGAATTGCCTCCCAAATACAGGGTTGCTTTTAATATGTATGAGATAGATGGATTTAATCACCTGGAAATAGCTGGCATACTTCAAATACCTGTCGGTACATCAAAATCTAACCTATCAAGGGCAAAGGCAATGCTTCAGACAAACATTAAAAAATCTGAAGAAATAAATTATGCAGCATTTAGATGACGATATGGGCGAATTGTTTCGGAAAGCCACTGAGGAATATCGGCTTAAACTTCCGGAGGAAGACTGGGATTCCGTAGCAAAGAGGCTTGTAAATAGCAGCCCACTGATACCCGCTTTGGAGGAGAAAAAAAGGAAGGGGGGTAATTATGGATTGTGGCTGCTTTTCTTTTTGGTGGTAATGATTTCGGGAACGGCCGTCTATACTTTTACAAATAAACAAAGCAAACCGGTTGAAAGTGGAAAAAATCCCTTTAAAACTGAAGAGTTGACCCAGGGAGCGAATGATATCCCTGATTTTAGTAGAAGGAATGAAAAAATTGCAAAGAACGGCACTTTACATAAGCAAAAGAGAGTCATCCAATTTTCTGTAACCAGTGGGTTTCCGGTAACAAATAAAAAAGGGGAACATTTAATTTTTGGTGAAATAAAGGACAATGAGGTTATAAGTAGCAAAGTGGAAGCAAATGAGTTAATTATTCAAAACCCGGATCTGGAGACAAATAGAAGTATTGAAATCAAAATGTTTAAATCCTCCAGTAACCAGGACACCAATCGAAGAGAGAGTGAAATCCTAAATACAACGAAACAAAATTCGAAACGGGATGGCCGTTTTGGTAAACTTAAGGGGTTATATGTTGGAATAGTTGCAGGCCCGCAATTCAACCAGATAAAATCGCAGAAATTTAGCGGCGCGGGAATTAGCGCCGGCTTATTGGCGGGATTCCATTTCAATAATAAATTGTCTGTTGAAACAGGGTTTATTATTTCAGAAAAAAAATATTTTACGGCTGGAGAATATTTCAACATGGGTAAACTCGCAGCTACGATGCCTGCGGGAATGAA
This sequence comes from Chitinophagaceae bacterium, assembly GCA_041691395.1. Lineage (GTDB taxonomy): Bacteria > Bacteroidota > Bacteroidia > Chitinophagales > Chitinophagaceae > Puia. The sequence goes on from JBEPUT010000013.1 coordinate 44,112, forward strand.
AGTTGTCAGCGTTCAAAGTAAGAGTAGTGTGCTGGAGATTCCCATTAAGATTAAGGTTGATTTTTTGAAAATCAAGGGGAGCAGTCTGTTTGGCGCAGCGGGGGTATCGTCTTATATTTTGACTCATGAGAGCAATCGTTACCTGGCTTTGCTAAATGGCAGTCAGGAAAGCCTTACCGGAAATTATTCGAATAAACGAAAATATTTTACTGCCGCCATAAATCTTAGTGTCGGGTATGAATTCAAAACAGGAAGCGGAATAGCCATGAGGCTTGAGCAGTATGTGCAAATTCCCCTGAAAGGGATTGGGGTTGGTTCATTGCCTTTATTAAGCACAGGAATTTACCTGGGAATTACGCTTCCGGTTCTTCGATAGAGTAGAAAGGATCTTTAAATTTTCTGGACAGAATAAAAGATCGAACGGTGCGACGTGTTATAATTCATTTTTTAATGCTTAAAATTGAAACAAATGAAAAAAATTGATTCTTCAATGGTGAAAATCGGCATTGGAATAATTTTCACTTTCGTTTCCTGTACCAAAAATGCAGGTAAAAACGTTACCCAGCAAGAGCAGCAAAATGTAGCTACCCCTGAGATGATGTCAGAAAATGGGGCTAATCCTGATGAAACGATAATGACAACGCTTAGTGCCGGTAATACTGGTTTAACCGAAGTCAATTCTGAAGATGGAAGTGGGAACCATCAGGGAGGGAAAGGGAGCCATCACGGACATTTTCTTTATGCTGAAAGTAACGCGGCCGCGAATAACCAGGTAATGGTTTATGAAATAGGCGCCGGCGGTCTACTTCATCTGAATGGCACAACTTCATCCGGCGGCGCCGGAACAGGGGTGGGCCTTGGTTCCCAGGGTGCATTGACTTTGGACGAGGATCATGAATTGTTATTTGCTGTTAACGCCGGAAGCAATTCCGTCTCGTCCTTTAAAGTCCGCAGTGATGGAAGCCTGGAACTGGCTCATACTGAAAACTCAGGCGGGACAACCCCGGTCAGCTTAAGCGTTCATGAGGGCTTGTTGTATGTATTGAATTTTGGAAGTGACAACATTCACGGTTTCCGGATCGGGGAAGAAGGGGCACTTACCCATATTGTAGGCTCAACCCAGGCTTTAAGCGGAACAGGAGTTGTAGCTCCGCAGATCTCCTTTACGCCAAATGGAGATTGGCTGATTGTCACCGAAAAGGCGACCAATAATATAAGTTCATTTAAAGTTAAGGATAACGGTTCCATATGGCCGGCTGTGGTAACCCCATCCACGGGACAGACTCCTTTTGGTTTTGATTTTGGGCGGGGTGATTTTATGATTGTTTCCAATGCGGCTGGCGGGGCGGCAGGAGCAGGTTCTGCCACTTCCTACAGGATTGGTGGAAATGGCGTTCCCCATGCTATTAACGGGGCCGTTCCCAATAACCAGGCGGCTCCCTGCTGGGTAGCTGTAACCAAATATGGCCGCTTTGCATTTTTGACTAATACTGCCAGCAACTCAATTTCGTCTTATTATGTGAGCCCAGGAGGATATTTATTCTTGGTTCACCAGGTTGCTGCAACAACAGACAATGCCCCGATAGATATCGTCGTTGCCAAAAATAATTATTTTGTTTATGCATTAAATTCAAAATCGGGAACGATCGGTGAATATCACCGAACATTTTTGGGAGGCCTGGAATCTATGGGTACGGTGTCTGGTTTACCCGTACCTGTAACCGGGTTAACAACCTATTGAGTAAAAAGACCTAATTTCAAAATAACTATGCATGGGTTGCTTCAATGGAGCAGCCTATGCCTATTTATAATATATGACTAAGAAGTTATACAATTTATACTGGCCGTATAAATACAAACTATTGAATTGATGAACAGGAAATCACCATCCGATATAATCCGGAGGCTTGATTCCATTCAGCCTCAAATAGACCAGCATCTGCGCCCGGTGGTGCGTTTGGTGGTCGTTAAGCAGGTTTATAATCTGAAGCTTATTCATTGGTCCGGCAAAAAAAACCACAGTATCGGCCAGATGTGCCGCCTGAAAATGCTGTAGAACGTTTATGGCATAATCGTAAGTTTTATTTAATACCGAAATTATTTCTTTTTTTTTCTGATCTTTCAGATCTGCCTGGGTAACGGGATCTTGTGAGTCGCTAAGATATGAAGAACATAACCATCCCATATTGGCGGAAAGATGCAAAAGCTGTTCTCCGAAATCCATTTCCTCCTTCACCGGTTTAAACTTATATTGTTCTTCCGGCATCAGTTCGGACACTTTCAATGTGTACTCTTTTGCATGGCGAAGTTTTGTAATAGCGGCGCTTAAAAAAAGCGACTCATTTTTTTGAGCCTGTAGAGAATAACTGAACAGCATTAAGACTGCGATGTATTTGAGTGATAATCTCATGATATAGGTTGTGAGGCAAAAATAGATAAATCATCCTTCATGTTAAATGGACTATTTAACCGCCTTTGCTCGTCAAATAATCCTCTTGCCTTTGACACATTTGCTTTTTTATATAAGACAGCCTATTATGCTAAACATTGCTTCGTATCTTAGACTTTAGAGATACCCTTATCAATGAATTTCATTAGACTTTCGAATCCGACTAAACAGCTGATTCCAAAATCCTTCACCAAGGAAATTAATTGGCGGGGTTCTGACAGTGACCAGGGTTATCTATAAGATGAGACTTATCAATATCCAAACATTAACAAATGCCTACTTTTATGATCCTGTTATTTCCGGGATACCCCGAAAACGCATTTTTTGACTCGGCGGAAGATATATGCTGAAGTTGATAAAATTATTATTTAAAGACCTCCACCAACCGCATTAAATATTCCGTAAAGCCTCCAGTAAAGACTCTTTCACGTCACTGGCAAACGTTTTTAGATTTAGATCATCAATACTGTGCACTATTTCTTCCGGGTTGATTATAGATATCTCGACTTCATCATTATTATGTTCCTGCACAACGACATTGCACGGTAGAAAAAGACCCAGCTTATCTTCTTCTAATAAACCTTCGTAAGCATATTGCGGATTGCAGGCTCCTAAAATTGTATAATTCCGAAAATCCACATTTAATTTGCTTTTAAATGTCTTTTTCATATCTATTGAAGTAATAATGCCAAATCCCTGCTTTTTCAATTCTTCTGTAGTCCTTTCGATTGCCTTACCGAAATCGTAAAGAACCGTTTTACTGTAGTGGTATTCCATAAAAAGTGATTATCCATCAAATCTAATTTTTGAATCATCTATTTCAAGTAAAATATATGGTATATTTTTTTCATCTCTATTTTAAACAGCATTTTGCGTCAAATCCCTGCCCCTGATTCCGGTTTTTCGGAATGTATATTTATCTGACCTGAAAGTAATGAGGATATACAAACCCAGCAGAAAGCCTATAGGAAGAATCATAATAATTCCCAATGCCATCAGGGCAAGGGCAATAACAACACTGATAATGCCTTCCAAACGGGAGGCTTTCCAGGCATTCATTTTGCCGGCAAAAAGCATTTCAACGATCCTGCCTCCATCCATTGGAAAAACAGGTATCAGATTAAATAATCCCAGTGAGAGATTGATAACCTGGATTTGGAAGATAAAATTACTGTGATCAACGTACCCGATATTTCCGGGTTCCATCCAATAAGCATGATAGGGATGAATAAATAATAATAATAAAATACCGACTGCAAGGTTTACAATTGGTCCTGCCAAGGAAATTAAAATATATTTCCAGGTTTGACCTGGTTGATCAGGTATATCCGAAACACCGCCAAATGGGAAAAGAATGGTGGAAGATGCACGGATGTTAAAATAGCTGGCTACAACAGCATGTCCCAGTTCATGCATCAGGAGGGAGATGATAATACCCACAAAAAGGAGAAGGCTCCAGATGGCACCTGCAATAGTAAAACCGGTCAGGAAATTCACGGCAATCATCCAGGCGATAAGAGGCAAAAAGGTCCAGTTCGCCGAAATAACGATTCCACGAATTTTCCCAAGACTAAACGCAGATTTCATAGTTCAAATAAACTCAAATTGTTTTGGAAGTATATTGCCGTAGGTCATATAGTGTTATGATATTGATCAATTTAGAAAAAAGGTATGTAAAATCAGGTTTTTGGAAAATGTCTTGGAATATCCGAGACGGAATGAAATACCAATAGTGAAGCGTTCAGGAATGGTTAACAAATGGTTCATTTCCTTTTCAGCTTTTCCTCCGCTTAGTGAACTCGCCACTTGAAAACCGAGGTGTATGCCGGTTGCCGCCAACCAGGTATTTTCAATCACGGAGCCCAGGCTCATAATATCTGGGAATCCCCCTTTAGATGCAGGACTCCTTTCTTGGGGTCACATAGTATCCAAAACAGAGCTGCGCATGGCAGCATTTGACTATGGCTTTCCGGTACTTGATTTAAATATCCACAATTATATAAACAACGTTACCCGCGCCTGCAAGTTGATGGATACCCGCCGGGACACTTTTTGAGTGTGGATTGACGGATAACTCTTCGAGTTACCCACATTACACGCGCCTAATAATTTACCCAAAAGACGGCAGCAGTTTAATCTCATTTCTGTATAAAATAATTTTTTTGCTGTTTTCAAGTTGTTTCAATAGTCTGGATATGACGACCCTGGACGTGGCCAGTTCGTCTGCGATTACATAATGGGATACTTTTATTACGCTGGAGGCGGACAGTCGCTGCTTTTCTTTCAGATAGGCAATCAGCCTGTCATCTAATTTATGAAAGGCTATGCTTTCAATGGATTTTAATAGTTCAATAAAACGTTCATTAAAGCTCCGCAGGATATAATTCTTCCAGCTCGTATACCGGCACAACCACTCATCTAATTTTATATGAGGTATGGCTATCAATTCTACATCATCCTCAGCTATCGCCCTGACTTCACTTTTTTTTGCTTCCAGGCAGCAACTATAAGCCAAAGAACAACTCTCGCTGTTTGATAAATAATACAGCAGGATTTCATTTCCATTTTCATCTAACCTCGATACCTTGACGGTTCCTTCTAAGATGATAGGCATCATCCGGATGTACTTGCCATAGTCCATAATCAGATCCCCTTCCTTAAAGCTTTGCCCGGTAGCAAACTGCTCAATTTCCTTCATCAATGCGGGTTCAAACACATTCTTCAGATTATTTAAATTTGCCATGCTATTAGAAATTGATGGTTGCAAAACCAGTATGGATCCGAAATACGGAAAAGCGTGTGCTTCGGATTCATAAAAGGACAACCAAAGGTATATCCTTATATCTCGAAAAAACAGGCATTGGTTGGTTTGCCTTGAAGGGTGTGATGGTACTGCTGGTAATGCCTTGCGCCATTTTAAAATGATGCGCGAAAAGGATATACTAAATTTAGTATGGAGTTATTTTACAAACCTGCTTACATTTTCCCATGTTCCTCCATTTATCACGTTGGTAAATCCATTTTGCTCTAAAATAGATTTTGCCTGTCCACTTCTGACGCCACTCCGGCAGAATACAATGATCGGATGCTTATCTTTAAATTTTGCGAGTTCAAAAGGCAATGTGGCTAGAGGAATATTTACCGAACCCTTTACGTGGCCTCCGGCAAAATCCCCTGCTGTTCTTACATCCACTAAAAAACTCCCTTCGACGATCATGCTGCGCAAATCGGCAGGAGTGTCTGAGGTAAATAGTTTCGAGAAAATGCCCATAGTATTTACTTTTTTTGAGGCCTTACCGGCCAGCTGTCTTTTAAATAGTATTAAGGTGAGATCCTTCCTCAATCTTGGTATGTCATATCCTTTGGAGGTTGAGAATCCCTTTTTGCTGGAATACCACAGCCTGCTTGTCCACAACAGCCTATATTAAAAACAGCCATGGCGGTAATTAATATTCCTGCAATGCCAAACAATATGTCTTTTGATATTGCGCCCTCAACAACGATTGCGACTCCGACAATGAGGCGCAGAAATCTGAAGATATTCCAGTTATTTAGTATGAGCTGTTTCATATTATTTAGTTTATGCTGTTTATGTTAGCCGGAAGCGTTGCCTATTCTCTCTTTTAACCCGTCACTTAAAAACTCAGATTCGGGGCGTATCCTTTTTGATATTCAGCAGATACTGCTTCCTTATTATTAAACATTTGTATCCCATTGTAGTTCACTTCCCAGGACACCGGTAAGGCTCTTTTTAGCATCTTGCTTACGCCGCAATACCTCTCCTGGGAATCGGTAACGGCTTTCAATGCAGCTTCTCTATTCTCCACGGCGCCTTTAAAATTGTAAACAATATGTATGGAAATATATTCAACGGGCTGCTGCGTGCTGATTTCCCCTGTCACCTGCATATCAAATTGATCGGCTTCTTTTTGCGCTTTTCTCAGGATAGCCGCAATATCCATTCCTGTGCATCCGGCGAGGGCTGTCAGAACCAAAGGCTTTGGGATCGGGCCGGCATCTTCGCCACCTACTTTCCCGGAGCCATCCATTATGATGGTATGTCCGCTCACCAATGCGTTGAACTGCATTTTTCCCATCCATTGTACTTCCACTTCGTGTGTCATAGTTTATGTATTCTTTTTGTGATTATTTGTTTTTTTTATTAAAATTCCAGGAAAATGATAAATGAGACGGAAATTAAAATAGCTGGCAGTGATAAGCGCTGCTGCGATGACTAGCAAAATAATAGCCGCCGTTTCCGAGATTACCTTAAGCATATACAAAGTCGCGATTACAAAGGCAATAATTAATCTTATGAATTTATCGGCATATATCATATTTGATTTCATCTCCTGGTTTTAGGAATGAGTTTTACCAGAAGGCTTTAATTGACCTTCCATCTGCAAAGATGGCTAAACTTTAATCTCTGAATGGTTACTTATGTTACACAGAAAGTATTTTATTCCTGCGAGCATGCTTATGCCAAACTAAATGATAGCTAACGTCTGCCGGGGCATCAATCTAGATGGGTTGGGATATTTGTGAGGTACAATAATCAAAAGTATCCGGTTCGCATTCCTCTTTTACCGGGACGACTTATCTGGGAGCTTCTATTGCTTCATAAATGCCACAATCTTATCTCTTTCCTGATCAGTCAGCAGAGCCCGGCTTTGCATATGCAGCCCGATGGTTTCCCATTGTTCAGAGGAAAAAGAAGAGGCAGACGGGGTGTTGTGACAACGCTGACAATTTTCGGTCCACAATTGTACGCCTGTCTTTGCAGATACTTTCTGACTGGCTTGACATCCATTAAGGGTTGACAAAGATGTCAGTCCAATTGCAAGAATCAGCAGCGATGTGGCATTTCTTAGGGTTATGTTTTTCATATCAAATGATTTATAGTTGAATGGAGAATTGCAGAAAAAGAGAACCTGATTTTGTGTTTGTTACCTGGTCTTCCAGAGCCGTACTGTTGGCTTTGCCGGATTGATATCCGAATTTTAACACTGTCCGCCAGTTTAGCCAGTATAAAATTCCTGCTTCCACTATATTTGATTTCTGTCCCCACAATGAATTTCGTGGAGTGGTGAAATTACCCGTCCGGAATGCTGCTTCCAGGTTTTTAATCAGCTTGTTGTGCGAACCTGTCGGACGAACAGATATCTGTGCAAAATAGGAGCTTGTGGTATTGTTAAAGGTATAGGAGCTTGAATCGTCAGGCTTTATATAATTCTGCCTGTCAATATGTATATAGTTATATTGGCTCTTAATGTTCACCAACACGGGATTGAATAATTTTACATAATTCAGATCAAGGGCATACATAGCGGACCTTGTTCCCTGAAACGCCGACTGGTCATCCCCCGCAGTTCCGAACAGGCCACTGATGCCAATTTCAAGTGAAGAATTAGAAAAAGGGAGCAGACCTAATCTTGCTGTGATGGTCTTGTTTTTATTGTTATCCACGATGCCTGCACTTTGTATTTCACCATCTGACAATAATTGCACTCCATTGGTTACACTGATATCGTAATTCCATTTCATATTGCCCATGGGCAGACCTCCCTCAACCTCTACGCCAAAATCGCTGCCTGGCGGAATATCTGCTATACCGGCAGGGTCAGTTGGAAGTTTGTCAATCCATGCGGCGGCCAGCCTTTTGTTGTAAGTGCCGAAAGGGATAACCAGGTATCCGGCTCTGATGATCAGCCCGGGCGCTGCGAAGTAGGAAATATCAGCCCAATTCACACCCAATGAATAGCCATCAAAGGAAGGTTCAAATTCAAGCAGGAATTTCCGTCCATGGCGCCATAAAAGCATTGGACTAAACTCATAATGATCGGCATCAGCCATACTGTTTGTTTTGGTAATCTGGCCGACGCCGTTTGACAGCTTGGTCGTTTTATTGGCTACAAATCCAAAAGTCGCCAGTCCGACGACCATGAAATGATCCTCCCCGGGCTTTTTATAGGCGGCTTGTTTTTCCAGTTCAGCTAAGCGGTCATAAATAGAGGAATCAATAGCCGTTTGCTGAGCAGGAAGATTCTGCACAAAGCTGATGAAGATCGTCATTACGAGCAGTAATTTGGGAAAGTATACGCTTGGTTTCATACAGAAGTTAGTTTAATACCATTTGAAGACTGTTTATTTTTTAATGCCCTTGTTCAGCGAACGGATATAATCAACCAATTCCCACCTTTGCCTCTCTGTCAAAACAGCTTTATATTGAGGCATGGGCTTCCGCCCTTCTGATATTTTGTAAAATAGGGAGCCATCCGTTTCAGTCAGCATTTTTGCAGAAGTGTGGTCAGCTGGCTTAGGATCCAATGCAACGGCAGCAGGCCCGTCGCCTTTCCCTTTTTCGCCATGGCATGGCGTACAGGTGGAACCGTATAATGCTTTCCCCTCTTTCAATGCATTAACATCGGCAGCAACAGGATTTTTTGATTTTTTTGCATCAGCTGGAACGGGCCAGGGTTTGGATTGTGCCTGGACCTGAATGTATGGCCCAACGATTAAAAGGCAAATGGTGATCAGTGTTCCGGATATTACTCTTTTCAGTGATTGTATATTATTCATAACTTCATCTTTATTATTTCTCTTAATTAGTGGCTATCGCTTGTATGCGATACCGAAGCTATTTCTTTCAAAATCAGGAAAAGCTGACATCGGTCACCCCCAAATATGACTTCCAGTTTCGGGACTATCCGGCGATCATAAGGTGAGCATGGTCAGAAGAAACGGTGATTCTGGTCAGCTTCCTGACCATTCCCGGCATGTATCTTCATTCGCTAAGGCTCCTTCTATGAATTTCCTGACAACTATAAACGAGAAATAATGCCTGGAGAAACTATTCAAATTCAAAATCTGACGGGGCTTTATGAATCAGATGTTGCGGGTTTACGGGTTCAGTTTGGTAAAAACATTTTTGCAGAGCAGGATTCAGGTAGGCTTTGGAGGTTATTGAGAGATACCGTAACGGAACCCATGTTCCTCATGTTATTACTGGCTTGTTCTCTTTATTTTATTCTGGGAGAACCAAAAGAAGGTATTCTGATGCTGGTAGCCATGACTTTTGTGACCGCCATATCTTTTTACCAGACCGTAAAGAGTTCCAGGGCTTTAAATGCACTTAGGCAATTTACCGAACCCAGAGTGACTGTAATTCGGGATCGGAAAGAACAAATCATTCCGTCAGAAGAACTTTTGCCAGGTGACATCATGATATTGGCAGAAGGCAGCCGGGTTAACGCGGATGCTGTTATACTTCAACAAAACGATTTAACTGTAAATGAATCGGTGATCTCCGGTGAATCTATGCCGGCTGAAAAAAATGAAGGCAAAGGTCACAATCTGCTTTATCAGGGCACGATCATCAACTCCGGAAAGTGTTATTCAAGAGTAACTGCCATTGGAAACAATACGGTGCTGGGAAAGCTCGGTAAGTCAATAAGCATCCTTCAATCCGGAAAAACCCCATTGCAGAAGCAATTGACCCGGTTTGTAAAACTGATGGCATTTGTTGGTTTGATTGCTTTCATTATAATCTGGATCGTGAATTACATGAATAGCGGAGAACCTGTACAAAGTCTTTTGTTTGCACTCTCTTTGGCCATGTCCATTGTACCCGAAGAGATCCCGGTGGCGTTTTCTGCGTTTATGGCCTTCGGCGCCTACCATATGGCAAAGCTTGGAATTATTGTGAGATATCCCCAAACCATAGAAAACCTTGGAGCTGTAAATGTAATTTGTATAGATAAGACCGGTACGATTACAGAAAATAAAATGGAGGTTAAAACTATTTATGGTTATGCAAACGATCTGTTGGAAGATTTGGGCCCTCAATCACAGAACAAAGGCGTGTTGCGATTTGCCCGCCTGGCAAGTGAAACAAATCCCTTCGATGCCATGGAGAAAGCAATCGCGGAGGCTTATCAATCTTATGTTGCCTTGTCAGCTGAAAAGGAACTCAAAATGATTTATGAATATCCGCTGAATGGGAAACCGCCTATGATGACCCATGTGTATGAATTTGATGGTAAGAAAATTGTTGCGGCAAAGGGGGCCCCGGAAAGAATGCTGAGGGTAAGTAAGATGGATGAGGTTGCTTTAAAGAAAATACTGAAAGTAACAGAGCAGATGGCTTCCAGCGGATTTCGGGTATTAGGGGTTTGCAGCGCTGTTCATGAGGGGGCTTATCCTGCTGAGCAGGATGATTTCATCTGGAAATTCGAAGGATTGCTGGCCCTCTATGATCCGCCAAAAAAGGGCATCAGCCGGGTTTTTAAGCAGTGGTATGAAGCAGGCATTCAGGTCAAATTACTAACCGGTGATTTTGCAGAGACTGCCATAAATATTGCTGAACTGGTTGGTATCAGGACTGGCGAACATTATGCTACCGGTGAGCAGGTAATGAATGCCACGAAAGAAGATCTGCAACAGCTTATTCAACGGACAACCCTATTTGCGCGTATGTTTCCTGAGGCAAAACTAAGAGTGATAGATGCGCTAAAGGCAAACGGTGGCGTGGTTGCCATGACAGGGGATGGCGTAAACGATGGTCCTGCGCTCAAATCTGCCCATATTGGAATTGCTATGGGTGAAAAAGGTACAGAGATTGCAAAAGAAGCGGCCGATTTGGTTGTTACGGATGATGACCTTGAAAAAATCACGAATGCCATCCGGCAGGGACGAAAAATTTATAGTAACCTGAAAAAAGCAATCCGGTACATTATCTCCATTCATATTCCAATTATCTTAACAGTTACCGTGCCGCTGTTGTCCGGCTGGAAATTTGCCAATATCTTTGGCCCCATCCACATCGTTTTTCTTGAATTGATTATGGGTCCGACCTGTTCCATATTTTACGAACAAGAGCCTGCTGAGGCAAATATCATGCTCAAAAATCCGAGGAAATTAACGCCAAACATTTTCTCCGGAGCCGAATTGTCTGTTAGCGTTGTACAGGGAGTGGTCATAACCCTGGGCTTGCTTGCGCTTTATTATTATTTTATGATCTCCGGTTATTCCATCGAATATACCCGGACGATTGTCTTTATCACACTGCTGATGAGCAATATAGCGCTGACTTTCTCCAATCGCTCATTTGAAGAAACGGTTTTCAAAACTACCCGGTATAAAAATTATTTTGTTCCGCTTGTTCTCGGAATTTCCATCGCATTTATTTTATTGTTACTGTTTGCACCCCCTGTGCGAAATGTTTTTCAGCTGACCATTATTCATGGGAAACATCTTGTTCTTTGTTTCGGAGTAAGTATTCTATGCACGGTGTGGTTCGAATTTTATAAAACCGTTTTTGGAAAACCCGCTCATTATTTGTCCTGATCCATCTTATTGCCGCCGCGGATTTCTTTAATAAAGCTGCACTATATCAGGCATGCTATGACTTATATCATTTACACTAATGATTATTATCATTGTGCGCGATTTGAGTCCATGATAATTTTAACTTGTCCTCTTCAATATAAGTCAATCATTCGCAGGAACATTTATGCTTTAAATTAAAATATACCTAAGATGATCAGGAAAATAGGGATTGTTTTATTGATCGCTTTTATAGCGATCCAATTTTTCCGTCCGGAAAGAAACAATTCTACCGCCATGCTGTCCACGGATATTACCCGGTTATATGCTGTTCCGCAAAATATACAACAGATTTTGCAAAAGGCCTGCACAGACTGTCATTCCAATAATACCGAATATCCCTGGTATAATTACATTCAGCCGATGGCGTGGTTTTTACAGGACCACATTAATGAAGGGAAAAAAGAATTGAATTACAGTGAATTTGGGACATATCGCATTGCCCGGCAAAATAAAAAGATGGATGAAACCATCAAAGAAATAAAGGATAATGATATGCCGCTTTCTTCCTATACGTTCATGCACCCTTCAGCACGCCTTACAGATGCTGAAAAAGAAATATTGTATGATTGGTGCAAGTCAATACAGGAAAATCTGAAAGCCACATATCCGGCTGACAGTTTGCTGATAAAAAAATAATAGGTTTGTCAATGTTTTAATTTCAAATATTTCCCCACCAATATAGCGGCGGGATAAGATACTTCTTCTTCCGTTTCTGCATGAAGCTTTAATTTTTTGGCGAATTCAATCACTTCAGGGTGATTCTCAGCTTCCGCCGCTTCAACCAGGGCATTTAAAGACAGGACAACCATTTTGTGATCCTGAAGCATACCAGGAAGATCGGCTTTAAGTTTATCCGTCATGGCTATAGCTGATTTCCTGTCAGCTCCAGACAATGCTTTTCCTTCCGCCAACAGAGGCAATATTCCTAAGGGAGGCAGCGCGTATTCCTCTTCTTTAATGAAATGTGGTCCCATCACTTTTAGGAGTGCCTGGGCAGCTTCACCGGTCTTGCCAGGTAATTGGGTGGCATCGTCCAGCATTTTGTGAATCTCTTTATGCTCAACAACCATAGCAGCCGGGGCCTTAAGTTGAGTAGCTACATTTTCCCCTGCCTTATGGCTTTCTGAAGCGTGGTGCTGCGCATCTGAATGACCCCAAATACCTGCCGCCGCCAGTAACAAAATAATGGTTTTACTTTTCATCATATCTTATTCTTTATTTATTATAATTACCAGGCAACAACATGGCCCCGGTTTGACGTGGTGGTCAAGAAATCCACTTCAAAACAGACATCATATAGCCTGTTACGCCACGGGGGAGTCTAAAGTTATGTTGTATAAAAAGCTGGTTATTGCCCTTTGCAGTTCAATATGAGTATCATAGATATCCTTCATCCGATCAAATAAGTTGTTTCCGCAAAGTTCTGTTTTGGGGGTATCATAGGTCTGACTATGCCCTGCCCAATACGTTGTCCCGTTATTCAGGCTGGCCAAAAGCAGGGATTCCGTAGCATCGAGGTTTGTCCCCAGTGCCAGCATCTCGGAGATAAGGCGGGACTTCCCGGAATTCTCTTGCGCATTCTGTTCCGAATCCCTCAACGCTGATTTAATGCTCTCCAGATCATTCCTGATTAATTGTATCTGGCTGACCCAGTGCATGCATTCCTTGTATAAAAACCTTTCTGACATCACCTATATCTTAATCAGTCGTTTTCTTCCCCCTCTTAGTTCCAAAACCAAATATTGCATATATCGGGCAAAATCCAATAGATGCCGTCGACAGAAAAACCAAGGCAAGAATCCAGATGCCCAGACGTCCGAAACCTGAAGCAGTGCCGATGACTGCTAAATCAACTAAAACAATTCCCGCAATAAGCCGGATTATCCGATCGCCAGTGCCCATATTCTGTTTCATAATCAGTGTCTTATTGTCTGATAAAGTTATTGACTAACCACTTCCGAATGGATGATCTGGATTCCGCTCTTGTATGATCTTTGTCAGGAATCTTCAAAAGAGGCCGTATAATAAAGATCGCCCACTTCCACTACGCCGGTCAGTGAAATAGTGGAAAATCCACCCTAATTAACCCCGTGTCCTCACGGCATTGAAACTTTATTCGCAAGTTTGTATTTATTGGCATTTTTGGTATTGCTACCTTCGGTTTTTAATATCGACGCCAATATGAATCCAATATTATACCCGTGGTCTTCTTATCATAATTTAGTACTTTTAAAGAGTAGACTCTTTCAAATTCTATTTCAATGCGTGTTATTGCTGTCTGCATGCTATTTACTTTTGCTTCCTGGATCAGCTTACCTGCTGAGAAATTGCCCAACCCCTTTAAAATCCTACCCCAGCCACAAAGTGTAAGTCTGCTCAAAGGACAAGGCATTCAGCCGGGCAGTCTGCAACAATTAGTAATTAAAGGAGATTTCAGACCTCCAGTTATGGGTAATATCCTGTCGCAACTAATCATGGGAAATTCAGTTGGCAAAGTCACACTCACTCTTATTCTGGCTAAAACAATCCCTTCACTTCCATCTGAGGAAGGCTATCTGATGACCATTTCCAAAGACGGGGTGGAGATCAGTTCAACAGGAGAAGCAGGTTTATTTTATGGTTGCCAATCCCTGGAACAATTGCTGGAAGATGCCAGGGATTTTAAAAAGCCCGTGCCTTCCTGCAGGATCATCGATTATCCCGCGCTCTCTTATAGGGCGGTACATTTTGACGTGAAACATCATTTGGATCACATGAACTATTATTACGAGAGCATTGACCGGCTGGCAAGGTATAAGATCAATGCCATTGTATTTGAATTCGAAGACAAGCTTCGTTATCAACGACAACCGCTGGTAGGTGCTCCTCAATCCATCAGTTTGGAGGAAATGGCTTCGTTAACCCAATATGCCCGGGAAAGACACATTGAAATTACGCCACTGGTTCAGGGGCTGGGGCATGCCACTTTTATTTTGAAACATGAGGAATATGCGGGACTACGCGAATTGTCCTGGAGCCCTTGGGCATTTTGTCCTTTGAATGAAGGCACGTACCAGGTATTGTTCGATTTATACCGGGATGCGATCAAAGCCACACCAGGTTCGAAATACCTTCATATCGGGGGAGATGAGATCGGCAATATCGGCTTATGTCCGCGTTGCAAACCCACGGCGGATAAGGAAGGACTGATCAGTCTGAATCTTTACTGGCTGAAAAGAGTTTGCGAATTTGCAAAAGAAAACAATCGTATTCCCATATTCTGGGACGATATGCCCTTGCAATATGCCGGTCTTTATAAAAGTACCTGGAGTGATGAAGTGAGTTCCGATGAAGCAGCCAGGGCCTGGAAGCAGGGTGTTCCAAAACTCGACAGCCTGCTTACGGATTTTCCCAAAAACTGCGTTTATATGCGCTGGAATTATTCTATGGCCAATCAACCCGGAAATATTCGCGCGCTCGACTGGTATGAAAGCCATGGGTTAAAAGTCATGATCGCCACTGCTACAAATGCCGAGGGAGGAATGCTGTTTCAACCGGAAGAACGGGATAAGGGGATGGCATCATCTGGTGTTATAACCATCAAAAATTTCATCCAGCTTGCCTCAGAAAAAAAAATCCAGGGAATGCTTTGCACAGCCTGGGATGATAAGTCACCCCATATCGAAAATTACTGGCGTGGATTTATCGCGGCTGCTGAATATAGCTGGTCTCCCAATGGCCGTTCGCTGCAGGAATATGACGTGGCCTGGTTGCAAAGGGAGTTCGGGATATCGATGCCGGATTATTTAAGCTTCAATGAGCAATTGCGAAAGGGCTCCGTTTTATGGTATGAGGCTCTTTTTAAAAAGGGTAATCTCCTGGATGACGATAATGCCTTGCAGAGTATGAAGCGGGTGGAACATTGGTTACCTCCGCTCGCAGGCCAGGAAAATATACCGTTTGATTATACTTCCAAATTGATTGGGCTGCCTGATTTGAAATCGCCAGGTTCCTGGAGCCAAATGTATAAGGACCGCCTGGACAAGTCCGCTGCCGAAATAAATAATTATCCTGCTTTGACAGGAAAGCTAAAGGACTTATATAATAATTCCAGAAGAAATAAATACTACTGGAGTCTTTCTCTTGCATTATACAATTTTCAGATCGCCACTCCCCGTTTGCTTCTTGCACTTAAACAAAGCGACAGCCCCGATAAGGCGGAGCAGAAAACCGGAATAGATGAAGTGAAGAAAGCCTTAAGGGAATTTCAGCAGGACTGGTCAGCATTGCAATCGGTGTATAGTCAAACCCGTTTTATTTCTTATCCGGACAATTATATTCCCGACAGATATTTCCATTTGGCCAGTCAGCGGGAAGACTTAACCTGGATGATACAGGCCCAGGAATTATACCATGGAATAATAAATAAATGGCTGCAAAACCAATGATTGGATTCTGCAAGCGGGATTAGTTTTCTCATCTTGTTACATTGACCGCCAATCCTTCAACGCTAATGATTAAAAGACAATATAAAATGAAAAGATCAATAACTTATTTTCAGATTGTTTTAACTGTCTTTCTGTTTATTGCCGGAACGGCGACAGCAAACAATATTGTATTGAACGCCGGTTTTGAAGCCTCTCCAAACCTTCCAACAAATTGGACGATCAATGGGCCGGCAGCTGGCATGCAGCCTGTGACCAGTATTGATAACCAGAACAAATATCGTGGCTCATTCGCACTCAAAATGGAAAGCACTAATCCCAATGCTCACGGCAGGGCTGTGCAAACCGTGCAAATTTCTGGAGGGCTTACCTATCTTTTCGGCGCAAGATTTCTAACAAAAAATGTAAACTCCATTGATAAATCTGTAATGATTAAAATTACCTGGTATAAAGGCGCAGAAAATGTTGGCTACAGTTATATCTATGATATTACTGGCGATGCTAATAGCTGGCTTCTGGCGTCAAATAAAATAAAGGCCATTGAAGGAGCAACGACCGCTGAAATTTCTCTCGAATTTAGGTGGGGCACAGGAACAGTTTGGTGGGATGATATTTCCATGGAAACCTGTCCCGATGTGCCTGCGCGCAATGTAAAGGTGGGAACTGTTTATTTTATTCCTCCCGGTCCTGCTGTAGAAAATAATATTAGTTTAATGGGCAAGCTGCTTGATGAAGCCGGTACTTCCGGCTGCCAGATCGTATGCCTCCCTGAAGGTTGGACAACTCATAATACCGGGCTTGGTATGAAGAAAATGGAGGTGAACACCTTAGAAGGAAGCGCCTCCATCATGATGTCTCAAAAAGCAAAACAATACGGTATGTATATTGTTTCCGGCTTATACTCCTGGGTGGGCGATACATTAAGCAATGTGGCTGTATTGTACGACCGGCAAGGTAAAATACAAGCTGTTTATAAAAAGGTGCAATTGCCTGATAACGAAGCAGAAGAAGGTGCGGTTCCAGGGAATTCATTTCCAGTGTTTACTACCGATTTCGGTAAAATAGGGATGCTTATTTGTTGGGATTATGCTTTTCCTGAAGTGTCAAGGGCTTTGGCTTTAAATGGCGCAGAAATTTTATTCTGCCCCATTGCGGGTGATATTCGGGGTCCGGATGGTTATAAAATCATTTCGAGAAGCCGGGCCTTGGATAACGGTGTTTATTTTGTGAACTCCATTTACGATGGACATAGTATGATCATCAATCCTGCAGGAGATATTCTTAAGGAAAGTGGTACACAGGGTACACTCATTACCGCCACCATCGATTTAAATTACAACCCGCCATGGGACTGGATAGGAAATGCCGGACACGGCGTGTGGAAAGGCGTGTGGAGAAAAGATCGTAGATCTGATATCTTTGGAATTCTTGGGAACTACGAGACTTCTCGGGTTTTAAGTGCTGATTCTATCAACGAAAAAACTATTAGATAATAAAATATTGAAAGAATAGGATTAACCATTTACAGAAAGCGGATGCCAGCTGATTTGTGCAAAAAATTCCACTACATGCTGAAAAAATGCCTGTCTTATTTATTATTATAATAAGTGTGTCACCCGAAATTAAGTTAAACCTTCCAACGGAAATTTGACGGATCCGTTTCTGGCGGCGGTCTTAGCTGTGCAGACCTTAATATTTTAATGTGTAAGTCGGACGGAAATATAGCTGAAATGTAGTTTTTTGGGCAGCAAATGCTTATTCATAATTCAATTATTCGCCCCGGTGGTCTGAAGTTTGATCTGGAAATGTTATCATCTCAACCCTCAGGTGGCAATGGAGTGCCAAACACATTTTTCTGGAATCAGTCAAGCCGTCGGGGAAATATGAATTTTACGTTGAAAAGGAAGTTCAATAAATCTGAATAAATATGAATTTGTCGTTAAGCAATCAGGTGGCCATTATAACCGGAGCAAGTTCCGGCATCGGAGCCGGAGTAGCCCGTGCACTGGCAGAGGAAGGGGCAACAGTGGTTATAAATTATCCTTATGCCAAGGGGGAAGACGAGGCACAAAAGGTGTTGAATGATATTTCAGCCAAGGGGGGTAAGGGGATCTTATCGATGGCTGATGTTAGTAAGGACGTTGAAGTGACTAATATGTTTGCAGAAGTAATAAAAAAGCTTGGTACGGTTGATATCCTCGTAAACAATGCCGGGATCCAGAAAGATTCACCGTTTCAGGAAATGACATTGGAGAACTGGAACCTGGTTTTGAATGTAAACCTTACCGGACAGTTTCTTTGTGCAAGAGAAGCTGTAAAAGAATTTCTCAGGCGGGGTATCGTGAAAGAACGGTCATGTGCAGCGGGAAAAATTATTTGTATGAGTTCCGTGCACCAGGTTATTCCCTGGGCTGGCCATGCTAACTATGCGACGTCAAAGGGAGGGATTATGTTATTGATGAAAACACTTGCCCAGGAATTTGCGCCAAAGAAAATCCGCGTCAACAGCATTGCCCCCGGCGCCATTAAAACAAATATCAACCGCAGCGCATGGGAAACTCCAGAGGCGGAAAAAGAATTATTGAAGCTAATTCCTTACGGCCGGGTTGGTGAAACAAGCGACATTGGAAAGGCTGCGGTATGGCTAGCGTCAGACCATAGTGATTATGTAAATGGCGCAACCCTGTTTGTTGATGGCGGGATGACATTATTTCCCGGGTTTACCACTAATGGATAGGCGATCCAAATCGTGCAAATTATATTCACGCAAAGAAGATAGCGGAGTTTATCAATTATCCATATTCCTGCTGCGCGATTTGCATTGGGGTTGATTTAAGGAATGTTATTATTAAATTTGGGTATGCTAAAGGCGCATTGGTTCCCCCTCCTCCTGATTTTTGTGCTGGTCATTCTGGCCACGGTAAAAATCCTGGAGGCGTATCAGGACCGGGACCTATCCGACAAATCTTTTGCGGCATTTCTGGCGGCGGAACCGGTAGATACCGTTTGGCGCGGCGATAATAAATATCAGATCCCCACCTACTGTGATAGTGGAAAACTGATCTGGTACGGACGGGATCTTATTGCCAATACGGCCTATTACCTGGGACCGGCGGGAACCGTTTTGAAATTCACTAACGGAATGAATTGTCAGAATTGCCATATTGATGGTGGTACGGTTCCGTATGGTAATAATTTTGGTAAGGTTTATGCCACGTATCCCCGGTTCAGCGCAAGAAACAATACCACCCAAACTATTTATGACCGGATCAATGACTGCCTCGAAAGAAGTTTGAACGGAAGACCAATGGATAGTTCTGCGCATGAAATGCGGGCCATGTTTGCTTATTTCAAATGGCTGGCAAAGGATGTGCCGAAAGGCGTTGAACGGGGAGGAACGGGTCTCCTCCGGTTAAAATATTTGGATATTGCAGCGGATACCATGCGGGGGAAAAAGATTTATGCGATAAATTGCCAAAACTGTCATGGTATACAGGGTCAGGGTCAGGCGGATACCGGGGCCATAGGATATATTTATCCGCCTTTATGGGGGGCGCACAGCTATAACGATGGAGCCGGTTTATACCGCATCAGTGCTTTTGCCGGATTCGTGAAGATGAACATGCCCTTCGGAACGGACTATCACCATCCAAAATTGACGGATCAGGAAGCCTGGGATGTGGCAGCTTATGTAAACAGTCAGCCCAGGCCACACCAGGATCAGCGACAGGACTGGAAAAATACAGACCAAAAGCCGGTTGATTTCCCCTTTGGTCCATATGCGGATACTTTTTCAGCGCAACAGCATAAATACGGCCCCTTTGAACCGATCCTGGAAGCCAGGAAAAAAAACAATAAACGCTTTTAACCGATCAATCTTTAAAATGTAATTATGAAAAAAATGGCACTTAGTCTTTTCTTATTCGTACTGATGGCAAATACAATGAATGCACAAACAACGAATAAGGCATTGGAAAAAAACAGGGCATTTACGGGAGCAAAGGCTACCCTGAAATCCTATCACGCCATTTATCAGTTGGATAACAGCGATCCGAAGATCATAGAAAAGACCATCCGTAATATCAACAATGCGTTAACGGATCCGAGACTTGCCGGGAAAGTACTTATTGAACTGGTGGCATTTAGCGGTGGAACTGACGCCTATGTGAAAGGAGGTAAATACGAAGAGGAGTTAAAGGCGCTTGTTGAAAAAGGAGTGATCGTATCCCAGTGCAGCAATACTCTGAAAGAAAGAAAAATCGGGCGGGACCAGATATACGATTTCATTGCCGTGGTTCCCAGTGGAAATGGAGAATTGATTATCCGGCAGGCCGAAGGATGGTCCGTCGTCAAACCATAACCGCCTCAGTCATACCATGAAAAAAACAATCGCGATATTGGTCTTCTTACTCATGACGGGCTCCGCTGTCGTTTTTGCACAGGATCATCATTTCGATCCGCCGTGGAACACTCCGCCCCAGAGCCAGGTGATGTTTACAGTAGCCGGAATTGATAACGTGCCGGATCTGTATGGCGACATCAATGATCCCCAACTGGTCATTTTTTTTGCCGGCAACCAGTTTATGTGCATGGATGATTTAATGACCGGGTTCAAAAAGGAATATCCTGCTTATCAAAGGATATTTGCGGAAACCCTGCCGCCGGGCATACTGGCGAAGCAGATTGAAGGCGGATCACTAACGATCGGCAATATGCGGATAACGCTGCAACCGGATGTATATACGGCCGGTAAAAGCCGGATTGATCAGATGTCCCGCTACTTCACGGATACAACCGTGTATGCCTTTAACAAACTGGCGATCATGGTCTCAAAAGATAATCCCAAAAACATAAGGGAACTAAAAGATCTGGCGAAATCCGGGGTCAGGGTATCTATGCCCAATCCCGACTGGGAGGGTATAGGAAAGCTTATTGAGGAAGCGTATTTGAAAGCAGGAGGCAAGGAACTGAAAAAGGCGATCATGGAAACAAAGGTCAGAGACGGCAGCACTTATTTAACCCGGATTCACCACCGGGAAACTCCCCTGAGGATTTTGTATGCGCAGAGCGATGCAGGTCCGGTCTGGTATTCCGAAGTTTATTACCAGCAAATGATCAGCCATCCTGTTGAGCTTGTTGAAATTCCTGAGAAGGAAAATGCGAAAGCAGTTTATATAGCCGGCCTGATGAAAAATGCACCACATCCGGCAGCTGCAAGGGATTTTATGCATTTCCTGACCAGTGAAACGGCAAGGACCATTTACAAAAAATATGGCTTTACAACAAGGTGAATATAATAACCTTCCAAAGTAATTAAAAAAGAATCCACGATGAATTGTATTGCCCGTTTAATCCCTGTTGTTTGGATTTGTTTTTTGATCTCCTGTAAACATAAGTCCGATATTCCACGTCCGGATCACGTTATAGTCGTGATTGAAGAAAATCATGGTTACGATCAGCTCATCGGGTCGAAGATTGCGCCTTTTCTTAATGAGTTAGCGGATAGCGGGGCTCTGTTTAGGGATGCCCATGGGATTACACATCCCAGCCAGCCCAATTACCTGGCGATATTTTCAGGCAGTCTTCAGGGCATAGACGGTGATGAATGTCTCGAAAAAAAAACCCCCTACACGACACCCAATCTGGGTGCCGCACTGATCAAAAAAGGATTCACTTTTAAAGGATATGCCCAAACTATGCCTTCCATCGGATTCACGGGTTGCAGTTATATGATCAGTGAACTGACCGGCAGCTACCTGTATGCCCGAAAACATGCACCCTGGGTGAACTGGCAGGGGCATAAGAAAAATAATTTCCCGGCTTCACTGAGCCTGCCCATGACCTCATTCCCCCAAAATTATGATGAATTGCCCACCGTGGCTTTTGTAATTCCCGATCAGGATCATGACATGCACAACATCGGCGATCCGGGCGACAGTGCCGCCATTCACCGGGCCGATCAATGGCTGCAGGATAACCTGGGCGCATATGCCGCATGGGCGAAAACACACAACAGCCTGTTGATCGTAACTTTTGATGAAGACGACTTCACTACAGGTAACCACATACCCACTATTTTTTACGGTGCTACGGTAAAACCCGGAATGTATGGAGAAAGGATCAATCACTACAGCGTACTGCATACCTTTGAAGCCATGTACGACCTTGCGGTGGCCGACTCTACCGGCGTTGCGGGCATAAAAGATGTGTGGAAAAAATAAGCCGGGACTTTAAATAAAGGTTCGCCATTCGGTTATCTTTATAGAAAGATTATACCGATGAAGATTCCTATCCTCTTATTCTTCGTTTTTTTGGCTTTCGATGGCGGAGCCCAGCCCTTGCCCCTTGATCCGGCCATCCGGCAAGGCAAACTGGCCAATGGCTTTACGTATTATATCCGGAAGAATACCGAACCGGCCAGACGCGTTCAGCTTTACCTGGTGAATAAAGTAGGATCAGTTCTCGA
Source organism: Chitinophagaceae bacterium (assembly GCA_041691395.1). GTDB lineage: Bacteria > Bacteroidota > Bacteroidia > Chitinophagales > Chitinophagaceae > Puia. The sequence goes on from JBEPUT010000013.1 coordinate 66,838, forward strand.
AAAGGAAGACCAGCGCGGACTGGCACATTTCATGGAACACATGAGCTTCAACGGAACTAAACATTTTCCGAAAAATGATCTGGTACATTACCTTCAGAAATCGGGTGTCCGTTTCGGAGCCGATCTAAATGCCTATACCAGTTTTGATGAAACCGTTTACCAGTTGCCGATTCCCACGGATGATCCCGTATTAATGAAGAATGGTTTGCAAATTATGCGCGACTGGGCAGGGAATGCCACGCTGGACACCGGCGAAATCAACAGTGAAAGGGGTGTGGTGCTGGAAGAAAAAAGGCTTGGCAAAGGTGCACAGGAACGGATGCGGCTGAAAACTTTTCCAGTGATCCTGAACCATTCCCGTTATTCGGACCGTATACCGATCGGGGTGGACGAGGTGCTGCATAATTTTAAAAGACCTACCATTCTCGATTTTTATAAAACCTGGTACCGGCCCGACCTGCAGGCGCTGATCGTAGTAGGGGATATTAATGTGGACAGCATGGAAATGCGCATCAAAAAGCTTTTTGGTGATCTGAAAAACACGCCGAATGAAAAGCCGCGCATAAAATATACGATTCCGCTCAACAATAAAAACCAGTTCGTTGCGGTCACCGATAAGGAATTCCCGTATACCGTGATCCAGGTGATGATCAAAAGAAAAATGCTGGTCGCAAAAACTAAACAGGAATATGATCAGCTTGTCAACCGCGAACTGTTTAATCAAATGCTGGCGGCCAGGATAGCGGAATTATCACAGAAACCCAATCCCCCTTTTATACAGGCGGGTTCGGAGATGGGGAGCTTTCTGGGTGGACTCGATGCTTTTATTGTTTCGGTGGTAGCTAAACCGGGGCTGCTGGAAAAAAGTTTTGAATCCGTCTGGGAGCTTATCCAGCAGTTGAAGCAGTTTGGATTTACCGAAGCCGAACTGGATCGCGCCAAAAGCAGCTACCTCAGTTATTTTGCTTCAGCGGTAAGGGAAAAAGACAAACGCAACTCCCAGGAACTCGTGGAAGAATACACGCGCAACTTTTTAACCGGAGAATCTGCACCGGGCATTGATGTGGAATATAAGCTGGTGGATGCCCATTTAAAAGCAGTGAAATTATCGGATATCAATGCATTGGCGCCGCAGTATATTGCTGACAGTAACCGCGATGTGGTGATCATGGCGCCGCAAACGGACAGCGACTCTTTACCTGGCGAAGAAACCGTGAATGGCTGGATCAAATCAGTTGACGACCGTAAACTGAGTCCTTACGAAGATGCCTTTAGAAAGGAATCCCTGCTTTCTTCTTTGCCGCCGGCAGGGAAAGTGACTGATGTAAAAAAACTGAAAGATATTGGTGTTACGGAGATGACGCTGAGCAACGGGATGAAAGTGATCTTGAAACCTACGGATTTTAAAAATGACGAAGTCCGGTTCAATGCATTCAGTCCCGGGGGCAGTTCCTTGTACGCAGATTCAGACTTTGAATCGGCATCCAGCGCGGCCTATATCGTTGAAAATTCAGGGCTCGGTCATTTCAAACCCACGGATTTTCCGAAACTGCTCAGTGGAAAACAATTGAATGTTGAACCCTATATCTCTGACAGATCGGAAGGGCTGCGGGGTGCGAGCACACCGAAGGACCTGGAGACTGCTTTTCAGCTTATCCATTTGTATTTCACATCTCCGCGAAAAGACAGCGTAATATTTAAAAATATTATTGATCAGTCCGCCAATGAGATCGCCGACCGCTACAATGATCCGGCAAATGTTTTTGATGATACGGTGGCCGCGGTGCTGGGAAATTACTCCATCCGCAGAACCGGACCTTCATTGGAAAAACTGCAGCAGATTGATCTTGACAAATCCCTGGCCATATACAAAGAAAGGTTTGCAAATGCCGGCAATTTTACTTTCTTGTTTACGGGCAATTTTACAATTGACAGTATCCGGCCGCTGCTGGAAAAATATCTGGGTTCATTGCCGACTACCGGTCTGCACGAAGAGGCCCGTGACCTGAATATACACATCCCAACCGGGGTAAGAGAGGCCGAGGTAAGAAAAGGTAAGGAGCCGAAAGCCACAGTACGTCTGGTGATCAGCGGAGACTACAAATACAATCCGGAAAACAACATCCAGTTAACGGCGCTCAGTGAAATACTGCAATTCAAGTTGATTGACCGTCTGAGGGAAAAAGAAGGCGGCACGTACAGTCCTTCCGTGCGCGTCACTTACAATAAAAACCCGGCAAACCGGTATGCCTTTACGATTCTGTTTGGCTGTGCCCCCGAAAATGTTGACAAGCTGATTGCTGCCACCAAAGAGGAAATCAACAAACTGAAAACGGCCGGGGCCACTGATCTGGATATCACCAAATTCTCCACCGAAGAACAGCGTCAATATGAATTGCACCTGAAGGAAAATCCATTCTGGCTGAATTGGCTCAGCGCACAGGTTGAAAACGGCGACGATCCCGGAGCTATTTTAAATTATCCCGATCTGATCAAACAGGTCACTCCGGCATCGGTAAAAGCCGCAGCGAATCAGTATTTAAACGAAAATAATTTTATTAAACTGCTGTTGCTGCCGGAGAACAGCCAATGATGGACAGCTCCTCTTTTATTTAATATCAGGAAAAGATTACCTGTGTGATGCCCGCTTCCGGAATAATCATCTTTTCCATACCGGGTTAAGAATTCATTTTAGCTGAGTTGATGATTGGCGTTGGGTAGTGAATCTTTTAGAGATAAAGAAGCAGAAGCAAATACAAATAATTGGAGGTTTATAAAAGAAAATAGACCCAGGAAGAGAATGCTCATGGTATTTTTTGATTAGGTCATGAAGGGGTTGTTTTGTTTGCTGCAACGAGCCTGAACTATTAAAACTAGCCCAGTTGGACAAGTCCGGGAGAATAGCCGCCATAAAGTTTTCCTAAGGATTGGGCGCCGCGCATATAATAATTAAGGAAACCCTGCCGTTATTACTTCAGTGATTATCATAACTGAAGTTTTCTCACGGCCGGTGTGTCTACACTGGCTTTTTTTATTCCTTTGTCCTTCGTTTTGCGTAAGTTTCCTAAAGGAAAAACTGTAAGATTACGTTTCCCGTTTTGGGAAAATTATTCACCCCGCTGGTTCGGTCCCGAGGTTTTTTCATCCCAATCCTTTACATTCGAATTTCAATTGACCCGTTCATGGCTGATTCACCGATGATTACGCTTAACTTTCCCGGCCGCCGGGTACTGGGAAATAATAAGGTTTGCGTATTGGCCGGAGATGTGGGCGGAACAAAAGCCAACCTCGCCATTTTTGAGGCGACTGCCGATCAGATAACGCTCCGGAAAACGTCCACTTATCATTCCGGACAATATGATTCGGTGATTAAGATCATTCAACAGTTTTTCCAGGAAAACCCCGGATACAGGCCGGACCGGATTTCGCTGGGCGTTGCCGGTCCCGTATTTGAGGGGCATGCGGAAATTACCAATCTGCCCTGGGTGATCGACAAGAAAGAAATTACGGCCGCTACAAGCATTCAGCATATATCCCTGATCAACGACCTGGAAGCAACGGCTTATGGTCTTGCCGGTATGACCGAAAAAGATTTTCTTGTCCTGCACCCCGGCGAACCTGGCATCAGGGGGAACATGGCCGTTCTTGCTCCCGGTACCGGGTTGGGCGAAGCGGGTTTATTCTGGGATGGCAAAGTACATCATCCGTTTGCTACAGAAGGGGGCCATTCGGATTTCTCGTGCAGGAACGAAGAGGATATGGAACTTCACAATTTCCTGCTCCAGAAATATAAAGTGGTGAGTTGGGAAAGCGTAATAGCAGGTCCCGCCATTCACGACATATATAATTTTTTGTACCAGATAAAAAAGTGCCCGGTGAGTACCTCTATTACCGACGCCTTTAAGCAGGACGATCCCTCTGCGGTGATCAGTGAGGCGGCGGTGGCGGGAACGGATCTCGTTTGTGTGAAAGCGATGAAACTTTTTGTACTTTATCTGGCCAGGGAATCCTGTAACCTAATCCTGAAAATGAAGGCCACAGGCGGCCTCATCCTCGCCGGCGGCATTCCTCCGAAAATTGTTTCTTTGTTAAAACATCCGGATTTCTATGATAACCTGCTGGACTGCGACCGCATGCAGGATCTGGTAAAAAAGGTGCCCGTAAAACTGCTGCTGAATGATAAGGCTCCCATGATTGGTGCGGGCTGGTATGGGGCATATTTTAATTGGTGACAACGTACAGTGCCCGACTATCCAGTGTCCATGCCAAAGGCTCAATAAAAAAAAATATTACAATGAACACGCGCCGCTCTTTTATCAAACATGCCGGCCTGCTGGCTGGCGGAACCATGGTAACTTCCGCTTTGTTGAAGCCCGTGTTCGGCGCCGGCGCCGGGGGAATGGCTGCCAGCGACCGGATCAATATTGGCGCCATCGGGATCAATGGCATGGGCTGGTCGGATCTCAACGCGGCTTTGAAACAACCGGGTGTGGAGGTAGTGGCTTTGTGCGATATAGACAAAAATGTGCTGGACAAGCGGATGAAGGATCTTTCCAAATTAAATATCAATACGTCCAAAATAAAAACCACAGGAAATTACCAGGACGTGCTGAACAATAAAGATGTGGATGCAGTGATTATCGGTACACCCGACCACTGGCATGCACTCATTATGATGGAAGCTTGTGCCGCAGGTAAAGATGTTTATGCGGAAAAGCCGGTTGGGAATTCCATCGGGGAGTGCCGCGCTATGGTGGCAGCGCAAAAGAAATATAACCGGGTGGTGCAGGGTGGCCAGTGGCAACGCAGCCAGCAGCATTTCCAGGATGCCATTGCTTTTGTACATTCAGGTCAGCTCGGGAATATCCGTACGGTGAAGGTTTGGTGCTATCAGGACTGGATGAAACCAGGTCCCCGGGTTCCCGACTCGGCACCTCCTGCCGGTGTGGACTATAAAACATGGCTTGGGCCTGCTCCGGACCGCAGCTTTAATTCCAGTCGGTTTCATTTTAACTTTCGTTGGTTTTGGGATTATGCCGGCGGACTGATGACTGACTGGGGCGTGCATCTGATCGACTATGCCCTGCTCGGCATGAAAGCCAGTACCCCGAAGGCCATTGCGGCCCTCGGTGGCGATTATGCCTATCCCGATCTCTATCAGGAAACACCGGATACGCTGACCGCATTGTACGAATTTGATCATTTCAATATGGTCTGGGATCATGCCATGGGTATAGGCAACGGACCTTACGGCAGGGATCACGGTATCGCATTTATCGGGAATAACGCCACGCTCGTTTTGAGCAGAAATGGATGGGAAGTGATTGACGAAAATACCAACAAAAATAAAATAGCGCGACCCCTCGCAAAGCCCGTGGATGATGGTTTGCTCAATCACTGGAAAAATTTTACGGAGGTGGTCCGCTCCCGCAATATGGAAGACCTGCACTGCAACATACAAGCCGGTGCGCTGGTGGCCACGGTGGCTCAGCTCGGGAACATCAGCCTGCGCAGCGGAAAAAGACTGGTATGGTCCGGGGACCGGTTCACCGATGAAACCGTGAATAAAGAATACTTGATGAAAGCTTATCACAATGGATATACGCTGCCGGTAGTTTAAGGTATAATATGGGGAAAAATGTAGAATATTAGCCTCGGGAATTTTAATCAACCTTTAACGGTACTGGCTTGTTTAAACATCGGCATAATAATTGACTCATCCTAAAAAAATGAGAAAATGATTATGAAGAAAAAACCTTTACTATTATTGGGAAGTCTGGCCCTGACGCTCAGTTCCTTGGCCCAGTCCTTTCCGGGTTACCGGACCAGCAATTACACCGGCGTGAACGGTGTTTTTTTTAATCCGGCCAATATTGCTGACAACCGTTTTAAGTGGGATGTAAATGTATTTGCCATCAATGGTTTTGTGGGCAACGACCAGGCAGGACTTCGATTTAAGGACATCACCAAGTCCTTTAATGCAGATTCATTAAAATCTAAATTGTTAACGGGTAAAACAAATGTAAATGCCCTTTCTTATGTAGAGGTGCTGGGTCCCTCTTTTATGATCAGCCTCAGTCCGAAAACATCCATTGCACTCACTACCAGAACCCGGGTTTTTTCAAACGTGAAGGATATTAACGGAGACCTGGCATCATCCGTTATAGGCAATACCAGATATAACCCCGGATCTTTCAGTTCACCCGCGGGTGTTGTTCATGCCACAGGATGGACGGAGATCGGCGGATCCATCGCGCAGGTATTTACGAATAAAGGAAGTCATAACTTTTTAAAGGGCGGCTTTACCGTAAAATACCTTGCCGGTACGGCGGATTCCTACCTGTACACCAATAATTTCGGTGCTACGATAACGCCTGCGCCGGCGGGCCTGACCAACATCGCCGGTACCGTCGGATTCAATACCACCAATGCCAATTTCAGCGATTATAAATTCAATGATTTTTTTAAATTCAATGGTCATGGGGTTGGCGGCGATATCGGTTTTGTATATGAATATCGTCCGAACAATACCGATTATTCCATGTATGTGGATGACCGCTTCGCTAATAAATATAAACTGAAGATCGGTGTTGCCCTGCTGGATGTAGGCCGAATCAAATTTAATAAGAGCGGCAATTCAGCCGGGGAATACAGCGGCAACAACTCAGCAACAGCCTTTGATCTCACCCAGTTTGAGGGGAAATCAGTAAGTGAGTATAAAGCTATTCTCGACGCAAACGCAGGAGCCGGGAAAGCTTTTTCTTCGACGGGCAATAATCAGAACGCGGCTTACAATGTAGATCTTCCCACCACCATCCAGGCCAATATCGACTGGATGCTGGTGAAAGGTTTCGGGTTAAACTTTGCGGGCCAGTTTACAACCAATAAAATGGGCAGTCTGAAATTGTACTATTACAATGCCTATAGTTTTACGCCACGTTGGGAAAACAGGATTTTCAGTGTTGAACTGCCTTTAAGTTATAATGAGTTAACTCAGTTCAATGCCGGTCTCGCTTTTCGCATAGGCCCGTTATTTATCGGTTCTGGAACCGTTTTGTCTGCACTGGTGCACGATTCCAAACAGGCTGACCTGCATGTGGGCATTCATTTCGGCATTCCTTACAAGAAAAAAATTAAGCCTGATACGGATAAAGACGGCGTTTATGACGACGTGGATAAATGCCCGCTGGTTGCAGGCCTCAAAAGATATCAGGGATGTCCCATTCCTGACACCGACGGAGATGGCATTAATGATGAGGAAGATTCCTGTGTGAGTGTTGCCGGTTTGCCCAGATACCATGGCTGCCCGATTCCCGATACGGATAGGGATGGGGTTAATGATGAAGAAGATTCCTGCGTGAATGTTCCGGGTTTAGCACAATTCCATGGTTGTCCCGATACCGACGGAGATGGCATTCCCGACCCCCAGGATAAATGTCCCACTGTTGCCGGTGTGATCAAATACCAGGGTTGCCCGATTCCCGATACGGATGGAGACGGTGTGAATGATGATGAAGATCTTTGTCCGAATCAACCGGGTCCCACATCATCCAAAGGATGTCCCGTGGAACAGATAGCCGTTCAGATCACAGCTGATTTTAAGAACATCCTGTTTGATTTTGGTAAGTCAACCATCCGTCCCGAATCTGAAGACATCATCATGCGGGCGGCAAAAACCATGAATGAACAAATTCCCAATTCCAATTTCTACATTGATGGGTATACCGATAATATAGGCAGTGTGGCGAGGAACAGGAAGCTTTCCAAAGCAAGAGCCCAGGCCGTTGCAGATGCTTTGGTTAAAGGCGGAATTGATAAGAGCCGGGTAATTGCCAGAGGGTTTGGAAAAGAGAATCCGAAGTGTGATAACAAAACGGATGAGGGAAGACAGTGTAACCGCCGGGTGGAAGTAGTGATCAGGAATATTGATCAAAAGCAGGAAAAGCAAGGCGTAAAGCTGCAATAGTTCTCCGGTTTAAAAAAACCCAGGGCCCTGTCTATGGAGGACAGGGCCTTTTTTATGCCCCTCTTTTTCCTGCCGTCTATCCTCTCTGGGGACCCGTTGAAAAAGCGGGCCGCAGTCTATGATAAGGATTTTATAGTTTGTGCCGCAAAACCTTTTTCTATGCGCCCGCTTAAAATTTACCTCAGCCTCTTTTATTGCTTCTTTCTGACCGCTGTGTTTGCCCAAACGACTGTACTGAATAATCCGCTGCTGGTTCATTCCAATCAACCCATTCCGTTTGATAAAATAAATGCCGGAACCATACGGGATGCCGTTTCCGGTGTTACCCGTTTATCGGATGAACGCATTCATAATATAACTGCTGTTTTTGCGTCTAAACCCGGGAATACCCTGGCAGCTTACGATGAATTGCTATATGATCTGTATGACCTGGCGATCAAACTGGGGCTGATCTCCGAATCTTTTACGAACGACAGCGCCAGGGATGCAGCCAATAACGGCTCCCAGGCGTTGTCCGAATACCAGACCAGGCTCTACCTGAATGAAAAATTGTACCGGACGCTGAAATCCTTCGCAAAAGCTGCTGAGAAAACCATGAAACCCAATGAAACGAAATTCATTGGGGAACAGATCCGGGATTTTGAAAATAACGGCATGAAACTGGACAGTGCGGGCCGGCTGGAATTACAGGCCATCAGCGACAGGATCACGACCGAGGGTTTGCTGTTTGACAAAAACATATCCATGTCCAGTGATAGTGTTGAATATGATGATGCGGAACTGACGGGAGTGCCTGACAATGTAAAGCAGCCCTGGAAAAGTGCTTCGGGTAAATACGTGCTGTATATTAATACACCGAATGAACAAAGTATTCTCCGGTACGCGGATGCAGATGCCACGCGGAAGACGATGTACATAAAGTATAACAACCGGGCCTATCCGCAGAATACCCGGGTGCTGGACAGCCTTTTTTACTATCGTCAGCAGTATGCCGGAAAGCTGGGCTATTCCAGTTATGCCGCTTATTCTCTGGTGGATAAGATGGCCGGGACGCCGGCGAATGTATGGGCATTCGAGAACAACCTCAGTAACAAGCTGGCTCCGAATGTAACCGCGGATTTGAACGAAATCAGGACCGTGAAGCATCAGCTGCATCCGGAACTGCCCGATTCGATATTTGCCTGGGATCAGGCCTATTATAAAAAGAAACTGCTGGATACAAAATATGCACTGAATACGGATGAAGTAAAGGAATATTTTGACATGAACAACACCATTAAAGGGATGTTCGAAGTATACCGGCAATTGCTGGGCGTAACGGTGAAGGAAACCTTCGGCGTACCGACCTGGTATTCCAAGGTGAAAACTTTTGATATGTATAAGGAGGGAAAAAAGATCGGCAGCTTTTACTTCGATCTTTATCCGAGAGAAAACAAATATTCCCATTTCGCCTGTTTTCCCGTCAGCCAGGCCAGATCGTACGGCGGTAAGGAAATCCTGCCTATGGCCGCCCTGCTTTGTAATTTTGCTGAAGCGTCAGCTGGTCGGCCGACCTTGCTCGAACATGGGGATGTAATTATTCTTTTCCATGAGTTCGGGCACCTGGTGGCGCATATGCTGGTCAGATCCGGCATTGCCTCACAGCCCTTTTCCCTCAAACCCGATTTTGTGGAGGCCCCGTCGCAGTTCCTGGAAAACTTTTGCTGGGAATATCCATCCCTGAAAATATTCGCCAGGCATTATAAAACCGGAGCGGTGCTCCCTGAATCTCTTTTCCGGAAGATGAAAGCAGCCGAACATGTGCTGGATGGATTGTATTATATGACGCAGCTGTATTATGGAAAGATAGATTTTACGTTTCACGATAAATACGACAGCATCAGGGGAAGGGATATTTACCAGGTATCCAAAGATCTGCATCCCATGGTGCAATACCCTTTTGTTGACGGAACGCATATGATCGCATCCTTCGGACATCTGAACGGATATGCCGCCAACTATTACGGATATCTCTGGTCCCGCGTTTTTGCCCAGGATCTTTTTTCTGTTTTCCTGAAAAATGGCGTCATGGATCCCAAAACGGGTTTGCGTTACCGCAAATATATACTGGAAGTGGCCGGCAGTGAAGAAGAGATGGATATGCTCCGTCATTTTTTGGGTAGGGAGCCGAATGCGGATGCGTTTATGAAGTCGATTGGATTGTGAAGAAGTTGACGGATGACGGTTGACAGTTGACGGATTTCAGGTGCGAATTCGAGCCTTAAGTCGGTCAACTGTCATCTGTCAACAAATTTATCGCTTCCCAATTGCATACTCAATCCCCCCCAAAATATGCTTTAAATAAAGAGGATCCGCATAAGATTCCTCCGTATGCCCCAGTTCGGTATAAAATGCCCTCCCGCCTTCAAAGGAATGGTACCATGCCATGGGATGGTTCGCGCCATTTTCGCCGCCCTTATAGGAACTTTCATCTATTTTGATCAGCACGGTAACATCCGGATTCAGATATTTAAAATTATACCATTCGTCCTTGCGCACCCAGGTATCCGGCAGGAACGAAGTGGAGGGATGATTTTTGTCCACAACGTTTAATTTGGCTTCCTGCTGACTGGGATGTGATTTAAAATAACCACCGGAAAGCTTGCCATACCATGGCCAGTCGTATTCGCAATCCGTGGCCGCATGTATGCCTACATAACCACCGCCATGATGGATGTATTCCTGTAAAGCTTTTTCCTGATCAGGGCCGAAAACTTTTCCGGTGGTGCTTAAAAAAATGATGGCAGCATATTTTTTCAGGTTTTTCTTATTGAAGGCAAGGGAATCTTCCGTCGTGTTTACGTCAAAGCCATTGGCTTCACCGAGTTTTTTAATGGCCTCAATGCCAACGGGAATGCTGGAATGACGGAATCCGTTGGTTTTGGAGAAGATCAGCACCAAAGGTTTTTTGTCAACCGGGCGGGTTGCAGATAACAGCAGCAGCATGGCAAGGGGCAAAAAGGCAATCGCCAGAATTTTTTTCATATTTTTTTTATAGTTTTTTTATCTTGATGTTACGGTACCAGACATCATATCCATGATCCTGAAGATCAATATGCCCCGATTTAAATGTAGCGAAGGCAGGCATTTTGGCAAATTTACTACCCCTGACCAGCACATCCCATGTGGCATTCCAGAGCATGGTGTTTACGGTATGCTTGCCATTCATATAAAAATCAAGCTTGCCGTGATTCAGTTTTATTTCCACATCGTTCCATTCGCCGGCCCCATGAACGATGGATTCTGAATTGGACGGAATCAGGTCGTAAAGATCACCGGCATGATGTTTATAATTTTTCCCGTCTTCTGCGTCCTTGTTATCCAGCACCTGCATTTCAGGTCCGGTTTCATAGGAGTCTTCATATTTAGGAGATTCATGCACCAGAAAAATAATGCCGCTGTTACCGGCCTTGGAAATCTTCCATTGCATTTTCAGGTCAAAATTTTCAAACTCATCCTGCGTATCAATGTCACCCGCGCCGCTGGCCGGCCTTTTGGAAGCATCCAGGTGTATGGTGCCGTCATCCACGCGCCAGGCGTCTGACATGGTCTTTTTATTATAGGTATGCCAGCCATTCGTACTGTGTCCGTCGAACAGCAGCTGCCAGCCCTCACTTTTCTCTGCAGCGGTTAGCTGGTTGTTGGCTGATTGGGCCTGCGCTGATCCGTCCATCAGCATCAGCGAAACCAAAGCGATACCTATTTGTTTTACCATGCATGGTTTATTTATTTTTTGAGCGAAAGAATATACATCACCATAGTCTTTACATCAGCCGGTGGGATGGCAGGATGCGGCGTCATGGGCACTACGCCCCAGATACCGGATCCTCCGGTAATGATCTTATGCACCAGCCTGTCAACCGTTGTATCGGCAGCATTCGGATATTTGGCGGCCACATCACTGTAAGCCGGTCCAATCGTAGCGCCGGCAGATTCTTTATGCAGCCGGTGGCAGGTGGTACAGTCACTGGCGCCTATCAGTTCGAGTCCTTTCTCAGAAGCAGTGGGGGCCGCCGGCGCAGCGGCAACGGCTTTGGAAGAATCGGCGCCGGAAGACGAGCTTCCGCCAGAATTGCACGCGATTACGGAAACAGAACCGCAGAGTAAAACAAGTATTGCTTTTTTCATGCCTGATTGTATTTTAAAGTGAGGACACAAATTTCGTAAAAAAATACCATATCGCATCAGAACCAGAAAATCCGGGGCAGACGGATCAAACCGGCGGAGCGTGTCCGGATTACTTTATTCCCAGCACGGACCGGTTGAAGGCTTCATCAGAGCCGGTTCCCGCAAAATCATCAAATGCTTTTTCCGTTACCCGGATAATATGATCGCGGATGAAAACAGCGCCTTCTTTTGCACCGTCTTCCGGATGTTTAATGCAGCACTCCCATTCCAGTACGGCCCAGCCTGCGAAATCATACGCGGTCAGTTTACTGAAAATGGATTTAAAATCCACCTGTCCGTCGCCCAGCGAACGGAAACGACCCGCCCGGTCAATCCAGTTTTGATACCCGCCATACACGCCTTGCTTTCCCGTGGGATTGAATTCCGCATCTTTTACATGGAACATACGGATGCGCTCATGGTAGTAATCGATGTAGGTGAGATAGTCGAGTTGCTGAAGTACGAAGTGGGAAGGATCATACAGTAAACAGGCTCGCGGATGGTCGTTCACTTCTTTCAGGAACCGTTCATAGGTCACCCCGTCGTGGAGATCCTCTCCCGGATGAATTTCATAACACAGGTCAACCCCGTTTTCATCGAATACATCCAGGATGGGCTTCCATCTCCTGGCAAGTTCCTTAAAACCGGTATCCACCAGTCCCTCCGGTCTTTGGGGCCACGGATAAAAGGTTTGCCAGAGCAGTGCCCCGCTGAAAGTGCCATGCGCGGTCAGGCCCAGGTTTCTTGAAGCCTTTGCTGCATATTTTAACTGCTGAACGGCCCATGCCTGTCGGGCCACAGGATCATTCCGGTATGCTTCCGGAGCAAAACCATCAAACAGGGCATCGTAGGCGGGATGCACCGCAACCAGTTGGCCCTGGAGGTGGGAGGAGAGTTCGGTTATTTCCACGCCCGCATCCCGGGCAATCCCCTTGATCTCGTCGGCGTAGGTTTTACTCTCGGCCGCTTTTTGCAGGTCAATACAACGTCCGTCCCAGCTGGGGATCTGCACGCCTTTATATCCAAGTGAAGCGGCCCACTGGCAAAGGGATTTCAGATTGTTAAACGGCGCAGCATCGCCCATGAACTGGGCAAGGAAGATGGCCGGACCTTTTATTGTTTTCATTTTTTAGTTTTTGATTTTATGTAGATGGTATATGGTGGATAGTGGATGGGCCTAAAGGTAAAGCCGCGCCTGCGTCCATTTACTATCCACTATATACCATCCACCGATACACTTGCAACTTATCTACTTACAATCGTACCACTTTTCCTTCGACCCCGCCGAAGCCACCACGTGGTCAATGAATTCCATGCCGCGGATGCCATCGTCCACGCCGGGGAAGTCGAGACTTTCCGCTGATGGTTTTGTGCCGTCAATGCGTGCCGACAGGGTTTGCGCAAAGTTGTGATAGATATTTCCAAAGGCTTCGAGATATCCCTCGGGGTGACCGCCGGGAGTTCTGAAATTATGCGTGGCGAATGAGGAGAGAGGTTCTTTATAACCAACCCCTGCCCGGAGGATCTGCGTGGGCTGGTCGAGCCATTTTACGATCAGGGTATTGGGTTCCTGCTGAGCCCATTCCAGCCCGCCCTTCTCCCCATAGAGCCTTATCTTCAGGGAATTCTCTTCGCCCGCGGCAACCTGCGAAGCCATCAGCACGCCGGCGGCCCCATTGTCAAATTTCAGCAATACATTTCCGTCGTCATCCAGTGCCCGGCCTTCCACAAAGATGCTGAGGTCTGCGCATAGTCTGGTAATCCTTAATCCGCTGATGTATTCGGCCAGATGCGCGGCATGGGTTCCGATATCACCCATACATCCGCTCTTGCCGGACTTCGTTGGGTCCGTTCTCCAGGCGGCCTGGACATTGCCCTCGCGTTCCGTTTTCCGGCTCAGCCAGCCCTGCGGATATTCCACCCAGATCTTCCTGATCTTTCCCAGCACACCCTGCTGAACCATGGCCTTTGCCTGTTTTACCATCGGATAACCGGAATAGGTATGGGTGAGGCACAAAACCAAGCCCGTTTCTTCCACCTTCTTTTTCAGCTGCCGTGCTTCTTCAAGGGTGAACGTGATGGGTTTTTCAATCACCACATGAAAGCCTTTTTCCAGCGCCAGCATCGCCGGGGCAAAATGCGCGAAATTGGGCGTGACGATCGTGACGAAATCAATTCTTTTGTCCGGCGGCATTTTACTCTCCTTCTCCAGCATCTCTTCATAATTCAGGTACGTGCGTTCGGGGGGAAGGAACAACATCTCGCCGGAAGCCTTCGCCACATCTGGATGAATGCTCAGGGCGCCGCAGGAAAGTTCTATGAGTCCGTCCATATTGGCAGCAATGCGATGGATGGCGCCGATAAAGGCATCTTTTCCTCCGCCCACCATGCCCATTCGTAATTTTCTATTCATATGCTTTGTTTTTAAATCATTTTCAATGCAAGTTTAGAATAATAATGACAAATTCGGGGCAGACAGGGGAATTGTTTGCTTTTTTTTATTTTCTGAAATAAAAAATTACATTTACTGCCTGTACATAGAAATGTATCATTGACGATTTAAATTATAAAACGATTGCCATGCAGAACGTCCCCCACCGCAACCAACTTTTTACCGCCAGCTGTCTGGCCCTTCTGGTCACTTCGCTTTCTTTTGGAATCCGCGCCGGGATCCTCAATGACCTCGGCGTTCAGTATCAGCTCAATGCCTCAGAGCTTGGAACCATTACCGCCACTGCTTTCTGGGGATTTCCCCTGGCCATAATCATCGGTGGTTTTATCGTAGACATCATCGGGATGAAAAAACTGCTGGTCCTGGCCTTCATTCTTCACCTGGCAGGCATCGTCCTCACGATTTTTGCAGGGGGTTACTGGACCTTATTTATTTCCACTTTACTCATCGGCATCGCCAACGGAACGGTGGAGGCAGCCTGCAATCCACTGGTGGCTTCTCTTTTCCCCGATAATAAAACCACCAAGCTAAACCATTTTCACCTGTGGTTCCCGGCGGGTATTGTAATCGGGACCCTGGTTGTTTTCCTCCTGAATAAGATTGGGGTAAGCTGGCAGGTAGAAGTGGCCACCATGCTCATTCCCACCCTGATCTACGGGTACCTTTTTTCCAAACTCAAATTTCCGGTTACGGAACGCGTAGCCGCGGGCGTTTCCAACAAGGAAATGTATAAATCGGTGTTCTCCGGCCTTTTCCTGTTCATGATCATCTGCATGTTCGGAACAGCCATCACGGAATTGTTTACCAACCAATGGATAGATGTTTTATTTAAAACGGTTACGGACAATGCGCTGCTGATCCTCACATTTGTGGCGGGCGTGCAGGTGCTGGGGCGGGCGTTTGCCGCACCGGTTGTTCACCGGCTTTCTCCCCAGGGTGTTTTGCTGGCATCCGCCATACTCTCCGCGCTGGGTATATATATGCTGGTACATCTGCAGGGCACGGCCATTTTCGGCGGGGCCATTGTTTTTGGATTGGGCGTTGCCTTTTTCTGGCCCTGCATGATCGGTTTTGTTGCCGAGAACATGCCGAAAACCGGTGCTGTCGGATTGAATCTAATGGGCGGGGCGGGTATGTTCGCCGTTTCCATTTACATGATTTTCATGGGCGGCTATTATGATCAGCTCATGCTTAAAAAATTGCCTGCGGGATCCAGCCTGGATACTTACCGCTCCGCTGCGGCAGGCACGGATATGCACCGGGTTTTTGATGAAGCCAGAACCGCAACAGGTCCTGAAGTCTTAAATACAACACTGATCATTCCGGTGATCCTCATTTTGGCTTTTGCCGGTTTGAACATTTATATGAAAGGACGTAAGAAGCCCGATCTTTTGGTTTCCACAGCCGCCGGTCATTAATTGTGTAGATTTCTGTTCAGGAGTTCGTAAATTAACCTTCAATGATTGCCCATGGATAATCCATCATCCAGAAGAAAGATGATTAAAAATATGATTGCCGGTTCTGCTGTTCTGGTAACAGGGTCCCCAATGCTGTCTTCTTACTCTCCAAACCCAAAACCCAAAAGTCAGATGAAGCTGAAAGGAAATATCAACCACTCGGTATGCCGCTGGTGCTATGAAAGTATTCCGTTTGAGGATTTCTGCCGCCAGGTAAAAGCCATTGGGCTGAATGCCATAGACCTGGTAGCGCCTAAAGACTGGCCGCTGTTGCAAAAATATGGTCTCTACAGTTCCATGTGTTATGTAGCCGGGGATGTGAGCCTGACCCAGGGCTTTGCCGACAGCGCCAACCACAGCAAGCTCATCGCTCAGTATCTGGAGGTATTTCCGCTGATGGTAAAGGCCGGATATAAAGATGTGATCTGCTTTAGTGGGAGCCGGGCAGGAATGGATAATGAAACAGGTTGGAATAATTGTGTGAAAGGTTTGAAAGCGGTGCTTCCTGCTGCTGAAAAGCAAGGCATCACGGTACAAATGGAATTGCTGAACAGCCGCGTGGATCATAAAGATTATATGTGCGACCATACCCCCTGGGGTGTGGAACTTTGTAAAAGGCTCGGCAGCCCCAATTTCAAACTCCTCTATGATATCTATCACATGCAGATAGACGAAGGGGATGTGATCAGAACCATCCGGGATAATCACGAATATTTAGGACATTATCATACCGGCGGCGTTCCCGGGCGTCATGAAATAGACGAAACCCAGGAACTGTATTATCCCGCCATCATGAGAGCCATTGTCGCTACGGGTTTCAAAGGATATGTAGCACAGGAATTTATACCAGAGGCAAAGGATAAGATCGATTCGCTCAGCAAAGCCATCCGGATTTGTGATGTTTAATTTCTCATTTTAATCAGCTTATCATGGCAGACAATGTGTATGACGCAATTGTAATCGGGTCGGGGATCAGCGGGGGATGGGCCGCCAAGGAACTTTGTGAAAAGGGTCTGAAGACCATCATGCTGGAACGCGGTCGTAATATCGAACATGTCAAAGATTACGTAAATGCAAATAAGGAGGCCTGGGATTATCCGCACCGGGGAACCCGTACGCAGCAGATGATCAAAGATTACCCGGTATTGAAGAGAGATTATCCGCTCAATGAAAAAAACCTCGATTACTGGTGCAGCGATAAGGATAGTCCCTACACGGAAATTAAACGATTCGACTGGTTTCGCGGTTATCATGTGGGCGGAAGGTCGCTGATGTGGGGCCGTCAGAGTTATCGCTGGAGCGATCACGATTTCGAGGCCAATGCAAAAGAAGGCCATGCCGTGGACTGGCCCGTGCGATATAAGGAAATAGCTCCCTGGTATGACCATGCAGAACGTTTTGCCGGCATCAGCGGAAACCGGGACGGTCTGGAAGTTTTGCCCGACGGACAATTCATGCCGCCCATGGAAATGACCTGTGTGGAAAAGGATTTTGTGGCCAGGATGAAAGAACATTTCAAAGGTACCAGGCCCGTGATCATCGGCAGAACCGCCAACATTACGGAACCGCTTCCCGGCAGAACCAATTGTCAGTACCGGGACAAATGCTGGCTGGGTTGTCCCTTCGGTGCTTATTTCAGTACCCAGTCGTCCACCCTGCCGGCCGCTATGAAAACCGGCAACCTGACGGTAAGGCCCTGGGCCATCGTGACCAAAATACTTTACGACAAGGATAAAAAAAGAGCCACAGGAGTGGAGGTGCTGGACGGGGAGACCAATAAAACGTATACATACAACGCAAAAATCATTTTCCTCAATGCGTCAACCTTAAACAGTGCATGGATCCTCATGAATTCGGCAACGGATATTTGGCCCGACGGACTGGGAAGCAGCAGTGGCGAACTCGGGCACAATATCATGGATCATCATCTCGGTGTTGGCGCCGGTGGAACGGTAGAGGGATATGAGGATAAATATTATTACGGCAGAAGGGCCAACGGAATATATATTCCGCGGTTCCGGAATATTTTTGGCGACAAACGCGATTACCTCCGGGGATTTGGTTATCAGGGTGGCGGAAGTCGCGAAGGCTACAAGCGATCGGCAGAAGAAGTGGCCATTGGTGTGGATTTGAAAAACGCCTTGTCGGAACCGGGCGAATGGACCCTGGGCATTGGCGGTTTCGGCGAAACACTTCCCTACCACGAAAACAAGGTAACCCTCGATAAGACCAGGAAAGACAAGTGGGGATTGAATGTGCTCGCCATGGATATTGAATATAAGGAGAATGAGGTGAGGATGAGAAAAGACATGAAGAATGATGCCATGGAAATGCTCACCGCTGCCGGCGTGAAAAATGTGAAAGGTCATGACGGAGACGGAACCCTCGGCCGCGGCATCCACGAGATGGGATCGGCCCGTATGGGAAAAGATCCCAAAACATCCGTGCTAAACAAATACAACCAGATCTGGGATGCGCCCAATGTGTTTGTAACGGATGGTTCATTCATGGTGTCTTCCTCCTGTGTGAACCCTTCCTTATCCTATATGGCTTTCACAGCCAGGGCTGCGGACCATGCGGTTAGTGAATTGAAAAAAGGGAATATCTAAAGGCAATTTGAAAATTTGAAAATGTGGTAATGTGTAAATTGCGCATTTGGTTTCCTGGAATTTTCAAATTTTCAAATCATCAAATTTTCAAATTAATATTATGAACAGACGCGATGCACTGTCCTCCGTAGCCCTGCTGCTGGGAGGAACCATTATAGGTGCTGAAATGTTTTTATCCGGCTGTACCCATGCCGATAAAAAGATCGGTGCTGCCGGCCTTCAGTTTTCTCCCGGTGATATTTCATTTCTGGATGAAGTGGGGGAGACCATCATTCCGGCAACGAATACGCCGGGAGCCAAGGCAACCCAGATCGGGGAATTCATGAAAACGATTGTGAACGATTGTTATGAAGAAAAGGATCAGAAGATTTTTGTGGAGGGAATGAAAAAACTCGATGATGCCAGCCACGCAAAAAACGGGAAATCATTCCTCGGATCAACGCCGGAACAACAACATGACCTGCTCGTTGAGCTGGATAAGGAACAGAAGGAATATACTGCAAAACAAAAGTCCGGCGACCCTTCGCATTATTTCAGGATGATGAAGGAACTCACCCTGTGGGGATATTTTACATCGAAAGAGGGAGCCACCCAGGCATTGAGGTATGTGGCCGTTCCCGGGCGATATGAAGGCTGTATACCTTATAAAAAAGGCGATAAGGCATGGGCCACCTAAGAGGCAGCATCCAGGTTCTTTTGCCGGAGCTTAAAAGAGTCCAGGCTCTGGGATTCCTTATTCACCGCATCCTGCTGTAATTCGATTTCCTTTTTATTTTTATCCGCATCCTCTCTGGCATTTCTGAGCTTTTTCCCGATGTCGGACTGCTTATTCAGCAATTTAACCATCCTGGACTGAGCCTTGGCCAGTGCAGCATGATCTCCGGTGGATGTAATCGAAATTTCTTTTTGCTGTTTATCCTGGTCGTTCTTGTTCTCTGCCAGGTCAGCTTCGTATCCGCGGATTTTCTTGGCAATATCCCCGGAATCATTCTTTAACCGGGTAAATTTTGACTGGACCTTGGTCAAAACCTGCTGCTGGGCAGTTATCTGCTGTTGAAGCGAATAATGCAGGATAAAGGGCTTCATGCTATCCAGAAAACTTTTTGCCAGTCCGGAAAAAGAACTGTCTTCAATATTTCCCGGCAACAGGGTCTGGGTCTTTTTAACCGGAAGAAGATTGATAACCGTCACATCTTTTTCAGAACGGCTTTTCCGGTCGATGCTGAAATAAGCATCCGTCAGGGTTCCCGATCCGTCCAGCGGAACGGATCTGAAAATAATAAAATCCTTAAAACGGGAATCTTTGAATCCCTTCCTGGACATAAAATCTTTCACGCCATCCTTTACCACGCCTTCTTCAAACGGAATCTGGATGGCTGCCACGGGATATTGATTTTTCTGGAAAGTAAGGCTGCTGTTATAGGACTGGGCATTCCCGGTAGCCAATGCAAAAAGAGAAAAAAGGGGAATAAACAGAAGTTTTCTCATATTCGGGGGTTTTAAAATCTGAAGTTTCTGATTAGCGCGTGCAAACTTAAACAATTTATAAAAAAGTAAACCCGGGGATTGTTGAAACAATCATCCGGGCTGCTTTTGTCAGTCGAAATTATTTGCTATTAAAAATGGTTCCCCATCTGCCTTGGACCGAAAGGGGAGGAAATTATCTGCTGGATCCGTATCCGATATAACCTTGTGTAGCTTTACAACCGCTCTTTTCAGAGCCTCTGTAACTGGCACATGAAGAAATCATCAGGGCTGAAAACGCGATCGCGGCGAGGATTAAAACTGTCTTTCTCATTTTCCTTGGGTATTTAAAATTAATAAAAATTGCCTGGTATTTGTGGATTATGCCAGGTGATTCAGAGGAAGGGATGGATGAGGGTCGATAGTTTTGAGAGGATACTGATAAAGCCGGATGCTCTACGTAACTGAAAAGTGTGCCAATTAGGGAGTCTAAAGGCAGCTGGAACAAAATAAAGCATTAAAATCCGTAAATGCAATAGTTCCCGGATTCAATTTTTTTTGTTAATCCACTGCACTAAGAATAATTTTAAGCCTAAATCTCATTTTATTGCGTGTTCATTTTATTGCCCTCGGTGGCAGCGTAATGCATCAGTTAGCGATTGCTCTGTCCAGAAAAGGGTATGTGGTTACCGGCAGTGACGATGAAATCTTTGAGCCGGCACGCACCAATCTCGAAAAAGAAGGGATACTTCCGTTAAAAACAGGCTGGTATCCCCAAAAGATAACCCCTGATCTGGATGCTGTGATCCTGGGCATGCATGCCCGCGGGGACAATCCGGAACTTATTAAGGCGCAGGAACTTAAGCTTAAAATTTACTCTTTTCCAGAATATATTTTTCAGGAGAGCAGGCATAAAAAGCGGGTGGTTGTGGGTGGAAGCCATGGTAAAACCACCACCACGTCCATGATCATGCATGTGTTGAATGCCGCGGGAATGGATTTCGATTATATGGTAGGGGCCCGCCTCCCGGGTTTTCTATACGCCGTTCATCTCAGCGATGCCCCTGTTATTATCTGTGAAGGAGATGAATACCCCGCCAGCGCACTCGAGAAAAGGCCCAAATTTCACTTTTTGTTTCCGCATATTGCCGTGCTGACCGGCATTGCCTGGGATCATATTAATGTATTCCCGACATTTGATTTTTACCTGGAGCAATTCCGTCTTTTCATCGGGATGATCGAACCCGGCGGCCGGCTCATATACAATGAAACGGACCCTGTTTTGCAGGAAATGGTAAACGCTTCACAGGGGCAACTACATAAAACCGGTTACGGCATTCCGGAAAACCAGGTGCAGGATGGCCATACTACCGTAACGTTGGAAGGGCTCCGGCAGCAACTGCAGGTTTTTGGAACCCACAACCTGCTGAACCTGCATGCCGCCTGGCTGGTTTGTCGCGAACTGGGTGTGCCGGCGGACAGCTTTCTGAAGCATATTGCAGGATTCACCGGCGCATCAAAGCGGTTGGAACTGATGGCGGAAAATGGAAGCACCAGGGTGTACCGGGATTTTGCCCATGCTCCTTCAAAAGTGAGGGCAACTATTGCTGCCATGAAGGAACAGTATCCGGGAAGGCGGCTGATCGCGGTACTCGAACTGCATACATACAGCAGTCTGCAGGCCGGATTCATGCAGGAATACCAGGGGGTTCTTAACCCGGCCGATGCTGCGCTGGTTTACTATTCAGCCCATGCACTGGAACTAAAAAGGCTGCCCCCGCTGGATCCGCAAATCATCATCCGGGGGTTTGGCAACCCTAAGCTGGAAGTACTCCATTCGGCACAGGATTTGTCGCAATGGTTAAGGAAACAGTCCTATGAAAACAGTAATTTGCTGCTGATGAGTTCCGGCAATTATGATGGACTGGATATCGCTACATTTGCTAAAGAAATTACTGCATAACCCATAAAGATTCAATGTTACAATTAACCAAACCCCTGGCTGTTATTGACCTGGAGACTACGGGAACCAGCCTGTCTTCAGACCGCATAGTTGAAATTGCTATCGTAAAACTGATGCCGGACGGCAGCAAAACGGTAAAACACAAGCTGATCAATCCTGGAATGCCCATACCAAAACAGGCTTCCGATATCCATGGCATCACGGATGACCACGTTAAAGAATCCCCCAGCTTCCGGCAGGCGGCCAATGAATTAAAACAATTCCTGGATCACAGTGATCTGGCGGGTTATAATTCAAACCGGTTCGACATTCCCCTGCTCGTGGAAGAGTTCCTCCGGATCGGAATTGATTTTGACATGAAAGGCAGAAAACTGGTTGATGTGCAAAGGGTTTTCCATCTGATGGAACAGAGAACGCTTACTGCGGCCTACCGTTTCTATTGCGACAAGATCCATGATGGCGCACATGGCGCCCAGGCAGACGCAGAAGCAACCCTCGAAATACTCCAGGCCCAGATCGGGAGATATCCCCAGATGGGGGCCGATGTGGACAGCATTCTGAAATTCACCGGCGATGACCAGGTAGTGGATTTTGCCAGAAGGTTTTCTATGGAAAATGGGGTTGAAGTATTTAACTTCGGAAAGCATAAAGGGAGGTCCGTAGCGGACGTGTTAAAAAATGAACCACAGTACTACGACTGGATGATGAAGGGAGATTTTCCGATGCATACCAAACAAAAGCTGACCGAGATTTTTAACCGGATGATGTTAAAAAAGGATAAAACAATTGGTTAATATGTTCCGGTTGATTCGGCTGGATTATTGAATAAACTAAATTTACAGATCAATTTCCCTGATTGGAAAAGATTGCCGTCATACCAACTTACAACGAGAAAGAGAATATTTCCGCTATTGTGGAAGCCGTTTTTGCTTTGAACCAGGGATTTCACATATTGGTAATTGACGACAGTTCCCCCGATGGCACGGCGCAAATCGTGCGGGAACTCCAAAAAAAATATCCCATCGGATTATTTCTGGAAGAAAGAAAAGGCAAGCTCGGACTGGGTACGGCGTATATCTATGGTTTCAAATGGGCTGTAGAAAAAGATTACCGGTATATTTTTGAAATGGACGCCGATTTCTCCCACAATCCGAAAGATCTGCAGCGTTTATATGAAGCCTGTAACTCAGGCGGCGCCGATGTAGCCGTGGGTTCCCGGTATATTCAGGGCGGCGGAAATGTGAACTGGCCGAAAGAGCGGGTGCTGCTATCCAAGGGGGCATCTGTTTATACCCGGATCATCACCTGGATGCCCATCCATGATCCGACCGCCGGATTTGTGTGTTATACCAGGGAAGTATTGCAGACCATCAACCTGGATGAGATCCATTTTGCAGGTTATGCTTTTCAGATTGAAATGAAATTTGCTGCCTGGAAACTCGGGTTTAAGATAAAAGAAGTACCGATTATTTTTGAGGACCGGAAACTGGGCGTTTCCAAAATGAACAAGGGCATTGTTAAGGAGGGTATTCTGGGAGTTTTGAAACTCCGCTGGAATTCACTGTTTAAAAATTACCGCAGACGCGTAAAAAACACCGGTCCATTGGTAAATCACTTCAGCCAGAATATGGCCGTGGGAGGAAAATGATCTTTCTTTGCTTTCTTCATGAAGAAGGCATTCATCCAATTACACATTGCTGTTTTCCTGGCCGGATTCACCGGCATCATGGGGAAACTGATTTCTTTGAATGAGGCCTTGCTGGTGTGGTATCGCTTATTGATCACCTGTGCAGCACTCTGGTTGCTGGCTGGATTCAGAAAGAAAATTTCCCCGGCAACCACTGTTCAGAAAGCGAAGGCAGCCGGAATCGGTGTTATCCTCATCATCCATTGGGTGAGCTTTTATGCCGGCATAAAATATGGCACCGTATCAACCGCCCTGGTCTGTTTTTCTGCCATCGGTTTTTTTACCGCTATCCTGGAGCCCGTCCTGTTGAAAAAACGGCTGGACATCATTGAACTTTTACTGGGACTGCTGGTGATCGTCGGAATCAGCATCATCTTTCATTTCGATCCCCGGTATAAAACAGGCATCCTGATTTCCCTTTTTTCCGCGTTTGTGGCGAGTGTATTTCCGGTACTTAACTGGAAGCTGTTGCAAACCATGGAGCCTGAACCGGCCACCCGCTATCAGCTCAGTGGCGGCTTATTATTCCTGACACTGATGCTGCCCGTATACCTGCATTTTTTCCCCGGATTTCAGATCTTTCCTTCGCCGCGCGACTGGTTCTGGCTACTGTTTTTGGCACTGGTTTGTACGGTGCTGGCCTATTCGCTGATGATGAAGGCGCAGCAGAAAATTCCGGCTTTTACTTTGAATCTGACGTATAATCTGGAACCGGTTTACGGAATAGCCCTGGCTTTTCTGATTTACCGGGAAGATAAAACCGTTGGCAGCGGTTTTTATTATGGGCTCGTGCTGATTGTTGGGGCCGTTGCGGTTCAAATGATCCGGCTCAGACAGAGATCAGGAAAGAAGGATCAGGCTGCCCTGGTAGAGATATAACGGACCAGACTTCGTTTGGCTACCGGTAACAAGGTTTCATCAACGGGGAATTTCAGGCTGGTTTCAATCGAATATACTGCGGGATGGGTGAGCGCGGAATTCCGGTTGATCAGTTCTGATTTGATCTGTTCGAAGGTGTTGATTATGCTTCGCTGCCAGCTGTCGATATATTCGGTGCGCATGCTCCTGTACTTTTCATCATGCTTCTCAAAAAAACTGATCCGGTAACTGTATACCCGGGTAGCATGAGAGGACCCTTCGCTCAGTAAAAAATATCCCTCCTTACTGTTCAGCGGCATGATGCCCACGGGCTGTATGGTGAGTTTTTCTTCCACAAATTCATAAATTTCCGTGCCGTTGCTGATGGCCGTTTTCATGTGTACCGCGGAATAATCAATGATCTCTTCCAGTTCCTGCATCAGTTCATCATCCTGGATCATCTGTTCATACAATACCTGCAGTTTTTCAATTTGCACACCGGATAGTTTTTTCGGGAACTGCTCCTGGAGGAATTTTTTGTTCTCCCGGAACGCCACCAGGTTGTTATAGTGAAAAATAACTTCCGCCAGCTGCGGATAGAGTTTGTTCTCCCCAAAATGACGGTTGATTTCCTGCAGGTAGGCCAGGAGGGTGTATTTTTTTAATTCGAAATCGATATAGCCGTCGGCAAACCAGGTTTCGGATAGCGTTTTCATCGCATGGTTTTTAGTAAGTTATTGAATTTACAAAAACTATTCTTATTAAGAACGATGTAAGGGGGAATTTGTTTTATGGGGAGACTCCGTAGTTGGGTGGATGGTATATGGTTAATAGTGGATGGAACACAGGTGCGACTTTAAAATAAAAGTCCATTAACCATCAACCATATACTATCAACGAAAGATTCAGGCTGTAAACCCCTCAAGCTCCTTCGCCACGGCGCTTAGAAAACTGGCTCCCAGACTGCCGTCTATGATCCGGTGGTCGTAACTCATGGAGAGATACATCATGTGCCGGATGCCTATGGCGTCACCCTGTTCGGTTTCGATCACCACAGGACGTTTCTTGATGACGCCCACAGCCAGTATAGCCACCTGGGGCTGGTTGATGATGGGGGTTCCCATCAGGCTGCCGAAAACACCCACGTTGGTCAGCGTGAAAGTGCCATCCTGGATGTCCTCCGGTTTTAATTTATTATTCCGCGCATTGGCGGCCAGCGTATTCACCTGACGGGCGAGACCGGTCCGGTTGAAATTATCGGCATGTTTGATCACCGGCACGATCAGGCTGCCCGAAGGCAGCGCGGTGGCCATCCCGATGTGAATGTCTTTCCGGATGATGATCTTATCTCCCTGCAGGGAACTGTTGATGAGCGGATATTTTTTAATGCATTTCACCACGGCTTCAATGAATAAGGGGGTCAGGGTGAGTTTGGTACCTTCCCTTTTTTCAAAATCTGCTTTTTCCTTTTCGCGCCAGAGCACCAGGTTGGTGACATCTGCTTCGGAAAAGCTGGTTACATGGGCACTCGTTTGCTTGCTTCTCACCATGTGTTCGGCAATGAGCCTGCGCATCCGGTCCATTTCCTGAATTTCCACATGGCCACCACCGCTGTATTCCGAAGCTTCCGATTTTTCGTAGGCAGACGATTCATCAGCCGCTGAAGATTTGTTTTCGTAAGCTCCTGAACGGGTTGGTTCGCCAAAGGATCCTGCAAATGTTCTGTTACCTTCCTTTTTATGGGTTACATATTGAAGGATGTCTTTTTTGGTTACCCTTCCCTCGTTTCCGGTACCCTGGATTTTCTCCAGTTCACTCACGGAAATGCCTTCGTTACCGGCAATGTTCAGTACCAGGGGCGAATAAAACCGGTTTCCGTTCCCATTGGATCTGGAAAGATCTGGCGTTTGTTGGGAAGAAACGGACGGGTCAGATACGCGGTCCTGGTATTCGGAGGAAGGAGCTATCAACGCTTCTTCTGTACTTTCCGGGCCCGTTGCCGGCGTTTCCGGATTTTCAGGTGCTGTTAAATTATTTTCATTCGTCACGGATTCTGCCACGGCTGTTTTTATTCTGGCTATCACGGCCCCCACGGGAACAACATCGTTCACCTGGTAAAGTATTTCCTGCAGGGTACCGGCCGCGGTGGAAGGAACTTCCGTGTCCACTTTATCCGTGGCAATATCCAATAAAGATTCATCCTGTTTCACCGCATCACCGGGCTGCTTGTGCCACTTGAGAATCGTGGCCTCCATAATGCTCTCACCCATTTTCGGCATTAACAGATCTACAATCGCCATGATGATGAACTTTAGGTTCGCTCAAAAGTAAATATTAATTATTAATTAAGTCGTGCACAGCAGCGGATCAGGGCTGCGACAAAATGAATTTTCTTAACAAGTTGAGCACATTTGTTGCTGCCAGTTCCATATTCCTTTGACGGTCGAACCGGAAATGGAGTTTCCTGGTCTCTGTTGCATCTCGGTTCCCAACCGCAATCCATACAGTGCCCACCGGTTTTGTTTCTGTTCCTCCGTCGGGCCCGAGGATTCCGGAAGTAGCCAGCGCAAAGTCGCTGCCAAATAAATGCAGTGCTCCGGTCACCATCTCCCTGACGGTTTCTTCACTTACGGCACCAACCTCAGAAAGGGTTTTACCGGAGACCTGTAAAACTTTTTCCTTAATGTTGTTTTGGTAGGGAATCAGCCCGCCCAGAAAGTAAGCACTCGATCCGGGGATGCTGGTAAGCAGATGGGAAACATATCCGCCTGTGCAGCTTTCTGCAGTGCTCAGCGTCCGGGTTTGTTTTTTTAACAGGTTACCCACCGCTTCCTGCAGGGTAATGTCCTCATCCGTCACCATCCATTCGCCGGTCAGTTCTTTCAGTTCTGAAAACCGGGCATCTGTTTCCTGTTGAATGAGCCGGGCATCCTGGCCAATGCCGGTCAGCCGTAAACGGACCATGGCAAAACCGGGCAGGTAAGCCAGGCGGATGTTTGCGGGCAGGGCGGATTCAAAGTCATGGATATGATCTGCCAGAAACGATTCACCCACACCGGCGGTGAGCATCGTGCGGTGCACAATGAAGGGCACCCGGAATTGCTGCCTTAAAAAGGGGATCACGTGATCGGTCATCATGCCTTTCATTTCGTGGGGAACTCCGGGCATGGATACAAATATTTTTCCGGATCTTTCAAACAGCATCCCCGGTGCTGTTCCTCTTTTATTCTGGATCACCAGGCAGGCTTCCGGTACCTCTGCCTGTTTCAGGTTTCGTTCAATCATGGGCCGCTGCAAAACAGTTCCGAGGAGGTGTTTTACATTTTGCAGGGCTGCTTCATTTACCACCAGCCG
Source organism: Chitinophagaceae bacterium (assembly GCA_041691395.1). Classification (GTDB taxonomy): domain Bacteria; phylum Bacteroidota; class Bacteroidia; order Chitinophagales; family Chitinophagaceae; genus Puia. The sequence continues at coordinate 94,854 of JBEPUT010000013.1, forward strand.
GGTTTGGAAGTAATCGCAGAGCAGGGGTTTGGTGATGTCATCTTCCGTGGGGCCCAGTCCGCCGGTGATAAGTATGATTTCTGATGCGGCGGATTCTTCATCGAGGGCCTTCCGGATTTCATAGTGACTATCGCCAACAGCCACACGCCGTTTAACCCAGATGCCGGCTTTGTTGAGTTCCTGGGCCATCCAGGCACTGTTGGTGTCGATCACCTGGCCGATCAGCAGTTCATCACCAATGGTTATAATGGATGCGTTGGTCATCATGGAATGCTTTAAATAAAACAGGGTCTGCTGAAACACGGACCTTGTATCGGTTCATTTTAAGAAGTAAGGTTCCAGTATGCTGCGAAGGGCCTCCGGCATCTGGCTTTTTTCAAAACTCCCCATCCGCACAAAATAAAGGACCACTTTTCCGATGGTCAGCAGCTTTTTTTCCTGGTTGTACACTTCGTGTTCAAAACTGATGCGATGGGCAGGCGGCATCTCCCGTAAAATGGTTTTTATGATGAGCAGGTCGTCGTAATGCGCGGGCCTCAAAAATTTTGTTTGCATTTCCACCACGGGCATGATCACGCCCGACGCTTCCATTTCCTTATAGGTAAATCCCAGTTTACGAATGGATTCTGCCCGCGCTACCTCAAAGTACTGGGCATAATTTCCGTAGTATACCACGTTCATCTGGTCCGTTTCCGCATAGCGGACCCTGATCTGGGTTTCAGTAATAAACATGTTGGGGCATTATAGATGATTTTATTTTTTTTATTTGGACATCATGCCGTCCACACTTACCCTGCCCGGGCCCAGCAGCAGAACAGAAAACGCACTGGTCAGATACATAATCCCCAGATCCAGATTTTTGATGGGCTGCCCGCGGTGGTACATGAACACAAGAATGGAGAGTTCCAGCACAATCACCAAAGCAGCTAGACGCGTAAAAAGTCCCAATACCAGCAGCATGGAACAGAAAACTTCGGAGAAGATACAAAGCAACAGCGAATTGCGGTGACCGATGTGCAGCGGGTCGAAAAAAGTACCGGACATCTCGCTGAAATTCGAAATCTTGAGCAGCCCGTGGGCTATGAGCAGCATGAGCCCCGTCACCACCCGCTGAATCAGCATCGCGAAATTGAACGCGTTATCCGAATAGGCGGTAGATAATAATTTTTTCATCCGGAATATTTAAGCCAAATGTAGTGGATTTGCCCTTTTTAGCAGTTGTTCTAAGGAAATGTTAATCCTTTCAGTTATCCACACCTGTTTGGAACAATCTTTGGTAATAGAAGAAAATATTCAGAAACTTGGGCGCGTGAATAACTATATACGGATGAAACGATTACTCTTTCCGTTCCTCTTTTTTTTCTATTGTTCGGCCAATGCACAACAAACACTGTACCTGAATGATCCCCAGGGGGCTTATAAACAAGCCCGCGAATATTTTCAGAAACAGAATTACAGTCTGGCCTATCCGATTTTCAGGGAGCTGGAACAGGATCAGCAAAGCCAGTTGCAGGACAATGAATCCTTCGAGCGTCAGGATATTCATTATTATACACTTGTTTGCTCACTGAATCAGGACGACAGCGCATCGGTTGCTCCCGCCCGACAATTCATAGAACAGGAGAATAATGCGGCCAGGGGACAGATGCTCAGTTATCACCTCGCTGAATATGAGTTTCGCCGGGGGGATTATGCTTCGGCCCTTCACCTGTATGAATCTGCCGGAATTGACAACCTGAGCAATGCCGAAATAGCCAATGCGAAATTCCACCAGGGATATGCCTATTTTGTAAAAAAGGATTTCGAGCGGGCCAAACCCCTGTTTGATGCCATCCGCCAGCTCCGGTCGGATCCCAATTACATCGATGCAAATTATTATTACGGTTATATCTCTTTTTATCAAAAGAAATACAGTGATGCGTCCGCGGCATTTGCTGTTGTGGAGAATGATCCGAAATACCGCTCCGTTGTGCCTTATTATATTGCCAACATTTACCTGGTTCAGAACCAGAAGGACAAGGCCATTTCTTATGCCGCTTCCAAACTCGATGCCGGCAACCAGTATTATGATGCGGAACTGCGGGAATTGACGGGACACGGATATTACGAGCAGAAAAATTTTGAAAAAGCGCTGCCATTCCTCGAGTCCTATGTGAGCAAATCAAAGAAGGTGACCCGCCAGGACATGTTTGAATTGTCGTATTGTTATTACGAGCTTAAAAATTATAAAAAAGCCATTGAAGGTTTCAGGCAACTCGGCGGGAAAGAAGATTCCCTTGCCCAGAACGCCATGTATCTGCTCGGGGACAGCTATCTAAAAACGGGGCAGAAAGCCAATGCACGCAATGCGTTCCTGTTTTGCGCCTCCAACAGCAGCTATCCGGTGCAGAAGGAAATTTCCTCGTTTCACTATGCCAAACTTTCTTACGAGCTGGGCTATCCCGATGAAGCACTGACCGGATTCCGCGGTTTTCTGGCCGAATATCCGAAGTCCACTTACGCGGCTGAAGCAAAAGAATTATTGCTCAGTGTGCTGGCGAATACCAGTAATTATAAAGACGCGCTGGCGCTGATGGACAGTCTTTCCAATCCTTCGGAGAATGCCCGGAAGCTGTATACCAAAGTGCTGTATGGAAGAGCCACTGAACTCGTGAATGACGGCCTGTTGCAAAACGCAAATGAATTGCTGGACAAAGCGCTTAAGGTGCAGAACAATGCGGAATATCTTCCTTTTATTAATTTCTGGAAAGGCGAAATTGCCTACCGTCAGAACCGGCTGGATGAAGCCATCCCGTATTTTTTTGAATATCTGAAAGCTCCCGTGAGCAGGGGAGAGGTGAATCCTTCCAACGCTAAATATACACTGGGTTACTGCTACCTGAAAAAAGAAAACTACAGGGAGGCCCAGGGTTTTTTTGAACAGGTGGCAAAGAATCCACGCATCAATGCGGCCCCGATGGAGCAGGATGCCTTTATCCGCGACGCGGATTGTTATTATATGAACAGGGATTATAAAACAGCGGTGCAGATGTATGATAAAGTGCTCGATTATTCCTGGGCATCCGCTGATTACGCCACTTTTCAAAAGGCTATGGTGGCGGGCGTAAGTTCCGCCAATGAAAAAATTTCTTTGCTCAGCGGATTGATCCGGAAATTTCCCGCTTCGGACCTGGTGGCCGACGCCAATATGGAAATTGCCAATACCTATCTTTCTAATGAACAGTACCGCGAATCCCTGCCCTTCCTGAAAAGTGTGCTCGGCACTGCAGGTCACGATGCGCTGAAACCAAGGGCCTATCTGCGTTCCGGGATCGCTTACTTTAACCTGGAAAATAATAACGAGGCATTGGACCAGTACAATCAGCTGCTGAAGCAGTATCCCAATTCCATAGAGGCACAGGAAGCGCTGGACAATGCAAAATCCATTTATGTGGAAGAGGGCCGCAGCAGTGAGTATGTGAATTTTGCCAAATCCATGGGTATTTCCGTGTCCACCAGCCAGGAAGATCAGCTGGCTTACCAGGAAGCGGAAGTGCAATTCAACAACGGAAATTTTTCGGCGGCACAACAGAAATTCGAGGATTATCTGAAAAAATTCCCGGATGGGAAATATGTACTGGAAGCCAACTTCTATAACAGTGAGATGTATGCCAATCAGAAAAACTGGCCTCTTGCTGTAGCCGGATATGAAACGGTAGGGGATAAGGCGCCCAATAAATTCGCCGAGAAATCCCTGCTCCAGGCGGCCCGGCTGAATTTCTTTTATATAAAAGATTACGGCAAAGCGGAAACTTATTACGCGAAACTGAAAGACTTCGCTTCTTCGCAGGAAAACAAGATGGAAGCCATGCGGGGTTTGCTTCGCAGCCAATATGAATTGCAGCACTGGACCAATGCCGTCGGCAATGCCCAGGATCTGCTCAGCCAGAAGGGCATTGGATCTGATGATAAGATCATAGCGAACATGATCATCGGCAAATCTTTTTTAGCGGATGGCCATTGTGACCAGGCACTCCCTTATTTTAAAACCGTGGTCTCCCTGAGCCGGGCAACCTATGGTGCAGAGGCGCAATACCAAATTGCGGAATGTCAGTTCGGACAGGACCGTTTGAAAGAAGCAGAGAAATCGGCATTTGAAGTGATCCATAAATCAGGATCCTATGAATTGTGGGTGACGAAATCCTACTTGTTGCTGGGGGATATCTATCTCAGGGAAAAAGATTACTTCAATGCCAAAGCCACATTCCAGAGCCTGACGCAAAATGCGAAGATCGAAGAATTGCGGGTTCAGGCTGAGCAAAAGCTGGCCCAGGTGAAAGAAGAAGAATCCAGGAATAGTAAAATCAGCAATGAAAACTGAGATGCGTTCTAATCCATTGAATTTTATGAAGGGAATTATTTTTTTGATGACCGGACTTTTGTTGTTCACCGCTGTTTCCAGGGCACAGGATACCACCAAGCGCAAAACCATTAACATCACGTCCACTTTTAAACCTTCGCTGAAAAATACGGCCAAAATCAATTTCAGTGCGGAGGCTCCTCCAATTGATTCAGCCCGGCCGGATCTTTCCTATAATTTACCCGTACAGTATTTACCCCTGCAATACCAACCCGTCGGTCTCAGCCCTGTTGCCCTTCCCGGCGATACCGTGAAGATCTGGAACAATGATAATTACATCAAAGTGGGCGTGGGAAACATCCATCTGCCGTATGTAAAAGCAGGACTGAGTTTCGGAGATAAAAAATACAGCTTTTTCAACGTGCAGGCAGAGGGATATTCTTCCAAAGGAAGCCTTGATTACCAGAAGAACAGTATGCTGGCCGCATCCATTTTGGGAACGGTCAAAACGAAAAGTAATCTGGAATGGGACGGCAAGCTGGGTTTCCGTGCGGATGGTTATTATTTATACGGGTTCCAGCCCAAAACCCTGAGTTTTGTAAACAGTCAGTTGCAGCAGCAGTTTCTGACCTTTGAAGGAAAGATCGGACTCCGCAATACGGTGCCAACGAATTTCGGACTCACTTATAATCCAAATCTGAAAGTGGTGGCCTTCGGGGATAATCAATCCCCCCGCGGAACGGAGATCAATACCGTCGTTAACCTGCCCCTGCAAAAAACAGTTGGCGATCATTTCAGCATCAACCTGGCTGTTACGGGGGACTTCACCCATTATCAGGTGAATGATGTATACTCCCTGAATAACAACCTGTTCTATGTATCACCGGCGGTAGTTTATCATTCGGATAATATTTCCATTCATGTGGAAATGACGCCTTCCTGGGATCAGCATGATTTTCATCTGCTTCCGAATTTCTCCGCCAATTATACCACCGACGACAAAAAATTTACCTTGTTTGCTGCTTTGGACGGGTATTATGATAAAGGCAGTTATCAGCGTTTTGCAACCATTAACCCCTGGTTGTGGCAGCCCTCCAATCTGCTGAACACCCGCGTTCAGGATTTCTACGGAGGATTCAAAGGGTCGCTCAGCAATCATATTTCTTACCTGGCCAAGGCCGGTTTGTCGGAATACCACAATATCCCCTTATTCCTGAATGACAGCCTGGATGGCAAGAATTTTAAAATGATTTATGAACCCAAACTCGATGCCTTTAATGTGCATGGTGAAATGAGTTATACCCAGGGAGAACAGTTCAGCGCTACAGCCGGACTTACCCTGCGGAATTTTAAGGCAAAGCAGGAATACCGGGCGTGGGGCATGCTCCCTTTGGAATTCAACGCCAACCTGCGCTGGGAGATACTAAAGGATCTCTGGTTAAAAGCCGATCTCTGGGCATTTGACGGGGCTTCTTTCCGGGCACTGGATAAATCCGTGCAGACCGGAAAAGGCGGATTTGACCTGAATGCAGGCCTCGAGTTCAGGTTAACCCATCAGTTTAATCTCTGGCTCCAGATGAATAATCTGTTTAATGATAAATATCAGCGCTGGAATCAGTATCCTGTTTATGGATTTAATATCTTAGGGGGAGTTATTTTTTCTTTTGGGGGAAAATAAGGTTCCTATAACGGATTCAAATATGTACGCGATACTCAACAAATATCTTTTTCAAAATAAAAGCATTAATATCCCCGGCTTGGGCACCATCTGGATGGAAGTGAGGCCGGCCAGCCTGGATACTACCACGCGATCTGTTCTTCCGCCTGTTTATTATTTCCGGTTTGATAAATATTTCGACGCACCCGACAGGGATTTTTTTTCTTACCTGGCCATGATCGGGCAAATACCGGAATATGAAGCCATGCGTCAATACAATGAATTTGCCTATAATCTAAGGGAACAGCTGAATCGGCACCAGGAAGCAGTGTGGGAGGGTGTTGGGGAATTGAAAAAGGACCTGGAAGGGAATATCCGGTTTGGTTCGGCGCTTCAGAATCCTTTTTTTCTTCAGCCGGTTCCCGCGGAAAAACTGTTTCGCGCCAATGCACAACATACCCTGCTGGTCGGTGACCGGGAAAGAACCAATGGTGAAATGAGCCGGTGGTTTTCAGAAGAGCCCCTTCACGGAAACCGTTTGTGGTGGCTGGTTGCGCTGATAACCGGCGTGGCGGCCCTGCTGGTGATCGCCATTCATTTTTCGTCCCATGGCTGGAATGTGGAATCCGCCGGAAACCAGCAGGGCATTCATGTGGTCAGATAAAAGTACATTTCTCCCGAATTAATTCTTATTCAAGCCGATGGCTGATGCTATTTCTTCTTCGTGTCCCTGTCCCGTATGTAAAAGCGAACAAACTCATTTTGCCCTCCGGGCCAGGGATCATACTGTTTCCGGTGAATTTTTTGAGATATGGGCATGCAATCACTGCTCTCTGCGATTCACCCGGGATGCCCCTTCCACGGAAAATATCGGAAGGTATTATCAATCGGAAAATTATATCTCCCACAGCAATACCCGTAAGGGTCTGGTAAATATTTTATATCATCGGGTACGCAACCATACCCTGGCCTCCAAATGCAGACTCATCCGGTCCGTTACCGGTCTGAAGCAGGGGGATCACCTGGACCTGGGTGCCGGCACGGGCGCGTTTGTACAGTATATGACTAGGAATGGCTGGCGCAGTCAGGGCATTGAACCCGATGAAAATGCGCGCAGGCATGCCCTGTCGGATCACCGGACCGTATTGCTGCCTGCAGAGTCATTCCCGTCAATTCCTGCAGCCTCTTTCGATGCCATCAGCCTGTGGCACGTGATGGAGCATGTGCATGATCTGCATCCCTACCTGCAGCACATAAAAAAAATAATGAGACCTTCCGGCAAATTATTTATTGCGGTTCCGAACTATACCAGTTACGATGGCGTGAAATACCAGGAGAACTGGGCCGCTTACGATGTGCCGAGACATCTGTATCATTTCTCTCCCGATTCCATGAAATATCTTCTGAAAGCCAATGGATTCAAACTGATCAGGACGGAACCCATGTGGTTCGACAGCTTTTACATCAGTCTTTTGAGTGAAAAATATGCCACTGGCCATGCGTCGCTGGTGAAAGGATTTCTGACCGGCGCGCTGTCCAACATGAAAGCAGTTGCGCAAAAGGAACGCTGTAGCTCGCTGATTTATGTTGCCGGAGTATAAGCCTACCCATCCGGAGTCAATATACTTTTCTTCATCTTCCGCTATGCCCGGTATTTACGCCATATTGATTAAAATATACAATACAAAAGAGGAAGATCCTATCTGTGAGTCAGCGCTTATATTGAAATGGGAATAAACGAAGCCGAAAAATCATTCTCCGTTAAAACATCATAAAATAAACGTTTAAAACACAGTAGTCTGGACCCGTTAAAACACGGGTTTTTATCGTTTATAACACGGTATTTTGAAGACTAAAGTCGATGCCTTCATCTTTTCCCGGCTGCTATCCAGTCAGTGACGGCAAAATCACGAACTTTTATTTTGTTCATTGATATATGCTGATAAAAAGCTTTGTAAATTGTAAGACAAACCTTACCTGCTGTGAATAAGATATCCCGCTTGTTATCCGCAGTATGCTTTATTTGCATTTGTTGCAGTAATAGTTGTAAAAAGCAAAGCAATAGTCCGACAAATCAGTTGCCGCCTCTTACGAACCAGGGATTAAACACTTTTGGTTGTTTGGTGAATGGGAAGATATTTGTGCCGCAAAGACCCATCGGGGATATTAATCCATTTTATACATGTACTTATCAGTATCTGTATGCAGATACCAGTAAGCCTTATGGGTTTACTGTTACAGGAACAGATAAGATAAATTCCTGCAATATGAGTAATGTTGGAATTAGGTTAGATAGTGTTAAACTGCAACAGGGCAATATCTATAATTTAAAGTCAGGTCAAGATTCTATGGGATTAGCTCTTCCAGGGAAAAAATCATCATCATATATCTCAGTGCCATCTTGTTCGCAATTTATCATTTATAATACCACAGATTCTGTTACAGGTCAGATCACGATAACCTTTTTAGATCAGGTAAATCAAATTGTGTCCGGTACATTCTGGTTTGATGCGTTAAACAAGCCGGGGGATACAGTGCATGTCCGGAATGGCAGGTTTGATATGCATTTTACTGAATAGCCAAGCAACCTTTAAACCTACATATATGAAAAAAAGTATTTCCATTTATTTTGGTTTGTGTCTGCTTTTATGCTTTTCACTTTCGGTAAACGCCCAAAACAGTTTCAGCAGCGACACGACATTCAACAATCAGATGAATGCTATATTTGCCCCATTAGATAAGAGCAAAGTCCCCTTTGGTATTCTTCAGGATTTTTCGATGGAATTCACCAATCTGGCAGCCTATAACGGCACTATTTTGGTTGATAGCACCAAGACCACTTACGCCACAATAATGGATATTTATAACACGCTTGCATCTGGCGCGATCTCAATAAGCGCGGGAAATATGGTTCATCCTCTTTACTTGGACAGCCTGTGGCAGATGCAAAGGCAGGCAGGTATTATTACGTTGGCAGGTTTGTTTTACCAATATGCATCCTTTTTGCCAAATGCAGCAAGTAGCAATCTTGTTACCATAACCAACAATCAGATTTACGATAAGTTTGTTAATGGGGTTTGGCAAAATCCTTACCAGACACAAAAGGTATTTGCTGTGTCCCCATCCATTAATTCCTATAACAGCTATGGCACTTATTCAGTAAAAGTAGAACTACCGTCCAACTTATGGATCAGCAATTCTTTATCGCTCATCAGTAGCATGAGCGCAGATTTTGCGGATGGACAGGGATTCCGAAATCTGGCAACAAATCAATTTTTTAATTTGACATACAGTTCCGGAGGAATTAAAACATGGGTATTTAAATTAACCCTCGCGAACGGTTCCGTGCTGCAATCAAGAACAGATATTCAACTGGATTCCGGTTCTGTTTTGGCTTTTAATTTAAACAAAGAAGAAACTGGTGGGGTTTGTAATACAAGACCGATAAAAAAGTTGAATTATAAATCTTACTATGGATTTGAGAGTTCACCTCAGCCTATAACTGCAGATGCCGCTTTTTACGGACAAAAAGCATCAGGCTATATGACTATTCTCTATGCCAATTCAGAGGGAAAACTAAGGAAACCTCTGATTGTGGCGGAAGGATTTGATCCAGGTGATATTTTGGTTCCTGAACAATTGACGGGAGAACAAACTTTGAGTGACTTTTTAAAAGATGTTTATTATGGGAATAGTGGTTCAGTAAATTTTTCTAATTTAATTTTTAATGGTGGTTATGATATTATCTACGTAGACTGGGGCCATGGTGCAGATTTCATTGAACGCAATGCCATGCTTTTGGAAAAAGTGATTAATTATGTAAATGCATAAACGTTTCGTCTTAATTAAAAGATTTTCAACTGATTGTCATTTAGTATTTATGTAAGAAAAGCATAGTGCAGGCTTTATTCGGTAATCGTTAAGA
>JBEPUT010000014.1:0-104485 GCA_041691395.1 Chitinophagaceae bacterium
AAGCAAAAATGGCGCTTTTGGAAGCGCCACATGTGAACCGGATTGGATTCGAACCAATGGCCTGCTGCTTAGAAGGCAGCTGCTCTATCCAACTGAGCTACCGGTCCGGATCGCGCAAAAATAATGGTTTTATATTAAGCAGCGAACTGTCTAATCGTTCTTCAGCATGCAGGTGTCGGAATAGACCACGTTTCCCGGATACATCCCACTGATGCGGAGACTGGCTCCGGCCTAAAAGGTCATTCATTTCCCGGAAAAGATCAGCGACCTGTCGAAGTCGGCCGGGAATACGCAATAATTTTTGAAATTTATCGAGTCGCCCGTAATCTGGTAAGTGCCGTAGCAGATTTCCGGATAATTTCCAGCCCTTTCAGGTCCCTTCGTCATTTTCCAGCTTTTTCACCATGGTCTTTTCTTTTTTCAGATCCGTCCGTAGTAAACCGAAGATACTCATGTAAATATTGGCTATCCATATCAGGGCAAACCCCGCGATCAGGTATCCTCTCCAGCCGTCTAAAAGCAGATGAAAGTGCGTCAGCGCCAGGAATAAGATCGTCACATAATGGCTGAAGCAATATTCGCAGGTAAACAAATAGAAGAATTTCCTTTCCGCCAGTGTCTTTCCCTTTTTGCACCGGTTCTCGCAGAATTCCCTCGGCTCCCGGAATACCTCTTCGTGGGTAACCGTCCAGGCTATACAGGCAATGGGCAGGGCCAGGAGGAAAAGCCAGAGAACCTGCACGGAATAAGGAACCGGTAATGGCATGGATGGCGATTTATACAGGCAATCTAATGCCTTTTAGTTGAATTTTAGGGGTAAGGGGCGTACCTTTGCCCCTTCAAAAAGTAAATGCATGATCAGAGCGAATAATATCACCCTTTCTTTCGGTAAACGCGTGTTGTTTGATGAAGTGAACATCTCCTTTACCAAGGGAAATTGTTATGGGGTGATCGGGGCGAACGGGGCCGGGAAATCCACTTTCCTCAAAATTCTTTCCGGAGAGATAGAACCCAATAAGGGCAGTATCGAAATCTCCCCCGGCCTCCGTATGGCCGTGCTCAAACAGAACCATTTTGAGTTTGATAATCAGACCGTTCTCCACACCGTGCTCATGGGCTACAAGAAAATGTGGGATACCATGCAGGAGCGCGATGCCATTTATGCCAAGGCGGATTTCACCGAGGCAGATGGTATCCGGGCCGGTGAACTGGAGGGTGAATTCGGGGAAATGGGCGGTTATACAGCGGAAAGTGATGCTGCTTCGCTCCTTAGCGATCTTGGCGTGAAAGAGGCTCTCCACGGTACGCTGGTAAAGGATCTTTCCGGCGCCATAAAAGTGCGGGTGCTGCTGGCCCAGGCGATTTTCGGAAATCCCGATATCCTGCTGCTGGATGAACCGACAAACGACCTGGATGTGGAAACCATCAACTGGCTGGAGAATTTCCTGGCCGACTACGAAAACATCGTGATCGTGGTCTCGCATGACCGTCACTTCCTTGATGCGGTCTGCACCCACGTGGCTGATGTGGATCGCCAGAAGATCAGGGCTTTCTCAGGAAACTATACGTTTTGGTACGAGTCTTCCCAGCTCATGGCCCGCCAGATGGGGGACAAGAACAAAAAAACAGAAGATAAACGCCAGGCCCTGCTGGATTTCATCGCCCGTTTCTCCGCCAATGCCTCCAAATCCAAACAGGCAACCTCCCGGAAAAAGGCCCTGGAAAAGCTTACCATCGAAGAGATCGAACCTTCCAACCGCCGCTACCCCGGCATCATCTTCAAACAACAGCGGGAAGTGGGCAACCAGATCCTGAATGTGGAAAAACTCAGCAAAAGAGCCGATGATGGTACCCCGCTTTTTTCCAACATTAGTTTTAGCCTGAATAAGGGAGATAAAGTGGCACTGGTTAGCAAAAACCCCCTGGCACTCACCAGTTTTTATGAGATCGTTACCGGAAATGCAACAGCCGACCACGGACGTTTTGAATGGGGCACCACGGTTACCAAAGCTTACCTGCCCAATGATAACCATCCTTTCTTTACGGATAAGAACCTCAACCTGATGGACTGGCTGCGTCAGTTTGTTCCTCCGCATGTGACGGATGTGGACGAACCGTTCCTGCGCGGCTTCCTCGGAAAGATGTTGTTCAGCGGCGATGAAGTGATGAAGAAAGTAGGCGTGCTCAGTGGTGGAGAAAAAGTTCGCTGCATGCTCAGCCGCATGATGCTGCAGGACCCGAATGTGGTGCTGCTGGATGAACCCACCAACCACCTCGACCTGGAATCCATCCAGGCTTTCAACGAAAGCATGAGTAATTTCAAGGGCGTCGTGATGCTGACCTCCCATGACCACACCTTCCTGCAAACCGTCGCCAACCGGGTGATTGAACTTACCCCTTCCGGTGCCATCGACCGCCTCTGCAGCTTTGATGAATACCTGGCCGATGAACGGGTAAAGCAACTGCAGCAGGATATGTACGTACAGGGTAAGTTGATGAATGCCTGATGATTTCGTTTGGTTACGCCGCCGGAATGCCCGTCCCCGACTTCTTTGTTGCCTTTCATTTGCCTGATCCGGATCTGCGTGACTAAAGGGATCCGGTTCCGGATCAGCGTCCGGCACAATAAAAGCCTTATTTCCGCATTTTAAGAAAAACCGTTTTCTTTGACCAAGGGGCTGCTTATAGGGTTGATTTTCTGTGGGTTGTTGAATGAAGCCCTGGCCCAGCGCCCCGGCGCCAAAGTCCCCCCCGAGCTGAACAGGATCAGCTCTAACCTGCACAAAAAATTTGTTCCCGTTGGCGCCTCACCCGTTAAACTGGATTCCCTCAGCCTGGTGCCCGGCAGTTTCTCCATTGCGGGTATCGGGGACAGTCTCTACACGGTCGATTATGTGCATTCCACCCTCACCTGGAAACGAAGGCCGAACCTGGACAGTGTGTATGTGAGATACCGGATTTTTCCTTATCAGCTGAACGGGGTTGTTCAGCGGCTCAACTATGAGCGCGTGATGGACAAATTCATCATCCAGCCCTCCGTGTATAGCAAAGACGGGAAATATGGTTCCGATAATTTTTTCAACTTCGGCAACATCACCTACAATGGTAGTTTCGGCAGGGCGATCTCTTTCGGGAACAGCCAGGATGCCGTGGTCACTTCCAACCTCAACCTGCAGATCAGCGGGTACCTGGCAGACAGCATTGAAATATCTGCGGCCATCACCGACAATAATATTCCCATCCAGCCCGATGGCACCACCGCGGAAATAAATGATTTTGACCGCATTTATCTCCAGTTCAAAAAAAAGAACTGGGCCCTCAGCATGGGCGACATTGACCTGAGGCAGACACAGAATTATTTTCTGAATTTCTACAAGCGGCTGCGCGGTGGATCCTTTGAAACCGTCAATAAGCTCTCGGATCACGTGACAAATAAAACGCTGGTCAGCGGGGCTGTTGCCAAAGGAAAATTTACCCGCAATGTTTTTCAGGGGCTGGAAGGCAACCAGGGGCCGTACCGCTTGACAGGGGCGAACAACGAACTCTATTTCATCGTGCTGGCCGGAACGGAAAAAGTGTACATCGATGGTGAGCTCCTGCAAAGGGGAGAGGACCAGGACTATGTGATCAACTACAATACAGCGGAACTCACGTTCACCCCTAAACGCATGATCACGAAAGACAGCCGCATACAGATCGAGTTTGAATATTCCGACCAGTATTTCCTCAATGCCAACCTGTACCTGTATGATGAGGCACAGGTGGATAAGAAATTGCGCATCCGGTTCGGCGTTTTCAACAACAGCGATGCCCGCAATTCGCCGATCACGCAAACCCTCGACCAGGGACGGAAAACTTTCCTGAATGCGCTGGGAGACAGTGTCAACCGCGCTTTCTATCCGCTCGCGCCCGTAGATACCGCCGGGCCGGGAAAAATATTATACCGCAAGGTGGATACGGTTTACCGCGCTGCCAATGGTTTGTATACCCACGATTCCGTGTATGTTTTTTCTGCGGATCCGGCACACACGTTGTACAATCTTGCCTTTGTGGATGTAGGTGCGGGCAAGGGAAGTTATATGCCCGACCCGAACGGGACCAACGGGAACGTATATAAGTGGGTGCCACCCGCTGAAAATGGCAAACAGGGACAGTTTGAGGCCGCTGAATTCCTGGTCACGCCCAAAACACAACAGGTTATTACCCTGGGAGCAGATTACAATCTCAGCAAAGAGACTTCGGTAACCGCAGATGTGGCCCGGAGCCGGTACGACATCAATACCCTTTCCAATATCGATAAGGGCAATGATGTTGGCAACGCAACCAAAATGACCCTGAAGAACTTGCATCCTTTTCAGCATTCATCGCAGGGACTGGCATTGTCCAGTTTTCTTTCTTACGAATATGTAGACGCGCGGTTTCAGCCGCTGGAACGGTTGAGGCCTGTGGAATACCTGCGTGACTGGGGGCTGCCCCTGCAAATGCCGCAGGCCAATGAAACTTTTTATAACGCGGCATTTAAGCTGAATGATAAAAAGAAAAATGACCTCCGTTACGAAATAGCCGGTTACAACAGGGGGTCTTCTTTCAACGGCGTGCGGAATACGATCGGACACAGCCTCGATCTTTCCGGCTGGCGTTTTAATGATCAGCTCAGCTGGACCACCGATCGCGGGGACATCAACAACGGATATCTCCTGCGGCCCAGCGTGGACATAGCCAAAACGCTGAAGCAGTTAAAAAACTACACGCTGGGCTTCAATTATTCCACGGAACGCAATGAACAAAAGAATAAGATCAATGATTCCGTATCGCTGAACAGCTATTCTTTTTCCATTATCCAGGCTTATTTAAAATCTCCGGAAAAAAACGCCAATAAATGGGGCGCCACTTATTTTTACCGCGAGGATGCCTATCCCTATGGAAAACAATTGGCAAAGGCAAACCGCAGCCAGAACGTAAATGTATTTGCCGACCTCACCAAAAACAAACACGAACAGCTCCGCATCAATGCCACCTACCGCAGTCTCGAAGTGATCAATGCAGCCGTCACCACGCAGCAGCCCGATAAAAGCCTGCTGGCTCGCGCTGAATACAGCGTAAATGAATGGAAGGGTCTGCTGATGGGAAATGCCTTGTATGAAGTGGGATCGGGGCAGGAACAGAAACAGGCCTATACCTATATTTCGGTTCCGGCTGGAACCGGACAATATGCCTGGATAGACCTGAATAACGACGGTGTCCAGCAGCTCAATGAATTTGTGATTGCCCGGTATGCCGACCAGGCCGTTTTTATTCGCGTGTTTACGCCCACCAATCAGTATGTGAAGGCCAACTACAACACCTTCAATTACAGTTTTGCGCTGAATCCCCGAATGCTTTTGGGAAACAAGGCAAAAGGGTTTAAGAAATTATTGTCGAATCTTTTCCTCCAAACTTCTTTGCAGCTGAATCAGAAACAACAGGCCGGCGGATTCGTTCAGATGAACCCGTTCAAGGCTCCGCTGAGTGATACGTCGCTCATTACCCGTTCCTCCGTGCTGGTGAATTCTTTTTCGGTGAATAAACTAAATCCGAAATGGGGATTTGACATCAGCAATAGCCAGAATACTTCCAAGGCACTGCTGACCTATGGCTATCAGACGCAATCCATTAAAGAATGGAACCTGCGCACACGCTGGAACCTGTCCAGATCCTTTTTGTTCACCTCCCAATGGAAGAAAGGGAATAATTTTCTCCTGACCAACACAAAGAATTTTGACAACAGCAATTATAATGTGAATCAGTATTCCATGGAGCCGGATATCAGTTATACCCAGCGCGCCAATCTCCGGATCACGCTGGGGTATAAGTATTCTGCAAAAAAAAATGAGGAAGCCTACGGCGGAGAAACGTATTATTCCGGCTCTCTGAACACCGATGCCAAATACAATATCGTGCAAAGCACTTCCCTGCAGGCCAAATTCACTTTCAGCGATATCCACTACACCGGGAATACCAACAGCACGGTGAGTTATATCATGCTGGACGGCCTGTTGCCGGGTAAAAATTATCTCTGGAACCTGGACCTCACCAAAAAGCTCGGGAATAATCTGGAGCTGAGTATTCAATATGAAGGGCGCAAACCCGGAGAAGGCCATACCATTCATACCGGGCGCGCTTCGTTGCGTGCGATTCTGTAATCATCATTCTACCAGACAGAACATGGCGCGCCCGGTATAAAAAGATCTGAAATTTTACGCAAACGACTTCGGACGCGGAGACAGTGATATTTCAATATATTGCGGAATAAAATGATTTTACCCATGTTTCAACTGGAGAATAAACAGGCCGTTATTACCGGAGGCGGAAGCGGCATTGGAAGAGCCATCGCAGAATTGTTTGCTGAACGGGGGGCGCATGTGCATATTGTGGATCTGAATGCAGAAAATGCCAACGGCGTAGCAAAGGAAATTGAAAACAGGAAGGGGAAAGTGACCGTGCATACGGGCGACGTATCCGACCAGGCAGCCGTGATAAAACTGTTTGCGGGGATCGGCGCAGTGGATATCCTGGTGAACAGCGCTGGTATTTCGCATGTGGGAAAAGTGGAAACGACCACAGAACAGGACTTTGACAAAATTTACAAAGTGAATGTGAAGGGCGTTTATAATTGCCTGTATGCTGCCGTTCCCATCATGAAAGCAGCGAAAAATGGCGTGATCGTCAACATCGCTTCCATAGCCAATCATGTCGGTCTGGCCGACCGGTTTGCCTATTCTATGAGCAAGGGTGCGGTATACGCCATGACCCTGTCTGTGGCCAAAGATTATTTGCACGATGGCATCCGCTGCAACTCCATATCTCCCGCGCGGGTGCATACGCCGTTCGTGGACGGGTTCATTGCGAAAAATTATCCCGGGAAGGAAAAGGAAATGTTCGAGAAATTGTCCAAATCCCAACCGATCGGAAGAATGGCCAAAACTTCCGAAATCGCCAGTCTGGCCCTGTATCTGTGCAGCGGGGAATCATCTTTTATTACCGGCACGGATTATCCCATTGATGGCGGTTTTATTACCCTGAACAGTTAAGCAGCTTAAAATATTCTGACCATGGAGAGAAGATCGTTTTTGAAAAAATCCGGCTTGTTAACGGCTGGTGTCGGATTAACAAACCTGGTGGGCGTTGCGGGTCCTTTTGCCGCCGGAGAATTTGCCTATCGTCTGGCGCCGCCGGACAAGAAGCTGAATGCGGACTGGGTGAAGTCTTTGTATGAAAGGGGAACGGTGACCACGTATAAGAAGTCAAAAAATGAATTGCAGTTCATCGGCATGCCGGTTGGTGGCATTTGTTGCGGTACGGTATATGTAGGCGGAGATGGCCGCCTCTGGGTCTGGGATATCTTCAATCAGAATCCCCTGGGTGTAATCAACAAAGTGCTGCCTTATAAACTGGATATGTTTAATGTAAAAGAGATCAACAATGTTTTCGGAACCCTTTACCTGGAACCCGCTACCCAGGTGAGCCCGCTTCAGCAGGGATTCGTGCTGGTCATTCAACACAAAGGGATCACGACGGTGAAACGGCTTCACCAGGACGACTGGCAGGAAATTACTTTTGAGGCCACCTATCCGGTAGCCAGCATCCGGTACATCGATTACACATCACCGGTAGAAGTCACGCTCCAGGCCTTTTCTCCTTTTATCCCGGGAAATGAAGAAGACAGCGGTCTGCCTGCCACCACCCAAACGATTTCCATAAAAAATACATCTTCGGACCCCATTCATGTGGAGCTGATCGGCTGGCTGGATAATAAAATGCTCCTGTATACGGAAAAGGAAAAAAAGAATTTCCGCCGGGTCAATAAATCATTCAGTAATGATTCCGGCAAAGGGGTTTCACTGGAAGTTATTCCGGAGGATGAAGCGCTGAAGAAAGCGGCAGATTACGGAAATATGGCATTCATGGCCCTTTCCTCCTCCGCCGTGGTAACGGAAGACTGGTCGATCAGTGCGGACTCAGCGGTCAGGGAATTGAAAAACCGGATACGGTTTAATGCCAACGCGCCGGTGGCGATGATCAGCACTTCCCACCAGATCAAACCCAAACAGGAATCCGGGTGTAGCTTTATATTTTCATGGCACACGCCAAATATTTGCTTTGATGAAAAGGATCAGGGAATGACGGTAGAAGGCGCCGACTTTCACTATTACTCCAAAAAGTTCGCCAGCGCATCCGAAGTGGCGGAATACCTTGGCCGCAATCATCAAAAGCTGAGCAACGACACCCTGCTGTGGAAAAACACCTGGTACGACAGCACATTGCCCTGGTGGTTCCTGGAAAGGACGTTCTTAAATATCTCCTGCCTGGCCACCACATCCAGCCATCGTTTTCAATCCGGCAGGTTTTATGCCTGGGAGGGTGTTGGCTGCTGTCACGGCACCTGTACGCACGTGTACCAGTATGCCCATGCCATGTCGCGCATATTTCCCGGCCTGGAAAGGGATGAAAGGGAGCGGGTGGACCTGGGTATCGGGTATGATGACGCAACCGGCATGATCCGGATCAGGGGAGAAAAAACAGGACCATCCATTGACGGGCAGGCCGGAACCGTTTTGCGCATTTACCGCGAATACCTCATGTCCGCCGATGGCAGGATATTAAAAGATTACTGGCCGAAGATCAAAAAGGCAGTTGAGTTCATCATGCTGCAGGATAAAAACAAAGACGGCATGGAAGACACGCCCATGGAAAACACCCTGGATGCGCTCTGGAGCGGGGAAATCTCCTGGATCGTGGGGTTGTGCATTGCGGCTGTTTATGCGGGCCAGAAAATGGCCGAAGAAACACAGGACGGGGCATTTGCTGAAACCTGCAAAGAATATGTGGAGAAAGGACGGAAGAATATGGAAGCACTTTTGTTCAATGGAGAATATTTCATCCACCGCCCTGATCCGGCCATTGGGAAAAAAGAAATTGGTTCTTATAATACCTGTCATATAGATCAGGTGTATGGACAATCCTGGGCCTGGCAGGTGGGGCTGGGACGGGTGCTTGACAAGGAAAAAACCATGAGTGCCTTAAAAGCGCTCTGGAAATATAATTTTATGCCCGATGTGGGTCCCTATATTAAAGAACATAAGGGTGGCAGGTTTTACGCCCTGGCCGGGGAAGGCGGAATGGTGATGAATACCAATCCGAAAAATGAAGATCATCCTTACGGCGAGGCAAAGGCATGGCAGATCGGATATTTCAGCGAATGCATGAGCGGATTTGAGCACCAGGTGGCCTCGCACATGATGGCAGAGGGGATGGTAGAAGAATCGCTGGTGCTGACCAAAACCATTCACGACCGCTATTACGCCGGCAAGCGCAACCCGTTCAATGAAATTGAATGCAGTGATCATTACGGTCGCGCCATGGCGAGTTATGGTACTTTTCTTTCGGCCTGTGGTTTTGATTATAACGGCCCCAAAGGGTATCTCCGGTTTGCGCCAAAGTGGAATGCGAATGATTTTAAAGCGCCATTTACAGCCGCCGAAGGATGGGGGAGTTATTCCCAGAAAAAGACAACTAACGGTCAGGCGCATGCGATACAGCTGAAAGAAGGATCACTGCGTTTGCGCGCCCTGGCCCTTGAAAAGCTCGACGACCGGCCCATTAAAATATTAGAAGTGAAACTGGCTGCGCAAAAGATTCCCGTCCGCTTTACCCTGGATGAAAAGCAGCTGAAAATAGCTTTTGATTCGGACCAGCGGATTCCGTCGGGCGGCGAACTCTCCGTGGTCATCCAATCGTAGTCGCAGACTTATTTTTTTTGTTCAGCCACCAGCCCAGCCACAATCCGCAAAGAAACCAGCTGATCAGGGCATCCGCGAAGTGCATCCAGATGTCTGCTTTCGGATACCAGATGTGAATCGTATAAGGCGAGTTGATAAAAACAATGAGACCGGTAAACACACAGACGGTCAATACCCGTCCGTAATCCGGGGCGGAAAGTCTAAGCAATATCCAGCAAAGAAAACCCACCATAATGATATCGGAGAGCAGCCCCCGGATAATGTTCATCCCCATATTTACATCAAGCGCTTTATGGTACTGGATCTGTGCCCAGGGTTTTCCTTTGGTTTGTTCCATCTGCTTTTCCATTTCTTCATGCGTCATTCCTTTAGGATAATTGGGCATCAGATAAGCGCCGTCTTCGGAAAACTGGGTACTGAGATAACTGAGAATGCTGTCCTGTTTGGGTGTATATTCCTGGCTCGCATGATGGAGGTTCAATGCAGCCCAGGAGATGAACTGATATAAGAAAATGATGATGCCGCCGACAATGGAGCCAATGATCAACTTTTTCATAACTGGTGTTTTGGGTTAAAAAAAATGGGACTTTTAAGATAACGAATTTTCATAAGCGAGCATTGATTATGTAAAAGCGGACACCCACTATGGTCGTTAACGTACACTTATCTTTCGACCTTAATCGCAAACAGTTGATTATCAGAGTCGTGCTAATTGGCATTTTTTTGGAGAATCATTCCTGTCCGCAGTTGTTCGGCCATCACTCATATTAAACTGAGCCATGTTCAAAAATTATTTAAAGATCGCCTTCCGCAGTCTCTGGCGCAACAAGGCTTTTTCCGCCATCAATATTTTCGGACTGGCCATTGGCATTGGCACCTGTTTGCTGATCCTGCTTTTTGTGATCAATGAATTCAGTTACGACCGTTTCAATAAAAAGGCTGGCCGGATCGTGCGCGTGGTATTCCGGGGTTCGGTTCAGGGAGAGAAGATGAAGGAAGCCAATGTGATGCCACCGGTCGCCCAGGCGCTCAAAGCGGATTACCCGGAAGTGCTCGAAGCCACGCGCCTGCGTGCTTATGGAAGGCCCCGTTTTATTACCGGAGAAAAGTCATTTGCGGAAGAAGATTTTGCATTTGTGGATTCCAATTTCTTCCAGGTATTCACTTTCCCGTTTCTTCAGGGCGATCCAAGAACAGCCCTCCTCCAAACGCATGCGCTGGTGATTTCCGAAACAGTAGCCAAAAAATATTTTGGCAGGGGAAATCCCGTGGGCAAAATGATCACATTCAAAGGATTTGATGCCCCGTATAAAATTACCGGCGTAATGAAGGACATGCCCGAAAATGCCCAGTACCATTTTGATCTGCTGGGATCCATGGCCAGTTTGCCCGAATCCAGGGAACAATCCTGGATGACTTCAAATTATTATACTTACCTGGTACTTCCGGAAGGGTATGATTATAAAAAATTAGCGGCCAAATTGCCACAGGTGGTGGTAAAATATATGGGCCCCCAGCTGGAGATGGCCATGGGCATCAGCCTCGCGGATTTCAGGAAAAAAGGGAATGACATTGGATTGTACCTGCAGCCATTGACCGACGTTCACCTGCATTCCGATCTGATGTTTGAACTCGCACCAACGGGGGACATTCAGCAGGTCTATATTTTTGAGGCCATCGCATTTTTTATGCTGCTCATTGCCTGTATCAATTTTATGAATCTTTCCACCGCAGGGGCTTCCAAAAGGGCGAGGGAAGTGGGTGTTCGGAAAGTACTGGGTTCATTAAAAAGTGAATTGGTCAGACAATTTCTGTTAGAGTCGCTGCTGATGACGATTGTTGCTCTTTTGCTGGCCGTGCTGATGGTGAAACTCAGCTTGCCCTATTTCAATGATTTTGCCGGGAAAAAATTAAGTCTTGATTTTTTCGCGAATGCCTGGATATTGCCGGGACTGTTATTTTTTGGCTTGCTGGTGGGTTTGCTGGCCGGCAGTTATCCCGCTTTTTTTCTTTCGGCTTTTAAACCGGTTAACGTATTGAAAGGGAAGTTTCATATGGGCAGGGGAAATGCCGGCCTCCGGAGCGGCCTGGTAGTATTCCAGTTCTTTATTTCCACTACATTGATCGTTGGCACCATCGTGGTGTATAAACAACTTTCCTATATCCGGCACCGGGATCTGGGATATAACAAAGAACAGGTGATTCTGCTGCCCCCTACCTACTGGTTGGGGAAAAATGCGGAGGCTTTCCGCAATCAGTTGTTGCAGGATCCGCGGGTGGCGAATGTGAGTACTTCTTATTATCTGCCCGCCGGACCTTCCGATTATAACAACTGTATGGTTTATCCGGAAGGTCATTCAACCCAGATGGTAAAAACGCTTCGGTATGATATTGACGAGCGTTACATTCCCACCCTGGGCATACGCATGGCAGCAGGGCGTAATTTTTCAAAGGAATTTTCGATGGATTCCACATCCATGATTGTAAATGAAACAGCGGCAAAAGAGCTCGGATGGGGCCTTCAGGCTATTGGTCACTCCCTCACCCGCTTCAATGTGGATGACCATGGAAAAAATATTGCTTACCAGATCATAGGCATTGTGAAAGATTTTAATTTCAAATCCATGCATGAAAGGATTTCTCCCCTGGTCATGATTCTCGGTGAACATGCAGGGTATTTTATCGTAAAAACAAAAACCGCGGATGTTTCGGGATTATTGGCCACCATGAAAAAAAACTGGACAGCGCTCACGGCCGAACTTCCGTTTGACTATTCCTTTTTGGACGAACGGTTTAACAATGCCTATAAAGCGGAACAAAAAACCGGGCTTACGCTTGGACTTTTTGCCGCGCTCACCATTTTTGTTGCCAGCATGGGATTATTCGGTCTGTCCATGTTCACCGCAGAACAGCGTACGCGGGAGATTGGTATCCGCAAAGTATTGGGCGCGACCGTAGCCGGCGTTACCGCATTGCTTTCCAAAGATTTCCTGAAACTCGTTATCATCGCCAACATCATTGCATGGCCGCTGGCCTGGTGGTTTATGAATAAATGGCTGCAGGATTTTGCATATCGCATCACTATTTCCTGGTGGATTTTTGTTGCAGCCGGTTTATCGGCTGTGCTGATCGCCATTTTCACTGTTAGTTTCCAGGCCATTAAAGCGGGGCTGGCCAACCCGGTCGATAGTTTGAGGTCGGAGTAGTAGTACTTCCGGTTCATTTTCAAAGTAAAAAACACAGTTGTTCGTTAACTTAGCGGATTCTTAAAAGGATTTTAAAACGCGGTTAATGAAGATTGTTGTTCTGGACGGATATGCACTCAATCCCGGGGACCTGAGTTGGGATGGATTAAAGCAAATGGGTGAACTGCTGGTTTACGACCGGACGCCCTACGATAAAACAGTGGAACGATGTACCGGCGCGGAAGTGGTGCTCACCAATAAGGCACCCGTCAGAAAAGAGGACATGGAAAATCTTCCCGGTCTGAAGTACATCGGTGTACTGGCTACGGGTTTTAATATTATCGATGTTGAAACCGCCCGTAAAAAAAACATCACGGTTTCAAACATACCGGTTTATGGAACCGCTTCGGTGATGCAATTGACTTTTGCCCTGTTGCTGGAACTTTGCCACCACGTGCAGCGCCACAGCGATTCGGTAATGGCCGGAAAATGGTCACAATCTCCTGATTTTTCTTTCCGCGATTTTCCCCTGATCGAACTGTCCGGAAAAACCATGGGCATCATTGGTTTCGGACATATCGGTGAACAGGTAGCGGATGTGGCCGCAGCATTCGGCATGAATATCCTCGGAAGCAAAAGACATCCTACGGACCAGACGCACCGGAATAATTTTTCCTGGGCCACCGTAACCGAACTGCTGGAGAAATCAGATGTGGTGAGTATACATTGTCCTTTGTCCCCGGAAACAGAAGGACTCATCAATCGCGAAAGTCTGCAACGGATGAAGAAAACCGCATTTCTGATCAACACATCCAGGGGGCCAATCATTGTGGAAAAAGACCTTGCCGATGCATTGAACCAGGGAACCATTGCAGGCGCCGGCCTGGATGTGCTTTCCACAGAACCTCCGCCTGCAGATAATCCATTGTTCAAAGCCAAAAACTGCATCATCACCCCGCATATAGCCTGGGCCACCAAAGAAGCCAGGACCAGATTAATGGATATGGCCGTCGGCAACCTGAAGGCATTTAAAGAAGGGAGGCCCGTAAACGTGGTTAACCGGTAGGATCATGCATATACTCATTGCACCCAATGCATTTAAAAATAGTCTTACTGCAGAAGAAGCAGCCGATGCCATCCTCACCGGACTGAAACAAAGCGGACTTTCCTTCAGCCATGAAAATTTTCCCGTTGCCGACGGCGGTAACGGTACGGCTGCGCTGATCATCAAAAAACAACGGGGGCGGGTAGTTTCGGTAAAGGCCCATGATCCCCTCGGCCGGGAGATAAAAGCCGGGTTTGGATTGATTGACGAAGGAAAGACTGCCGTGATCGAAATGGCCGATGCATCCGGACTCCAGTTCCTGAAAACCCATGAATTGAATCCGTTGATTTCATCGAGTGCGGGAACCGGTGAAATGATCCGTCATGCATTGGATGCCGGTGTTCAGAAAATCATACTGGGTATGGGTGGCTCCGCCACGGTGGATGGCGGTGCGGGTATATTGCGCGCCCTGGGTATTCGTTTTTTGACTGCGGACGGAACGGTGATCCCCGACCGGCCTGACAGGATGGTTAGCCTGTCTTCCGTTGATCTAACGGGGCTGGACAACCGGATCCGGAATTGTGCCCTGGTGATCCTCTGTGATGTGGATAACCCGTTGTTGGGTGATCAGGGTGCGGCTACCGTTTTCGGTCCGCAGAAAGGCGCTTCCGAAGACGCCGTAATAAAATTGGAAACCGGACTTAGCCGTTTGCGGGAAACGTTGTTCCGGCAAACGGGCAGGGATATGAATGCGATACCTTATGCTGGTGTCGCCGGTGGCGCATCAGCCGGTTTATACGCAATGCTGGGTGCCACGCTCGTAAGCGGAATCGATTTTTTTCTGGAGTCAAATGGTTTTGATGAGGCTTTAAATAAAAGCAACCTGGTCATCACCGGGGAGGGCAGTGTGGATGAACAGACTCTCCGGGGGAAAGCCCCCTTCGGCGTGGCATCCCGCGCAAAACAAAAAGGTATTCCGGTGATTGCCCTTGCCGGGAAGATCCCGTTGAAAAAAAACAAGGCGCTGGATACTTATTTTGATGCATTACTGGC
Source organism: Chitinophagaceae bacterium (assembly GCA_041691395.1). Taxonomy (GTDB): domain Bacteria; phylum Bacteroidota; class Bacteroidia; order Chitinophagales; family Chitinophagaceae; genus Puia. Next base: position 15,063 of record JBEPUT010000014.1, read on the forward strand.
CATTGGTCATGGTCCCGCTGATCTTTCAACGGCCATGCTGGCCACGGCAGATGACCTGACCAGAACGGCTGCCGCAACAGGCCGTTTGCTGCGGCTATTTTTGTAACCGCATATCCCCTGGGTGGCTTGTCCTGTTTTCAGATGCAAGACTTATCTTTAATTCCCAGCATTACCGGAAACCGGCCCATAAGCAATAACGGGCTGGCTAAAATTTTCACCGATGAAATTAAGAAGCAGCAACTGGTTCGGACGAACAGGAAAGGATGGATTTATTTATCGTGCCTGGATGAAGAACCAGGGTATACCAGCCCATGAATTTCATGGAAAACCGGTGATCGGCATCTGCAATACCTGGTCGGAACTTACCCCCTGCAACGCCCATTTCCGGGAGCTGGCGGAGTCCGTAAAGCATGGCATCTATGAAGCCGGTGGCTTTCCCGTGGAATTTCCGGTGATGTCTCTGGGGGAAACCCTGATCAAACCCACAGCCATGCTTTACCGCAACCTGGTGAGTATGGATGTGGAAGAATCTATCCGGGCAAATCCGATGGATGGCGTGGTGCTGCTTTGTGGATGTGATAAAACCACGCCGGCACTGCTGATGGGGGCCTGCAGTGTTGACCTGCCGTCCATTGTTGTTTCCGGGGGAGCCATGCTCACCGGTAAATTCAGGGGAAAAGACATCGGCACCTCCGATCTCTGGCGTTTTGCGGAAGACCAGCGGACCGGGAAAATATCCCAACAGGATTTTGAAGACGCAGAGGCCTGTATGGCGAGGTCACGCGGGCATTGCGCCGTTATGGGCACCGCCTCCACCATGGCTTCCATGACGGAGGCGCTGGGATTATCCCTGGCGGAGAACGCAGCCATACCCGCTGCCGATTCCCGTCGGAAAGTACTGGCTCATTTATCCGGCATGCGGATCGTGGAGATGGTAAAAGAAGATCTGAAGCTATCGGCCATCCTCACCCGCTCCGCATTTGAAAACGCCATCATTACTAATGCAGCCATTGGGGGCTCGACCAATTTCATCATTCATTTGCTGGCCATAGCGGGTCGTATCGGAGTGCCGCTGACCATGGATGATTTTGATACCCATGCCAAAAAAATCCCGCTGATTGCCAACCTGCAGCCTTCCGGGAAATATTTTATGGAGGACCTCTATTATGCCGGTGGTATTCCGGCCGTGATGAAGGAGCTCACTTCTTTTTTACACGGGGAGGCTATTACCGTTAGCGGTAAACCCATTTCGGAGCAGTACGAAAACAGTGTCTGTTATAACCGCGATGTGATTTCAACTGTCAGCAACCCTTTTAATTTGGTTTCGGGAATCAGTGTGCTGAAGGGTAATCTTTGTGCAGATGGGGCGGTCATCAAACCGTCCGCGGCCAGCGCCAGCTTGTTGCAGCATGCAGGCAGGGCCGTTGTGTTTGAGAATATAGAAGATTATAAGGCAAGGATTGATGATCCGGATCTTGATGTGGATGAAAATTGCATACTGGTGTTGAAAAATGTAGGACCGAAGGGATATCCCGGCATGCCGGAGGTCGGCAATCTGTCCCTGCCAAAAAAATTATTGATAAAAGGAATCACCGATATGGTACGCATATCCGATGGCAGGATGAGCGGAACCGGATTCGGAACGGTGATCCTGCATGTGTCGCCGGAAGCCTTTGCCGGTGGTGCGCTGGCCATTGTGCAGGATGGTGACCTGATACGTCTGGATGTGCTGAATAAAACCTTAGAGCTGGAACTTTCGGATCAGGAAATCGGAGAAAGGAAAAAGAAACTGAAATACACGGCCCAAGCATCAGTCCGTGGATATACCTGGCTTTATCAGCAGCATGTGGAACAGGCAAACCTGGGTGCCGACTTCGATTTTCTGAAAGGGGGTAGCGGCAGTGCGGTAGTAAAAGATTCTCATTAAAAATATCATCAGCGGTTTATGCCAAACAACAAATTTACCGGGAAAGTCGCCCTGGTTACCGGGGCAGGACAGGGCATTGGATTTGAGATGGTCAGGCAACTGGCTGCAGCAGGTGCCCGCGTTATACTGAATGATGTGGATCCGGCGCTGGCTGCATCGGCTACGGACCGCATCCGCAAAGAAACCGGTGGAGAGTGCCTGGCCATGGCCGGTGATTCCGGGGATCTTTCCTTTATTCAGAAAATGGTGTCAGCGGCCGTGTCCGGATATGGTAAACTGGATATCGTAATGGCCAATGCGGGCATTACTTTATTTGGAGATTTCCTCACGTATCCTCCGGAATCTTTTTTCCGGGTGCTCCAGGTTAATCTCGGTGGAAGTTTTTTTCTGGCCCAGGCCGCCGCGAATCAAATGATCAGTCAGGGAACAGGCGGCTCGTTGCTATTCATGTCTTCCGTTACCGGACATCAGGCACATAAAAACCTGGCGGCTTACGGGATGACCAAGGCTGCTCTGGAAATGCTGGCAAAGAACCTGGTGGTTGAACTTTCGCCCCATAAGATTAATGTGAATGCCATTGCTCCCGGTGCCACCTTGACGGAAAGAACCATGGAAGACAGCGGATACGAAAAGACCTGGTCGGCCATTACGCCGATGGGCCGTCCCGCTCATTCTTCAGACATAGCCCATGCCGCCCTTTTTTTAGTTTCTGAAGAAGCAAGACACATTACTGGTCAAAGCCTGGTGATTGACGGGGGCTGGACCTCGGTCAGTCCTTCTCCCTATTAAGATGAATCAATCAAATTCCGTTAACCACAATGTATGAAAGTAGAATTGGTTTGTGATCATAGCTGTCTGCTGGGAGAAGGCCCTGTATGGAATGGCCGTGAAAAAAAAATTTGCTGGGTGGATATCCTGAATGGCGAAATCCATGAATACGATGTGGTGCAGAAGAAACGGAATACGATATCCGTGCGTCAGATGGTTGGCGCAATCGCGCCGGAGAAAAACGGACATTATGTGGCTGCCCTGCAACATGGCCTGGGTTTCATTAACCGCCAGACCGCTGAGGTAGAGATGATCGCGGATCCCGAAGCGGATGTACTCGGCAACCGGTTTAATGATGGTAAATGTGATCCGGCGGGCAGGTTCTGGGCAGGCACCATGCCCCTGAGTGAGGATTCGCCTGCAGGCAACGTGTACAGTATGGATGACCATTTTTCCATTCAAAAGAAAATAAGCGGAGTAACCGTTTCCAATGGAATGGCCTGGAGTTTGGATCGTCATACCTTGTATTATATTGACTCTCCCAGTCAGGAAGTGGTGTCTTATACCTATGATGAGGTGACTGGAAATATCTCGGACAAAAAACGCATCATTGAAATTTTCAAAGAAGAGGGCAGTCCGGACGGCATGACCATTGACGGGGAAGGCATGCTTTGGATTGCCCATTGGGGCGGATGGAAGTTAAGCCGCTGGGATCCCGATGCGGGAAAAAAAATAGACGAGCTGATCATGCCTGTTTCAAAAGTTACGTCCTGCACATTTGGCGGTGATCATGGTGACGATCTGTATGTTACATCCGCCAGGGTTGAACTGACAGAGAAGGAATTGGAGAAGCAGCCCCTGGCCGGCAGTTTGTTTGTTATCCGGAACAGCGGTTTTTCGGGTATGTCCTGTTTTGAGTTTGCGGGTGGATCACCATGGAGCGCCCCGGATAAAAAATAACCAGGTTTCCCTTTTAATTATTTCCTGAATGCCTAAATTTGCCTGTCCTGCGGCGGGCAGTCCTTTGTTTTGCGCAGATAAAACAACAAATTGAAAGAACATGAACAGTTACGACCAGCGTACCTCCTTATCCAAATCATTGATGGCGGGCCTATTCGGCGGATTGGTTTCCACCATCATCTGTTTGTTTTATAATATTATCTTCCGCTTTTCCACAAATTATCCGCTGTCAGACATCGTCAACGTGTCCAGCATCATCTTTGCCATCAACCTGATATTTCTGGCCATTGGCTTATTTTATTTTTTCACCAATAAAATATCCGCCAGCGGAAAGACCATTTACTTGGTTGCCATGATCCTGCTGATCATCATCGTGCTTTGGCTTATCGCGGGATCACAGCGTTCTGAAAATCCAAGGTACGCACGTGATTTCAAGGGCCTTATGTCTGGTATTGTGATCGTGATGAGCATCAACGCCCTGCTGATCCCGCTCCTGATAAATAAAAAGTGGTTTGAAGAATTCTTTCTTTAGGTCAAACTGGTTTACAGACGCACCCTCAGACCGGCACTCACCGGCAACGCCCAGATATTGTAATTCATCAGGTCTCCGCGGTTATTAAAATACTGTCCGGTAAAGGACACGCTTACACCCACATGGCAGGAAAAGAAATAGGCTACGCCCAGTTTGAGACCTGCGGTAAAGTCGCCCTTCATATTGGGCGTTGTACTGAGTGTGGTTCCCACATTTTCAATTTTGCCGTTGGTCGGAATGGAATAGCCAAAGGAAAGAGAAACATTGGATTGAAAACCGATGGGTTTACCGATGGTGAATTTTCCGAATAACTGAACGGGTATAATGGGTTTTGCCAGGAAAACTGAATTATAGGTACCCGGCGTAGTACCCGGATACAGGATATCATCCTGGTAAGAAAGCACAATATAAGATGCTGAAACACCAAGTTGGAACCAGGGGCTGAATATCCTGGAAATGGCCAGTTCGGCGCTGAGGTGCCCTCCATTGGTTTGAGTATGCTGTATGGGATCATTCAACCGAGGAACCGTATTCACGGATTTGCCGGCATCCACGGCGATCTCCCATTTGGTGTCGCAGGTATTTTCGATGGGGGGTTCCTCTTTTTTATAAACCGTATCGGCCAGTGTAAATCTTATCGGCGTTTTGCTGTCCGTTTGAGCCGTGGAATCTGCCAGCGTCGGAATGTTCAGCTGAATGCTGGTATCACGGCAAACCCGGATCTGCTGCAACTGATCATTCCATTCCAGTTTCCAGGGGAGAATATTTTTATCCCTTATGGATAGGGTAGTGTCTTTTTGCCGTACCAATCTCACCAGGGTGTCGTACGGTACTCTCCTCCTGTGTGATTCCGTGAGGGTGGCTTCGTAATGTTTCATACTCAGCAACACAGGTCTTTGGATGGAATCTTTTTTCTGTTCCGGAACCTGAATTTTCGCCTGCACTGTAACCGTTTTACAGCTGTTGTCACTGGCAGTCGCGTCATGCCCTGCTCCGGAACCGTTGGCCTCATCATTGGGATACCATCCATTGCCGCAGCTATGCAGGATGTACAGAAAGCATCCGGAGGCATTCGTCAGCTTCCAGGCGGATGTGCCCGCAGGAGATTCACCGGCCGGGCTCAGAATAACATATTCATAGTTGATCACATCCTTTTCATTGTTATAGAATCCCAGGTTGCCGATGGTGCCGGGGCGAACATACACTTTGGTCACGCTTTTTACATGCAGGTCCTTGTACCCATGGGTGAAACCGGAGTTTCGTAACAGCAGGTCGAAAGCCTTGAATTCGCGGGCGTATTTCCGTTGTTTTGCCGTATCCCGGATGGCGCTGATGAAAAGTTCAGGACTGGTGACGCCGTGTATTCTTTGTAAGAAGGGGAATTCGGGATGACGTCCGAGCGCATCCATAAAGAGCCTGGGTTCGTTTCCCTTGTAAAAGGTATAGAGTCTGGAATACTGGGGGCAACGCTTTTGCGCGTAGGAGGAGGAACAAAAAGCAATGACAGCAAGAAACAGGATAAAAAATCTCATCAGCAATTTTTTGGTTAGGGTTCTGAAGAAATGCCGGTGGAGACGGATTAGAGGCTAATAACGTAAAAATCAGAAATTTCTTACATTTTACATTTAAAAAACGGTCTGATGAGAGAATGCCTGCAAAATAAAAAGCCGGAAGCCCATTACTGAACTTCCGGCTGTATATAAATGAGAACCTTAACCTAGCTAAATAAACCGCCTTTCTTCAACTCCCTCACACCTTCGCCTATCTTGAAACCATTGTGGTAGATTTCGATCTTGTAATTTCCTTTCTGGAATTCGCTGTTTTGTTTCCAGGCGAACTGTACTGACTTGGTTTTACCTGCTTCGATATCAACAGGCACCTTGGCAGTGAAAATCTTGTCGCCTTCATCGCGGCTGGCAAATGTTCCTGAACCCAGAGCAGGTACAGAAATGGGCTTGCCATCAGGACCAGTAATGCATACATATACATCAGTCTGGCCATTCTGCGCGATGCGGTTATTTACATCAAAGGAGATGATTAGTTTGTCAACCCGTTTTGCTGTAGTAGTCACCTTTTCTTTACCGTTCTTCCTGTCGTGAACCGGGGTTACGGCAATATTGGAAGCATTCAGCGTAGAAGCGATATCTACTTTCTTTTCCAGGTCTTCTTTTGCAGTAGTTGTAGTCTGCAGATCAGACGTGAGTTTTTCCTTATCGGCTGAAAGCTGGGTTTTATCAGCAGTCAGCTGTGTGTTGGCCGTGGTGAGATCAGCAACCTGTTTTTGCAAATCGGAGATCTTGCCGTTCAGCTCATTGATCAGGGATTTTGCTCTGTTCAGTTCAGCCTGGGAAGCATTTCTTTTTCCGAGGATGGTTCTGATTTCAGCTTTCTTTTTAGCAATATCAGAATTGGCTCCTGTCAGTTGTGTATTTAGGCGGTTGTTGGTACCGGTCAGGGAATCCAGACGAACCAGTGCATCGTCGAAATTTTTCTGCAGGGTTCCTTTTTCGTCAGTCACCTTGGCGATCTGGGTTTGCTGGTTTTGCTGAACCTGTTCCTGTTTGTTGTTGTTCCAAAGCAAATAGCCCCAGGTTCCGAGAAATCCGGCAGCAAGCAGACCGATGACAAGATTTTTAAAATCTTTTCTCGGAGGCTGACTTTGGGGAGTCGCTGATGGATAATTGGTTGTGCTCATGGTTTGTTCTTTTTTTTGAGTAAATGTGATTTTTATACGGGAAACTTAGGTTTAGGTCTGTTTCCAGTGTGGGATTTGTCTAAAATCGTGCCAATTTCATTTTTCCCTTATTTCAAGCGCATTTCCAGGCCTTTAGGTTATTTTTCAGGCTGATTTACTTGGTAACCGCCAATGAGAGAAACGTAACCTCCGGCTTGTATGGCTTCTATTTCATTAAGGAATATCTTGTGCATTAAATCCGTAATCTGTTGTCTGCAGAACAAATTATACACGATTGGAAAAAAAAGATCTATAAACCCATTTACTGGCTGGAAGGCGAGGAGCCGTTCTTCATCAACCAGGTGATGGATTATGCAGAGCAGCATCTGTTGCCTGAATCAGAAAAGGCATTCAACCAATCGGTGTTTTATGGTAAAGATGCCGACTGGGCCGCGGTGGTTAATGCCTGCATGCGCTATCCGATGTTTGCGGAGCGCCAGGTGGTACTGTTGAAAGAAGCTCAGCAAATGCGGGATATAGCCAAACTGGAACCTTATATTCAGCACCCCCTGGATTCTACGATATTGGTTGTATCCTATAAGGATAAAAAGGTTGACGGTCGCAGTAAACTGTCAAAGCTCTTAAAAGAAAAGGGCGAATTGCTGTCCACCAAAAAGATGTATGATAACCAGATCCCCGAATGGATCGCGGGTCTGGCACAAGCCAAAGGGTTCTCCATGGCTCCCCGGGCACTCAGTTTATTGATCGATCACATCGGTAACGACCTGATGCGCATCAACAGTGAAATGGATAAAATGGCCATTAACCTGGGCGGACGCAAAACGATCACTGAAGAGGATATCGAAACTTTTGTCGGTGTTAGTAAAGAATACAATGCTTTTGAACTGCAGGACGCCCTCGCCAAAAAGGATCTGGCTAAAGCCTTCCGGATCGTCCAATATTTTCAGGGCAATCCCAAGGCAGCCCCAATCCAGCTGGTGCTTCCGGCCCTCTATAATTTTTTCAGCAAGGTGTATATGTTGTTCGGACTGCCGGACCGGGATGAAAAAACGGTGGCTTCCGCGTTGGGTGTTAATCCTTTCTTTGTTAAAGACTATTTACTCGCGGCCCGCAACTACGGTTTGCCGGGCATTGAGAACACAATCCTGCTGCTTCATGCCTATAATCTGAAAAGTGTTGGGGTGAACGCGGTGTCCACGGAGGATGCTTCGCTGCTCAAGGAGCTGATTGTTAAAATAATTTGAGTTGGTGTGGGAAGGTGAAAATGTCAGCACATCAATGCCTCCTTCCGGTCAACCCCCAACTGTTCCTTCAGTGCATCCAGGCCGCTGAAACGTTGTTCCGCACGGAGATATTTCTTCACGAATACCTTGAGGGTTTTCCCGTAGATCTGTCCATCAAAATCAAAGAGATTGACTTCAATCATTTTTTTACTGCCGTCAACCGTTGGACGGTAGCCGATATTCATCATGCCTTTCAGCCGGATGCCGGGTTCGTCGCTGACCGCTGCATCGACAGCATAAACAGCATCGCCTGGAATCAACTTATAAGGATCGTTGACCCGGAGGTTGGCCGTGGGGTATCCGATCGTTCTTCCCAGCTTATTGCCTTCTATCACGGTTCCGCTGAAAAAGTAAGTATATCCCAGCAGGGTATTGGCAATGTCCATACTTCCGGCGGAGATGGCTTGCCGGATACGCGTAGAACTGACGGAAATGGAATCAAGCACGTGCGCGGGGATCTCCTTTAAGCGGAAGTGATGGATTTCAGATGATTTCTTCAGCAATTCATAATTGCCCGTTCTGCCTTTGCCAAAATGGTGATCGTATCCGATGATGATGGTATTCGGGTGAAAGTTCCGGACCAGGAACCGGCCAATGTAATCCTCCGCCGACAACTGAGCGAATGCTTCGGTGAAGGGGACGATCACGAGAATGTCTATTCCCTTTTCTGACAGCAGTTCTGTTTTTTCTTCCGTTGTATTGAGCAGCCTGATGCCGGAAGCGGCATTGAGCACCGTGCGGGGATGCGGATCAAAAGTGATGATCACTGTCTCGCCCTGAATTTGCGCGGCTTCCTTTCTCATTTGGGCAATCACCTGCTGGTGGCCCGTATGGACACCGTCAAATGTTCCGATCGTGAGTACGGCATTGCGAAATAAGGGTAAAACGTCTGTGTTCCGGTAGACCTGCATGGATAAAATGTGATGCGAATTTATAAAAACGCCCCTTACCACTTAGAATTTTTCCTTTTTGGTTTATCGGCTGTTGGCTTTCGATTAGCTTTGGGGGTTAAAAACCATTCTCTGCATGTCCCTATACACCCGGCGTGGCGTTTCTGCTCAGAAAGAAGATGTACACCAGGCAATCTCTACCCTGGATCAGGGTTTGTTTCCCTTTGCTTTTTGTAAGATTTATCCTGACTTTCTGGGCCGGGACAAGGAATGGGTGAACCTGATGCATGCCGACGGGGCCGGCACCAAAAGCATTCTTGCATACCTGTACTGGAAAGAAACCGGAGATGTATCTGTTTGGGAGGGTATAGCCCGGGATGCCATAGCCATGAATCTGGATGACCTGCTTTGTGTCGGTATTTATGATAACCTGCTGTTTTCATCCACGATCGACCGCAATAAGATGCTGATTCCCGGAGAGGTGCTTACGGCGCTGATTGGTGGCACACAGATTTTCTTCGATGAATTAAGAACGCATGGGGTGAACATTGAATACCTCGGCGGCGAAACAGCCGACGTCGGGGATCTGGCCAGAACCATTGCGGTTAACGGTACGATGGCAGCCCGCTGGCTCCGGTCACGCATTATCAGCAATGAAAAGATTGCAGCAGGGGATGTGATCATCGGCCTGTCCAGCAGCGGAAAAGCGAATTATGAAAAGGAATACAACAGCGGAATCGGCAGCAACGGTCTGACCAGCGCCAGACATGATGTATTGAGTGACGTGTACGGTCAGAACTATCCGGAATCCTTTGACCCCCATCTCGAAAAAGAAGTGGTTTACACGGGCAGTTATAAACTGACCGACGAAATAAAAACGGAGACGGGGAAAATGCAAACAATCGGCAAGTTATTGCTGAGCCCCACCCGTACTTATGCCCCGGTTGTAAAAGCCTTGCTGGAAATGCATTTTGACGGGATACACGGAATGATACACAGCAGTGGCGGCGGCCAGACCAAGTGCCTGAAATATTTACCAAAGCCTTTTAAAATCATCAAGGATAATCTTTTTGAACCGCCGGCCATCTTCCGCATCATCCGGGAATCTTCAGGTGCGGATGACCGTGAGATGTACCAGGTGTTCAACATGGGGCAGCGCCTGGAAATTTATACTGATCCATCTTCCGTTACCGCGCTCCTGGATGTGATCCTGTCCTTCGGCATAGAGGCCAGAGTGATCGGCAGGGTGGAGGCAGCTGCGAAAAAGGAATTGCTGATTGATACCGGGAAGAATACAATCGGCTACTGATGTTCCAGTACATAGTGGATCGGCTGCCGGTGGTAAGACCGGACAATGTGCCGGTTTTGTTTTGCCGGCTTCCATTTCCCGCTGTCCCGGATTATGCGGATGGACTCTGCTTTTAGCACATCGGGTCCGCTGATGATGGTGATATTGCTGACGGTTCCATCCTTTTCCACAATGAACTGAACCAGGACGGTTCCCTGTATCTCATTTTTAGCCGCCTCGTCGGGATACTTCAGATTTTGCTGCAGATATTTGGACCAGGCTCGGGCACCTCCGGGATATTCCGCTTCGAATTCAACTTTGGTGAAGGGCGGACCGGTCTGGCTTGCGCTGTCTGAGTTCTTCCGGGACTTCCTGATATCATCTGTTGTCTGATCCTGTTTATCAGGAGGCAGCGGGTTTAATGAACCCACCTGACCGGTGGAACCATATGGATGACTGGTGGTTTGCTGTGAAAATAATGTGATCCCCTTCAGGATATCCCGGGCAATCTTTTCCTGGTTTTTGTAGTCCATAATAAAATCGAAATCAGATTTTTTTTCCAGATTGCCACATAAGATCATTACGGCAGGCACCGTTGCCTGGTTAAGTACCAAAATGCCTTTTTCCCTTTGTTTTAATTCGGGTGCAACAGCATAGTCCTTCCCGATATATTCTGTTATAGCAGATCCCAGTTTTACTGATCCGGGATATACGGGGCTTGTTTTTTCGGGCACATAAATTTCAAATCCTGCCTCCGGCTTTTCCCCGTCATTTGAATTGCTATGTATGGAAACGAAGAGATCGGCATTTGTTTTCACAGCCAGGCTTGCGCGGTATTGCAGGTCGTCATGAAGGTTGTTGAAACGGCCCGGAAGATCGTCATCTTCCCTTGTCATGATTATGTCAATCTGGAAATCTTTCGCCAATTGCTGAATTTTTTTCGCGATTTGCAGGTTAAGATCTTTTTCACGGATACCATTTGATGTAATTCCCGGATAAGTACCCCCGTGGCCGGCATCCACTACAACCCGGATATGATTTTCAACGGACAGCAGGTGCAGCGGATGACGGGTAATTTTAAATGCAAACAGGGCGAGGAGCAATGTGATCACAGGCAGGATCATCATTCTGCCGGTCAGGCTGTTCCTGATTTTTTTGCTGCGGATGGTAATCATGTTGATTCTTCTTTTAATTTGTTTTTGAAAAAATGGGTGAACCAGCGACTGGGATTTGGGCCCGCTGATGTTTTCGAGGAGTAATTCGGCGTAATCCAGCAGGTCTCTGTCTGATGCAGCGTGTGCATCGGCCTCGAACTCGTGAACCGCCCGGATCTCCACGAGGATTAAATGGATAAAAGGATTGATCCAGCAACATATCCGGATCATTTCGAGAATCAGGATATCCAGGGAATGCATTTGCTTCACATGCAACAGCTCATGTTTTAAGATTTGCCGTCCTTCGGAACTTTCCAGATCCTGCTCGTTATTCCAGAAGACGTGGTTAAAAAAGGAAAATGGCGTTCCTTCCTGCCGAATGAAATAAACCCTGGCGCCCTGCAGCGAATAGCAGGGATTATTCCGGCAAAGCAGTCGGATATTCCAAAGGGTGCGCGATAACCGGACCAAAAGAAACAGGGAAACTGCAGATACAATCGCTAGCAGGCCGGTCTCCCAGGGCACGCCCTTCCAGAATCCTCTTCCCGCATAAATGGTAACCGCTTCTTCCAGGCCTCCATTGGCAACTCCGAGTAAATGGACAGGGCCTGTCGTGATCTGTTGATTCCATAGGCGGGGCAGGCCGAAATGAAGAACTGGAAAAACAAGACTGATGACGGGTATGCCCAAGAGGAAGTACCGGTTGTACCGGTGAAAGGATTTGTTTCTCAGGAAAAGCCAATAGTATCCGAGCAATAATCCTGAGATCAGAATGGTTTTGATCAGATACAGGATGATGGTCATGGCTTATTGTTTTTGGCTGTCTGAATTTGCTGGAGCAGCTGTTCGAGATCGGCTTCGCTGAGTTTGTTGTCGCTGATAAAGTGCGACACGAGGCGCGCGGGGGAACCTTCAAAATAACCCTTGATCAACTGGTTGGCTGTTTTCTTGCCGTATTCTGTGCGTCCGATCAGGGGTTTGTACAGGTTATTACGGCCATGCACATTGTATTCCACGAACCCTTTCTCCACCAGGATCTTCAGGATGGTGGCGGTGGTATTGGAATGCGGTTTGGGTTCCGGTGTGGCTTCGATGATCTCTTTCAGAAAGCCTTTTCCCAGTTTCCAGAGCACTTGCATCACCTGTTCTTCGGACTTGGTAAGGGATTTGCTGTAGTTTGCCATACATGCTTTTTTAAATGTTCAGATGACGGTTTTTGCGGGAAGCGCCCCCCTGATCTGTTATAACTAAATATTTAGTTTATACGTCAAATGTATAACTAAGTTATTAGTTTAACCAAATTTTTATTTTTTAACGGGGCAAACGCTATGAAGTTCCGCGAATGGGTATTACTTTCGTGTCAGGATACAGCAGTATTCTACTTAATCATACCCCTTTTCAACATTTCCGCGATCAGCATTGTTATAAGCTTGATTTGTACCCGACAAAGACATTTGTCACAATAATTTATTATTCAATATGAGGCAACTTAAAATTGCAACGCAGATTACAAACCGCGACTCGCAGGCGGTAGAAAAGTATTTACAGGAAATTTCAAAGATCTCCATGATCACGCCGGAAGAGGAAACCATTCTGGCTCAACGGATTAAGATGGGAGATCAGAAGGCGCTGGATAAATTGGCTCAGTCCAACCTGCGTTTTGTGGTGTCCGTGGCAAAACAATATCAGCACCAGGGACTTTCCCTGAGTGACCTCATCAATGAAGGTAACCTGGGCCTGATCAAGGCTGCCCAGCGTTTTGATGAAACCAAGGGGTTTAAATTTATCTCTTATGCCGTTTGGTGGATCCGTCAGTCCATCCTGCAGGCCCTGGCTGAACAGGGACGTCTTGTCCGCCTGCCACAGAACAAGATTGGCACTTATAATAAGGCCAACAAGGCCTATATGGCTTTTGAACAGGAGCACGAGCGCGAACCCAGCACCGAGGAACTCGCCGAACTCCTGGAAATGAGCGAAACTGAAATCAATAATATTTTCCAGAGCAATACCCGTCACAGCTCCCTGGATGCACCTGTTCACGAAGCAGAAGACGTAGCCATGGGCGACCTGCTGGAAGGTGGGGATGACACAGATGACGATGTGATGAAGGATTCCCTGCGGGCAGAGATCCGCCGGGTACTGAAATCACTGAGTCCCCGCGAAGCTGAAATTGTAAATGCCTATTTCGGCCTGGATGGTGAAAATGGGGTGACCATTGAACAGATCGGACAGAAATACGACCTCACCAAGGAAAGAATCCGCCAGATCAAGGAAAGGGCCATCAAACGCCTGCAGAAAGCACGTTACAGCAGCGCCCTCAAGGCTTATCTCGGTTAATTCAAGTCTTTTATACGTAATTTAAGTCCCGGCCTCCGGGACTTTTTTTGTTTTCATTCCGTTTACATTTGCGTTATGCTGCGGTTTTCTTTCTTTATCCTGGTCCTGCTGATTGTCTTTTCCTCCTGTGAAAAGAACATTTCTATCAAATTGCAGCCCTCGAGTACAGACCTGGTGGTGGATGGTTCCATCGAAAACGGGCAGTTCCCGGTTATATATCTTTCCAACAGCATTTCTTATTTCAGCCGGATTGATGCGGCGGCTCTGGCCAAATCCTTTGTTCACCTGGCAAAAGTAAGCATGTCCAACGGCAGCATCACGGCCCGCTTGAAAGAAGACAGCCTGCTGAGTGACAGCACGGGCATGATGATCTATTACTATTCTTTCCGGGCCGGAGATACCAGCCAGAAATTTGTTGGTTCACCGGGTCATCGGTATCACCTGGAAATTACCGTGGGCAACAAAACGTACACGTCAAGCACAACCATTCCTGAAATGACTAAACGAATCGACAGCTTATGGTGGATTCCGGCGCCCGAAAGCGATGATTCCAGCCAGGTGGTTGTAAAGGCGCGCATCGTGGATCCTCCGGGCCTCGGCGATTATACCCGGTATTATACCAGTGTCAATTACGGACCCTTTTATCCCGGCCTTCAATCTGTTTTTGACGATCAGATTACCGACGGTACCGTTTACACGGTGGATGTGGACCGGGGTGTGGACAGGAACCTGACCGTTAATTTCGACGATTATTCGTTTTTTAACAAAGGAGACACCGTTCAGGTGAAACTGGCTAACATAGATAAAGCGACCTACGATTTCTGGCGAACGATGGAATACAATTACCAAAGCATCGGGAATCCATTTTCTTCGCCCATTCAGGTGTTATCCAATATTTCCAATGGCGCGCTGGGATATTTCGGGGGATATGAGGCGCAGTATAGCAGCCTGATTATTCAATAGAACTTTTACAATTAATTTTGTCAACCTAATTAACCGGGATCTGCATCACACATTATGGAAAATAAATCATCAGAAAGAGTTCACTGTTTGATCATCGGATCGGGACCTGCAGGCTATTCCGCCGCCATTTACACGGCACGAGCCAACCTGAAACCCGTATTGTATCAGGGCATACAGCCTGGCGGCCAGCTGACCATTACCACCGAAGTGGAAAATTATCCGGGATACCCGCAAGGGGTGCAGGGACCAGAAATGATGGTTGAATTTGAAAAACAGGCCGTCCGCATGGGGGCTGATATCCGTTTTGGCCTGGCCACCAAAGTGGATTTTTCAAAACAACCTTTTAAAGTATGGATCGATGAGGAGAAACTGATCGAAGCGGATTCGGTGATCATTGCTACCGGCGCCTCCGCCAAATGGCTCGGCCTGGAAAGTGAGCAAAGACTCAATGGTTATGGCGTAAGTGCCTGTGCGGTCTGTGACGGGTTTTTTTTTAAAGGAAAAGAAGTGGCCATTACCGGAGCCGGGGATACCGCCGCGGAAGAGGCATTGTATCTTTCAAAACTTTCTCCCAAGGTGCACATGTTCATTCGCCGCAATGCGATGCGTGCGTCCCAGGTCATGCAGCAACGCGTGAAAGAGACTCCGAATATCCAGTTATACTGGAACACGGAGGTGGCAGAAGTGCTGGGCGATACCCATGTTCACGGCGTGAAAGTAAAGGATATTAATAACGGAACGGAACAGGACATCCCCGTAAAAGGATTTTTTGTGGCCATCGGGCATGAGCCGAATTCGGCCATTTTCAAGGGCTGGCTGAATATGGATGAAACCGGTTATATCCAGACCATTCCCGGCACTTCAAAAACCAATATCGAAGGGATATTTGCCGCCGGTGACGTGCAGGACCGGGTTTACCGGCAGGCTGTAACCGCGGCAGGCAGCGGATGTATGGCCGCGCTGGATGCGGAAAGATATCTTTCCATGAAACCCAAAACCAACTGACTCCATGTTAACCATTGAACTGCAGAACCTGATCTTTCATGCGCACCATGGCATCTACGCAGAAGAACGAAAGGTGATGAATACCTTTGAAGTAAATCTCAGCGTGTCTTTCCCCGAAAAGGAATCTGCATTCGAAAGCACAGAAGATACCATCAGTTATGTTAATTTGTACGGGATTGTGAAACAAAAAGTTCTCAACCCCGTTTTTCTTTTGGAGAAGATCTGCCAGGATATTATCTTAATGATTAAATTTCATTATCCGGCTGTTTATGAAATCAGGATCAGCATTTATAAGCTTCAGGCTCCCATAGAAAATTTTCTCGGGAAAGCAGGGGTAACGATGCACCGGGTGTTTAAGGAATAATGTATGATTCGAATCTTTTCTTTCTTACTGTTTTTTGCCCTTCCTGCTATTTTACGATCACAAGACCTGAATCCGTTATTGAAAGAGGCCCGGCAACAGGAGTCTTCCTTTCACGAAAATGAGGCCTTTCTGAAATATGCTGAAATACTCAGGATCCAGCCCAACAACCTTACCGCCCTGTGCAAATGCAGTGAACTGTCCAGCCGGATCGGCGCCAGGCAAACAGGGAAAGATAAGATGCAGCAATATTTTGTGGCCGCAAAAAATTACGCTTCGGCCGCACTCCGCGTGGATCCCAATTCCTCAGAGGCCAATTTCGTGATGTCGCTTGCCCTTGGAAGACTGTCCCTGATTGCCGGAACAAGGGAACGAATTGAATTGGCCCGGGATATCAAAAAATATGCGGAAATTTCGATCCGGCTGGACCCATCTAATTTCAAACCCTATCATGTATTGGGTAAGTGGAACTTTGAGGTGAGTAACATGAACGTAGCGGAAAAGGCCATTGCCAAGCTCATTTACGGCGGACTTCCCGCAGCCAGTTTAAAACAGTCGATTTATTATTTTGAAAAAAGCAGTTCCCTCAACCCCGCGTTCCTGCTCAATTACCTGGAACTCGCCCGGGCCTATCACCGGGATAATAATAAGGAAAAAGCGGTGGAAGAACTCCACACCGTACTCACTCTCCCCAGCATGATTTATGATGACACCCGGGTTAAAGCCACAGCCAGGGTTTTACTCAAAGACTGGCAATAAATCGGTTACCCTCAAATCCGGTCCGGTGTTTCCGGCTGGTAATTCAGTCGTATAATTGTAGTATTATTGCCCTGCGTTTATGCTAATCAGACCAGATTTTGACATTCACAATGCCGATCCGGCAGCAGAGGATCCTGAGCAATGCCGCCTCCTGATTGAGGTGGGCGCAAGTTCCCTGATTTATGTGCTCCTCAATGTACGGGGTATGCGGCCTGTAGCCATTAAAGTGTTTCAATGGAATACGCAAAAAAACGGTTCCCCGGATGAAGTGGCCAGAGGCATCATTGAAAAAGATCAGATCCTGTCCGGAAATCCCGCCAATGAAGTATTTCTGGTGTATAATTTTCCGGAATCCAATCTGGTGCCCGAAAAATATTTTTCTGACGACAGCTGCCGGCCGGTCACCAGTCTGATTTACGGGGATCTTAACAAGGACCTGGTACTGGATGAAAAAGTGCCCTGGTTTGAATTCCACAATGTTTACCGTGTTCCGGTAAACCTCCATTATCTGATGCAGGATAAATTTCCGAATGCGCGATACTGGCATTTTTACAGCCTTCAGCTGAAATGTTTTAAAATGTTTACGGCCAGAGAAGAACCTTTATTTCTGAAGGTTTTCTTCTATGCCGATCAGATCAAGGTGATGGTCTGCAAGGCCGGCCGGTTGCAACTAATTCAGCATTTCCCCTATCTGGATGCCAAGGACGTTTTATTTAACCTGCTGAATTGTTGTCATCAGCTGGGCATGAACCGTGATCAGATCATGGTTGAGCTCTCGGGCCTGATCGAAAAAAAATCCGCTCTCTTCGAGGAACTGGAACAGTATTTTTTAAATATCCGTTTCGACAGTATGGAAGACAGCATCCGGATCTCAGATGAATTGCTGCAATATCCCCATCATTTTTTCTCCTCGCTGCTGAAAATGACGATATGCGTATAATCGGAGGAGCGCTGGGAGGACGAAGAATAAATCCACCGGCCAAAATGCCGCTTACCCGCCCCACGACGGACATTGCCAAGGAGGGCCTATTTAACATCATCCAGTCCAACCGCGGAATAGAAGGTATGAAAACCCTTGACCTGTTTGGAGGCACCGGCAGCATCAGTTTTGAACTGGCTTCCCGCGGCGCCGGAGATCTCAGCATAGTGGAAAAAAATCAGGCGATGGAAATGTTCATCAGGGAAACCGCTGAAAAACTGGGATTGACCAACCTGAGGGTATTCCGTTCGGATGTTTTCCGGTTCCTGAAAATAACCGGGGATCAGTACGATTTTATTTTTGCGGGTCCGCCCTATGCCCTGGATACCATCGACCGGATCCCGGAGATCATCGTACAGAAAAATCTGCTAAAGGAAAATGGCTGGTTCGTACTGGAACATACCCCCAGGAACCACTATGAAAATCATCCTTTGTTCGCCGAGGAACGTCATTACGGAACCACATTTTTTTCCATCTTCATCAATAGGCTTTAATGCAACCCTTGTTTATCAGCGGTATTGGAACGGGCATCGGCAAGACCTTTATAAGTGCAGTACTCACGGAAATACTGCGGGCGGACTATTGGAAACCGGTCCAGGCTGGTTTGGAAGGAGGTACTGATAGCCAAACCATCAGGTCCCTCATCAGCAACAGCCAATCGGTCATTCATCCGGAAACTTACCGGCTGAAAATGCCCGCTTCTCCGCACATCGCCGCCCGGGAAGAAAACATCCGTCTGGATACCATCAACATAGTGAGTGCCTGCGACCGGCTGAAAACCAACCGGCCGCTGATCATTGAAGGAGCTGGCGGCCTGCTGGTTCCGCTCAATGATTCCGAATTTGTAATCGACCTGGTTAAAAAACTGGATGCGAAACTGATCCTGGTCAGCCGCAATTATCTGGGCAGTATAAACCATTCCCTGCTCACTGCAGCCGTGTGCCGGCAGCGCGGCCTTTCCGTTGCCGGCTGGGTTTTTAACGATCAGTTTATGGATTACGAAACGGAAATCGTTTCATGGACGGGTTTCCCTGCTCTTTTCTCGGTTCCTTTTCTTCAACCTGTTTCCCGCGACACCGTTTCCAGGGAAGCCGGCCGCCATGGAGATAAGATCAAAAAGCTCTTTTTGGAAGGCCCTGTCCATGCCCGGGAATGAGTTATCTTTGCAGGTCTTTATGATCAATCTGAATTATCCCTTATTAAAACCGGTCAGAATACTGCTGTTGCCCTTTTCGCTGATCTATGGCCTGATCGTCTATATCCGGAACTGGCTATTCGATGTAAAATTCTTTCAGTCCGCTTCTTTCAACCTGCCACTCATCTGTATCGGAAATCTGTCCGTGGGCGGTACGGGTAAGTCTCCCATGGTGGAATTCCTCATTGAAAACCTGAAGGACCGTTTTAACATGGCCATCCTCAGCCGGGGATACAAGCGGAGGACCAGGGGATATGCGCTGGCCACCGGCATTACCAATGCCCTGGAGATTGGGGACGAACCCATGCAGTTCTTCAATAAATATCCTGAAGTGACGGTAGCGGTAGGAGAGGAAAGGATCGTGGCCATCCCGCAGTTGTTGCATGACAGGCCGGACACGCAGGTGATCATTCTCGATGATGCGTTTCAGCACCGGTATGTGAAAGCGGGGTATAACATCCTGCTGACGGATGTGAATAATTTATTCACGCGGGACTGGTTCCTGCCGACCGGCGATCTGCGTGATCAGAAAAAAAGTTATCTCCGCGCCAACCTGATTGTGGTCACCAAGTGCCCGCCGGATCTTTCCCTGGCGGAAAAGCACCGGCTGATCAGGGAAATCAATCCGGCACCCTATCAGCAACTGTTCTTTTCTTCCATCCGGTACGGGGAACCATACCAGATTATACGAAAAGACATTTACCTGCCGCAGGCGGAAACGGAAGTGCTGCTGATCACCGGCATTGCCAATCCCGGCCCGCTAAAAAAACACCTGGAGGAAACTTTCAGGGAATACGACGAACTGGCTTACAGCGACCATCATATTTTCAGCATCGATGATCTGGATTATATCCTGAAACGGTTTAACCAGATGTCATCGCCACAAAAAATTATGCTGACCACCGAAAAGGATGCCGTCCGGCTGCTTAAATTCTCTCATCAGTTGCAGGAACTTCCACTTTATGTGATACCGATCACACCGGTATTTTTATTTCATGAAGAAAATGAGTTTACCCGCTTAATAACTACATTCATTCAGGACTTTCCTGATCAAGCTTAAACATCTATGGGTCATAAACATCCCGATAAAAAAAAGAAAAAACCAGCTGGCCAGCTGTATAAAGGCACACTGGAAGTAACCCGGTCGGGAATGGGTTTTGTTATTTCCAAAACTTTCGGTCAGGATGTACTCGTACGTCCGAACGATTTCAACACCGCCATGCATGGCGATACGGTGCTGGTGAAAATCACCAGGGGACAGGCAGGAAGTGGCCGGGTGCAGGGAGAAGTGGAAGCGGTGACCGAAAGAAAGCAGACGGATTTTCCGGGTCATATTGAAATGGGAGATGGATTTGCCTTTTTCATCGGGGAAACGGCCCGTCCCATGCCCGACGTCTATCTATCCCGCGCAAAACTCAATGGGGCGGTGGACAAGGACCGGGTGATCGTGCGCATCACCGATTGGAGCAAAAATAAAAAACCACAGGGCGAAGTGGTGCAGGTGCTGGATGAATCGGATGAGAACGACCGGGTGATGAAAGAAATCCTGATTGAAAACGGGTTTCCGATCGTTTTTCCGGAAGACGTAATGCTGGCGTCGGAAAAACTGCCGCACAACATTCCAAACGATGAAATTGCGAAGCGAAAAGATTTCAGGGAAGTGCGCACATTCACCATCGATCCGGCTGATGCCAAGGATTTTGACGATGCCATTTCTTTCCGTGTGATCAAAGAAGACCTGTTTGAAATAGGGGTCCACATTGCCGACGTGAGCCATTACGTGGAAACAGGCAGCGTGTTGGACGATGAAGCTTACCAGCGGGCAACATCTGTATATCTGCCGGACCGGGTGAATCCCATGCTGCCGGAAAGGATATCCAACGAACTCTGTTCTCTCAGGCCCAAGGAGGATAAGCTGACGTTCTCGGCGGTGTTCACCATTACTTCCAGGGCGGAAGTGAAAGATTACTGGCTGGGAAGAACGGTTATCCACTCTGACCAGCGTTTTGCCTATGAGGACGTTCAGGAAATCATTGAAAAACAGGAAGGGAAATACAAAGAGGAAGTTTTGATTCTCCACGACCTCGCCCAGCGATTCCGGAAGCAACGGATCAAAAAAGGGGCGATTAATTTTTCTTCCGTGGAAGTGCGGTTTAAACTGGATGAAAAAGGGAAACCCATCGGCATCACCATTAAAGAAAGTAAGGAATCCCATCAGTTGATTGAAGAATTCATGTTGCTGGCCAACCGGACCGTGGCCACGCATGTGTCCAAAATAAAATTCAAAAAGAAACCGGTGCCATTTCCTTACCGCATACACGATACGCCGGATAAAGAGAAGCTGGCTCCATTCGTATTATTTGCAAAAAAATACGGACACCATTTTGATACCAAAACGCCAGAGGGCATAGCCGCTTCCTTTAACCTGATGCTGCACGATGTGCGGGGAAAGCCGGAACAGCATGTGCTGGAGCAACTGGGCATCCGCACCATGTCCAAAGCCGTTTATGCTACGGAAAATATCGGGCATTACGGGCTCGGATTCAGTAACTATTGTCATTTTACTTCCCCCATCCGCCGTTATCCGGATGTGCTTACACACCGGATATTGCAGGAGGTGCTGGACGAACAAATCCAGGTTCACCAAAAACTGGATGATCAGTGTAAATATTGCAGCGAAAGAGAAAGGGCGGCAATGGACAGCGAAAGGTCCGCCAACAAATACAAACAAGTGGAATTCATGAAAGAATTCGTCGGCGATGAATTTGACGGTGTAATCAGCGGCGTGGCTGCTTTTGGCTTCTGGGTGGAAACCGTGGAACACAAATGTGAGGGACTGGTCAGCATCAACAGCCTGATGGAATATGATGATTTCCGGCACATAGAATCAGATTACGCGCTGGTTGGCCGACGCAGCGGAAGAAGCTTCCGTATGGGCGATAAGGTGAGGATCAAAGTGGTTTCTGCAAACCTGGCCAAGCGGCAACTGGATTATGAATGGGTGCTGTCTTCTTTCAAATCCTAATGCCCATTGTGGAAAATCATGAAAAGATTCCAGGAACTATCACTTGCATTTTTAAAATATTTCGATACGGACCATTTTCCGCGTCAGCCCGCGGGGCTTTATGACGCCGCGTCTTACATGCTGGAGGCAGGCGGGAAAAGGGTGCGGCCGGTGCTTTGTTTGATGGGAAATGAATTGTTCGCGGACATTCACGCCGATGCCTGGAAAACGGCAACGGCTATTGAGCTGTTCCACAATTTCACGCTGATTCACGACGACATCATGGATAAAGCGCCTCTGCGACGGGGGAATGCCACGGTGCATGCCAGATACAACGAATCTTCTGCCCTGCTTGCCGGGGATGTGATGCTGCTGAAGGCCTACGAATATCTGAATGCTACCGGATCCCGGCATGCCCAGATGCTGATCGGTGAGTTGAACGAAGTGGGTCGCCAGGTTTGTGAGGGCCAGCAGATGGATATGGATTTTGAAAATAATCCATCCATTACACTGACCGGCTACCTGCATATGATTGAGCTGAAAACGGCCGTGCTGCTGGCAGCCAGCCTGCGCATGGGGGCCATTATCGCGGGAGCCGGGGAGGAAGATCAGAAAAATCTGTATGGTTTCGGGAAAAATCTTGGCCTTGCTTTTCAGGTGCAGGACGACTGGCTGGATGCATTTGGAGATCCTGAAAAATTCGGCAAAAAGACCGGTGGGGACATCATCCGGAATAAAAAAACATTCCTGCTCATAAAGGCGCTGGAATCCGGCCATGCACAACAGAAAAAAGAAATCCTGCAATTGCTGGACTATTCCGGGCCGGATAAAGTGGAAGAAATGCTGAAGCTTTTCAGGGCATGTGCGGTTGACACGGCGGCCCAAACCGCACAACAAGATTATTTTGAGCAGGCCATGGCGGATCTTGAGCGGATCCGCATTGATTCCGAAAGAAAAATATCGTTACTCGAACTGGCCGTTTATTTAATGCAGCGGGATACCTGACGAATGGCTTAAACGCGATAAGTAACTCCCTCTATGGCTACATCAGTATTGGGGAAGATTAACCTTGCCTCCTGTTCAAAATCATCCAGCTTTTCGTATTTGGAGCTGAAATGACCGATCAGCAGTCTCTTTACCCCTGCCTGAAGGGCGATGGAGGCCGCCTGCGCCGTGGTGCAATGGAACCTTTTGGATGCCCGCTCTTCCAGATCCTGCAGATATGTGGTTTCATGGTACAAAAGATCCACAGCTTTTACTTTTTCGGCAATGACCGGATTGTAGGCGGTGTCTGCCGAATAGGCATAAGATTTGGGTTTCGTGGCCTCATCCGTAACCAGTGCATTCGCGATCACCGTGCCGTTGCGGGCCTCGTAATCCTCACCCCATTTCAGTCGATCGAAAAAGGACGCGGGTATATCATATTCCCTGGCTTTCACGGGATTCAGTTTACGGGGTGGTTTCACCTGTCTGAAAATAAATCCCCAGCATTCAATGCGGTGAAACACGCGGAAACAACTTACTTCAAAATGGCTGTTTCTTACCAGCGTGCCTTCCTGTTGCAACGGATGGAAGATCAGGTTGTAGGGAAGTTTGGTATCCGCCACTTTCAGCTGCAGATCGAAGATCTCTTTAAGTGGAACCGGTGCATAAAGGTTCAGGTTCTGCTGACGGCCCAGCAGGCCCATGCTGGTGAGCAGTCCGATCAGACCGAAATAATGGTCCCCGTGGAGATGAGAGATAAAAATGTGGTTGATCCGGCTACGGCGGATCTTGTATTTGCTCATCTGCATCTGTGTTCCCTCACCGCAATCCACCAGGAAAAGCTGGTCGTCCATGGTAATTACCTGCGCCGTCGGATGCCGGTCGAAAGCCGGAATAGCCGAATTATTTCCTAGAATGGTTACCGCCAGCACGAATAGAATTTAAGGTATGATCACGGGGACAGATTCCGGATGGGGAAGCTGCCAGACAGGAAAAATAATACAAATAGTAATAGGAACGGAATTCGGTCGTTTCCATTGTATCCGGGAGACAACCGATTGAACAAATGCTGCGGAGGATTGTAGGTAAGCAGAGGCGGGATTCCTAATCCATCATTTCTCGTTCGATTTCTTCCAGATAAACGATATCCGAGGCTTCGCTGAAAGTGGGTGTGATCTGCAGTGGCTCAAATTGTTCATCCAGGTCAAAGCATTTTTTCACGGCTGGCTGGAGATCGCATAAAACAAAGGTCGCGCCGTTTTCGTAAAAGCGGTTCCGGATCAGGAGGAGCTCCCGGGCAGCAGCAGAATCTATCTTTTGAATGTCTTTCATAATGATGACCAGGTTTTTTATGTCATCCTGAAGAAAGAACGATAAACGATTCCGGAGATCTTCTGTCATATTAGCAGCGAGTTCCGTTTCATGTATGGTAATGGCATGGAATTTCCCGTTGGTACTAATTTTGACATTCATATTCACCGGTATTGTTAACAGACGTTAATAAACCATGGAAAACAGGAATCAAAAATATTCGTTATTATTGTATAAAGCACAATTACTTAAAAATGGATAATAATTTTTCGGCCCAGGTTAAAGAGATTATTTCGTTCAGCAGGGAGGAAGCCTTAAGGTTGGGAAACGACTTTATCGGTACGGAACATTTGCTTCTGGGACTGATCAGGGAAGGTGACAATACGGCCGTCCGCATCCTGAAGAGTTTCAATGTGGATCTTTATGAACTGCGCAAGGAAGTGGAGCTTGCCGTAAAAGATAAAACTGGTAAGAATATAGCCAACATCAACAGCCTGCCCTTGACCAAGCAGGCTGAAAAAGTGATCCGGGTAACGGTACTCGAGGCGAAAGCTTTAAAGAGTCCGACCGTTGAAACGGAACACCTGATGCTCTCCATTCTCAAGAATAAGGAAAACATTGCAACACAGATACTAAATCAATTCGACGTGGATTACGATTTATTCAGAAATGAACTGGGTGTTGTTAAAAGTAATGATACCCGCAGCGAATATGCTGAAGAAAACGATGATGATTTTGATGATGAAAAAAAGTATGCACAGCAGAAGGCCCGGCCTGCCGGAAATGCCAAAAGTAAAACGCCTGTGCTCGATAATTTCGGCCGGGACATTACGCGTCTGGCTGAAATGAACTCGCTGGATCCCATCGTGGGTAGGGAAGAGGAAATCGAAAGGGTTTCCCAGATCTTGTCCAGACGTAAAAAGAATAACCCGATCCTGATCGGTGAACCGGGTGTGGGTAAAACAGCCATCGTGGAAGGATTGGCCCTTCGCATCGTGCAACGGAAGGTTTCCCGCGTATTGTTCGACAAACGCGTGATTTCCCTTGACCTCGCTGCGCTGGTGGCAGGTACCAAATACAGGGGTCAGTTCGAAGAACGCATGAAAGCGATCATGAATGAACTGGAGAAAAACCGCGATGTCATCCTGTTCATTGATGAAATTCATACTATTGTCGGGGCAGGCGGCGCTTCCGGATCCCTGGACGCTTCGAATATATTCAAACCGGCTCTGGCACGCGGAGAACTGCAATGTATCGGCGCATCCACTCTGGATGAATACAGGATGTATATAGAAAAAGATGGTGCCCTCGACCGCCGGTTCCAGAAAGTGATGATTGATCCGCCCACCGTGGATGAAACCATTCAGATCCTTGTTAACATCAAATCCAAATATGAGGATTACCACAACGTGACCTATTCCGAAGAAGCCATCGAAGCCTGTGTAAGGCTGAGTGACCGGTATATGACGGACCGGCTGCTGCCGGACAAGGCCATTGATGTGCTGGATGAAGTGGGCGCCCGGGTGCATCTGAAAAACATCAACGTTCCGCAGAACATTGTGGAATTTGAAAAGAAAATCGAAGACGTTAAAAACGAAAAGAATAAAGTAGTCAAGAGCCAGAAATTCGAAGAAGCGGCTTCCCTGCGTGATGCGGAAAAACGACTGCAGGAAGAATTGGAAAAAGCAAAAGCGGAATGGGAAGAGGAAAGTAAACACAAACGGTATCCGATCGATGAAGATAATATCGCAGAAGTGGTGAGCATGATGACCGGCATTCCCGTAAAAAGAATGGTGCAGGCCGAAAGCGAGAAACTCAGGAACATGGCGGTGGACATGGCGGACATGGTGGTGGGACAAACCGAAGCCATTCAGAAAGTGGTAAAAGCCATACAGCGGAACCGGGTTGGCCTGAAGGATCCCAGGAAACCCGTGGGTACGTTTATTTTCCTGGGCCCCACCGGCGTAGGAAAAACGGAACTTGCCCGCGCACTGGCACGCTACATGTTCGATTCGGAAGATACGCTGGTAAGGATAGACATGAGTGAATACATGGAAAAATTCACCGTGAGCCGGCTGATCGGCGCCCCTCCCGGATATGTAGGTTATGAGGAAGGCGGCCAGCTTACAGAAAAAGTACGGAGAAAACCTTATTCCGTGATCCTGCTGGATGAAATTGAAAAAGCACATCCGGATATCTACAATATATTGTTGCAGGTCCTGGATGATGGTCAGCTTACGGATGGTTTGGGCAGAAAAGTGGATTTTAAAAATACCCTGATCATCATGACCTCCAATATCGGGGCAAGACAGCTGAAGGATTTTGGCGACGGAGTGGGTTTTGCCACATCCGCAAGAACGGCCAATGCGGATGAAAATAATAAACAGGTAATTGAAAAAGCGTTGAAGCGTACGTTCAGTCCCGAGTTCCTCAACCGGGTGGATGATATAGTGATCTTCAATTCACTGACCAGGGAGAACATCTTCAACATCATCGACATCCTGATGAAAGGCGTCATGAAAAGACTGGTTCAGCTTGGCTTCAGCCTTGAACTGACAGAAGAAGCCAAGAGCTTTCTGGCTGATAAGGGGTACGACGTGCAGTTTGGCGCCAGACCACTTCACCGGGCCATTCAGAAATACCTGGAAGACCCGCTGGCTGAAGAGATATTGAACATGAATATCAAGACCGGGGATATTATGATCGCCGATCTGGATAAGGAGCTGGGTAAGATTAAATTCACTTTAAAGGAAAAAGAGAAGGAAGCCTCTGAAGTATAAGAAGCAGCTTCTATACCAGTTTAATTGCCACGGCTCACGGAAAATTTCCGTGTTTCCGTGGCAATTCATTTATTTGTAGTCTGGAAAAGCAACTCATGGCCGAAAAAAAAATTATCATCACTATTGATGGATGGTCATCCTGCGGAAAGAGCACACTGGCCAGGCAACTGGCTAAAAAGCTGAAGTATAAGTATATTGACAGCGGAGCCATTTACCGGGCCATCACTTTGTATTTTTTGCGCAATCATGTGGATTGGACAAATGCGGCATCGGTTGCCGGGGCCCTGGAGGATATAGTGATTGAATTCATCTTGAATCCCAAAACCG
The DNA here is from genome assembly GCA_041691395.1 of Chitinophagaceae bacterium. Classification (GTDB taxonomy): domain Bacteria; phylum Bacteroidota; class Bacteroidia; order Chitinophagales; family Chitinophagaceae; genus Puia. The sequence continues at coordinate 42,565 of JBEPUT010000014.1, forward strand.
GTATCAGCGAAACCTGGCTGAACGGGGAAAATGTGGAATACCTGATCCGCGACCTGGTAATAGCTGAAAAAGTCAGTGACGTGGCCGCTATAGCGGACGTACGTGTATTCGCGGTAAAACAGCAGCAGCAACTGGGCCTGGGAAGCGGGATCATTATGGATGGACGGGATATCGGAACCGTGGTGTTTCCGGGAGCCGAATTAAAAATCTTCATGACAGCAGATATTGCCATCCGGGTGGAACGCCGGTTCAAGGAACTGTTTGAAAAAAATCCCAATATCAGCATTGAAGAAGTAAAGAACAACCTGGAGATGCGCGATTATATTGATTCCCACCGCGCCGTGAGTCCCCTGCGCAAAGCAGAAGACGCCATCGAACTCGATAATTCGAAATTAAATCCGGAACAACAACTCTCGCTGGTCCTGAAATGGGCAAAAGAAAAAATGAAGTGATCCCGGAAGTCGGGAAAAGATTTCTCCCATAAAATGGAGAGTCCGTTTCAACTGTGGAAACGGACTTATTGTAAAATTTGGCGCGTAAGTGACGTACAACACGATTAAAAGCCATTATTATATTAAATATTTAAATACGGCTATATAATGTGAAATTATATTGATCAGTTTAAGGACAGAGGGTTTCTAATATATATTTTTATATATAATATAACAAGAATCAATCTTTTTTGAGATTAGAATTGTTTAACCGGTGGTTACAGACATAAAAAAAGGCTTCTCCTGCGAGAAGCCTTTTTCGGAAGTATCGTCAGGGATTAGCGCAGAAACAGGATTTCCCTGTATTTCGGTAGCAGCCATTCGCTGTCGTCGATCAGCAATTCCAGCTTGTCCACGTTGTAACGGATCTTATCGAAGTAAGGTTCTTTAACCTGGTCACAGTAGGCAATGGCCTTTTCGCGGGCATCTTTTATGGCGTTTGCTTTTTTGCGGGCCTCGATCATTTTACTAACCTGGTCGCTGATCTGCGCGATATGGTCGGAGATCTTTTCCAGGATCTGCTGCTGATTGGTATAGGCGCTTTCTTTCAGACCGATCTGTTTTAATCCCAGGATATTTTCAATCAGCGTATTCTGGTATTTAATAGCTGGGGGAAGAATATGGCTGGTGCACAACTCACCCATGATGCGGGCTTCGATCTGCACTTTCTTGATGTATTTTTCCAGCTCAATCTCGTGCCTGGCCTCCAGTTCAATGTGGTTGAGTACGTTGTTACCTTCAAAAAGATGTTTGGCCTTATTTGTTAATAATGCATCGAGTGCCAGCGGGGTCGTCCGTACATTGGGCAATCCCCTTTTAGCCGCTTCCTTCTGCCATTCGTCGCTATAGCCGTCTCCTTCAAACAATACTTTCTCGCTGCTCACAATGTATTCACGGATAACATGCATAATTGCGATCTCCTTCTTGTCTCCTTTCTCTACGAGCGCATCCACATCTTTCTTAAACTTCTTCAGTGTTTCCGCCATAATGGTGTTGAGGGTGGTCATGGCATTGGCGCAATTGGCGGAAGAACCCACAGCCCTGAACTCAAATTTATTTCCGGTAAACGCAAAGGGTGACGTGCGGTTACGGTCAGTATTGTCCAGCAACAATTCCGGAATGCTGCGATGCAGGTCGAGTTTGAGAATGGCTTCATCCTGTTCGTCGAATTTATTGCCCACGCGCTGTTTAATGTCTTCCAACACCTTGGTCAGGTATTGTCCGATGAACACCGAAATAATGGCCGGAGGAGCTTCATTGGCCCCCAGGCGGTGGTCGTTTCCGGCAGATGCTATGGATGCCCGTAGTACTTCCGCATAATCATGTACCGCCTTGATGGAATTGACGAAGAAGGTAAGAAACATCAAATTGGTCTTTGGTGTTTTACCGGGGGCCAGCAGGTTTACACCGGTGTCGGTCGCCATGCTCCAGTTGTTGTGTTTTCCGTTTCCATTGATTCCGGCAAAGGGTTTCTCATGCAACAGGGCACGTAACTTGTGTCTGCGCGCCACACGGTCCATGATATCCATGAGGAGCGTATTGTGGTCAACGGCAAGACTGACCTCTTCAAAAATGGGTGCACATTCAAACTGGGATGGCGCTACTTCATTATGACGGGTCTTCAGCGGAATGCCGAGTTTATAGGACTGTTCTTCAAAATCACGCATGAAGGCATATACACGTTCCGGAATGGCGCCAAAATAATGATCTTCCAGCTGCTGTCCCTTGGCAGGAGCATGACCGAATACGGTTCTGCCGCTCATCACCAGGTCGGGCCGGGCATTGTACAGCGCTTCATCCACCACAAAATATTCCTGTTCCCATCCCAGCGTGGCATGCACCCTGGAAATATTTTTATCAAAATAATTACAAACTTCCACTGCGGCCCTGTTCAGTGATTCCAGCGACTTCAGCAGGGGGGCTTTATAATCCAGTGTTTCACCGGTATAGGAAACAAATATGGTCGGGATGCAAAGTGTTTTTCCTGACTCGATCTCCATAATAAAAGGAGGGGAAGACGGATCCCAGGCTGTATATCCGCGGGCCTCAAAAGTGGCGCGCAATCCACCGCTGGGGAATGATGATGCGTCCGGTTCCTGCTGAATCAGGGCATCTCCGTCAAATTGCTCCAGCGAAGTTCCGTCTCCCTTAATGGTAAAAAAAGAATCGTGTTTTTCTGCAGACGATCCGGTGAGGGGTTGAAACCAGTGGGTATAATGGGTTACACCTTTTGACTCCGACCACTGAAGCAGACCGGAAGCAATCTGATTTGCCATGGACCGGTCAATGCGTTTTCCTCCTTTAACAGATCCGGAAAGACTTTTATAAGCCTCGTCACTCAGGAACGCACGGGCGGTTTTGAGGCTGAATACATTCTCCCCGTAATAGCCGGTGATTTTGGGAGATCCGTCAAGTTCCGGCTGATAAGATTGTGTTGACAGATCATTTATTGCTTTTACTCTTAAAGATTCCATGGAGAATATTTTTGGGGACGAAAGTAAGAGAATATTCATAATGACAGAAAAAAAATCGATTTTACTGTTATTCTTTAGAAAAAAAAGCAAAACGTTGTCTTATTTATCGTATAAATTGCCATTTATTCAATAAAAATCGATCCGACACGTCACATTAAAATAATTTGTAATCTTTTTTAAATAATATCCTGGTTATTTTTTGTTGCAGGAGATCATTGGCAGAAAAAAAGAATATAAGCAGGAAAAGGAAAGGGATGCACCGGTACCGGACGATGGCTCCGGGGAAAGGAACCGTATATCCGATGCCCAGCAGTTGAGTGAGCCCGTAATATAGAAAAAGCCACAGCAGCGGATCGGTGACCTTATGTTTTTTGGGAAAGCTTAAGATAAAAAACAGGAATCCGCCAAAAAGAAAAATATTCTCAATGGAAGAAAGGGATTGAAGAAGTCCTTTTCCTTCCCAGGGATAGGGACGAAAAGTACTGTTGGCCAGCGCCTGGGGAAACACTTTAATTGGTGATACCGGTCCGGGTTGAAGGCTGTCCAGCGCATACCGGGTATTGCCGTGCAGCACTGAAAAACTTTGCTGCGCGCTAATCAGCGGCCGGGACAACTGGTAGGCCGGCGGAAGAAAAAGACTTCCGGAAATCAGGAGCAGCATAAGCAAATAGATCCTGTTGAAATATACCGGTGCGGATTGATTATTCTTTACGCTGAGCATATAGGCTATCAGTGCAGGCAGGAAGATAACCAGGAATTGCATCCGGAAAAACAGGAAGCCGGTCAGGCCCAGGAACAGGCCTGCTGCCTGTTTGATGCCGGGGCTTTGCGCAAATCTTTTACCGTTATATATTGCAACCACCATAAACAAAAAGATCAGCGCCTCGGCCCGTATGCCGCTGAGCCAGAAAGTGACCGAAGGAATAAAAAAGACCAGGAGATAATACATGCCCGCGCGGGATGGAAACCGGCGGACCAGCATTTTATAAAACATCAACGGGCCTGTTATGGTCAGCAGATCAAACCACAGCAGGTCAATATAATAATTCTTTCCACTCAGCAGGTTAAGGACGGCGAGGAATTTCACCATGAACCAGTTTTCAAAATGCACGACATATAAAACCACCGCGGGCCATACCTGGTATTGAGCGGCTTGAAAGGAAAAGCTGGGAAGGAATTCCCGGATGAACCGTAGCGGATGGGTTAGCAACACATCGGTTTCTCCCCTTGATTCCAAAAAATATCCCCAGGTATCGTCGCCTCCGTAATAGTGCAGAAAAATATAACCATAAAGGCAACCCAAAAACACCCTGAACAGAACGGCCGCTGCGGTATGCCGGATGGAAAGGCCGATGCCTTTGCGTCGGATGATCAGGTGAAGCGCAATAATCCCTGCCACCAGATAAAAAATAAAGAGAAAGTAGGTGAGCATCTGAAAGGTTTGTCCGGGTTTAATCCCCCAAATCTATAAATTTGAATTTAATATCTCCTGATGACCGAAAATCAGCCCGTCCGGCAGAAGAAAAAGATCGCGCTCGTGGCAAATAGCGCCTGGTCTGTTTATAATTTCCGGCTGGACGTGATCCGTCATCTGATACCCCGTTTCGAGGTGCTGGTGATTGCACCTTCCGATGAATTTGCTGCCGAACTGAAAAAGGAAGGCTGTAACTTTTTTCATATTCAGTTTAACAACCGGTCTGAAAACCCCTTCCGCGACTACTTGTTATTCCGGTCGTTGAAAAAGATTTACCGGGAACAAAAGCCTGATTTTATTTTTCATTATGTGATTAAACCCAATATTTATGGCTCTCTCGCCGCAGCGGCTTGCCGGATTGAATCCGTGGCGGTGGTCACCGGACTGGGATATGCATTTGCCAGGCAGAACTGGTTGAACAAAACAGTGTCTTACTTATACAAAAGGGCCCTGAAGAAAACAAAGGAAGTCTGGTTTTTGAATAAAGAAGATGCGGAAATTTTCATTCAGCGCAAACTGGTGGACACCGGTAAAATAAAAATTTTACCGGGAGAGGGCATCAACCTGGTCCATTTTGCACCAGCTCCGTTCCGTGCCGTAGCCAGAACAAAAGCATTCCAGTTCCTGATGAGTACCCGGCTCCTGAAAAGTAAAGGGGTTCGGATTTATGTGGACGCCGCCAGGATACTCAGAAGAAAAAATAGGGATATCCGGTTCGAACTCATCGGTTTTTTTGAGGAACATCATCCGGATTCCATAACGGTGGGGGATATCCGATACTGGCAAAGAAAAGGGTTTATCCATTACAGTGGATTTGCGAAAGACGTCAGACCCTTTTTGCGACAGGCGGACTGCCTCGTATTCCCGTCTTCCTATGCTGAAGGCATTCCCCGCTGCCTGATGGAAGCCGCCTCGATGGAAGTGCCCATCATCACTTCGCAGAACAGGGGTTGCAAAGAAGTGGTGGAACACGGAGTGAATGGTTATCTGTGCGCAGTGAATGACGCAGAGGACCTGGCCAGGAAAATGGAGGATATGATGAACCTGACGGCTGCGCAGCGGACCGATATGGGTAAGAGGGGAAGGGAGAAAGTGATCGAAAAATTCGATGTGCAAAAGATACTTACGGAATACGATGAAACCCTGCGGCATATGGAAACCCCTTCATCGTAATTTTAGAACCTCAAAACTTTCCTCCGGGCTGCTGTATATGATTCGGTGGGGGTATGGAAGTAACCTTGAACTGTCTTTGTATGAAACCACGGCATCGTAGGGATCATTCGCTGAAAATGGCTTGAATCGTAAACTGCGCCTGTCGTTCACGGTCAGCCGAATCGTTTTGCCAGCCTGCCGGTAATAGAATTCAATACCGGGATAAAAATAAAAAAAAACGGATCCGGCACTGTTATCATAACAGGTGGTTATGCCGTTCGCCAGAAAGACCTGACTCAGTTCTTTCACCTGCCTGTCCAGTTTTTTGCTCCAGTTGAGTGATCTGTTACGGTGACTGATGCCGGCAGCGATAAATGCAATCAGAAATAAGAATGAATAGCTGGCGGGCCTGCTGATGATCGTATCAAAATTATAAAACAGCACGGCGGCCATCAGCGGCAGTGCAAGGCAGATAAAAGCCAGTGCCCTTTCGGGGATAAACAGCCGCTGTATCAGAAACTGAACCGCCGGCAGCAGGCAAATCATTATGCAAAAAAGGATCAGGGACGCAAAGGGTTTAAAATGTTTGCGAAACAACAGCAGGATCAGGCAAATTAAAATCAGATACGGCAATCCCTGAAGGAATCCGGTAATGAAGTAGGAGGTGCGGTTCATGATGAGGGTCATATCCCATATCAGGGCATCCCCCCGGCCGGTACTGCTGATTATCTGCGTAACGAACGAGAATCCCGAACCAATCAAAACGGGGAGATAGCACAAAATGGATCCGGCTGCGATCAGCAGGCAGGCAACAGTCAATTTCCCTATCGCTATACGATCCGGTTTGTTGAAGGAGAGAGCAAATATAAAAAGACAGACCGTAAAATAACCATGCGTCGGCATGGAATAGATTCCTGAAATGTTCGCAATGATGAAAATGACCAGTTTTTCGGTTTGTTTCGTATCCCGGAGCCATTGCAATAAACTGAACAGAGCAAGAATGGCAAAGAACAATTCAAACATGATGCCCCGGCCATAAACCATATAGGTTGTGGCCGGCGGCATAAAGGCAAACAATATTATCCCTGCAACGGCGGGTAATGATTTTTTGAAATAACGGTAAAGACAGCTGTATAATAACGTCACGGACAACAGCCCCATGATCAAAACCGGCAGCCTGATGTTTATTCTTGCAGGAAAAGGAAGCCATTTGAACAGATGGGTCGCCATTTCATACAAAGGGTAATTGTTGTACATGAAAAGGGGAAAATAAAAAGGAGGTGCGGTAAAATAATTATAGCTCCACATCTCATCATATTGCAGATCCCGGGTAATGACGTAATAAAGGCTTTTCAGCATAATCAAAAAAAGCAGGCTGAAAAATATGATCCTTTCCTTTTTCGAATGCTCCTGGTAAATGGCCAGCGGTACTTTAATTTCCTTGCGAATGCTTTCCAGGATGAACCGGATCCTTTTAAGGATCGCATACCGGAATGCATACAGCAGGAAAGCGATCAGGGGAAACAGGAATAGTGCCAGAAAGGAAATCTTTTGAAGGAGCCTGAACTTCTGGAAAGTAAATGCCTGATTCCTGAGCAGACTGGCTGTTTCCGGCTTGTTTATTTGATGCACGATCCATGCAACCAGCTGGTCGTACCGGATAAAACGAATAACCAATGCCAGAGTGATGATGGCGAGCGTAATAAGAATGAGAAAACCCGTATAAAGAGCAGATATCTTTTTGGCGGCCATTTTCATCAAGCCCTAAAATTATGGAATAGATTAACGCCCGCTTCGTAATTTTGCGGTTTCCCAAATGATTATGGAAATTACTGTCAAAACCGCCGAACAACTTCGAATTACCGCTGAAGAATTTGATCTGATCTGTGAAAAGCTGGGACGGACTCCGAATTTTACGGAGCTCTGCGCTTTCAGTGCCATGTGGAGCGAACATTGCAGTTATAAAAATTCCATCAAATGGCTCAAAACCCTTCCCCGCGAAGGAAAGAAAATGCTGGTGAAAGCGGGGGAAGAAAATGCCGGTCTTATGGACATAGGAGACGGGCTGGGGGTAGTATTCAAAATCGAATCTCATAACCATCCTTCCGCCATTGAACCATTCCAGGGAGCTGCAACGGGTGTTGGCGGCATTCACCGGGATATTTTTACCATGGGCGCCCGGCCCATTGCTTCGATGAATTCTCTCCGTTTCGGAAAATTGTCCGATTCAAAAACGCAGCACCTGCTGGCGGGTGTGGTGCACGGGATCGGTCATTATGGAAATTGTTTTGGTGTTCCCACCGTTGGCGGCGAAGTCTATTTTGATGACTGTTATCATACCAATCCTCTGGTCAATGCCATGAGCGTGGGCATTGTGAAAAAAGGCGAAACGGTTTCAGCGACCGCAGTGGGACCCGGAAATCCCGTTTTTTTTGTAGGCAGTGCCACCGGTAAGGACGGCATAGGCGGAGCTTCCTTTGCTTCTGCCAACATAACCAGCGAAAGCGTGGAAGAATTGCCCGCAGTTCAGGTGGGGGACCCGTTCCAGGAAAAGAAATTACTGGAAGCCTGTCTCGAAGTGATAGCCACCGGAGCCGTTGTCGGCATGCAGGATATGGGAGCAGCCGGCATCATTTGTTCCACGGCAGAAATGAGCGCGAAAGGGGAAACGGGTATGCGCATTGACCTGGATAAAGTGCCTACCCGTCAATCCGGCATGAAACCCTGGGAGCTTTTGCTAAGTGAAAGCCAGGAAAGGATGCTGATGGTTGTTGAAAAGGGCAGGGAAAAAGCGGTGCTTGATATTTTTGAGAAATGGGATTTGCCCTGTTCCAATATCGGAGAAGTAACGGATGACCAGATGCTGCGCTTTTATTTTGACGGACAACTCGAAGCCAGCATACCGGCCTATGAACTGGTGTTGGGAGGCGGAGCGCCGCAATACACCCGGGAATACCGGGAACCTGCCTATTTCAGCCAGGTCAGGTCGTTTGAATCCGGCAGCATACCGGTACCGGGGAACCTGAAGGCCATCGCAGAATTGATCCTCGCTTTGCCATCCATTGCGTCCAAACGCTGGATCAGTGTTCAATACGACAGTACCGTGGGTGCAGCGAACGGTTCCACCAATGATCCGTCCGATGCAGCGATTGTGCTGGTTAAGGGAACTCCCAAAGCCATTGTAATGACCACCGACTGCAACAGCCGATATGTACTGGCGGATCCATACCGGGGTGCCATGATTGCCGTGGCAGAATCAGCCAGAAATATTGTTTGTTCAGGAGGAACACCCCTGGGGGTTACCAACTGCCTGAATTTTGGAAATCCCTATCAGCCCGGGGTATATTATCAGTTCGTACATGCCGTAAAGGGAATGGGTGATGCCTGCCTGAAATTTGATACGCCGGTAACCGGAGGAAATGTGAGTTTCTACAATCAGCATCCCCTGGGCGCCGTAAATCCTACGCCGACCATCGGCATGGTGGGATTGCTTGAAAATGTAAAAGACAAGATGACCCTGTTTTTTAAACAGGCCGGGGACGTCATAATTTTGGTGGGAGAATCCCGGAGCGATATTCATTCCTCTGCCTATCTCTATGCGGTGCATCATGTGGAATTCAGTCCTGCCCCACATTTTGACCTGGAAGAAGAATTTCTGCTGCAGAAAAAAATTTCCCGTTGCATTAAAAGCAAACTGGTTGAGTCTGCCCACGATGTTTCAGAAGGAGGCTTATTTGTTACACTGGCAGAATGCGGCTTTCATCGTGAACTCGGATTTGATGTTCAGGATCATAAAAACGATGTCCGCTCCGATGCCTACTGGTTCGGTGAGTCACAGAGCAGGGTGGTGGTCAGCGTGAAAAAAGGAAAGCTGGATGCCTTGAAAAGAGAACTCGGTGATTTTCCTTTTGAAATCCTGGGAGAGGTTGGCATGTCGGATGTGCGGATCAACGGAGAAAACTGGGGATCCATCCGGCAATGGAAAAACAGGTACGATACCGCTATTGAAAAGGAGATGGAATCAATTGTTGAAGCATGACAAAAAATGCGTGCATTGTAATTACCGGCGCTGCGGGTTTTATTGGCAGTGGTCTCACTGGTTTCCTGAATAAAAAGGGATTTGAGCAGCTCATTCTCGTGGATGAATTCAGTCGCGTGGATAAAGTACATAACCTGGAAGGAAAGCAATACAGCGATAAAATTGAACGCGATGATTTTTTTGAGTGGCTGGAAACAACAAAACCGCACATTGAATTCGTATTTCACATCGGGGCCAGAACGGATACCGCCGAGTTTGATTATGCCGTGCATGAAAGACTGAACGTAGAGTATTCCCAGAAAATATGGGACTATGCCATGATGAAACAAATACCCCTGGTGTATGCTTCTTCGGCGGCCACCTACGGCGCAGGGGAATTCGGTTACCGGGATGATCACGAAGTCCCGTTCAGACTAAACCCGCTGAATCCTTACGGGGTCTCTAAAAATGAGTTTGATAAATGGGCGATACGGGAAAACAGCCATCCGCCATTCTGGGCCGGATTAAAATTTTTTAATGTTTACGGACCCAATGAATACCACAAGGTCCGTATGGCCAGTGTGGTCTGGCATGCCTTCCGCCAGTTGGAAAAAGACGGAGAGGTAAAGCTGTTTAAATCCCACCGGCCGGATTTCAGAGATGGGCAGCAACTGCGTGATTTTATATATGTAAAAGATATCCTGGAAGTCTGTTATTGGCTGATGGAAAATCACCAGTCCATGCATGTTCCCAGTGGTTTATATAATCTGGGGACTGGGAAAGCCAGAAGTTTTGAAGACCTGGTAAAAGCCGCATTTAAGGGTGTGGGGAAACAACCGGTAATAAAATATATCGACATGCCGGAGGATATCCGCGACAAGTATCAGTATTTTACGGAAGCAGATATGGAAAAGTTAAGGTCCGTGGGGTATAAAGAACCCTTTTACAGTCTCGAAAAAGGCGTTGCGGACTATGTAAAAAATTACCTCTCACCCCATAACTATTATTAGCATCATGATCAGTAAAATCGGAATCATCGGAGGCGGAAACCTGGGTATGGCCATTGCCGAAGGATTGATTCAAAGCGGATTTATACATCCGGGACATATACTCATCACCCGCCGGTCCGTGGACCAGCTGCATATGCTGGAAAGAAAGGGAGTGATGGTCAGCGGAAACAATGCCGATGCATTGAATTATGCGAATCTGATCATCCTCGCGGTAAAACCATTTCAGGTGGATGATGTATTGACGAAACTGAAAGGAAGTTTTAAAAAAGGGAAACACCTGCTGGTGTCCGTGATCACTGGCGTCGGTATTCAACAGCTTTCGGACCTGACCGATCATGATATTCCGATTGTGCGGGCAATGCCCAATACGGCCATTTCCATCCGCGAAAGCATGACCTGCCTGGCTACCTCCAAGGAGGTTAGCGCCGAACAGTTTCAGGAAGTCGCTGATATCTTTAATCAGCTCGGCAGTACGGTAAACATAGACGAGAAGCTCATGGACGCGGCAACGGTGCTGGGCGCCTGCGGCACTGCCTTTGCTATGCGTTATATCCGCGCCAATATCCAGGGCGGCATTGAAATCGGATTTGATGCTGCCACTGCCAGTCTGATAGCCGCACAAACCGTAAAAGGAGCGGCGGAATTGCTCCTGAAAAAGCAAACCCACCCGGAACAGGAGATCGATAAGGTAACTACGCCAAAGGGTTGTACCATAGCGGGATTAAATGAAATGGAGCACCGGGGATTCAGTTCCTCACTGATCAAAGGACTGGTAGCCAGTTTTGACAAAATCGCGCACGGATAGTGTTTCTTGGTTATCAGTAACTTAGAATCTATTTCGCCGGCAGGCCCCGCCGGCACTTGCATTTGCCAAAATATTGACGGAAATTTGTCGTTATAGAGAAACCCTTAGAAGAACGAGTATTGTTAAGATCCTAAACCCCATGAAAAAGAACCTGAGTGGCATCATATTGATTGCCGAGATTGTAGTTGTCATTTTATTCCACACTTTCAAGATCAGGGAAACAGAAAATGTTCCATCTGAAAGCACGGTGGCCAGGATAAGCAAAAGCCTGGTTAACATTCCCAAGTCAGCCATCCTCTTCAAAACAAAGCCGGATTATTTTTTCGTCAACATGCTGAAATAAACTTTCCGGCCACCAGTTTGTTATCTTCCATTTATCCACAATCCGCGTTTATGCTTTTTCGCAATTGAAAAAATTGCCGTAGGTTTGCATGACCTTCTGGATACTGTATTTCCACTCGACATTCAACAGGTCATATCAATTAATTTACCAGATTTTAAGCTGTCTTAATTAAGATATTATGGCCAAATTTATTTTTGTTACCGGGGGTGTTACTTCTTCGTTGGGGAAAGGAATTATTGCGGCTTCGCTGGCAAAATTATTACAGGCAAGGGGTCTCCGGGTTACGATTCAGAAATTTGATCCCTATATCAACATCGATCCGGGAACCCTGAATCCATACGAGCATGGCGAATGTTTTGTTACGGAAGATGGTGCTGAAACGGATCTTGACCTGGGTCATTATGAGCGGTTCCTTAACATTTTTACGTCACAGGCTAATAACGTGACCACCGGTAAAATTTATCAGACGGTCATCAACAAAGAAAGGGAAGGCGCTTATCTCGGAAAAACTGTTCAGGTTGTTCCGCACATCACGGATGAGATCAAGCGGAGGATGTTGTTGCTCGGGCAGCGTAATGAATACGATGTGATCATCACGGAGCTTGGCGGGACGGTAGGAGATATTGAGTCTTTGCCTTTCATTGAAGCCGTCCGGCAGCTACAATGGGAAATGCCGGAAGAAGACTGTGTGGTGATCCACCTCACCTTAATTCCCTATCTCAGGGCGGCGAAAGAACTAAAAACAAAACCCACCCAACACAGCGTAAAGCTGCTGAGCCAGGAAGGTGTTAACCCGGATATTATTGTTTGCCGTACGGAGGAACCACTTTCTCCCGAAATCCGTAAAAAGATTGCGCTCTTCTGCAATGTAAAAATAGAGGCTGTGATCGAAGCTGCCGATGCTTCAACCATCTATGAGGTACCGGTGAATATGATGAAGGAAAAACTGGATCTGATCTGTTTGAAGAAATTGAACATCACCCATTACCAGGATGCGGAGCTCGGCCGGTGGAGAACGTTCCTGGAAAAATTGAAACACCCCAAGCAGAAAGTGACCATCGGATTAATCGGCAAATACATTGAACTGCAGGATGCCTATAAATCCATCCTGGAATCTTTTGTGCATGCAGGCGCCATGAATGAGTGCAAGGTGCAGATCATGAATGTACACAGTGAATCCATTACCCCGGAAAATGTGGCAGAAAAACTGGGTAACCTCGACGGACTCCTGGTGGCCCCCGGTTTTGGCCATCGTGGAATGGAAGGCAAGATCATCGCGGTGAAATATGCCAGGGAAAAACGGTTGCCCTTCTTTGGAATTTGTCTGGGAATGCAAATGGCGGTGATTGAATATGCCCGGAATGTTTTGGGCCTAATCGCCGCCCACTCCACGGAAATGCAGCCCGATACGCCCATTCCCGTAATTGATCTGATGGAACATCAAAAGAAAATTACTGTTAAAGGCGGCACCATGCGCCTGGGTGCCTATCCCTGCGCGATCAAAGACAATACGCTGGCCATGGAAATCTATAACAAACCCCTTATTTCAGAAAGGCACCGTCACCGCTATGAGTTCAACAACGAGTACCTGCAGCAGTTTGAACAGGCCGGCATGATCGCCAGTGGAAAAAATCCAGAAAGCGGCCTGGTGGAAATCATTGAATTACCTGAACATCCATTTTTTATCGGCGTGCAATATCACCCTGAATTAAAGAGCACGGTGGAAAATCCCCAGCCCATCTTTGTGCACTTCATTAAAGCCGCAAAGGAATTTACCGCCAAACGCGTTAAGAATCCAATGCTGGAAAGGGAAATGATTTGAGTTATGGACAGTTGACAATTGTCCCCTGTCAACCTCAATTGGAAAAAGCCCATACCAGGAAGTCCGGAAAAACGGCGCTCCAGCTATCATAATCTTTACGTCCTTCTTTAACTTCTTTGTATACGATTCCGTTGGGAGGCACTACATTCTTTTTTTGTATGAGCGATAGGAGATCCTTTGTGACATCAATGATGCGGTCTTTGTCATGGTCCGTTTTTTCTTCTGCCCCGCCGGCATAAAACCAGTATTGCAGACCGGGCTTTTTCCTGGAGGCTTTCAATTTGGTAAACAGGATCCGGTCGTTTTCGTCGGAATAGCTGCTGTCGCTGTCGGGTTTATCCCGCCACCAGAGGGCGCCTGAAAAAACACCCACCTTACTGATTTTATCCGGATGGTTCCAGGCTATATCAAAAGCAGATAAGCCGCCCAGGTTATTCCCGGCTATCGCCACTGCGTTAAATTTCCGAACGCCCGATTGTTTTTTGGCATAAGGATACAGTTCATCATTGATGAAGGCATCATAAAAAGAGGCCTTATTTCCGTGGCCCAGATAATCCGGTTTACCGGCAACGCCAAACTCATGCTGTTCATCCGCGTCAACGCCGATAATAACCAGCGGCAGTAGTTTGTTTTTTTTATACAGACTGTCCATAGTTTCCTTCACCCTGAGTTTATCCATATCCTGTCCGCCATTGAGGATAAGCAGATTGAATTGGGCGCGGTCGCCCGGCGAAGGGGTATGGAGGATCGTCAGCTTTACTTTTCGCTGAAGATGCCGGGAATACAGTTCGTCCCGGGTCATTTCCTTATGGCTGCAGGATAAGAGGAACAGAAGGCCCAGGGACATTGGCCAGAATTTCATCTGCCAAAGATAGAAAAGCCCGGGAGTTATTGAGAATCGCGTTGCCTTTTTGAAGGAACCCATTTTTTTCAGAAGGTTTATTAATTCATAGAAATCGGCAGAAACAGGCCGTATTTCCGCTGATTGCTTTAAGAGTTAATGAGATTTTGCTGAACATAAAATAACTTTGGATAGTACCCCGGGCGATCGTAAATTTGCCCTCCACATCGCGAAGTAGAGCAGCGGTAGCTCGTCGGGCTCATAACCCGAAGGTCGGAGGTTCGAACCCTCCCTTCGCAACAAAAAAGGCTCTTCCTGAGCCTTTTTTTGTTCCACTATCTGCCATAAGAATATTTCTTCAACATTGCCCACTGTCCCTTATCAATTGTCCATTCTCTTTCCCTACTTGTCCTTGCCCCCGAAAAGTCTTCCGAAAAATCCTTTCTTCTTTTTCGTTTCTGGTGCAGGTTGTGATTTTGCGGGTTCGGATTTTTTTGATGCGGCATTGGCTTCTTTCAGGATATTCTGCTCGTCGTTGGAAAGTTTGGAGTCAATCGGAATGCGCGGCGAACTGGTATCCAGGTACTGGTTGGCATTCCCATTACCCTGATCAGCCCCTTCGGCTCCCGGTGGTGGGTTTTTGTCAATGATGTTCATATAGTCGTACATCATATCGCTCTTCATATTTTCCGGCTGAACGAATTTGGCCTTTCTGTTCAGTCCGAGGTCCTTATCAGCAAGCGATTTGGCCATAAAATATTCCCAGATGGGCCGGGCGGCATGACCGCCTTCGCCCAGGGATCCGTCCAGCCGGATGAAATTATCATCGCAACCGATCCAGACGCCGGCCAGCAGTTGCGGCGTATATCCCATGAACCAGGCATCCGTATTGCTTTGCGTGGTGCCCGTTTTGCCGCCCATTTCCGAAATACCCAACCGATCCCTTAATCCGGCTGCAGTTCCGATGTCTACGGTCCCCTGCATCATGCGGCACATGGTGTAAGCTGTATTCTGGCTGATCACTTCTTTTCTTTCCGTATCGAACCGGGCCAGCACATTCCCGTTTTTGTCTTCTATCCGCGCAATAAAATAAGGCTTCGTGCTGAAACCACCAGAGGGAAACATGGTATATCCCCAAAGCATTTCATACAGCGAAATTTCCACGGCGCCCAGGCAAATCGAGGGATAAGGTTCCAGTTTGGACTGGATATTGATGTTCTTCAGAAAATCCACAAATCGCTTAGGGGTAACCTGTTTCATGATATAAGCTGAAGCGCAATTGAGCGAATAGGCGAGTGCGCTGGCCATGCTGACCGTATCTCCCCGCCCGCCGCAGAGCCCTTTGGCAGGCACCATCCCGAACCCGTCAAAATACTGGGCCTCGTTGTCGCAGGGCGTCTCGGGGGTAAAGCCGGCGTCCTCAATGGCATCGGAATAGAGTAATGGCTTAATGGACGAACCTACCTGTCTTTTGGTATTGATGTTAACGTGATCGAACTTATACGTTTTGAAATCAATGCCACCCACCCAGGCTTTCACTGCGCCGCTCATCGGATCCATGGCCATAAATCCCGTCTGTAGCATCTGGTGGTTGTATTTGATGGAATCCAGCGGGGACATCACCGTGTCTTTTTCTCGTTGCACGTTCCATGCAAAAACTTTCATTTGCACCGGCCTGTCAAAACTCTTACGAATTTCAGCAGCCGGTATTCCATCGTCTTCCATAGATTGCCAGCGCTCGCTGCTGTGTATTAAAGATTCTAAAATATTCTGATGATCTTTCCAAACAGTTCCTTTTCTCAAAGAGGCTTGTCCACTCAGTACTTTCTGCAGGGCGGGCAGCTGTTTGGCCACCGCCTCATCGGCATAGATCTGCATCCTTGGATTGATTGTGGTGAAAATTTTTAATCCGTCTTCATATAAATCAAAGGGCTCGCCGGTTGCCGGGTTCTTATGTTCTTTGCACCATTTCTTTAATATATCCCGGATCACGTCCCGGAAATAAGGTGCGAGCCCGTTATTTTCATCCAGCTTTTTATAGTTGGACATATCAATGGGGATCAACTTGAACTGATGGGCACTCGCCGCATCCAGGTAATTGCTTTCCACCATCCGGTTGATTACCGTATTGCGCCGTTCAATGGCCGCCTTGGGATTTTTTCTGGGATTGTATAAAGTATTTCCGCTGAGCATGCCGATCAGCATGGCGGCTTCGTCTACCGTCAGCCGGTCCGGTTCCTTCTGAAAAAAAGTACGCGAGGCATTCCGGATGCCATATACATTGTCGCCGAACGGAACGGCATTCAGGTATAACGCCAGAATTTCTTCCTTGGTAAAGTTCCTTTCCAGCCTCACCGCGGTGATCCATTCCTTCAGTTTCTCTATCCCGCGGCGCAGCATATTTCTGGAACCCTGGCCCAGCATGTATTTGGCCAGCTGCTGGGTAATGGTACTGCCGCCCCCGTCCCGTCCGAGTTTAACCACGGCCCGCAATACGCCCATGCCGTCTATACCCGAATGCTCATAAAATCGTTTATCCTCGGTGGCCAGCAGGGCGTTGATGGCATTCTTCGAAATATCACGGTATTCCACATTGCTGCGGTTGCTTTTGTCTTTGTAGTATTTTCCCATCAGCGTGCCGTCATCGGCATACACTTCTGAGGCCAGCATGATGGACGGGTTCTCCAGTTCCTTTAACGAGGGGAGCGGGCCGAAGGCGCCAAAATTGATCAGGGCCAGGAAAATGATGAATAAACCAAGACCGCTAAAAAATATTTTCCAGAACAGGGGGTTTGCCTTTCGCATATTTTATAATTAACGGGTAAGACCAGGGTTCTTACCGCCTTTTATTTGGCGGGTGGAAACCGGTCGGGATAATAGACCGATAAAAATTTTCTATAAGCCTGAATGTCCTTATTGGATTGTAAGGTCGACAGGTTCTGATCATCAATTATAATAAAAGTATACTTATTGGCCGGCAACCAGGGAAGGATTTCCATACCTGCAACCTTCCCCGCCTTATCCAGGTAATGCAGGGCAGACGCGGCATTTTCAAATCCGTTTATGACCACCATTTTGATGCTGTCGCTCAGGGACACCTGGTTGATGTCAAAATGTTTTCCATAGTAATTTTCCCGGTTGTAACGGTCAAAGGCGTTCTTGGATTCCGTAACATAAACCGGATCCACTTTGTTCATGATCAGCGCCACGGCATGTGGTCGTTCCGGTGCGGCGGTAAACGGCGAACTGAATGATGCCGGTGGTTTCCTGACCTGCAAGGTATCCGCTTTTTGTTTTACCAGCTGACCGCTGTCCGGTTTTAATTTTGTTTTCAGTGACTGTACGGCGGAATCGATTCCGGGAATTTTCGGTTGCGCCTTGGCGTTATCCACCGCAAGGCTGTCGTCCGCAGACCGTTTGATTTTAAGGTTGGTCAGGTATTCTTCAATTTTTTCCCGTTCCAGCAGCACGCGAAGGGTGTTTTTCGCCTTAGCAGCCATGGGGGTCCCGGAGAATTTATAAATGATGCGGTTCAGCGTTGCCTTGGCAAGACTGTCGTGCCGTGTATGCATGTAATACAGGGCTTCCACATAAATAAGCTGTGGTGTCCAGTACTTATCGCCATACGTGCTGTCCAGTTTCTTTTTCCCCGCCAACGCCTGTTCAAAGTTCCCTTCGATGAGATCCTCGTAAACCTTTTCGTAGGCATGGGTGGCGTTGGTCCGTGTAATCTCGTCGGGGGGTCCGCTGGGCGGGTTTTCGATGAGTGACAAGTACCTGCCGGAAGGGAATTTTTGTTTCATCAGGGAAAGCACCTTAGCGGCATTGGAGGAATCGTTCAATTTCAGATAACAGTAATAGGTATTGAAAAGGGCCTCCTGGAAATAACGGGTGGCCGGGAAACGGATTTCGAGGCTGTCGTAAGTTTGAATGGCCATGCGATAATCCGGAATATAATCCTGCAGCGCTTTTCCAAGGGCATACTGGGCATTCTCAATGGAATCCTGTGATTTTTTTAGTTTCTCCGGCGTGAGCGGAACGTTTTTCAGAAGCGCCTCGGGAGTCAGTTCCACCGGTACCGCAGTGGCAGCGGCAGCTTCAGACCCATTCCCATTGTTTAAGGAGCCGGACAGGTTACCGGCTTTTTGTTTATTGACCATTGATTGCACCTGCCAATTATCCACGTTCGGCCGGTTTCCCCATTTGGACCGGAATTCATTGAATCCTTTTGATTTGAGGGAAAGGTTATAGAAATACCATTCGGCATTGGTGTTGTCGTTGAACATATCGGCGTTGGTCGCATTCGTTTTGAAACCATAACCATTGGATCCCTGTTGTTCTTCTTCCGAGAGCCCCTGTTGTTTGCGGTAGGCGCGGATCATTTTTTTGATATAGTCATTCCTTTCTTTTTCCGTCATTGCGGCGATGCGTTGCAGACTGTCTTCCCGCTGGATTATCTGCATTTGTGGAACCACCCGGCCCAACGCCATTTTGTGATCCAGTAAAATCCGGAGGGAGTCGGCAATAACCGGGTTTCCGGCATTGATGCTGTCGTAGGCATTTTTAGCTTCCGGGTATTTTCTTTCATCCAGGAACAGCCAGCCCAGTTTCAGGAAAGCCTGATCGCGCATGGATCCCTGGCTGGTGGAGTTGGCAATGGATTTCTTAAAATACAACCGGGCATTGGAACGGTTATTCCTTTCCAGTTCCATTTCCGCTGCGGCGTAATAAATAATATCCAGGTAGCCGGCATACAATTCTTTGCGGGCCATTTTACGGAGCGCGTCAATATTTTTGCGGATATAATCGTCGCCTGTGTTGTTGCCCTTGTTTTGCCGGATGGCGTTTAAACGGGCATAAACTTCCATTACCGGATCCAGGGTATGTCCGGCTGATTTCTCATAGTAAGCTTTTGATTCGGCGGCTTTGCCATCGCGTTCATAAAGCTGGGCGATGAGGTATTCCCAGCGGGCACGTTCCCCCTGGGAAGCTGCATTATCCAACGCCAGGTTGAGGTGAAAAGCGGCACTGTCGTAATTGGATTGTTTATAAAAAAGAAAGGCCTGAACTTCATGCAGGGAGCCTTGCAGCCGGTCGGGGAAATTCGGATCGTGCTGTAGCATCTCGATCAGCACGGCGGCCCGGTTAAGGTCCTCGCGCATCAGGTAAGTGCGGATCTGCCAGATAAAGGATTCGTTACGGCTGGGGGGAAGGCTGAAGGTTCTTTTCAGGATATTCCTTTTTTCGTTGGTCGAAATGGTAAATGCGTTCCCGCCATTTTCCTCATTGGAATTGCTTCCAATGGGAATGGGATATCCATCTTTCTCGCGCGGGGCAAAAGCATAATTCACGAATTGAAAAAGGATATGGGCCGAATCCAGGTTGTTCTTATAAAAATAGGCCTGTCCCATAAGCATATACATGTTGTCTGCCCAGTCGTTACGCAGATCCCGGACCAGGATGGCCGTATTTACCTTGTCAATCACCGAATCCAGGTTCCGCTTGTCGCGCGAAGTGGTTTCCAGTCTGTAATTATAAAAAGGGAGAAGCTGGATGAAATTGTCCTGGAACTGGGATTTGGCCCGGATCACCACCTCATTCAGCTTGATGTTGGTGTTGTAGTAAAAATTATAGTGGGTGATGGTATTCTGGATAAAGCGCCTGGGTACTTTAAACTTCGTTTCGGTAGTTTTTTCATAACCCAGGGTACGGTCCTCATAACGCACCGGTTTCTTTAAATCATAGGTAACACCTTCCTGTCCGAAGCCATTCAGAAAAAAAATACAGGAAAGAAGTATAACTGAGGTAACGATCCGTTTCACCCTGACCCTTTAGGATTGCAAACTAATTGGATATTAACTGATATTCCGGCTTTTTATTTTAAAAATAATCGATTTTAAGGCTGTTTTAACCTGCAAACCAATAACTTGTTATCTTTAAACCGCAATATCCCCTTATGGCCAAATTCGATGCCAATTCCACCCTGAAACGGCTCCAGAACCGTTACCGGCTCGTGGTAATGAACGATGATACTTATGAGGAGGTGGTTACCTTTAAACTTTCCCGGCTGAGCGTATATGTTTTTCTCAGCACGGTTTTTGTGCTATTAACCGGACTTACAGTGGCTTTGATCATTTTTACTCCACTAAAGCTTTATATCCCCGGTTATGGGGATATGAATAATACCAAGGAGCTTCGTGAACTAAAAATACGGACTGATTCGTTAGAGCAGGAAATGAACTACCGGGATCATTATTTTCAGAGTTTGCGTAATGTGTTGGAGGGGAATAGTTCCGTAAAGATGGACACGACAACTTTGAAAATACCCAAAACTGAGAAGATCGACGATTAGCGTTTTCCAATCCTTTTAAAAATCTAATACCAATGTTTAATAACAAATCCAAGTCTGAAGACAAAGAAAGTACAGTTCCTTCCGGCAGCGCCAGTCTTATCGGCAGCGGTACCTCCATGAAAGGCGATATCACCAGCAGCGGTGATTTGCGTATTGACGGGACCCTGGTCGGCAACATCATCTGTTCGGCCAAAGTAATCATTGGGGCCAACGGGGTGGTGGAGGGAGACGTGAGCGGCCAGCAGGCCGATATCATGGGTAAAGTAAACGGTACCATCAAGGTAAAGGAACTTCTCCAGTTGAAGAGCAACTGTCAGGTGAACGGTAACCTGTTTTCTGCCAAGTTGCAGATTGAACCGGCAGCCACATTCAACGGACAATGTCACATGACGCAGGAGGAACCAAAGAATCTGAATTTAAAATCCAGCCCGGATAACCGGAAAGATGGTTTTCAAAAATCGGCTCCTTTGGCCATATCCTGACAAGGATTTGTCGGATTTTCATCTGCCGGCAGAGGGGAAAAGGAATTGCTTTGCCCGCACTGGCCGTTTGATTAATTTTGCGTTCCGGTTACACAATAACGGTCCATGCAAAACAATCCGGTCCTCAAGGGATCTCTGACACTGATTTACCTGTTCCTCGGCCTATCGGTCCTTTTTGGGGCCGCATGGGTACTCTTTTCCCTGACTTTGGTAGATTTCCGGGTTTTGTTAATTGGAAATGCCATAATATTTGCCATCGGATGGTATTCCTACCGCCTGGGTATCCGGGCGCTGCACCATAAAAATGTCCAGGTTTTTTTGAGGCTGGTTTACAGTTCCCTGCTTTTAAAGCTTTTTCTGATCAGTATAGCCGCATTTTTTTACATAGCCCGTTTCAAGCAGGCCCTGAACAAGCCCGCACTTTTCGGCTGCTTCGGCCTTTACCTTATTTACACATTCACTGAAGTCCGTTTGGTGATGCAACAGAGCAAGCACAAAAATGCCTAAACGGGAAGCACCTCTCCATCACCTGGAAAACTACCTGCCCGAAGGTGCATCAGCCAGGGTTTATGAATACCTGAATACGTATAAGATCCACCTAACTATTACCCGCACCCGTAAATCCGTACTGGGCGACTACCGGCACGCAACCCGGGAAGACCATCACCGCATCAGCGTGAACGGAAACCTGAATAAATATGCCTTTCTGATCACCCTGATTCATGAACTGGGCCACCTGATTACGTTTCAGCAATACGGAAACCGGGTGGTTTCGCACGGAAAGGAATGGAAACTGGCCTACCGCCGGGTACTGGAGGATTTTATCCACATGGACTTATTTCCGGTAGATATTCTCGGGGTGCTACTGAAATCGCTGCACGACCTGCCGGCAAGCAGCTGTTCAGACCCAGAGCTTACCCGGGTGTTAAAAAAATACGATGCCGACAAGAGTGTGATGCTGGTGGAAGAATTACGGGAGGGAGCCCTGTTCAAAACCGTGGATGGGCGCGTGTTTAAAAAGGGAAAACAGATCCGGAAACGCATTGAATGCATCGAAATTCAAACGGGCAAATTATACCTGTTCAGCCCGGTTTATGAAGTGAAACCGGCTGGTTAAAAAAATAAGCATCAGGGAATCAGGAGCCAATAATGGCCATTAGTCCGTAGAGAATGATTAACGACAAAACAACAACGGCAATAAAGGGTTTGTGGGCGGATTTCATGGCAGGTACGATTATTTTCAGTGGATGGATTACTAACGTTAAGATATTCATTTTATTTTTCAGATGCAAGGGGTCGGGATAATTTACCGGTTCCCATTGTCCATTGCCTGTTGCCCTTTAACTTTGAAATATGGCAGAAGCAATTGTTGAGCTCAAAAATGTGAATGTTTACCAGGGAGGCAACCTGATCCTTGAAAAGGTGAACCTGGTGGTAAATAAATCCGAATTTGTTTACCTCGTCGGTAAAACCGGCACGGGGAAATCCAGTCTCCTGAAAACCATGTATGGCGACCTGGTGATGAAGGAAGGAGAGGGCATCGTGGCCGGGTTCAATCTAAAGGAGATGACCTGGAAGAAAGTGCCCTATCTGCGCAGGAACCTGGGCGTGGTGTTTCAGGATTTTCAATTACTCACCGACCGCAACGTGAATGATAACCTCAAATTCGTATTGCGCGCAACAGGATGGAAAGATGAGAAGCTGATGAATGAAAAAATCAGCGACGTACTGGATAAGGTGGGATTAAAGTCCAAGGGATTTAAAATGGCCTATGAAATGAGTGGCGGCGAGCAGCAAAGGGTGGATATCGCCCGCGCCCTGTTAAATTCTCCCAAATTGATCCTGGCCGACGAGCCCACCGGAAACCTCGATCCGGAAACGTCCGACGAAATTATGCAGCTCCTGTTTCAGATCTCCAAAGAATATGGAACAACGGTGGTGATGGCAACCCACGATTACCGGGTGGTTAATAAATTTCCGGCCAGAACCCTGAGAACGGAAATGGGCAGGGTAACCGATAATGCTACCATATCCGTTCTATGATTTTGATGGCAGAGCGTTGATTGTTGTATTGCATCAGCAATTTTTCCCGCCGGAACTGTAAGTCAAGCAGGGTGAATGGACGGTCGTAAAGCGCTTCAATGGTATCCCTGAACTGTTCCGCATCATGGGCAACATGACAGACTTCTTTCAAACCGGTACCATCCACCGCCTCAGCGTTCACCACACAATGTCGTCCGTTAAAAAGTGCATTTAGCAATTTCAATTTGATGCCGGTGTTATTGAATGAAGGAATAACGTGCAACTGGGCCTTGGCAATAATATCCTGAAGTTCTGGTCCTGAAGGATCGGCAATGATGCAGGCATTGTGTGCCTGTTTCACGAGTCTCCGCAAACGGGAAGAAGGATTCTTTCCGGCTATGATCAGTGGCAGACTCAGTTCATTAAAAATATTATTCAGCAGCCAGCATACTGCTTTTTCATTTTCTTCCACTGACAGATTCCCGTGATAGAGGCAATAACAACCCGTACCCTGCGGTGAATTGATATTTTGATAAGGCAGGAAAACCGGAATCACGAGCACCTCTTTTGCGCGGTACAAAATGCTTGCCGATTCGGCATCCGATCTGGTTACGGTCATCAGGGGCCATCGGGATGCGATTCGCTGTTCATATTTTTTTAGCACGGCGCTTTCATGCAGGTAATACAGTTTCTTCAACCAGGACGACGTGCAGGCTGCGAGTCGTTTGTAATAAACGGATTCCACATTGTGCAGGCGAAGAAATACTTTTCTATCGGCAAAACGGGTATCGTTCAGGAGATAGGTGCAATGCACGCCTTCCAGGAGAACGGGAAAATCATCTTCCAGCAATCTTTCCAGCAATTCAGGGCTCGAACGGGAACAAACGATGTAGGGTAGCTTGTAAGAAAAGCCTTTATGGCCCGTGCGACGCGGATAATAAAATACCTTTTCACAATATTCATTCAGTACCGGCTGCTCGCCCCTTCCGTATTCAAAACAGTGCAACCAGATCTTAATCCCCTCCTGGTGAAGAGCCCGGATCTTGTAAAAAAGATCAAATACCCCACCGTAATCCGGAGGATAGGGAACATCATGGCAAACAATATGAAGATTTTTTTCCGGCACGGTTGCGAATCTGGCGCTGTTACTTATTAAGTAACCGAATCCCTTTCCACTTGTTTAAAAATCTCAATGATTATTTTACTCTCATTCTCCCAATTCAGCTCATCCTTCACCTTCCTGGTATTTTCTTTCCATTGCGCCCACTGGTCGGGATTGTCGAAAATAGCGGTGATGCTGGCTGCGATGTGCTCCGGATGATGATTCTCGATAAATGTTCCAACCTGGTAATGATTGATGATCCTTTCCTGCTCTACCAGCCTGCTGGCCAGCACCGGAACGCCCGCATGCAGATATTCGAATAATTTGTTGGGCAGGCTGTACCGGTGGTTGATTACCGAGGGTTTATCAATGGAAAATCCGAGATGTGCCTGCCGGGTAAAATGATCCAGCACGGCAAATGGAATTTTTGGGAGAAGGGTTGTTTTTTCCTGCAGGTTATTTTCTTTTACCATCATTTCCAGTCTGGAATAAATTTTGCCGCCCCCAATGATCAGGAGATGAAACCGGTCCCCATCCAGAAAATGCATGGAACACAGTAATTCTTCTGCTCCGCGCTGGGCATTCAATCCGGCACCCTGAAGCAGGAGAATCTTTTTATTGGCCGGGATTTGCTGGTCAATGCCGGCGATCCAGGCTTTTTCTTCCGTTGTCAGTTCCTGTCGGTAGTTATCCCGATAGGGCAGGTTTCTGACTACCAAAAGCTTTTTATTGTAATCCCGTCGGTACAGGTTCCGGACGGAATCGCAGACCGTATAAGCGTATTTCAGCCTGGGAAGGATCATTTCTTCTATGGCCTTCCAGAAACGCCTCCGGAGGGGCTTACGGTCCATTCCGGCCATTCCGAGGAAGTATTCATGACTGTCATACACCAGGGGCTTATTAAAGAGCCAGGAGGCCAGGCGGGTGGCCGGCATTACGTCCAGGTCGTTCCCCAGGTAAATGTCGGCTTTCTGGAGCAGCAGCCAGCAAAACAGGCGGATGTTGAATTCGGCATAGAATAAAACCGTTCTGCCAAAAATTAATTTAATTCTATGTGTCTGATAATCACGCTCTTTAATAGCCAGGCTGGACTTCCGGCGGGATCCGGCCAACAGTACCCGGTAGCCTGCATCGTGCAGCGTCTGGCAAACGCGGTGAACCCGGTAATCGGTTACCAGGTCCGAAATAACGGTAACGACGATCAGCTTTTTTTGAAGCGGGTATTGATACATGGGGATAATGAAGGTCGGGGTTTCGCCGCACCCGGGATTTTCAAAGTGAAAACGTCTTAATTCTCAAATAATTTTATACCTTCGCGCCGAAATTAGCAGAATATTATCTGGATGCCTTAAAAAAAATTAGATGCCTTATTTGACTAAAGAAAAAACAGCAGAATTCTTCACAAAGTTCGGAACCAGTGCAACAAATACCGGGTCCATTGAAGCGCAGGTGGCTTTGTTGACGGAGCGGATTAATCGCATTTCCGAGCACCTTCAGGCCAATAAAAAAGACTTTTCCACGAATCGGGGGTTGATGCAGCTTGTCGGCAAGAGAAAACGCCTGTTGACCTATCTGAAAAACAATAACCTGCAAAGCTACCGCGAGTTGATCGAGAAGATCGGCCTCAGAAAATAAATACTTTAAGTAAAAATGAATTCCCAACGTCTGACAGTTGGGAATCATTTTTTCAAAGATTCGCATCGTTCACCGTTTGTTAAACGTTCCATGGACCCGCCGCTTCGCCAATCCGGATCCATCCAAACAAAAGCATCACCATGTTATCACAGCCACTCAGTGTAACCTTTACTACCGGTGAAGGTCAGCCCATTACCATAGAAACCGGTAAACTTGCCCGTCAGGCGGATGGTGCCGTTACCCTTCGTCAGGGGAATTGCATTATCCTGGCTACCGTGGTGGCCAATAAAGAACCACGCGAGGGTCAGGAATTTTTTCCGCTTTCCGTGGACTACCAGGAAAAGTTCGCTTCCGCTGGCAGGATACCCGGATCTTTCTTTAAAAGGGAGGCCCGGCTGAATGACTATGAGGTGCTGACCAGCCGTATGATCGACAGGGCTCTTCGTCCGCTGTTTCCTGAAGATTATTTCTGCGATGTGCAGGTGCTGGTAACCCTGATTTCCAGTGATTCGGAAATCATGCCGGATTCACTGGCGGGACTGGCCGCTTCCTCGGCACTCGCCGTATCCGATATTCCCATCAAGGAAATCATCAGCGAAGTGCGCGTGGCTAAGCTCGATGGAAAATTCATTGTGAACCCCACCCGCACCCAACTGGAGAAAGCGGATCTCGAATTTCTTATTGCCGCAACAGAAAAAAACCTGCTGATGGTGGAAGGAGAAGCCAACGAGTGCAGCGAAGAGGACCTGATCCGGTCGCTCGAGGTGGCGCATGATGCCATTCGTATCCAGATCAGGGGCCAGGAAGAACTGCGGAATAAAGTCGGCTTAAAAGCAAAACGGGATTATAGAAAACCTGAACAGAATGAGGCGCTACAGGCTAAAGTACTTGCTTTCGCGAAGGATAAAATTTATCAGATTTCCCGGGCGGGAAGCAGCAAGCATGACCGCAGCGAAGCCTATGACGCTGTAAGGAAAGAACTGATTGAAAGCCTGGGGGAAGAATTAACGGACGCCGATAAAAAACTGGTTAAAAAATATTACGCCGACCTGCAATGGGAAGTGGTCCGCAATATGATCGTGGATGAATCCATCAGGCTTGATGGCCGCAGTCTGGATCAGGTAAGGCCCTTATCCATGGAAACGGATCCTTTGCCTACCCCGCACGGCTCTGCCTTATTCACCCGCGGTGAAACCCAGGCGCTGACCACCGTAACCCTGGGAACACCCCTGGACGAACTGCTGGTGGAAAGCGCTGCTAAATCAGACTATACGAAATTTATTTTACATTATAATTTTCCACCTTTTTCTACCGGCGAAGTGAAGATGATGCGTGCGCCTGCACGCAGGGAAGTGGGACATGGAAACCTGGCCATGCGTTCTTTGAAGAAAATGATGCCCGGCAAGGATTATCCCTACACGGTCCGGCTGGTGAGTGATGTTTTGGAATCCAACGGTTCTTCTTCCATGGCTACCGTTTGTGCCGGTTCCCTGGCCCTGATGGACGCCGGTGTTCCCTTCGCCAAACACGTAAGTGGTGTGGCCATGGGGTTGATCACCCGGCCTTCAGACAATAAATATGCCGTGCTTACGGACATTCTGGGTGATGAAGATCATCTCGGGGATATGGATTTTAAAGTAACCGGAACCCGCGACGGCATCTGCGGTGTGCAGATGGATATCAAGGTTGACGGGCTCAGCATGGAAACCATGCGCGAAGCCCTGGAACAGGCGCGTAAGGGAAGGCTGCATATTCTGGAAGCGATGTATGCCTGCATGCCCGCTGCCAGGGAAGAGGTGAAGCCGCATGCACCGAGAATGGAAAAAATATTCATCGATAAGGAATTCATCGGCGCCGTGATCGGGCCGCAGGGTAAGATCATTCAGGAAATTCAGCGGGAAACGGGAGCCACCATCAATTTGGAGGAAGTGGGCAACTACGGTGAAGTGAGCATATTCAGCCCCGCTAAGGAAGGGCTGGATAAAGCAGTGGCCTGGATCAAGGGCATTGTTGCGGTTCCCGAGGTGGGTACCGTGTACGAGGCTAAAGTAAAATCTGTTATGCCCTACGGAGCCTTTGTGGAATTCCTTCCGGGCAAGCAGGGATTGCTGCACATTAGTGAGGTAAGCTGGAAACGGCTGGAAAGTATGGACGGTGTATTGAATGAGCAGGATATGGTAAAAGTAAAACTGATCGGCGTAGACAATAAAACCGGGAAATTTAAACTCAGCCGGAAAGCGCTGATGCCGAAGCCGGAAGGAAGGCCGCAAACTGAACACCAGGATAACAGGGAATAAATCCGGCGCCTCTTACACAAAATACTTTAATGAGCACCTATATTGCCATTTCCATTCCCGTAAAGGACGATGCGGAATCGGATATCTTGGTTGCCAGGCTGAGTCATATCGGGTTTGAAGGATTTGAAGAAGAAGAAAACCTGCTCCATGCATTTATCCCGGAAGGGCTGTATGATGAATCCCGCTTAAGACAAACGATTGGGGAGGCAAAGGATCTGAAAGGGGAAAAAGAGAATCTTTTTTCTGTAAAACAAATTCAGCCGGAAAACTGGAATGCAGCCTGGGAAAAGGATTTTCTTCCGGTGATCCTGGATGATTTTTGCGCCATCCGCGCGGATTTCCATCCAGCGATTTCAACGGTACAGCATGAACTGATCATCACACCAAAAATGAGTTTCGGAACAGGTCATCATGCCAGCACTTTTATGATGCTGCAGGCCATGCGGACCATGGATTTTTACGCGGAAACGGTGCTGGATTTCGGAACCGGAACCGGTGTGCTGGCGATATTGGCAGAAAAAATGGGTTCGGTGCAGATCAGGGCCCTGGATACAGACGAGTGGAGCATAGAAAATGCAAAAGAGAATATAGCGGTCAACCGGGCCATACACATATCCCTGGAACAAAAAGGAACGCTTGATGGAGAAGGTATATTCGACATCATTCTGGCCAACATCAATCTGGCAGTTATCCTTCAAAACATGGAATATTTCCGGCAACATCTGGATGAAAATGGCGTTATAATCGGGAGCGGTGTGCTAACCGGAGATGAAGATAAAATCCGGCAAATCGCGGCGGATGCGGGTTTTTTGATGAATATTTTATTTACCCAGGACAACTGGATGAGTTTCAGTTTAAAAAAAGGTGCAATCTCCAGTTAAATCACCGAGGTTTTTTAGCTTTTTTTTGTTATTTTTGAAATCCAACTATCCCTAAGCTTTCATGAAGGAGGTCTTATTTATTTTCTTTGCGTACCTGATTGGTTCGATCCCCACTGCGGTTTGGATAAGCCGTTACTTCTTCGGGGTAGACATCAGGGATTATGGCAGCGGAAATGCGGGCGCTACCAATACGTTCCGGGTGCTGGGTTCAAAATGGGGTACCATAGTGATGTCGGTTGATGTTCTTAAAGGGGTGGTTGCTACCAGTCTCTACATCGTTCTTCCTTTTTACATGCATAATGAATGGGACCGGACCAACCTGATGGTAGGCCTGGGACTGGCTGCAGTAGTAGGCCATATCTTCCCTTTATGGGCCGATTTCCGCGGGGGAAAAGGCGTAGCCACCCTGTTTGGCATGATCCTCGCGATTCAGCCCATAGTAGCAGTATATTGTGTGGGCGTATTTCTTTTATGCCTTTACCTCACCCGCTTTGTATCTCTCAGTTCGATATTGGCCAGTATTGCCTTTGCCGTACTAATCCTTTTCATTTTCAATGAAAAAGAGCCCCTGTACCGGGCTTTTGCCATAGCCGTTGCCCTTTTGGTCATTCTAACCCATCAGAAAAATATCAGCCGCCTGTTGAGGGGAAATGAAAGCAAGATCCCCATTTTGAAATACCGGGATAAAAGAAGGCCCCGCAGGCCGGTTTCCTAAATGGGAAACGGGAAAATCTAGCTCAATTCCTGTTAATTCCCTGGTTATCGCACCCTATTTTCAAGTTAACGACCCTTTTTCTTTTACTTCCGGCCGGAATTTTCTACCTTCGCAGCCCGTTAATTCGCTTCCGGAAATTAAATAATGTACGCATGGCAATCTCATTGTTGGATAAGCTGGAGCTCAAAGAAGAAAAAAGCATTTTAATTCAGGGTCTCCCTTCTTCGATAGAGAAACAGTTTTCCAAGCTGGCCTTTTCTAAAAACATCACCCCGCTGCTGAAGATCAAGAAGATCGATTTCGCATTGGTTTTTGCCGTCAATGAGAATCAGCTCCGTGGCATTATTCACGAATTATTGCCGGCACTTGGCAAAGGCGGTAAATTCTGGGTGGCTTACCCTAAAACCAGCTCCAAGATTGTC
Source organism: Chitinophagaceae bacterium (assembly GCA_041691395.1). Taxonomy (GTDB): domain Bacteria; phylum Bacteroidota; class Bacteroidia; order Chitinophagales; family Chitinophagaceae; genus Puia. Next base: position 72,903 of record JBEPUT010000014.1, read on the forward strand.
ACCACCCTGAACAGGGAATGCAGTTGGTCCTGTATCACCCAAGCCGGGTTTGAGGGCATCAATGAAATTACCCTGGATCATGTTTGGACTGCCACCCGTTTTGGAAAAGTGGGACGCGCGGTTGGTGCTTTGGCGGTTCGTTAATCAACCATCCGCCATCAGCAACAATAAATCTGATTTACATTTTAACAATCACCGTTCCGGAACTTCCCATTAATTCCTTTTCCATTTTTTTGAGGTGAAGATGCGTTTGCATAAATATCGTCTGTTCCTCCTGGTTATGGGAACGCTCGAGGTCTTTCTGATTCATGTCCATGAGACGGTGGATTTTCCGAAGCTTGAGATAGGTCAACGTGGATTGCACCTCTTCTTTATACAGTTCTTCGCGGGTTGAAATTTTGCCTTCAAAAAATGTTTTCCAGTTTTCACTGACCTCAAAGGGGAAATCCATAATGGATACCACCAGCGTGCTCAGCTGCTGATCTTCCTGATAAAGAAAGTTACGCGCGGTTGGTTCCAGACCCTGATCATACCATTCCCTGTAGATGTGCAGGATATTGATCAGACTTTTATTATCCATCATGTCTTCATCCACAAATTCCTGCAGCATGTAGTCAGCCACGCGTTTTTCTTCGTTCCAGGGTTTCAACCCGAATTCCAGTAAACTCCGCACAATGGCCCGCTCCTGCTGTTCGTCCTTATTCAGCAGGTCAAGGAGGCCTTCATCAATTTCCGGACTGAACGGACCTGCCTCCTCCTGTTTATTCCTGGCAGATACTGTCGCCCTGTTTTCGAATTTGGAAACCCGTTCGCGGATGAATTTATTTACCAGGGTATTGAGACCGTTCTCGTCCACCTTCAGCAATTCGGATGACCGTCGGATATAATCCTGCTGCCGCGTGAAGTCTTCCGCCTTATTGATACGTGAAATGGTTTCAGCTATCTGGTTTACCAGTTGCGCCTTCCGGTTGCTGTCGTCACCGGCAGCCGCCAGCGAGGTCTCCAACTGAAAAAGAATAAAGTCTTTTTTGTTTTCGGAAATGAGATCCAGGAATGCTGCGGCGCCCATTTTACGCACGTAGCTATCGGGATCTTCCTGGTTTGGTATCAGCACCAGCTTAACCTGCAGGCTTTCTTCAAATGCCAGGTCCATCCCCCTTTGCGCCGCTTTTATTCCGGCGGCATCGCCATCATACAATATGGTGAGGTTGGAGGTGTATTTTTTAATGAGCCTGAGCTGGTCTGGAGTGAGTGAAGTGCCCCCGCTGGCCACTACATTTTCGATGCCGGCCTGATGCAGGGATATGACATCCGTATATCCCTCCACCAGTAAACATTCATCCAGCTTGTCGATGGCCTGACGGGCAAAATAGGAACCGTACAGGATCCGGCTTTTAACATAGATCTCATTTTCCGGGCTATTGATGTATTTGGGCGCCCGGTCGTTGTTTCTGATGATTCTGGCACCAAATCCGGCTATTTTTCCGGTTTGATTGTGAATCGGAAAAATGATGCGGCCCCGGTAATTATCAAATGGCTTTCCGTCCCGCCAAACCACCAATCCGCTCTTCTGAAGTATTTCCGGATTATACTGCGCAGCCAGCGCCTCCCTGGCGAAACGGTCCGGCAACGACGGATCGTAACCGAGTTGAAATTTCCGGATGATGTCGTCGCGGAATCCGCGTTCCTTTAAATAGGAATAACCAATGTGTTGTCCTTCTTCACCCTGAAGCAGCTCGTCCGTGAAGAATTGCCGGGCAAATCCGTTGAGGATATAGAGACTGTCCGCTGTTTGTTGCTGGATTTTTACAGCGGGGCTGGTTTCGGATTCCCCGATCTCCACATTGTATTTGCCGGCCAGCCATTTCAGGGCCTCTACATACGAATATTTCTCGTGTTCCATCAGAAAGCTGATGGTATTGCCACTGCGCCCGCATCCGAAACATTTAAAGATCTCTTTGGCCGGAGATACGGTGAAAGAGGGCGATTTTTCGTTGTGAAACGGACAAAGACCAAGGTAGTTAGCCCCCCGTTTTTTAAGTTTTACAAAACCGCCGATAATTTCCGTGATGTCAATGCGGCTGAGGATCTGTTGTATGGTTTGCGGAGAGATCACTTAAATAATTATGGTTTCTTAACGCTTTTAAATTTAGCTTATACAGAACCGCAGTGCCGGTAATCAAAGGTAACCACAAGCGGATTTCCGCCAGGATCCCTACAAATATAATCATTACCACATAGGGCAGGCTGAACGCCAGGAAACTGGTCACCAGGTTCCTGTTGTCCTTATCCACGGATGCTTTTAGCATCATATAAAATATGATCACCGTCATCAGCAGGCCCATGGCGGTAGAAGGCTTCAGGTTGAAATTTTTAAACAGCGTGCTGTTTTCCAGCATTTGCATGGAATGATGGTTCACGAAAATACGCAGGCTGAAGTAGGCGGTTAAAAAACAAAAACAGGGTAGCACCATTTTTTTTATCCACGATGGCGTAATCCCGTAAACCATAAAATAAACCGATGCCATCAGGCTTAAAATAAGCGCGGAAGACTCGCGGACCAGGGTGGCTATGATGATCAGAAGACAGGTGAAAATATAGTATATCCGCTGATGGGTAAAGAAATATTTCAGGAAAACACCAAAGCTGAACACTTCAAAAAAATAGCCCGCCACATCGTAGGGCGTGGGTACGAATTGGGAAACAGCAACCATCAGTTGCAGCAGGACCGTGGTATAGCATTTGGCAGAGTCACTCATGTTGAATAGATGCTCCGAGTCAAATAGATAAAGCAGGCCCAGCGCCAGCAGTATGGCAAAGAAAGCATTGATGATGAAATAGGACATATAAAACAGGTCGTCTGCCTGGTCATCCAGGGCTAACAAACGTTTTCCATAGATCTTATTTTCCTTGAGGGAAGCCGCAGATTTATTTGTTTTCAACAGGTGATACACCCACAGCTGCAATTCGGTTCCTGCAATGCGGTATTTAAAAACGGAACTTCCGTAGAAGGTTCGAAACCCGTTTTCCGAAAATACACCCGGTTGATAATTCGGCGTAAACCGGTAATACATGATATATTGGATAAGCAGGGGAAATAAAATGCCAATCAAAACATACCGGGTAATGGAAATCAGCTTCATTTTTGCCAGGGGTTTTGTACTAAGATAGCTCAATGAAGATCCTTCCGGAAATTAAAAACCGGATTTCGTTTGTCTTTTAGTTGGGATATTTGCTGCAATAAATATTTTGTAGAACCCGCGTTGCCCGATGGTTGACTATTTTATGTTCGTTGAAAATCTGACCGTTCATTTAGCCGGTTCACCCGTATTGCAGGATATCTGTTTCCTCATCAGGCCAGGAGAACAATGGGCTGTAATGGGTCCTTCCGGCAGCGGGAAAACGGTTCTGGCGCATACGCTGGCCGGAAAACATTTTTACCGGGGCCGTATATCTGCTCCCGGGGAAACCACGGAATCATTTCAGGGAAAAGTATTTGTTGTAGAACAGCAACATCATTTTAAGGATCTGAAGAATCAATCTGATTTTTATTATCAGCAGCGGTACAATTCTTTTGATGCATCAGAGACCATCACCGTTGCTGATGATCTGCAGGCTTACCGCGGACGTGCCGCAGGAACTTTTCATTTCGGAGAGATCATCGATCTGTTTCAGATACACGGTTTGCTGGCGGAGCCCCTGATCCAATTATCCAATGGAGAAAACAAAAGACTGCAGATCGTAAAGGCGCTGCTGACAGATCATCAGTTGCTTGTACTGGATCAGCCCTTTACAGGTCTCGACACAGCAGGGAGAAAACAGTTATCCGGAATTCTGGATCTGCTGAGCCAACAGGGGGAACAGATGATCCTGATCACCTCCGCCCGGGATATGCCTTCCTGTATAACCCATGTACTGGTTTTGCAGGAAGGCCGGGCGGTGGTTACGGACACACCGGCGGATATATTGAAATATGAACCGGGCTCCTTCCGGGAGCCCGATAAAAAATTTCCTTCAGCGGTCAGCTTCACCCATCCGGATTTTGATTATGCGGTTCGCATGGTGGATGTCAATATCCGCTATGAAGAAAAATACATTCTCCGGTCCATTCACTGGGAGGTTAAAAAAGGGTCCTGCTGGAGCCTGTCCGGACCCAATGGCGCGGGTAAATCGACCCTGCTCAGCCTGATCACCGGCGATAACCCCCAGGCTTATGCCAATGAAATTTATTTGTTCGACCGCAGAAGGGGAACGGGAGAAAGTATATGGGAAATCAAACAGAAGACCGGTTTCCTTTCCCCCGAACTTCATTTATATTTCGACCGTTCGGCCACCGCTTACCAAACGCTGGCGTCCGGCATCTGGGATACCATCGGGTTGTTCCGTCAGTTGTCGGATGGCCAACACGAACTGGTCATGGAGTGGCTCGGTTTTCTTGATCTGGTTCCTTACCGGAACCGCTTATTAATCAGTCTGCCGGCGGGTATCCAGCGAATGCTGATGCTCGGCCGTGCCATGATCAAGACGCCTCCACTGCTGGTTTTGGATGAACCCTGTCAGGGACTTGATCCGGAACACATCTGCCGGGTTAAAAATATGATCACCCGATATTGCCGTCATTATCAGGCCTCCCTGATCTATGTGAGCCATTATACGGAGGAACTCCCGTCTTGCATCCGGCATTTCCTGCGGCTGGAAAAGGGATCCGTAGTATAAGTAGCTGATAATCAGCAGTATTTTTGCTAAGAATAAATACCTTTCCCTAAGGGGTGTAAAAACCTTAACCGGATTATGAAAATCAGTAAATTTGCTTACACCTGCAGTTTTTCTGCCTACTACCCAAATTCTCCTGCAGGTTGAGTTTTAATACTTCCCATTAATTCCGAACGTTCCGACTGCGATCACTTATTAAAACTTGTGTAGTATGTATTCTTATGCCCTGTTAGAAAAAAATTGTTATTACCTCATTCAGGAAACCGAAGAGTCACCGGTGAGTCTGATTAAGGTGCATCTGGAAACCGAACAGTGCATGTATGTTTCCAAATATCAGGACGAACCGGCCATTGAATGGAAGAAAAAGGGGGACCCGATATTTGATATTCTGGAACTCGTGAGCGATGATAAAATAAAAGACTGGGAGTCGATTTATAACGACAACCAGGGAACTTATAATTACGAGGAGGACGAGGATTAATACAGGTTGACTTCTTTCCACGGGGGACTGGCATACCGCCAAAACCCGTATGAAATAAGGCTATTGGCCATGGTGATGCTGAGGTAATTGATGAAAGTCACATAAGGCAGTGTGACCATGCTAAAGTTGATGTAATTGAAGATATAAATGACCGTAAAGAGCCCGTAATAAAAAATAAATCCGGCGTTTACAAAAGCCATTACATTTTCAAAAGAGGTATGCTTCATTTTTTGGAAAAAAACACTGATCCCCCAGATGTTGAGTATCAGGCTGATTAAGCTTCCCAGACCGATTATCGGCGTATTGGAATCAAAATTATATCCCTTCCAGGCGATCATGCCTATTTCAAAAAGAAGGAACCCGATCAGTAAATGACGGAAAATTTTCTTTTTGTAGGCAAAATAAAAGATCAAAAGGATCAGCGGGGTATCAACCAGATTATACATCAGGGTGATGTCGTTGCTTACGGAACGGTACCACTTCCAGCGAAAAATTTCAGGCGTATAGGTTATCCCGTTGACCAGCCAGAAAAAAGCAACAAAAAAATAGGATTTGTCCGGTGCCAGGCGTTTCAACCAGAAAAGCACCATGGGAATAAAGCACAACACGATCGCAACGATAGATATCAGGAGGTTCAGAACAGGTAACAGGCCCGTTTTCAAAGGTAAGAGTTTAGGTTATAATAGCGTTGAAACCACTTGTTTTAGTATGGGTATAATTACTTGGTTTTATACTCAAATTACGCAGCCCTTAAGCCCGTATAATAACCGTAAAATCCGGCAAATCAATTTAATAAGAGATATATTATGCACAATCGTGCGTAATTTATGAAGCCGGGGAGCAAATTCATTTTCCTATATTTGCGCGCATCTTTATGGCAGAAAATAAGCAGCATTTATTTGAATATACGGAGGAATCCATCCGTTCGCTGGACTGGAAAGAGCATATCCGTCTCCGTCCGGGCATGTATATCGGAAAACTGGGAGACGGCAGCAGTGCCGACGATGGCATCTATGTTTTGGTAAAGGAAGTGGTGGACAATTGCATCGACGAATACACCATGGGATATGGAAAGCAGATTGAAGTGACCATTGAGGATAAACTGGTGACCGTCCGTGATTTTGGCCGTGGAATCCCTCTGGGCAAAGTGCTGGACGTAGTCAGTAAGATCAATACGGGGGCCAAGTACGACAGCAAGGCTTTCCAGAAGGCCGTGGGATTGAATGGGGTGGGGATTAAGGCTGTAAATGCCCTCAGCCAGTCTTTTACGGTCACGGCCTTTCGGGAAGGAAGAGAAAAGAAAGTCGAATTTTCAAAGGGCCACCTGATTAAAGACTATAAAGAAGGAAAATCGGGTGAACCGAATGGCACCCTGGTTCAATTTGTTGCCGATGAATCCATTTTCAAAAACTTTCATTTCATTACGGAATATCTGGATAACCAGTTCTGGAATTACTGTTATCTGAATGCGGGCCTCACCATCCAGTATAACGGCCGTAAATATTTGTCGAAGAACGGCCTCCTGGATCTGCTGAAGCGGCGGACCAATGAAGATGAACTCTGTTATCCGATCATTCATCTGAAAGGGGAAGATATTGAAGTGGCGATTACCCACAACAATGATTATGGGGAAGAAATATTCAGTTTCGTAAATGGCCAATACACCACCCAGGGAGGAACCCATCAGCAGGCATTCCGGGAAGCATTTGTAAAAGTGATACGGGATTTTTACAAGAAAGATTATGATGCGTCGGACATACGCCAAAGCATTACCGCGGCGGTTTCCGTGCGGGTGGTGGAACCGATATTCGAATCCCAGACCAAAACCAAGCTGGGCAGTCAGTACATGCAGGAAGGCGGCACGAGCATGAAGAATTTTGTGCATGATTTCCTTGCACAGGAACTCGATAATTTCCTGCACAAAAATCCATCGCTCGCAGAGGCGATGAAAAAACGCATTGAAAGAAGCGAAAAAGAAAGGAAGGAATTATCCGGTATCCGCAAACTGGCCAATGAAAGGGCAAAAAAAGCTAATCTGCACAATCGCAAGCTCCGGGACTGCCGGGTACATTATAATGAAGAATCCAACGGAAAGGATAAAAACCTGATCGCGGAAAAGCAGAAAGAGAGCACCATTTTCATTACGGAAGGAGATTCCGCCAGCGGTTCTATTACCAAGGTACGCAATGTGGAAACTCAGGCGGTATTCAGTCTCCGGGGAAAACCACTCAACTGTTTTGGACTCACCAAAAAAGTGGTTTATGAAAATGAAGAATTCAACCTGCTCCAGCACGCCCTGAATGTGGAAGACGGCATTGAGGGGCTGCGTTATAACAATATTGTTTTTGCCACGGATGCCGATGTGGACGGTATGCATATCCGGCTGTTGCTGATGACCTTCTTTCTGCAGTTCTTTCCCGACCTCGTGAAAAACAATCACGTATACATACTGGAGACGCCGTTATTCCGCGTGCGGAACAAACAGGAAACTATTTATTGTTATGATGAAAAGGAAAAGCAGGCTGCCATGAAAAAGCTGGGCGCCAAACCGGAGGTCACCCGGTTCAAAGGGCTGGGTGAAATTTCCCCGGATGAATTTGCGCGGTTCATCGGCCCGGATATGAAAGTGCAGCCCGTCATGATCATGCCCGAAACCCATATTCAGCAGCTGCTGGAATATTTTATGGGAAAAAACACGCCGCAGCGTCAGGACTTTATTATAGGCAACCTGCGTTTGGAAATTGACCGGACGGAACAAAACGGATTGGTCGCATAAATATTTTTTTCATGTTTCATATTGTTTTTCAAACACGCGACGTGGAAGTAATATCAGCCGCGATGGATATGGATGAAGCGCTGGACGGTGAAATTGTATCGATTACGGATGATTATTCGGTCGGGCCCGTTGCCGGACTTGAATCCCCGGAGGGTGTGGCCCTGCGCCAAAGCTGGTGGAACCAGATTTTAACCGGCAGGGAACACCAGGATCAGGGAGCGGCCGGTGCAGCAACTGCAGATAATATAAAGCTGCAGCAAATCCTGGATCGCATGCGCGAAGAGGAATTTGATCAGATCTGGATATGGGTTGCTTCCAACGCGCAGGACGTCAGCGGATATTACTGGCTCGTTTCCCGGTTGAATGCATTTGCGGGACGCATTTATGTTCTTTTTCTGAACAATCTTCCTTTTATCAATGGTAAGGGCGCTGTTTTTTATCCTGTGTTGTTGTCTGACATTCCGCCAAGGGAATTCATCAAAGCTAAGAAACTGGCCAGGCCAGTCACGCCGTCTGAATTTGAAATGGATCCGGACGAATGGACTAAACTGATCAGGGAAGATAAACCGGTGCGGATACTGGAAGGCGCCAAGAAACTGATTCAGCAGGAAGATGATTATTATGATCAGGCGCTGAAAAAATTCATCACTTCCGATTTTCAAAAACCCTCCCGGATCATTCATCAGTTCTTATCCAGGTCCCCGGTTAAAACCGGAGATGCCTTTTTATCCTGGCGTCTGCGACAACTGGCTGACCGGAAAGAGGTGGAACAGCAGGGTGAATTGTTGCGGATCCAGGCAGCGGCCGTGGATGGGATTACAGAAACCGTATAGTCGGGTTATAAAAATGGCTTCGCATGAAAATGAAAATAACCGCGTTCTTCATCGCCGCAGCGATCCTGATTTATTTTAGTTCCTGTAATTCGGGCGCACCCGCCGGTCATGGTCCGGTAACAATGGATTCAGCCGCCATTGCCTCGGGCAAGGCAACCTTCAACCAGTCTTGCGCGGGTTGTCATAATTTCAAGCAAGACGGCATAGGACCCCGGCTTGGTGGGATCACCGCACAGGTTTCGCCGGAATGGTTCCGGCAATTCATTAGCAATCCGCAAAAATTGATTTCGTCCGGGGATCCCCGGGCGCGGCAATTGCTTAACCGGTACAAGCAGGTGATGCCGGCATTCTCGAACATCAAAGAAAATGAGGCGGATGCCCTGTATACTTTTCTGGAAACTCATGCGGGTGACATTCAGCGTACGGGAAAAAACAATGGAAAAGAAATATCAGATCCTTTTCCTACCAAAATAGCCGTTTCTGACCTGGTGGTAAACCTGAAGTTGGTAACCCGGTTACCTCCATCCGTCGATTCGGGGAAACATCCGTTGGCCCGGATCACCAAATTAGATTATATACGGGGCACAAACCATCTATTTGTGGTGGATCTCCGGGGAAAACTCTATCGACTCCAGCCGGATTACAAGCCGGTGTTGTATTTCGATATGGCGGCACAGAAACCAAAATTTATTCATGAACCAGGTCTGGCTACGGGTTTCGGAAGTTTTGCTTTCCATCCCGGGTTTTTAAAAAATGGTCTTTTTTACACGACGCATACGGAATCACCCGGATCCGGAAGAGCAGATTTTAGTTATCCGGATTCCATTAAGGTAACCGTACAATGGGTGCTTACCGAGTGGAAAGCGGACGATCCCCGGGCCGCTGTATTTTCCGGAAAGGGCCGTGAACTGCTGCGGATAAATATGGTGAGCGGCATCCATGGCGTTCAGGAAATAACTTTTAATCCTTTGTCCAAACCCGGCGATCCGGATTACGGACTCCTGTTTCTGGGCGTTGGCGATGGCGGAAGTGTTGAGAACGGATATCCTTTTCTGGCGCATGACCCGGGAAAAATATGGGGAACCATACTCCGAATTGATCCCGCTGGCAGGAACAGTTCCAATGGAGATTACGGGATTCCCGTGACCAATCCTTTTGCTGCTGGTCAGCATGCCCATGCGCTGGGCGAGATCTATGCCTATGGCTTCAGAAATCCGCACCGCATCACCTGGACGAGGTCCGGAATGATGCTGGCCACTAATATCGGCCAGACAAATATTGAATCGGTTAACCTTATTTTACCAGGACATGATTACGGCTGGCCCATAAGGGAAGGTGATTTTGTTTTAGATCCTTACGGAGATTTAAATAAGATCTATGCCCTGCCTGTGAATGATGACCAGTATAAAATCACATATCCTGTTGCCGCATTTGATCATGATGAGGGAAATGCCAATTCGGGGGGGATGGAATATGAAGGGAAAGCAATTCCACAACTAACGGGAAAATTTTTGTTTGGCGACATTCCATCGGGAAGGTTATTTTATATCAATGTCGCAGATATAAAACAGGGCAGCCTGGCCACTATAAAAGAATGGAAAATTAACCTGAACGGCGTTCCGGCCACCTTCCGGAAAATATATGGAAATGAGCGGATTGATCTCCATTTTGGCCGGGATTCACAGGGTGAAATATACCTGCTGACCAAATGGAACGGGGCGATTTACAAATTGGTGGGAATTTAATTATTTGTTATCATCTGTTAGTAAATCGTTATACTGGCATTTGTCAGGCATCTTTTGTGCGCTGGAAACGTATATATAGTAAAAGCAGTGCGTTATGAAAAAGATGATGATCGTTTTATTGTCCCTCGGACTGGCCCTGGGTGCTTCCGCGCAGCGGGGCCACGGAGGCGGTTATTACCACGGGGGTGGTTATTATGTCAGACCGCGCATTTCCGTCGGGCTGGGTTATTATGCACCATTCGGGGCCTATGGCTATTATTCTCCTTTCTACATGTATCCGTATGGTCCTTATTCAGGATTTCATTCGAAGCCATCCCAGCTTTCCATGAATATCCAGGACATCAGGAATGATTATGCTGACCGCATCTGGTCTGCCAAACACGATACCCGGGTATCGCATAAGGAAAGAAGGAAAAACGTGCGTTCCTTAAAAAGAGAAAGGGATAAGGCCGTTCAGGATGAACTCATGAACTACTACAAACATCCGGATAATCACAGCAGAGATCAGGATACCCGTTGAAAAAAAGGTGGTTTTGAGTGTTCCGCGTACAGGGTAAACCGGTGCGCGGAATTTTTATTTGACCCAGACTACGGAAAGTTCATCCGTTTGGTACAGGTTTTTTACCCAGCATTTTCATCATCCGGAAATGGGAAGCAACGGCTCCCGTCATGGTCCGGTATTCGTTGTAACGAATGTGGTAATTATTACAGGTCTGTTTCACGATGGAAGAGATGGCGGGATAATGCACATGGCTGACCCTGGGGAACAGATGATGCTCGATCTGGAAATTCAGTCCCCCTACAAACCAGGAAACAAATTTATTCCTGGGCGCAAAATTGGCTGTCGTCCGAACCTGGTGGATGGCCCATTCATCTTCAATTTTCTGCGGTTCAATACCTGGTGCAAATACAAATTCAGCATCTTCCACCACGTGGGCGAGCTGAAACACGAGGGCAAGCGTTAAGCCCATGGTGATGTGCATGCAGGTAAACCCAATGGCCCAGGCCTGCCAGCCGACGAAATGAACAGGTACGATAATATAAAAAATGGCATACATCACTTTACTCATCCAGAAAATGATATGTTCTTCCGCATCCATTTTCTGCAATGTGGTGTTGTGGATCTTTCTTTTAAAATATTTATTGAAATCCATCATGGTCACCCAGGCAAATGAGGAAATAGCATACACGAGCACCACGTAAAAATGTTGAAAACGGTGGGCCTTTACCCATTTCTGGGAGGGACACTGCCGCATCAGGGGGCTTTTGGCGATATCGTCGTCAATGCCATCGATGTTGGTGTAGGTATGGTGAATGATGTTGTGTTTGAATTTCCAGATAAAAGCATTCCCGCCAAGCAGGTTCAGGCTAAGACCCATCAGGGTATTCACCCAGGGCCTTTTGGAATAGGCGCCGTGACAGGCATCATGCATTATGTTAAAACCGATACTGGCAAAAATAAATCCCAACAACGTACAGAGCAGGATGCCCACCATCAGGGGGAAGTGAACCAGGAGCAGTAGCAAATAAATGGCCAAGGCTGCAGGAACGAGTGTAGCCGTTTTAATGTACAGTTTCCAGTTTCCCGTTTTATTAATGTGGTTAGTAGAAAAATATTGATCCACTGAACGCTTTAATTCCTGGTGAAAGGAATGATCTTTATTGCTGAAAGAAACTTTATACATAGCAAGGGGAGATAAGTATTAGGCAAGACAAGGCCCTGATTGTATTAAAGATACGCTAATTTTAACGTGTGGAGAAATGAAACCATCATTTGTTATGTTAAGCAATTCATTCATCCGGTAACGTTTTGTTATGGGGATTATTATACCATATGAAACGCAGCCCGAGTTTTGGCTCCGGGGGCCTGTCGGTAACATACCACCCTTGCTGCAACCCGTTGCCCATGGCCTGTTGCAGGCCAGGGCGGAGGTCAATTCGCTGATGGTAAATTTTCCGGAGCACCGGTTATGGGTGCGGATTGCAGGATTGGCCGCACCCGGATTTCACCTGCAGCATATTCCCGGAGTCATTGACCGGCTCTTTACCTACGCCCGGGGAGAGCAGTTGAGCGAAAAGCAGTTACTGCAGCTTGGAGAGGAAGGCCACAATGAAACGGTTTCCCTGCCGGAGTTGCTAGGCAGGCTGAATCGCCAGTTGGACAATGCTATGGATCAACTGAGGGAAACAAAAGAAGGAACATTAACCCATGAGCGCCAGGTTGGAAGAAAGCGCGTGCCGACAACGGTCATCGGGTTGCTTGTTCATGCCGCTGAGCACAGCATGCGACATACGGGTCAGCTATTGGTAACCATCCGGGTAGTGTAGTGCCTTCGCTTCTGATATATTCCGTTTTTTATAAAAAAGATAATAGGAATGTCTTTTATTATATTAACTTAATACCGTTTTTACAATTAACTGCTGCCATAACGAATGCCATGCTATGGTCATAATATGAGAAAACAGAAAGATGACGATTGTGAAATATGGTCGCAATTTAAAAATGGCGACAAAGATGCTTTTGCCGGAATTTACCGGCTACACATCGCACATCTCCTGAACTATGGCTCAAAAATCTGCAGCAATCAGGATATTTTAAAAGATACCATCCAGGATCTCTATGTTGAATTGTGGAATTCACGTAAAAATCTGACCCATGTTGATTCCGTTAAATTTTATCTGTTCAGGGCCCTCCGGTATAAACTGATCCGGGCCGAAAAAAAGCACCGGCAGCAAAGACCTTTTGCCTCTGATTCTCCGGTCAGCACCTTTGGCCGGTTTGAGGTTCCGGCAGAAACAATCATGATTGAAAAAGAAATGCATGATTCCCGGATCAATTTGTTACAAAAAGCAGTTAAGGCGCTCAGCAAAAGACAGCAGGAGGTAATTCAGCTCCGTTTTTATCAGGGCTTCTCCAATGACCAGATTGCAGATCTGATGAATATGAATTATCAGTCCGTCAGCAACCTGATGTACAGCGCGCTTTGCCGCATTAGGGAAAACCTGAAAACATCTGCATTTTCGGCAACCCTGGCTGCGACATTGTGTTTATTTTGGTGAACAGGGAAAAAAATCCTTTTTTTTGAGTACAAATAGGATGTTGGCTACACTTCTTAGCAGAACAGCTTACAATGAGCTGCTTTACCAAAACCAACAATTATTCCGTGGAGAATTTTCAGAAGGTTATCCTGCCATTTTTCGAAAATGATCTGTTCATTAAATGGGTAAACGACCCCGATATTGAATGCATGGCATATTGGGAAAAGTGGATGAAAGAGCATCCGGATCAGGTTGATACCCTTTTACAGGCAAAAGACCTCGCCCTGGATTTGAGGGAAGTAGAAAAACCCATAAATCCGGAGGCGCTCTCTGAAGATATCTGGGCGAAAATTCACTCCCGCATTGACCCACCCCAAACAGTAATTTCCCTCTTTCAATCAAAACCCAAACGGGCATCTTACCGGATTGCAGCCTGCATTGCCGGGTTATTAATGCTTACATCTGCAGCTTATTTTTTAGCAAATACCCAAACCCGGAAAACGCCTGCTCAAAAGGTTACCGGTATATTAGAAAACAATACCCTGAAACGGATCAACCGTACTGCACAGAATCAGGTGGTTTACCTAGTGGATGGTACTAAAGTTATCCTGCAGCCGGAATCATCCATCAAATACACGGTTTTTCTCCAAAAGGATAAACGGGAAGTTTTTCTGGAGGGTAATGCATTCTTTGAAGTGGCCAGAGATCCTAACAGGCCCTTTTATGTGTATGCGAATGATATTGTATTAAAGGTATTGGGAACCAGCTTTAACGTGATCACGGATAAAAATAGCGGGAATATAACGGTTGTGGTAAAAACGGGGAAAGTGTCTGTTTCTAAAAACAGCAGCCGGAATAAAACGGAAGTCATACTGTCCCCCAACGAGGGCATATTGTATTCTGTCCAATCCCGGCGAATCGTAAAATCCGGGCCCGACAGTAAGCCTTTGCCCACAAATGACAAGCCTGAAGCGCAAGCCATCAATTTTAATTTTGATGAAATGCCCGTCGCTGGAATCTTCGCCACCCTGGAAGAAGTGTACGGGATAAAGATAAATTATGATGAAAAGGCTTTTTCAAAGTGTATTGTTACGACTTCTTTGACAGATGAATCTTATGAAGAAAAGCTGAAAATCCTTTGCGCTGCTGTGAATGCGGGTTATAAAATTGGCAATAATGAGGTATATATAGAAGGTACAGGATGCAAATAGGGATACAATGATGTTAAAACAGCTTTAAAAACTATTTTTTATGATCACCTGAGACTTTCAGAGAAAAGAGTGGCAGTGCGGGAACACCACCACTACTTCTTAAAATTACCCTTCCGGCGCACATATTAAAATAGCCTTAAGGGATTCATCCTGCCATATTCATTTACTGACAAAACTGATTAAAGTTATGAACAAAAATGGGAAATTAAAACATGCCGCCTTATTCATTATGAAAGTCACATTGCTTCAAATCTTCCTCTGCATCAGTCTGATGAGCTACACATTTGCAAAAGATGCGAATGGCCAGGAAGTTTTGGACATAAAAGTGTCCGTGAACCTGCCTGGCGAAGAAATGAAAGTGGTCTTAAAAACAATTTCGGCATCTGCCGGGGTTAGATTCACGTACAGAAATAATATCCTTCCGCAGAAAAGAAAGGTCTCGGTTATTGCCAGGGACGAAAGATTGGGGGATGTGCTGAGCAGGCTGTTAAGTCCCTTCAATATTTCATTTGAAGTGATCGGCAAACAGATTGTTCTTGAAAAAAATAATGATGCTGGCACTGCAGGTTTGTTCAATGGATTAAATGCCGTCAGTGATTTTTTTAAAACCATCAGTGGGATCATCTCGGCTGCTGACGGCACTCCCCTGCAAGGCGCGAGCGTAACCATTCAGGGAACTTCAAAAGGTGTTGTTACCGATGAACACGGCCACTACGAAATACAGGCAAATGACGGAGATGTACTGATTTTTTCTTCTATCGGATATACTGACACAAAGGTTAAAGTAGGGTCGTCGGTGACCGTAAATATAAAATTGTCCAAATCTGAAAATGCAATGACCGAAGTGGTGATTACCGCGTTGGGAATTTCGAGAGAGAAAAGGGCACTTGGATATTCACAGGAACAGATCAAAGGCAGCGAATTGACAGAGTCAAATGCCCCGAATGTCCTGAATGCAATCAGCGGCAAGATGGCCGGCGTTAACATTACCAGCCCGAACGGAGTCGACGGTGGCAGTACCCGGATTATAATCGGGGGAAACAACTCCATATCACAAGATAACCAGCCGCTGATCATCATCGATGGAATGCCGATGGACAATACCATTCCGGACGCTGCCCAGGATGTGACAGCGCCCAAAGACTGGGGAAGTGCCATTAACCTGATTAACCCGCAGGATATTGAAGACTTCAGCGTATTGAAAGGACCGGCCGCTGCCGCTTTGTATGGCGGGCGCGGGGCCAACGGGGTAATCCTGATTACGACCAAAAAAGGCAGCAAACGCACAGGGCTTGGCGTGGATTATAACCTGAGTTACAAGACCATTACCCCATACCGTTACATCGATCTGCAAAATGAGTATGGTGCAGGCGGTATGACGTCATTAAATGCACCTTATTATCAAACAGATGGCAGCGGAAATCCTGTTCTGACTGACGGATGGACAAATTTATTTGTAGATCAGAAATCCGGGACCGGCCCATATGGTATTGATACCTGGAATCAGGTGAGCTGGCCCGGATCAGGCAGTTCCTGGGGGCACAAGATGGATGGCACGGTGATCAAATGGTGGGATGGTACTATGAAAGCCGACGTTCCGCAACCAGATAACATAAAATCCTATTACCGGAATGGCAACCAGCTTACCCATAATGTTTCGATTTCCGGCGGGAACGACTGGGGAACACTAAGGGCATCCTACACCAGATCAGACAATAACGCTATTATTCCCAATTCAAATTATAGTCAGAATACGTTTAACCTCGGAACCAGTATAAAGCTGTCCAAACGCGTCAACATGCTTTTTAACGTATCGTATTTTAACAATGTTTATAATAATGCACCTGCGCTGGGAAATACAGAAGCGGCACTTCAGTCAAACCTTATTTATGCTTATGGAAGGAATTATCGGGGTAAAGCGGATAATGGGAAATACAGACTTCCGGATTATTCGCAAAATAAGTTCAGCGGGTTTCCCTGGGCCGGAAACGGGGGTGCACAATATTTGTACTGGGATACCTATGCCAACAATGAGGCGGTAACCAGAAACAAACTGATCGGGTCTGCACAAATGAATTATGAAGTGACCAGTTTCCTGAACCTCATGCTGAGGGGAAGTATGGATGCCAACACCAACCAGGATGTTGTGGTTAATGATCCAACAGATCCCACAGGAACTTTGGGTGGCAAATATGCCAATGGCCTTACAAGGGATATTGCCAGCAACTACGACGTGCTGGCTACTTTTCATAAGGAGCATATTGCCAAATCTGATTTTAGTGCGAGACTGTCCGTTGGCGGTACCGCATATAAAAGATCTTCTTATGGCATTTCCGGATCAACGGCTCAGTCTTATTCGGTTCCCTATTTAACCTATCTGGGTAATTATACTGGCGTTACCCAACCGGGTCAGGTTCCAGCGGAAACATGGTATGATAAAAAGCTGAATTCATTATATAGTTTCTTAAACCTGTCTTACAAAAATTATCTGTTCCTCGATGTTACGGGAAGGAATGACTGGGCATCCACGCTTCCTGCAAAGGAATGGTCTTATTTCTTTCCTTCCTTTTCTGCCAGCTATGTGTTTTCTGAAGCCCTCCACATTAATCCATCCGTGCTCAGCTTTGGTAAATTCAGGGCTGCGTGGGCGGAAGGAGCAGTTGACGTTCCGGCATACAAAATTAACACGGTTTATGTACCCGGATCTTTTGCGGGTAATCCGACGGCCTCTTTGCCCGGGGCCTTACCGGCAATTGATTATAAGCCCCAGATCAACAAAACGGCAGATTTCGGTATTACTTTAGGCTTTCTGAATAACAGGATAAATTTTGATTTCAGATACTATTATGGTCGCTCTTACAATCAGTTATTGAATTCCCCATTACCCATGAGTTCGGGTGTATCCAGCATTATCGTAAATACCGGCGTACTGGAAAACTCGGGTTTGGAAATGATATTAAAGGCAAGAATAGTTGACCAACCGTCCATTAAATGGGATTTCAGTATCAACTTATCCAACAACTATAACAGGCTGTTGTCGCTTAGAGAAGGGGCCACGAGGGTTGATATGAATAATATATGGGGAAGCAGCGGCACATATATTTCTGCGGCAGTTGGGCAGGAATTTGGTTCCATCTTAGGCTATGACTATGTATATGATCCTAAAACACATCAGCCGTTGTTACAGAGCGAGGCTCAGATCATGCAGAATTTTGGTGTGGATGCCGCAACGGCAGCAGGTATGAAAGGAACAGTTTATCAGGCGACTACAAGCATTGTGCCCATTGGTAATTCATACCCGAAATTCAGAGGAGGAATGACCAATACCGTTACGCTGAAAGGCGGTTTTTCCGTCAGCGCGCTAATCGACTGGAAAATAGGTGGTCAGATATGGTCAGGCACTTATGCGTCCACCATGCAGCAGGGAACGGCGCCCCAAACCTTAAAAGAAAGAGACGGAGGTGGTCTGGATTATACCACACCCGATGGAACAGACACAAAATGGGGCGTTATTTTACCGGGTGTTTATCCTGATGGGTCCACGAATACAACGGTAGTGCACTATTATTATAAATACATGCAGTTCGGGGTATGGAGCAGCGGACCCAATAACAGCCAGTGGGTCCATCGGTCTGCTGTTTTAACGGATACCTGGTATAAATTGCGGGAATTAACTCTGAACTATTCAATCCCTGGCAGACTTGTAAAAAAGACGAAAGTTTTGCAGGCGGCTTCTGTTTCACTCGTGGGAAGAGACCTGTTTTATCTGTACAGCTCATTGCCAAATAAAATAAACCCCGAAGGGGTGAACGGTGCAGGTAATGCACAGGGTATTGAATTTGGATCCTTACCAGGCGTTCGTGCCATGGGTGTACAGTTAAGGGTGTCATTTTAATAAGCACCAAAACCTATTCTTATAATTCATCATCGAATAAACTCAGTAGAATTATGATTCATTCAAAACAAATTTTTATATGTCTGATGTTTGGTGGGTTTTTTCTCAATTCCTGCACAAAAAACTTCCAGGCAATAAATGCAACACATGATAAACCTTCCATAACCACCATAGCTCCTTTAATGAACAGCGTTATCGGTTCACTTTTTTTGGGCGGACAGGAACAGGCCTCAGTTCATAACGATTACTATTATCCAGTTACCCAGCTGGCAGCCACAACCAGTATTTCCGGTTACGTTTTGTCCAATGGAGTGAATGATATCTGGAACAATTATTACGGTCAACTTCAAAATCTGAATGCCATTCAGGATAAAATCAACGCCACGCCAGACAAAGAATCGATGAATAATATTCAGGCGGTTTTATTTACTTTACGGGCATATAAAACGTTCCGCGTAACAGACCAGTTTGGGGATATTCCCTATTTTAATGCAGGGAAGGCCTATACCGGCAAGGTGCCTAATTTCAGAGTGGGGTATGATTCACAGCAATTAATATATGATTCCCTGCTGACTGATTTAACATGGGCTGTAAAGAACATCAATACAACCGGAGGACTTACCTCCGCAGGTAATCCTTACCAAAGCCTGGGGAGTTTCGATACTTTTTTTGGCAGTGACATGACGAAGTGGTTAACATTTGCCAATTCCTTACGGTTGAGGTATGCTATGCAAATGGTGGAAAAAGATCCGGCTACGGCTACACCCATTATCCAGGATGCCTTAAGCGGCAGCGCTCCGTTAATTGATGATGGAAACGATGTGTGCATGTGGCCCGCTTCTTTGGGAGGATATGATCTTTGGGTAAGGTGGTGGGCCATTTCATCCGGCGGTGCAGGATTCTTGCGCATGAGCAGTACGATGTGGAATATGGTGTCGGATAATAACACCGATGCCGGTATATTTGATCCAAGAGCAAAATTATTTGTTGAAACCAACCAGGCTGGTAATTGGGCTCCTAATATTATTGGTGTCAGCACCGGAGATGGCGTTAGCGGATATCCATCGGGAACTGATCCCAGTCTGAAAAACAATGCGCTGTATTCCCTGTTTAACTGGTATCTGATCAGGGACGAGTGGTATATACCCGAGTTGATTATGACCGCCGCTGAAGTACACTTCTTAAAGGCGGAAGCCTATCTCAGGGGCCTGGGTGTTGGTCAAAACACCGTTACCGCGCAAACCGAATATGCAGCGGGCATCTCCTCTTCTATAAATTTCTGGTACGCTGTTGCGGCGGGAACCAATAACGTCAGCGAAAACTGGGCAGCCGCTGCACCGCCTCCTCCGACTGCGGGAGATTCGACTGTCTTGATGAATAATGCCAAAGTCGCTTTTACTGCATCGGATGCGGATAACCTGAAGAAAATCTACGCGCAGGAATGGTTATCTGAATTCCGCCAGCCCTGGCTGGCGTTTAATTTGTGGAGGAGAACGGGCGCCACGCCCGTGGACCCCAACAGTAATCCTACCTCGACCAATCTCAGTTTTTATCGTCTGCCTTATGCGCAGGATGAAGCGGTGAACAATACGGAAAATTATAACGCGCAGGTAACCAAAATCGGAGGTAATAATACCAATGTAAAAGTTTGGTGGATGCCATAATAAACAGTCAATGGATTAAAATGGCGCTGAATGCTTTCGGCGCCATTTGCATGTAATATGGTTCATTTAATTGCGGGGAATAGGACGGTGGTTGGTGACTTTCTTTCGTCAAATCGGAAAAATTTTTCATTTTAAACGTTTAAGCATATTTTTATTTGATGGAGAAGAAGGTTTCCATTAAAGATATTGCTAAGCAGGTAGGCGTATCAACGGCCCTGGTCAGCTATGTACTCAACAACAAAGAGAAGGAAGCGCGTGTGGGCAGGGAGGTTGCCGAAAAGGTGCGCCGCGCGGCCAGGAAGCTCAATTATCAGCCCAACCTGATCGCACGGAGCCTGCAGAGTGGCCGCACGCAAACACTGGGACTGATTGTGGCGGATATTTCCAATCCATTCTTTTCTTATATCGCCCGGGTGATTGAAGATGCGGCCAACCAGCATGGATACACGGTGATTATTGGCAGCAGTGATGAACAGGCCTCTAAATCCGCGTCCCTGATCAGCGCCTTTCTGAACCGTCAGGTAGACGGACTCATCATTGCACCGGCCGAAAAAAGTGAAAAACAACTGCAGAACCTGCTGAATGACCATTTCCCTTTTGTTTTAATTGACCGGTACTTCGAAGGCCTTTCTTCGAATTCAGTTCACATCGATAATTATCAGTCTGCCTATGATGCGGTGGATCACCTGATAAAAAAGGGATACCGGCGAGTTGGCATGATCACTTATGATACCGCGCTGCCGCATATGAAAGAAAGGGTGAGGGGTTATCTCGGCGCCCTGAAAGCCAATGGAATCAGGGGCAGGCGCGTCTGGCTGCAGAAAGCCGGCTTTGCCCGCCTCGATCATGACGTGCAGAACGGAGTTCGCGAAATGCTCGCCGCAAAAGAAAGGCCCGATGCCTTTTTCTTTGCCACCAACTCCCTGGCCGTTTCCGGATTAAAATACATTTACGGAAAAGGCATCCGGGTTCCGGAAGAACTGGGTATCGTCAGTTTTGATGAGAGCGATGCGTTTGATTTCTTTTATGCGCCGGTCACTTATATCCGGCAAAGCATTGAAGACATAGGAAAGGCGGCGCTCGACCTGCTGATGAAACAAATGAAGAATCCAGCCGGTAAAAAGGAGCAGACCATTATTGCCACCAAACTAATCGAGAGAAAAAGCACGGCGCGCCCGGAATCAAAAAACATAAAATGAAGATAGTCATGTTCAGAAAATTCAGCTTATCCATTTCTCTTTTTGCGGTGATTTTGTCGACCGGATGCACGGACCTTCCGTCTCCCGGGGAAAATAAAAAGGACACGACCTTTGAGAAGGGAAGTTTCGGATACGATCTCTCCTTTCTGAAATCACACGGTGAGGTGATTGTACTTTCCGACTCAGGGGCTCAGGCCCAGGTGCTCGTTTCCGCCAAATACCAGGGAAAGGTTTTTACTTCCACCGCGTCAGGCAACGAAGGACAAAGTTTTGGCTGGGTCAACTACAAAGCATTTACCGGCGCACCCAATGCGCACATGAATGGTTACGGGGGCGAGAACAGGCTGTGGCTGGGACCGGAAGGCGGAAAATATTCGCTCTTTTTTCAAAAAGGGGCAAAAATGGATTTTGACAACTGGAAAACGCCTGCCGCTTTTGATACAGAACCCTGGGATGTGGTTTCCAAAAATGAAACGCAGGTGAGTCTCCATAAAAATATGGATCTGCTGAACTATGCCGGATCGCATTTGCAGATCAGCATACAACGGACTATTTCCATTCTTCCGCGGAGCCGGACCTTTTCGGACCTGAACCTTGAACCCGATGATTCCGTACGGGCAGTAGGCTATGAGGCGCAGAATAAAATGACCAATACCGGAATGTTTTCCTGGGATGAAAAAACCGGAATGCCCTGCATCTGGATGCTGGATATGTTCAAACCGTCAGAAAAAACGGTGATCCTGGTTCCCTATCAAAGGGCGTCGGATACCACATCCAAAATCGCCACCACGAATTATTTTGGGGAGATACCTGCCGACCGGTTAAAACACCGGGATGGCATTTTATATTTTAAGGCGGATGGAAAAAGCAGAGGCAAACTGGGCCTTGATCCGTCCCGGGCAACCCGTTTTGTGGGAAGTTATGATGCCATTCATAACATACTGACCATTGCTCATTTTGATTTGGATTCCACCGCAAAATATCTTAACCAGGAATGGAATACCAGCAAACCCGCTTTTTCAGGAGATGCTGTGAATGCCTATAATGATGGTCCGCTCGCCGACGGATCCCAGATGGGTCCGTTTTATGAAATCGAAAGTGTATCTCCGGCGGCCATGCTGAAACCCGGAGAATCCCTGGAACACCAGCACAGCGTATTCCATTTCTCTGGCCCTGAAGCGGCCTTAAATAAAATCACCGAATCGGTTTTTCATATTTCTATAGACCAGATCAAATCGGTTTTCTAAAAACGCAACCATCTTATAAATTTAATTTTTACAAAATGAATAAAAAATGGACTGCCTGTCTGATTCTTTCCCTGGTGATTGCTGCTGTTGCACCAGGCCAGAGTAAATTCAATGGGATCGACGCAAACATGAGCAATATTTTCCGGTTGTCGGATGCCAAAACCCGGTCCATCAGTCCGGAAAATTTTCATGGCGAAAAAGGAAAGGGCGGAATGGCTGTGGACGGCACCGGGAAATCGGCTTCCCGGGAACTTGGCAAAGGATGGAAAGTAAGTCCGAGTGTGGTCATCAAATCCAAAACCACCTATACTGTTGCAGAAATAGACGGACCGGGCTCCATACAACATATCTGGATGACACCTACCGGCGTTTGGCGCAATTCTATTCTCCGCTTTTACTGGGACGACGAAACAAGTCCTTCCGTGGAAGTTCCGGTCGGCGATTTCTTTGGCATGGGCTGGGGACAATATTCGCCGTTGCAGTCCCTGGCGGTTTGTGTGAATCCGGGAAGCGCATTCAATTGCTACTGGCCAATGCCTTTCCACAAGAAATGCAGGATCACCATGGAGAACCGGGATGACGATGATATGGTTCTATATTACCAGGTGGATTATATTTTAACGGATGTGCCTTCTGATGCGGCGTATTTTCATTCCCAGTTCCGCCGGGTGAATCCCCTGCAATTCAAATCCAGTTACACGCTGGTAGATGGCATTAAGGGGCGTGGACAGTATGTGGGCACTTACATGGCCCTGGGTGTTCACAATAACGGATGGTGGGGAGAAGGAGAAATTAAATTTTTCATGGATGGCGACACCGAATATCCTACCATCTGCGGAACAGGCACCGAAGATTATTTCTGCGGCTCCTATGATTTCGACACGAAAAAAATAAATGCTGCAGGCATGGAGCATTCGGACTATACGGAATTTTCCACTCCTTATTCGGGACTGCATCAGGTGATCAGGGGCGACGGTCATTATAATGTGTCCCAGCGGTTTGGTCTGTATCGCTGGCATATCGCTGATCCCATCCGTTTTGAAAAAGATCTTAAAGTAACGATCCAAGCCCTGGGCTGGCGTGCCGGGGGCCGTTACCTGCCGCTGCAGGATGATATTTCCTCTACAGTGTTCTGGTATCAGACAGAACCCCATAATCCATTTCCTACTCTGCCGGATAAAGATGCACTGGAAGTGAATTGAGCTGATGATAATGATGAAGGATCCGGTCTCCCCAAAGGTCAAAGAACTTCGTGACTGGTGGAATGGATGATATCTTTTTGAAACGATAAAACGGATGGTATCCGCGATTGATAAAAATAATTAACAAATTAAAACCACTGCACTGATGAGCCAGCCAACAGATTATCCAAAAATAGGCATCAGACCCATAATAGACGGTCGTCTGGGGGGCGTTCGGGAATCCCTGGAACAAACCACCCTGAAGATGGCTCAAAACGTAGCTGCTTTTTATGAAAAAGAATTGAAGTATCCGGACGGCAGACCAGTGCAGTGTGTTATCGCAGACTCCTGTATCGGTGGCGTTGCCGAAGCAGCCCAATGTGCAAAAAAATTCGAGTCACTTCAGGTGGGCCTTTCCCTTTCCGTTACCCCATGCTGGTGTTATGGCAGTGAAACGATGGATATGAATCCGCATCTGCCGAAAGCGATATGGGGTTTCAATGGTACCGAACGGCCCGGGGCCGTATACCTGGCTGCAACCCTGGCCGCACACAACCAGATGGGTCTTCCGGCATTTGGTATTTATGGAAAGAATGTGCAGGATCTGGGCGATGAAAAAATTCCGGATGACGTTCAGGAAAGGTTACTTGGTTTTGCCAGGGCGGGACTGGCCGTTTCCATCATGCGTGGCAAATCCTATCTCGCCATCGGATCCGTTAGCATGGGCATCACGGGATCCATGATCAATCCCGATCTGTTCAGGGAATATCTTGGTATGCGAAATGAATTTGTGGATTCTGCCGAAGTGTTCCGCCGGATCGATAAAAAGATTTATGATGAAAAAGAATATGACGGGGCGATTGACTGGGTCAGAAAAAATTGTAGGGAAGGCGAGGACTTCAACCTGCCGGCCAAACAATTTTCGCGGGGACAAAAAGATAAGGACTGGGAGTTTGTGGTGAAAATGACCATCATCATCCGGGACCTGATGACGGGCAATCCGCGGCTGAAAGAAATGGGTTTTGGAGAAGAGGCGCAGGGACATCATGCGCTGGTGTCCGGATTTCAGGGTCAGCGTCAATGGACGGATTTCCTGCCGAACGGTGATTTTCCGGAAGCCATGCTGAATTCTTCCTTCGACTGGAACGGGATACGCGCACCCTACATCGTAGCTACCGAAAACGATTCGCTCAATGGGGTGAGTATGCTGTTCAATTATCTGCTCACCAATACCGCACAGATCTTTGCGGATGTCAGAACCTACTGGAGCCCGGAAGCTGTGAACCGTGTTTCCGGCTGGAAGCCGGACGGCACAGCAGAAAAGGGATTTATTCACCTCATCAATTCCGGCGCCTGCACACTGGATGGAAGCGGGCGGCAGACCAGGGATGGGAGACCGGTGATGAAACCATTCTGGGAAATTACAGAGGCAGAATCGAATGAATGCCTGCAGGCAACAACCTGGCATCCGGCAGCCAATGGGTATTTCCGCGGAGGCGGATATTCTTCCAAATTCGTAACCCGGGGAGGGATGCCTGTTACCATGTGCCGCCTGAATCTGGTGAAAGGTCTGGGACCGGTGTTGCAGATCGCAGAAGGAGAAACGGTGGAGCTTCCGGCAAAAGTGCATAAAATATTGGATGACCGAACGGACAGGACCTGGCCCACCACCTGGTTTGTTCCCCGGCTCACCGGCGAAGGTTATTTTAAAGATGTATATTCCGTCATGGCGCATTGGGGAGCCAATCACGGCGCCATCAGTTACGGGCACATCGGTCAGGATCTGATCTCGATGGCTTCCATGCTTCGTATTCCGGTATGTATGCACAATGTGGCCGAAGAAAATATTTTCAGACCGGCAGCCTGGACCGCATTCGGTTCGGAAGCCGAAGGAGCTGATTACCGGGCCTGTGCAACCTACGGACCCTTATATTCCTGACTTAAAATAACAATAAACAATATGATTCTGAGAAATGGAAATAAAATGGCGGGCCTGTTGCGTGCCGCGGATGGAACGAGTTACCTGAGGCCATTCATCATGATCACCAGTCTGTTTTTGCTCTGGGGTTTTGCGCACGGATTGCTGGATGTGCTTGACAAACATTTTCAGGATACCCTGCATGTTTCCAAAGCAGAATCGGGGTTCGTACAGTTTTCGCTGTATATCGGTTACCTGGTCATGGCTTACCCCGCAGGTCTTTTTATGAAGCGATTCGGATATAAAAAAGGGATTATCCTGGGTCTTTCCCTGTTTGCCCTTGGCGCATTTTTATTTTATCCGGCTGCAAAAATGGCCTTATTCATTCCTTTTCTTATGGCCCTTTTCATCATTGCCTGCGGTTTATCCTGTCTCGAAACGGCGGCCAATCCATATACCACGGTACTCGGTCCGCCCCCGGGTGCTGCCCGCCGGATCAATATTGCACAGTCCTTCAACGGACTGGGCTGGATACTGGGTCCGTTGATGGGCGGGTATTTTATTTTTGGCGCGGAACAGGCCGGCAATGCGGGAACCTTTGATTCCCTGCTTAAACCCTATATGTGGATCGGCTGTATCGTAGTGGTGGTGGCTATAGTTTTTGCAGTGACCAAACTGCCCGCCATCCAGGAAGAGAATGACGAGGGCATTGCCGTGAATGCACCGACCAGCGAATTATTAAAACATCCGGCATTTATAATGGCAGTAGCGGCCCAGTTCCTGTATGTTGCCGCCCAAACCGGGGTTAATTCTTTTTTTATCAATTACGTTACGGAAACACTTACGGGTGTTCAGGCAACCATTTCCGGTATGATGCAGCATCTCGGACGTTTCGGTGAGGTCTTTATGCCGAAGAATCCGGAACAGGCTGCGTCGCTGATCCTGGCTTTGGGAGGCATGGGTTCTTTCTGGATCGGCCGTTTGGTGGGTGCCTGGCTGATGAAATATATCCGTCCCCAGCGTTTGCTGGCCATTTACGCCGTGATCAATACTTTTCTTACAGCGATCGTGGTATTGCGTTTCGGATGGTTCAGCGTGATCGCTTTGTTCTCTACCTATTTTTTTATGTCACTCATGTTCCCGACCATTTTTGCCCTGGGTCTTCGCAATCTCGGACCACTCACCAAAAAGGCGGCTTCGTTTCTGGTGATGGCCGTGGCCGGTGGCGCGTTTTGTCCTCCGCTGATGGGCGCCATCGCGGATCATTTCGGCATGTCCATTGCTTTCCTGATCCCCACAGGTTGTTTTATTTTTATAGCTTATTACGCCATATCCAGAAAAAGATTAAAAGGGGAAGAAGTGAATGAGCCCGTATTTATTCATCATTAAACGTTTTATCAGGATGGACAAACATCAGCAGCGACGGACTTTTTTAAAAACACTGGCACTCGGAGGCCTGGGTGCCGCGGCTCCCGTTCAATTCATTCGTTCGGAAGTGGAAACTCCGGACGACACCGGAGCAGGGGCGTCCACCACAGCAGACCCCGGTGTTAAACGCCAATACAATGGAACCTATACGGGTAAGCATCTGAACCGGCTGGCGTTCCCCATCGGGGGTTTGGGGGCAGGCATGTTCTGCCTGGAAGGTACGGGTGCCATTTCTCACATGAGTGTGCGCAATAAACCGGAAGTATTTAATGAGCCGGCCATGTTTGCCGCCATAAACATAAAAGGTGTAAAAAACGGAGCGAAATTGCTGGAGGGGCAGGTTCCGGAATGGAAATTTTTTGGTCGTCCCGGCAGCGGAAACGGTTTGGCCGGTTCCACGCTCGGCCTGCCCCGGTTTAAAACAGCGGCGTGCACAACCCGTTTTCCTTTCTGCAACATTGACCTGCAGGATCAGGAACTCCCCCTGCGGGTGCGTATAACCGGATGGAGCCCTTTCATTCCAACGGATGAGGACAACTCCGGTTTGCCGGCTGGCGCCCTGGAATATCATTTTGTAAATACCGGCAGGAAAAAACTCGACGCGGTGTTTTCCTACAATTCAAAAAATTTTCTGGCAGACGAAGAGCATGCTCACAATGCCATTGGGAAAATCCGGAATGGTTTTGTGCTGACCCAGCAGGGAACAAAAGAAAAACCTTTTGTTGAAGGAAGTTTCGCCATTTTCAGCAACGACAACAGCACCGTGGTTGATCATTGCTGGTTCCGTGGCGGATGGTGGGACCCGCTGACCATGGCATGGAACAACATCCGCGACGCCCGCGTGCTGGCGGTGGAACCGGTAGAAAAGGATGCCGGTGGCGCCTCCCTGTTCATTCCTTTTTCCCTGATGCCTGGTTCCTCTAAAACTATCCGGCTCATGATGGCCTGGTATGTTCCGGATTCCAACCTGCAGGTCGGCACACCGGTGCCGGAGGAAAAGAAAAACTGTGACCCGGGATCCGGTTGCTGTACCGGCCCTTCAGATCTGGGAGTTGCCGATGGCAATAAAAATCCCTCCCCGTATTTTAAACCCTGGTACAGCAGTAAGTTCAGCGACATAAAAGAAGTAGCGGCCTACTGGGAAAAAAATTATGATGATCTTTTTCACCAGTCGGATTTATTTAAAGAGGCATTTTATGCCAGCACCCTTCCAGCGGAAGTAATGGAAGCGGTTGCGGCCAACCTGACCATATTAAAATCTCCCACGGTGCTCCGGCAATACGATGGGCGACTCTGGAGCTGGGAAGGCTGCGGTGATGACAGTGGCTGTTGTCACGGCTCCTGCACCCATGTCTGGAATTATGCGCAGGCGATACCACACTTATTTCCTTCCCTGGAGAGAACCCTTCGCAATACGGAGTTCTGCGAGAACCAGAATCAGCTGGGTCACCAGGGTTTCCGGACGAACATGCCGATCAGTCCCCTGAAACATGATTTCTATGCAGCAGCAGACGGCCAGCTCGGCGGGATCATGAAAGTATACCGCGATTGGCGGATCAGCGGCGATGACCAGTGGATGAACCGGATATTTCCGATGGTCCGGGCAAGCATGGATTACGGCATCAGCACCTGGGATCCACGGGAAAAGGGGATCGTGGAGGAGCCACACCACAATACGTATGATATTGAATTCTGGGGACCGGAAGGCATGTGCACAAGCTTTTACCTGGGAGCGCTGACGGCGATCATGGAAATGGGAAATTATCTCAAAAAAGATATGGACAGATACAGGGACCTGCTGGCGAAGGGCCGGGCCTATCTGGAAACCAGATTGTACAACGGCGAATATTTTTTCCAGGAGATTGAATACAAGAGCCTGAATGCACCTGATCCTTCCACTGCTAAATCCTTCGGAGGTGAATATTCTGCAGAGGCCATGGAGATTCTGAAAAAGGAAGGACCCAAATATCAATATGGCGCCGGTTGTTTAAGTGATGGCGTATTGGGCGCCTGGATCGGAAGCATGTGCGGACTGGATCCTTTCATCGATCAGCAGAAAATCCGGAGTCACCTGCTGGCGGTTCATAAATACAATTTCAAAAAGAACCTGATAGATCACGCGAATCCGCAGCGGCCCGACTATGCGCTGGGCAATGAAGGCGGATTGCTGCTCTGCACCTGGCCGAATGGAGGGAAACTTTCGCTGCCCTTTGTTTACAGTGATGAAGTCTGGACCGGGATAGAATACCAGGTGGCGGCTCACCTGATGCTTACCGGAAACGTGCAGGCAGGCCTGGACATCGTTCGCGCCTGCAGGGATCGTTATGACGGACGCGTCCGCAATCCGTTTAATGAATATGAATGCGGTCACTGGTACGCCAGGGCCATGTCCAGCTATGGACTCCTCCAGGCGCTTACTGGTGTCCGTTATGATGCCGTGGATAAAACGTTGTATGCGGATTCCCGGGTGGGTGACTTTACCAGTTTCATATCAACAGCAACCGGTTTTGGAACGGTCCATGTGAACGGGAACAAGCCATCTCTCCGGGTGCTCTATGGTAAGATACCCCTGAATAAGGTAATTTTAAATGGTAAAGAAGTGGTTATATGATGCAGGCAGGTAAAAACCGGATAGTGACCATACGGTACATCATGATGAACAACCGGGGAGAAGTGCTGGAGAATACCCTGAACGGTCCATCCGCCAGCTATCTTCATGGCGGCAGCGGGATTCTGCCATCTCTTCAGGGCCAACTGGAAGGATTAACCCCCGGAGAACGAAAGCAGGTATTTCTGTACAAAGACCGGGATGCCGTTCCGGAAGATTTAAGTTTTGAAGTCTGGATTGAAAAGATAAGAGAAGCTACGCCCGGGGAACAGACGCTGGGATATCCATTAACCGGCGTGGCCGTAGAATGCGTTCCGGGTTGTACCTGTTATTTTTAATAAATACTTCATGCAAATTCATCTCCTCAGTGGTTTTTTAGGAAGCGGCAAAACTATGGCCATCCAGGCGGCCAGCCGGATGCTGATTGAAAATGGAACGAAAACGGGCGTCATCACCAATGATCAGGGCATCAGGCTCGTGGATGCGGCATTCTTTAACCACCTTGGAATTCCCGGCCGTCAGGTGACGAATGGTTGTTTTTGCTGCAATTATCAGGATATGGATGAGCAGATTCAATCGCTTTCAGAAACCGACCAACCGGATGTTATTTTTGCGGAGTCCGTAGGTTCTTGTACAGACATCATCGCCACCGTATTGAAACCGCTGCGCCGTTACAGGCCACAGTCGCGCATTACACTGACCGTATTCGCAGACGCTTTACTGCTGCACATGTTGTTGGTGGACGGTATGGTGTTGTTTGACGAAAGCGTACGGTATATTTATGATAAGCAACTGGAAGAAGCGGGCATACTCATATTGAATAAAGTGGATCTTTTAAAACCGGATCAGCTGCTGGCGCTCAGAAGAGAGATGCACAAAAAATACGGCCATAAGATCCTTCATGAACAGCATGTGGCCGACAAGGCAGGTATTGCCCGGTGGCTGCAACTGCTGGATCAGACAGATGCGTTGAGCGTTACCCCTTCGCTGGAGATTGAATATCCGGTTTATGGCGCGGGTGAAGCCATGCTGGCCTGGTTTGATCAGGAAATGGAAATAGACAGCCCTTCCGGAGAAGCGAACCGGGGTGCCCTGAAGCTGATGCAGGATATATACCGGAGGATCATTACGCGGAAATATCCCATCGGCCATCTGAAATTTCTGTTTAACGGGGAGATAAAAATCAGTTATGCTTCCACGCCGGCACTGGAACCTGAATTTGAAACCGGACAAGCAACTTCCGCAACCCTGTTATTGAATGCACGGGTACAAACGGAGCCTGGCAAATTATCACAACTGGTGGAGGAATCCATCCGGGATGCGGAGGAGAAATCGGGTATCCGGATCCGGATTCGAAGCGTTTCCTCATTTCGGCCCGGTTACCCGGTACCCACCCACCGTATGGCATGACCAAATATTTGAAGGAGCATAAAAAATCATAGCTGTTGCAAAACAACCTGAAATCCGTTAAGGATCTGAAAGAAATCCAGCGCAGGCTGGCCATGAATGATCCGGCCGCCCTCAGGCAGTTGTATGAGATCTTCAGCAATAAACTTTTTCAGTTTGCCCATGCCCTGCCACAGTGCCAAAACTTACCAACCCGTGCCGGGAAACGGATTTTGATTTATTCGTCTGAACGGTGCCG
>JBEPUT010000015.1:0-101125 GCA_041691395.1 Chitinophagaceae bacterium
TACCGGCAAACGGCGAACGGAAATACTTTAAAAATTGAAGAGAGCCGTTTGCCGGTAGAAGAAGAAAATATAACTTAGAAAACTCTAATTCACCCTGGCACTAAAATAAGGGGAGCCTACACGTTTGGTTGTCAATTTATTTTCGGCCAATAATTTCTCTATTTCATTTTCTGTAATCCCACAGTAAGTGCATCGCCTTTCCAGGGTGAAATACCAGTTATAAAAATCCTCAAATTCCGGAGTGAACTTCTTCCTTGACCAGGTATTTCGAATTTTAGCGATCGTCTCCCGTTCCGGTTTGAAATCCTCATACCATTGGGAAAGAATGGTTTCAGCAATACCCGTCTCCTTTGAAATGGTTTTGTAGTCCTTCTGTAAGATGACATGAAGGCGCAGAAATTCCTTCTGCAATTCGGTCATGATAAACTATTTTATTTTTAACGCCTCAATGATAGTCCTGAAATTCGCCAGCCCGGCCTCCAGATTCTCCACAATTTCTTCCGCCAGCACGTCCGGATCGGGCAGGTTATCCAGATCTGCCAGAGACTTATCTTTCAACCAGCTGATGTCCAAGCTGGTTTTATCCCTGGCGACAATCTCCCCATAGCTGAATTTTCGCCACCTCCCTTCGGGATTGCTTTCACTATAGGTCTCTTTCCGTTTATGGCGATTCTTTGGATTGTAACAGCTGATAAAATCGTTTAGATCCTCAAATTTTAATGGATTCTTTTTTAACGTATGGTGGATATTGGTCCGGTAATCATAAAACCAGATCTCTTTGGTCCAGGGATCTTTATTGGATGGTTTGCCGTCGAAGAAAAGCACATTGGCTTTAACCCCATTGGCGTAGAAGATACCGGTGGGCAGCCGCAGAATCGTATGCAGGTCCGTGGTTTCGAGAAGCTTTTTTCGTACGGTTTCGCCGGCACCACCTTCAAAAAGGACGTTATCCGGGAGGACAACGGCCGCCAGACCGGTCGTTTTCAGCATGGATTTGATGTGCTGGACAAAATTTAATTGCTTGTTGCTGGTTGTAACCCAGAAGTCCTGTCGATTGTAGGTCAGATCGTCCTTTTCCTGTTCGCCTTCCTCGTTGGTGAACGTCATGCTGCTTTTCTTACCAAATGGAGGGTTGGCCATGACATAGTCGTACCGCGTTTCGGGTGCGGCGATCAGGGAGTCATTGGGAGAGATAAAGATATTTTGGCTGTCGATGTCCCCGATATTGTGCAGAAAGAGATTCATGAGGGCCAGACGCCTGGTGCCGGCGACGATTTCATTTCCGGAAAAGGTCTTGTATTTCAGGAATTCCTTCTGCGCCTTGTCCATATCGCGATGCGTATCGGATATCCAGTCATAGGCCGCCAGGAAGAATCCGCCGGTACCGCAGGCAGGGTCGGCAATCGTCTTCATGGGCTGGGGGCGAAGGCAGCTTACCATCGCCTTGATGAGGGCTCGTGGGGTGAAGTACTGTCCTGCGCCGCTCTTGGTATCTTCTGCGTTCTTTTCCAGTAGTCCTTCATAAATATCCCCTTTATCTTTCACGCCCATGAGCACCCATTGCTCCGCACCGATCAAAGCGATGAGTTTATATAATTTCGCGGGATCCTGAATTTTGTTTTGACTTTTGATAAATATCTGGCCAAGGATTCCCTTTTCCCTCCCGAGTTCTCTAAGAATCGTATTGTAGTGCGTCTCCAATTCTCCACCAGCCTTATTGGTCAGCGTCTGCCAGGCATAGGCTTTGGGGATTGGCATTTTACGGCTGTGGGGAGGCTTGCTGTATTCATCCGCCATTTTGAGGAATAGGAGGTAGGTGAGCTGTTCCAAATAGTCGCCGTAGCCGACACCGTCATCCCGAAGGGTATTGCAGAATGCCCATATTTTTGAAACGATACCAGAAGTATTAGCAGAATTTTCCTTGTTCATAAATGATTGTAAGTCCCTATTAGGTTTGTTAGTTCTAAGTTTCCATCTATTTCAGTTTTCCCTCAAACGCCTTTTTCAAAATACTCTGTCTTAGTGCTTCGACTTGCTGAAGGCTTTGAGTTATAGCTTCTTCCATTTTTTCTTCAACACTCAAGAACCTTTCGATAGCTAAAACTATTAAATTTTGTTCTTTGATAGGGCCAATCAAAATCTGGTAATTGGAAATCTCTTCATAAGAAATTCGTGGTCGGTCGCCGGTAGTTATACTGTTTGCAAAATTCACAAAATCGTTTGAATGTAATATGTATTTTAATAAATCAGGTATTAAGGTTTCGCCACATTGAAGTATAATAAATTCTCCAGAGCAAACTCCTTCAAACTCTGCTTTGTAGACTTTATTCAGGTAAGGCCGCATTCTGCCATATAAAACTTGATCAGTTTCAAAATAATTGCCAGCACTTTTGAATTCATTAAAATTATACAAAAACGACGGCTTTAATTTGAATGGCTTAATGCAGTCCATCCCAATAAACTTTGCATTTGGGTATTCTTTTGGCAATACTTTCATTGACTTCTTTTTGACAACGTCGCCTATCGTTACAAATTTCCATCCCTCCGGCAATTCCCCCTCCTTAACATTCTCATTTGTCAACCTTCCCTCAAACGCCCATTTTAATACCGCCTGCCGATAAGTTTTTAATTGCTCTTGAGCTATATGCAAATTTTCAATGCCTTTATCCAATTCACTAAACAGTTCTTCTATTTTAGAAACAGTGGCTTCTTGCGTGTGTTTGGAAGGAATTGGAATGTCTAAATTCTTTAGAATTGTTTGACTGATATTTGGCTGGGCGCCTCCTATTCCTTGGTTAACTAGATTTTGCTTTTTAAATAGCAAGTAATTAAACAAGTATTTCGAATTGATATTTGAACTTTTATAGATTCCGCAAATAGCCTGATTTGTGGCCGCGTCAATCCCGAGAAAAGCAAGCTTACCAATGGTTGCGCCATAGAGTGCTATCAGCAACGTGCCTTTTGGAAATACCTTCGCGCTTGAATTTTCTATTGCTTCTTTGGAGATCTTTTCCTCGGTATCAGTGATCAACCCCTTGTCCAGCTCGCCCGATTTCACCCAAGGTATATTTCCTTGATAATATTTGGTCACTTGCCTATTGGGGGTTCCGCCGCTAGTTGTTTTACACACATCTCCCAATTTCATCCACTTCCACTCTTTCGATGATTGATTTGCCACTTTGTTTTTTCTCTTTAAAAATGTTTACAAACTTGCATCGGTGTAGTTAGCATCAATTTTATCCTCCTTAA
The DNA here is from genome assembly GCA_041691395.1 of Chitinophagaceae bacterium. Taxonomy (GTDB): domain Bacteria; phylum Bacteroidota; class Bacteroidia; order Chitinophagales; family Chitinophagaceae; genus Puia. Next base: position 3,250 of record JBEPUT010000015.1, read on the forward strand.
CTTCTCTGGCATATAGAATTATGCTTTCATCACTTTGCAGTATTTTGTTTGTTTTGTAAAAACTTTCAACTTCACTTTCCTTCATCCATCTTGAACCGATAAATTCTTTGTTAAATAATATTTCGAAAAGCTCATGTGTTAGCGATTGATATCTCACTTTATTTTTGCTGATTTTCCCGTTTTCAATTTCTTTCAATTTGTCAATCATACAAACTGGAATATGGATTCCGGAAGACACTAGTTTTTCATTTTGTTCTTGAAGTTTGTCGGTTGGTCGTAAAAATGCCGCACAGTGAGGAAATCTAAACCAATTTAGTTCGTCGATTTGTTTAGGAGCAGTACAGTAATCACAATTGCACATGCAATTTTGAAGTTTTTTTATTTGATTGTCTAAATTTTTTGCTTTCGAAAAATATAGGATTCCGTCTTCCCAAATTTTATATTGAAGCATAATTATTCTAATGAGACCTGTCTTAAGATTGTGTTGTTCATAAACAAGATCGGCTCCAGTCATATGCTCTTGTTCGTCAGGATGTAAAAGGCGAATTCTGAGATATTTTTCGTCCGTCAGCGTATAGTCTATGTAAAAGTCGGTTTCGGTTAAAAACTTTGCACCGAAGTCTCTTCTATCGGCTTTGCTTGTATCTCTTATCAAGATTCGATTTTCCGTCAATTTTCTTGGCACTAGGCTCTTTCTTAGTGATTCAAGGCTGCCGATCTTATTGCGAAAGAGTTTGTGTTCTTCGGAATCTGAATTTACTTTTTCCTTTAATTGCTTATATAATTCAATGTCTTCATTTAAAAGTTCCAAAGCATTTACGGGTTTTCCTCTTTCTTTAGATAAGGCCTCGGCTTTGGCCTTAAATAGTTTTGCTTCGTCACTTAAATTTCTTTGCGGTAAACACGTTACTATGGCATCATATAGTTCTGGACTAAAGTCATTGAAGAGCTGAATTGAGTTTTCGTAGGTTGACTTATGTCCTTTTTTCTTAGCAATATTGATAGTATCCCGCATTGCTACCACCATCTGAAATGCTAATTCATTTCTTGCTTCTGTCGGAACTTGGTTGAGATCTATCATATATTAATGCCTGATAATGTACAGTTAAGGAGGAGTTTTTTTTGGCGGCCAATAAAAAAAATCTCTTACTCAGAACTACGGTAGAAATATTACTATAAATGTAGGACTACAGCCTTTTTAAGCCGCCAACACCTCATTCAATTCCCCAATGATTTCATCCATCCTTTCCCCAAACAACTGCCACATCTTTCCTAACCCGCCATTCTTATTAAAAGGATCGAGTTCAAAATCTTCCTTATCCACATGAAAACTGCTGGCGACATAATCCTTGATCATGCGGAGCCATTGCATTTGTTCTTCAGTAAACTTGGTGGTCGTGCCGGCCTGTTTTTTAAACACCCAGCTCTGGAAATTCTTATCTACGGTTTTGTCATAGCCGGTTAATACGGTATCGAGTCCCGCAATCGTCCGGATCAGACTGACCAGGGCGGTTAATTCATTTTTTGGTCCGCCATTGACTTTACCGACCTGCTCATAGGCCTGCCAGACAGCCAGCGGTGCGAGCAGGGGCTGTTCGGTCTTGATTTTTTCATAGAGATCCCGGATCATTTTATAACTCAGCTCGCGGCGGCGGAAGGGCTGGCCGTAAAAGATCTGCAGCGCCGTGATTTCGTCCTTGTTGGCTTCTATCCAGGTCCTGAAATTGGAGATGGTTAAGGAAGCAGCCGCTTCCTGATCCTTTACCCAGCCGATCTGGGTGATTTCATCGAGGTTGATGCCGTCGATAACCTGGTCGTACTTTTTACGGATATCCCGGATAAAATCCCGGAGTTCAGGCTGGTGAAATACCGCGACGGCCTTTTCGATGATTAGCTGATGTTTCGAGTCAAAGGCCTTGTCAAAGGCTTCGGGTCCGGCTTCAACCATACTACCCCTTAAATTCGCTTTTTCTGTTTCCAGGGTATCCGGGTCATAGGCGTTGAGCAGCTGCTTTACGACCTGGTTTATCGAGAAACCGCCGGCCCGGGCGGAAAAATCGTTCTTGTCTTTTTCACTCAGCTGCCGGTCGAGCATGATCAGCCGGTTGGCGAGCGTGGTCAGGATCTCTTCTTCGGTATTGCCGAGGGCGACATTCTGCAGCAAATCGCCGAGGCTCATCCCGGGCTTTTTCTCGAGCGGCCGGCTATCGGTTTTCTGGCTGCTTTCGACGCCGATAGCGTCTATGATCACAAAATGATCCTTGGTGAATTTAGCCGAAGGCGTGCCGGTTGCTTTTAACTGTTCCAGGCTGCAGGTCCGCGTACCCCGGCCCTTCATCTGCTCATAGTAACTGCGGCTTTTGACGTCCCGCATGAAGACCAGGACCTCGAGGGGACGGATATCCGTTCCGGTGGCGATCATGTCCACCGTGACCGCGATCCGGGGGTAATAGTCGTTCCTGAACTGGCTCAGCACGGTCTTGGGGTCTTCCGTGCTCCGGTAGGTGATCTTCTTGCAGAACTTGTTTTCTTCGGCAAATTCCTCCCGCACGATGTCGATGATGTCTTCGGCATGGCTGTCGGTCTTCGCAAAAATAAGGGTCTTCGGTACTTCAAACCTTCCTTCCGCGTCCACGCGGTCCCTGAATATCGATGGGAAATTTTCCTTAATCGCCCGGATGATGGTCCGGATCTGGCTTTTGTTGACGATATCGGTGTCGAGTTGCTTTCCGCTGTATTCGATATCCTCGTCCACGGTCTCCCAGAATTTCCTCCGGGTAAGCCGTTCGCGTTTGTCGACTTTCTCGCCCATCAGGATCTTGCTCCCGGCCTTGGTAATTTTGGTTTCGATGGTAAATACATTATAGGGCACGAGGACACCGTCCACCACGGCTTTTTCATACCCGTAATCGCTGACCAGGTTCTGGTTGAAATACCCAAAAGTCCGGTTATCCGGCGTGGCGGTCAGGCCGACCTGGAAGGCGTCAAAATAATCCAGCACCTGTTTCCAGAGATTGTAGATACTCCGGTGACATTCATCGATGACGATAAAATCAAAGAATTCAACGGGTACTTTATCGCTGTACACGACGGGCTGCGGTTCCCTTTGCCGGTATTCATTGGGATTGGCTTCTTCCGCGCTTTCGTCGAGTTCCGACCCCTTCAGGAGTGCATACATTCTTTGAATCGTCGAGATATAGACCTGGTTATCGCCGGGGATAAAACTGCTTTTCAGCCGGGTTACGGCATAGAGCTCCGTAAACTTCCGGTTATCATCATTGGGCACAAAAGCCATAAACTCCTGTTCCGCCTGCTCCCCGAGGTTCCTGGTATCCACCAGGAAGAGCACCCGTTTGGCCCGGGCATATTTCAGCAGCCGGTAGATAAAGCTGATGGCAGTAAAGGTCTTTCCGCTGCCGGTAGCCATTTGGATCAGGGCCTTGGGCTTATTTTCTTTGAAAGACTTTTCCAGATTATGAATGGCGATGATCTGGCAATCCCGAAGTCCGTTTTCCGGCAATAGGGGTATTTCTTTCAACCGCGTTCTCAGGCTGCTTTCCTGTTTGCTCCACTCGAGAAAGGTTTCCGGGCGGTGAAAACTAAATACGGGTCTCGACCTGGGTTTGCTGTCCCGGTAATCCGTGAACCGCGTAAGTTCGCCGGTGCTTTCATAGACGAAGGGAAGTTTTTCCGTGTTCAGGAACTTCAGCTTGGCCGAGGCATATCCTTCCGACTGTTCTTCATGCATCGTGAGATGAACGCCCTCTTCAGCCCGTTTGGCCTCAATTACTCCCACCGCTTTTTTGTCGACAAAAAGGACATAATCCGCGGGCCCGATATCGGTGGGGTATTCAGCCACCGCCACGCCGGAACCGGCACTGAGGTTCATTTTACTCCTGCTTTGCACCAGCCAGCCGGAAGCCAGGAGCATGGCGTCAATCTGGTCACGGGCTATTTGTTCGGGGTTTTTATTGAGCATGAGATACGCAGACTGGCGAGCGGTCGAGGGTACGAATGTAAATAATCTTGGGTAAATGTTGGTTTGGGGGAGGGGATGGGAGATTGAGGATAGTCGATCGTTCCAAACGGGGCGGCCTCTCGGCTTCATATTTTCCTGCAGAAAAAGCATGCCCCCGCGGCCCTGACGGTGATATAAATTTGGGTTTAGCTATGACTTTTTAAATATCGGGTAATTGGTTTTGGCGCTTGTCGGCACTTTCTGAGTCACCCCAGGATATGCTACGCCATATTTTATCTAATAGCCGCTGATTATCCACGACCCAAGCACGAATCCGATCGATCTTCCAATTTGCAATATCTTTACTATTCGCCAAAATCTGTCCATCTAGGGAAACGCTAACGGAATGGCGGTTCTTCTTATTTCCTAGGTGTATATGATCTGAGTCGAGGCATTTTGAGTGGTTCTTCTTTTGTTGAATCGGCCTGTTCCTTACAATAATCGGCTTGCCTCATTGCTGACGGAATAATACTACTAAGAAGGGCGGATATATATTTTAGTCGGTCGGTTTGCGTTTTGCATATAGAAACTCTGTATATGATATATGCTCCTGCTATCCCAATTAGAGCAGCAATTGAAGAAACAAATAGATCCATCAAGTGGGAAGGCGTTCCGTCACCGAAACTTCCGCTTTGGAAATAGAAATTAGACATTTCTTATTTTGATTGTCGCGATTAATGCAGTCGATTGTGTGCCTCTCCTAAATGTTGCCTTCTACGGGTATTTTATGATCCATAGATATTCTCATTAAAAATCAGCAAATGTTTTTTTGTATCATTCACTATCTTAAGTTTTTGCTTTTTATTTCCCAATAATCTTAATAAGCGATTCATGATAGAATGGGAAGGCGGCTTTGAACGCCGACTTTTTATCAACTTCGCCTGGCGATCCTTTAATGCTGTTCAATACTTCGTTGATATTCTTATAAAGTTCTTCCTTGAATTTCTCCTCAAAAATACTTTTTTCCTCTGCAGTTAATCCATTTCTTGCTTTAAAATCATTTGTAATGGATGAAAAAACTCTTTTATCATTTAAAATATCTGCTGGGTGAACTACAGCTATCGAAAGGTTTAAGACCGTCTGATCAAAGGATTTCTTAAGTATATCCTTAGGCAGAATTTCTTCCAGTTCGTAGTTAGGCTGATCTGAATAATGTTGTGATACCATCTTAATATTAGAAGTCTTTCCGAAATTTGCTTTTAGCCATTTCGATACATTTTGACCAGCGCTATCATTATCTAAAATAACAAGCCAGTTTGATGCATGTGGTAGTATTTTACTCGAAAAAAAAGTTTGTATTTTGCTTGTACCTCCGCCATCCCATATCTTAGAGTCCTTTATATTTTTGGTTAGTTCAACTTCAGTGAAAAGATCAATATAGAATGTAAGCAAGAGCAAGTCCAATTCCCCTTCGACGACGATATTTTTATTTCCTATTGAAAATTCATCTAATTGTGTCCCTAATGCCTCGTATATGACGGCTTCTTGAATAAAGTTATTTCTTTTTACTGCTGTGAGTTTTGTTATTTCATTTTCTTTTGATACGATAATATGCCTCCTTAGATTGTCCCGGTCAATCATAAATATGGAGTGGGTAGTAAATATGATATAATTTTGAGCTGTGCTTAATTTTAAAAGCTCTTCCTTCATGTACCTAACACCACTTGGATGGAGATGAGTTTCTGGCTCATCCAACAGGAGAATGAAGTTGTTTATTATCCCATTTTCGGCTTCTGCTGCAATAGTAAGAATGAAAGAAATAAACGTTTTAAATCCTTGGGATCTGGCTTCCATTGCATAAAAATTCTTTTCGATACTTTTTGGATCATTTATATGTATTGTTATTTTGGTTTCCTCCAGTTCAATTTTTAATTCCTGGTCGTAATCGGACCAAATCCTTTTTATATAATTGTTTATACTTTCAGTTATTATCGCCCCATCCCGCCTCCGCTCACTGGAATCGGATTTCCATTGCGATATTTTAGCCGAGAGATCTTCAGCATTTTTGATCCTTAATGAATGGCTAAGGAGAAAGATATTAAATAGCGGTGCTGAATTATTATATGGTTCCCCATTGTTCACAAAGATTTCGTATAATATTTCTGATGGTAAAAGATATTTGTCGTCGAAAGCCCAAAAAATCACTTGTGGTATGAGGGCCTTGAAGTAGGTCTGAAACATATCTTCGATATCCCTTTTTATGCTTGCAACTTCATAATTTTCAAAATTGGCTGAAAATTCTTCTCGGATTAACTTTTTTTCTATCAGATTGACTTTGCTAAAATCAATTGCGATTCCTTCCCCGGATGTTGAATCCTCTGCCGGAATACCCGATGCATTGATCAGCCTTGAAACAGGGCTACTAGTAGATATTTCCACGGGGAAATTGAAGGAAATATCTCGTGAAATTACCCCCGAACTATCTATAACCTGTATGGTTTGTATAATCGACGATGGATGGGAGACACTCAGTTGAAACCCAGGGGAATAAGTCATATCTGTTCCGTACTTTTCTTGCAACGATTTCAAGTTCTCGTTATCGGTTTCTTCCAAAAGAAATTCGCATTCAATTTTTGGAAATTTCCTGCTGATTTTAGATTTGTCTTTGAATGAAAGCTGATAATTATTGTCTAAAATTCTGATAGCATTTAATACATTGCTTTTCCCTGATTCGTTCAAACCAATTAGGCCGATGCAATTTTCGCCAAAATTTATTTCCTGATTTAAGATGCTTCTAAAATCAGATATCTTGATTTTTGTTAATTTCATACGGCTGAAAGTTTGCTGGTTTTGAAAAAGGCTATTGAATTTTTTGGGTTGAAGAAATCTGAATTGTCTTTTAGGTGAGTTCAAATTAGTCTTTTTCCTGTAATTATTTTACAAGAGAATGGTTCGGGTTGAGCTTATACTATAGAATTAAAGGGTCGTCCTATTTTTTTCCTTCCTCCCGTCCCCCGTCCCTTGCCCCTTACTTCTCCGTAAGAAAATTGGTCTGACTAAGACTCTTTGCTGTATTGATCAGATCAAATCGGACAACCTAAACTCGCCACACTGATGCTTAAATGCAGTCTCCGACACGTTAGCATTTTAAAGCGAAAATGCCTCCGCTGGGAGCATATTCTGCGATCTTGTGACCTGTAAAGTGCAATAACTGCCGAGCGCTGCGAAAAGTTTTTTACTCGCGGCTTTGGTGGCGAGCGGTTTCCCCTAAACGCGCCTCTATCCAACCCCCTTTAAAAGCCCGGCGTTCAGGGGCATCCCAAAAAAAGTGTTTTGCCCATTCGCTGAAAGTCAACGCTTCAATAAAGCCGCCTTTTTTCGGAAGGACGCCCTCACCCGCCACGCACAGGGTCTTTTACATTCTCCCGTAACTTCTTTTCGAGTCTCGGTAAATGATATTTTGCTTATAATCTTCAAAATGCAAAGTCGTAATGAAACAGAATTTAGGACATATTGCCATCGTCGTTGATAAGTATGATAGGGCGATTGAGTTTTATACGCAGAAACTAAAATTTGTTCTTACGGAGGATACTGCCTTGTCAGAAACAAAACGTTGGGTCCTCGTCACACCTAGAGGGAGTGTGTGCTCGCTTTTACTGGCCAGGGGCGTGAACGAGGAGCAAATTAGCAGAATAGGCAATCAGACAGGAGGTCGGGTGTTTTTATTCTTGTATACGGATAATTTTCAAAAAGACTATCAAAACCTTTTAGACAATGGCATTAGCATTGTCAGGCCGCCAAGTCAGGAAGCGTATGGGACCGTCGCGGTTTTTGCGGACCTGTATGGGAATCTATGGGACCTTATAGAGCCAAATCAGGTAGGCTAGTGGCACTAATGGTTCCAATTTAACCCAGCAGTATTAAATTCCATTACTTTAAGGCCGCTTTCAAAAAACTCAGTCTCTATCCAAACTTTTTTTGCCTTTTTTAGTTTTCCGATGAACTTTGTCTTGGCCCTGATGAAGTATGCGTTTGAAGATCCATCACTGGGTTCATCGCAAAGGTATCGTTCTGCCTTTGCGCTATCAAACCTAACAGAAATCGAAGCTGGATCGTCATATGCGTGATGAAGCTGTCCCTTTGTGACTTGAAATAAGGCGTCTACTGCTCCTCGTTTGTATCTCAAGACTATGTAAGGAACAGATCCTTCATAGGGAAAACCCAGATCCAATTCATCTGTCGCTCTTAATTCTGCAAACTCTGCAATCTTAGAAGTCATCCTATCTGTGTCTTGCATATAGGACCAGGTTGCTGTTTTCCCAATCTCTTTGGCAGCATCGGATTCAGCTTTTGCAATTATCGAGTCAGCCATTTGTTCCGCTTTGGCCTTATTCGCGACATCTAAAGCCGGGCTTCTATTGTCTTGACAACTGATGATGAATAGTAAGGGTATGCAAAAAGAAATGGCAATGATTGCTTTCATTTTTAGGAGGTTGAGGGTTGTAGTCCTAAGGTATAAAAAAGCCAAACGGGATGTTCGTAGAAAGCCAATTTGTTTTTAAAAAGTCGCTGCAAAGTTGCTCGACTGGAAACTTGACCAAACAATTTCCTGTAGGTCCAAGGTAGCCCGCCGCCAGCTCGGCAGTCCCAGCCCTTCAGGCGTTTCCGAAAAAGGGGCTTTGCAGCAGCACTGGCCTGAGCCCAAGCGCAAGACACTTTTTTCGGGAGACGACTGAAAAGGGCGACTAACGCACAATGCCCACCCGGCAAAAAACCGTTTCTATTAATTCTAGGGCACGGATTTCTTTTCCTTTCCCTCAGACCTCACTTCGGCCCGGTCTGGCCAAACTTCTTTTCGCGACAGTTGGGAAAGCGGCTTGTTTACACGTTTATACACCGACGTTTCAAATAACGCCAGCCCTCCAGGCGCTTCCGAAAAAAGGCGGCTTTGCAGCTCGGGCCTGAGCCCAAGGGCAAAACACTTTTTTCGGGAGACGACTGAAAAGGGCGCCTTACGCATAAGATCCCGAAAAAGCTGCCCCAAACAACCTACTCCTTCGCCTCCTAAAACACCCCAGTAACCCTGTTCTTCCTCACATTATCCCACGGCAGCACCCGTCCGTTCATCGACACATATACGCCCGCCGGCAAAGCCTGCACAAAAGCCAGGGCGCAGCCGAGGTTAAAAAACCCGTCGGAACTGCCGAATTTATAAGGGATCATGGCGCCGGTCAGGACAATGGTTTTGCCCGGAACCTTTAAAGCCAGCACCGCGGCGGTGAGGGACATGGTGTCCGTGCCGTGGGTGATGATGATCCTGTCCTCCGGGGTGGATTTACAGCGGTTGGCGATCAGCTCCCGGTCGCGGGGGTTCATGTCTAGGCTGTCCATCATCATCAGCGTGATGACTTCGACGCGGGGAAATACGCGGCTGCGGGCGATCATTTCGGGCAGATGGGTTTGCTTAAAATAGAGCTCACCGGTGATTTCATTGTATTCTTTGTCGAACGTACCGCCGGTGACGAAAATGCGAATGGACATAGACTGGATTTTGGTTTTTTAGCGATGGGTCTTTGATTGAATTTCGTTGGCTGTTCCGCGTGACGGCCAGGAAGGACCGGTTGGCCGGGGCCTTGCCCGCACGGTTATGCAATCCTCCTTCCATGGTCCCTGCTCTTCCGCAGAGTACTGAAAAGGGGAAACCTAACGGGAACGGATAGCCTTTTTAAGGAAAAGCCGCAGCGGCTAGTTTTTGAAGTGCCTAAAAGTACGGTATTATTGGGTGTTCGTGACACCCGTTTTTCCCGGCTGCTTCGGCGCCTTCCAAAAAAAAGGTTTGGGCCGACGCTGAGGCCGATGCTGCACCAAAGCTACCTTTTCGGAAGGACGCCTTCAAGAGCTCACGCGCGGGTTCGTTTTCATAGCGCTGCTTATTTTGTATTTTGCCATCCTGACGCGGACGAAATATATCCCAGAGTCTTTCCTACAAGACAGGCTTTTCCTGATCTCCCAAGTTTTCGTTGTCTTAATATGTTCTTCTTTAGTCTTTAAAAGCTTCTTTTTTTCAAACATTGCGAAATAGTGAGAATATTTCTTACTCAATAATATTCTAGTAAATACCATTGCGTTTACAGGCGTGTCGGAACGTCCGGCAATTTTTTGAAAATTTTCCTTATCTTATTCCTGTTTTCCGATGAAGCAATTCGAATTATCCATCCAGTCTAGCATTTTTTAACTGCCGGCATCAGCTCATCGTAAACAATATTTAAATGCCTTATTTACGGGAAAAATAAAAGTTATGATCAGCCAGGAATTTATCGAAAGATTAATCGAAGATTTAAAAAAGCTAATCAATGTTGCAAGAGATACTAAAACTCTTGCGGAAGTAAACGCCGAAACGGCTGCTTATGCCCGTAATCCAAGAGTTGATATTAATAGGAATCACGACAAGGCCTTAAGCGAATTCGCTATTGCTATGAATGTTGACTTATTGTTGCCTTATGATTTTGCTAGAATTGCAAAATGGATTAATAACTTTAAGCCTATTTTCACGATCAAGGAGGACAAGTATTCAGATTATACTCTTTTTTTAAGGGAGCTTGAAACTGGCAAATCCGATCTTATAGAACTGTTTTCTAAGCTTGAAAATCGAGTGTACATGGATTTGGCTACTGGAGAGAAAGCCAACTTTCCTGAAATGTTTCTAAAGCATCAATTTGACCACGTCCATGATGAAGTCACAGTCAGTTATAAAAATTATGAAAAGTTACTTGCAATGCGATAGGCCATTGAGCCTGACTTTTCCGGTTGGCTGCACGGAATTGTCAACTGTATTTGATCTGGTGGGATTTTGGGGTTTGGATATCGAAGGAGAGCGTCCATTGAAAAAGGCGATGGCGGGTGAAGGACTTCTATCGCAGATCCTGATCGATAAATATGTAGATCATCTCCCACTGCACCGCCAGATGCATCGCTTTGAAAGGGCGGGCGTAAAGATTCCTTATGCTACACTTTCGGGCTGGGTGAGTGAAACCTCTAATCTCATATCCCCCTTGTATGAAGCCCTGAAAAAAGAAATACTACAAACTAATTATCTGCACGCCGATGAAGCACCGATCCGGGTGCAATGGTTATATCAAATCTGCCGGGAGACGGGAGGGCGGAAAGATCAGGTATGAAGTGACGGTTCCTGACAATACTACGACCAAAAAACCCAACAAGCTATGAAGGTCGCTAACAGGAAGAATCCAAAATGCCATGATAGATTAAACTGTATTGTTGGCATTTTTCTCGCTGCACTTTCTCAAAGCAAATATTAATTTGTCCTGACGTTTAATATTGTATATAATGAGAATGTATTTTTAGATAATGACGGCTTGGCTATTTGTCTGGCATTTTCCGAGGGGTTACAAACGCAAAAGGCGCGGATGCGGCCCGGATTGCGTCTGAATATTTTCCGAGACGATCGATGAACTGAATCGAAATTGTTGAGAGGGCAAATCGAACTTCAAACCCATCACACTCTGCTAAAGAAATTTCGGCAAATGCTTGGTCGACCTCTGCCCATGTCTCGATGCATGTTGTACGAAGGCTGTCAATGTCTGTTTTTATTTTTCGAACCGAAAACATTTCTAATATGTTGTTCAAGATAATAGCAATTCTTACGCTTGGCGGTGGGTGAGAGAAGCGGAATGACGTGGAATTGCCCTTTGCCTTATGCCCGACGATTTTGTAGAATGTGTAAATTGAAAAAAACCAATATCTGACAGCTGCTGGCCAATTTTCATAAAATTCTCTAATATCGGCGTGGATTCTCTGTTTGTTATTAACCATCATAGACAGATGGGCCATAGCATTATTCATTGAAAAAAAATCGGCATCCATCTCAAGTACTTGAATAATAAATAGATTAAATGGATAACTGGGCTGGGAATCTTTTTCAACTTCATTCAAAACAAAATTTGACGAAAGCGTATTTAGGTACCCTACATGACCAAAGACAATATGGGCAAACTCATGGTATGCAAGGACCTCTATGACCATCGCCATCATTGTTTGACCCAAAAGAACCCTTTTATAGTCCTGCGGATGTACGAATAGTTCATTTGGCCTATTCAGTAAAAATTGTTCCAGATCTGTTACTTGTAGATTGTGTATCTTGGGTTGATCTTTTTCTTTGGACGTATCCCCAACAGTCGGAAATATGTTTTTATTGGCGAGCATTCTGAAGAACACATCTTGTAGAATTATTAATGTTCCGTAGTTTATTCCTATGAAATAATTGTTTGAAGTTTTGCTTTTAGCAGCGGCGGCATTTACGGAGGTGCTATAAACAACGTCAATGTATACTTTGGGATATTTAGGATTGGATTTTCTGAGTTCGCTAATTTTGTTCCTGGCCATCTGTAAGCAATATTCGACAACTTCTATCGTGCCTCTTTCTGCCATTTTTAGCCGTCCTTGGCGATTGTTGAATATTTCGTCAAACTCTGACTCCAATTCATTCATTATAATCCGGTTTTGACATTGCTCACTTGATAATGTATAAAGTTCACGTATGTTTAATTTGAGATGTCTTTAGGGTATGCCCTGGAGTTCATTACTCTTCTTAAAGAATCTGTTCACGAAATTTCTGTAGTCTGGCGGGTATGATTTTGCGTTATCTCTAACGTTCCACCAGCCTTTATGCGGAAAAATTAAGTTATTGATATCGACAAAGCGAGTGATTTTGGAACAGTCATAGCCAAAATACCCCGCGACACTTTGCAGGAAATTGAACACGTATTCACATATGTTTGATATCGCAAAGAACTATCGTTGTTGGAATCTTTGTGATGATCCCACCAATTGATATATGCGTCTTTTTCCAGGAAAGGATACTGAAGATTTACGTCCAATATCTTATTAAGATTATCATTTAACCTACTTTCTTCAGTCGCATTGTGCTCTGTGAAAAAGGGAAATAACGAAAAAATAAACCCTGCCAAAGCACCACTTATAGCTATGAGTATTTCTCTTACTATGGACCTAGTTGGAATCGTTCTCATTTTGTTTATTGTTTATTCGTGGTGTTAGTTATATTCTCACAAGATCGGGCGGTAATAGGATAAGCGGAATAGACCATTTGCTCAGGCTTTCCTTTCCGACTGCACTTCATGTATTGTGAGATGAACGCCTTCCTCAACCCGTTTGGCTTCGATAACGTCGACCGCTTTTTTGTCGACAAAAAGGGGTGGTGCGCGGGCCCAATATATGTGGGGTATTCAACCACAGCCACGCCGGTACCGGCATGGTGGTTCATTTTGTTCCAGGCTTGCACCAGCCATCCGGAGGCCAAAAGCGTGGGATCGATCTGGACACGGGCTATATGTTCAGGGTTATTGTTGAGCATCAGATTACTGGATTGGCAAGGGGCCGACTATACGAATGTAAATAATCTTCGGTAAATGTTGATTTTCTGGGGAGGGTGTGGGCGGGTGGATCGGAAATGAGTTCGCCGTCCCCTGCGGGCGGGGGTCTCCGCACTATCTTATTCCAGAGTGACAAAGGATGCTGCTGCGATTCCGGTGATTGATTTTAGATTTCTACGAAAACTATTGGAAGAACGCCTGAATTGCTAATAAGGCTTTTGCATTTACCAACCTGCCGAAGAAAAGGGCGCTTGCATTGTCGCACTACTGATAGAATGGAAGGCACCTCGAATTAGGTATTTGTATAATGACCGATAAGTAAACCGCCTTCCACAAGAAACCCTTCCCCCTTATAATTTTTACCATTGTTTAAGCCGGTCCATATCAATTGAAATTTCTTTGTATTGGGTATGGATGCGATTTTTAGATCAGCCATTTGTGGGTCGCCATCCTGCCATACAGATTCATACTGACCCGAAAAATCAGTAGAAATTCCATTGAGAGTAGCAGATTCGGTCAGAATACAATCTTCATGATCATTGGTGAATTCTCCGACCAGATTGCCACTGACTGGGAGTTTAAAATAAAAGCTTCCGGTTAGTCGTGCCATATACTTTAATTTGAGCGATTTAACGAGAGATAAAATCTAGATCCAAAAATTACGCCTTTATTTTCGGCATGTGAATTAATCCTGGAACGTAGGAGAGATAATCTGCTGAGAGTGAAAGATATTTTGCTATTATAAACCTTCTTACTCCCGCCGTTTACTCAGCCATTCGAAAACGCAGTATTTCTATCCTGAAGGATATAGTTCATAAAAAATGTCTGTCGGCGGTCCAATTTTTTTAAAGCTAATTTTTCTGAAGCCTCAAACAAATTGCTTTGGCTGGCAGGCCTTTTAGATTTTCCAATAATTCGTGCACTTTTCCCGAAAGAAAGGGATCTTCTTTTCCGGTAGTGGCGGTCATTTCATTCTTCGATAGGTGTTAAGGTCAGTTTAGAATATTCTATTAATATTCTCTACGTAGTCTTTTCCCAAAATCAATTTAGTTCTATCGCTTTTGTAAAGGTATTCTAGCGTCTCCTTTACGATTTGGAAACAGTTGCGGGCTTCTATGAAGGTTGGATTATATCCTCCATGGATTGTACGATTCCTGAAAATTTCGATCTTATCTTGATAGTCTTTGTCTGTTAGTGGGATTTTAACGTTCATATTTTTGAGGAGCATACGTTTTTTCGATAGCGAGTCATGTTGTTTTTCGATGTAATCTTTAAGCGATTTTTCGACAGCGAGCTTCTGTTGTATAGTTTCGGCAAACGCAAGTTCAAGCGCGGTGGCGGCATCCAGGATGCCTTTACGGAAGTTGCCATCATGAATTGCTCGTTCTGAATCTAATAAATAGTAATAGCAAAGTCTAGGGCCTAAAAGACCTGAAGTATTATTTATTATGGAATAGAAGGCCTGGTAGGATAAAAGGGGGTCTGATTTGATATAAATATGGATTTGTTCGATCTTGCCAACAAAGTGAACAGCAACATCATCCATTCTTTTATGAAGGCCATATTTGCCGACTCCATTCACGTTTATTCTCTTGCCTCTTGATGGGTCTCTGAGATCTGTCAAATATGCTAAGCTGAAATTGTCAACTAGCAAACTGGCCCAATCTCCCAGTTTGTCAAATATCTTTTGACCAATTTCATCTACATCTTCGGATATGTCGAAACATAGGGTGCATGCTTCTAAGATTGAGTCTCCACTTGGCCATGAGAAAGTGCGGCCCCAATTTACAGTTTCATTAAATTCCCTGTTTTCCATGAATAAAAATGGGTTGGCCAATTTTTCCATCTCAAAGGTCTTGTTAATTGCTGGGGTTTTAAGTGTACCGAATACTCCATTTATCCTGACGTCATATTTTTTGTCTAAACATTCCTTGCTGATCGGGATTCCATTTTCAAAATGTATTATGCCCCATATTTGCATTTTCTCAGATTTAAAGATTGCTTTTGATTAATTTGCTTCCCGAAGCTACTAAATAAATTAGCAATGCTCTGGTTTGCAGTAAATATTTCCAAACCTAGTCGTGTATAAACGTTTATCAAGCTCATCTTTTATAAAGTTTCAAAGGGAAACGGATATACCTGCGGTGCCGGTAATTCGCGTTGCTCATTTCCGATTTTCAGAGCGGCAAAAGAATAATCCGATTTGGCATTAATGCTCCCTCACTTCCCAATCCCGGCCCTTTCTTTTTGTGGGCCGGGACCGGGAATCAGGTGGAAATAATATTCTGGCTTCTAAAAAAGAACCTCAGGAAAAGACTACCATCCTTCTCTCCTCCGTTTACGAACCCCGATAGGCAGGATGGCGGTTGTCGTCAGGAAGGAAGACCAGGGGATGAAAGAATGCATTGGGTTCGATTTGTTGTCGACACAAATTTGGGCTCGTTGCAGGGAAACGGTTTAATAAGCTTGGGTGTTTTATGTTTTGCGATTGTGCGATATTCCAATTCAGCTATAATGAGTAGAACTTAATATTAGGAGATATCATAATGCCTGGCGCGCGCGCAGGAGGAAATCCTGGGCATTCGCAATGAATTTTCAATCCGGGTAGGACGTTTCATGGTCCATGTCTATAGCGAGTGGATGGTCAACCAGGGAGTTCACGGCATCCATAGAGTCAACTCGCAGATGTGGATAGGCCAGCCGGCATGCAGGCGCCTAATCGCATTTTTTGAACAGCGTTTCCAACGACTTGGCGAAATTTTCCGAATTATCTTCGAAATAATTCGCGTTTGGCGGGATGTGGGACTCTAAAATGACGCTTTTCAGGCTTTCCGGGAAGTTAACCTCCTTTTTTACGCCCAGCCGCAGCTTAAGATAGCTTACCATTAATTGGCCTTATGATACCCTTCGGAAATCAAGTCTTTTTTTATAGAGTTGCAATATGGATGGGTTATTCGACCATTGTCGGCATTGCCAATTCCCCCTTCTTCAATTGTTTCATCATGGTCTATTTGTATGGAGTTCAGATGAACATACCCGCCGCAAATATTACATCTTAATGCTGAGTTTATTGCCTCCCGTAAAAAAACCTCAGATTTGCTTTCTGTGGAAAATGTTTTTCTGTGCTGAGGATTTACTTCCCTAACTCCAGGTTTGAAAAAATTATATGAAACATTGCGGTCTAGCATTTTCAATATTTCATCCTCATTTTTCCCTTCTTGGAAAGCTAGAATTATATAATTAAATAGTTCGGAAAGCTGAACATATCCTTTTGCGCCACTTCCCCATTGAGTTTGCGCTTGGTTGACTATTGCTTTATGCCTCCACAAAAATTCTTCAAATTGCTTCCTGCATTTAGTGAATTTTTTTAATTGTTTGCGGGCGTCGTAGTCTTTAATCAAATAAAGCATAGCCATGAAAGGAGTAATTTGATACCGGCCTTGAAGACTATAAAAATAAATTATAGGGTGAAGCCCTAGAGAACTCGATTGAGAACCAGTAATATTTGATAATATTCTCTTTGTGTTGGTTAAATACTTTATAGTGCCTTCGCCCTCTTCATTTTCGTTTGGGAGATTATATTCTGGATAGTCCCCGTCTTTTTTCACCTTGCTTTTATCTACAATCTTAATATCATTGCTAAAATTGACAACATTGAGTATCAATTCTTGCGTTTGTGCGTTATAGCTTTTGCCGGCTATTGGTATGTCCAATGTCTTAACCGGCGTTTTAAGTTTAGGATTAAACAGCCAGCCGTTAATCTCCTTAGATATTAGTTCTATTTTTGATTGATTCGCTGCTGGAAATTTGTCCCAATATTTGTGACCTGTTCCAGACCTTATAATAGCCCGCGCAGCAATGGCACATGGTTTTTTTCGCGCTTGTAATAGTCGTTTTTCGGTCTTATCAATGGGGGATGCCGATTCATTAATTTTGAAAAATGACTTTTCCGCATTGGTCGCATCTCCGGGAACCCATTGTAGGGTGATTGGCAGGGCGGATAATCTTTGGGCAATAGCGACTTTTGCAGGATCGGCTTTAGATTGATTTTGGTTAGCCCAATTTATATCGTCAAAACTTCCAATGTTTTTTTCAATTAATTTCCTAGTTGCATCTGCTAGCTCTATTTGTATAGGGTCAATTTCACCAAAAAAAGACTGCGAAATGCTCTTATCACCATAATCGTTACTTACCCATGCTATTAAAGCGGACAACCTATGTGCTCCGTCTATCACAAAGTTATAGCCATCTCCCCTCCATAAAATCACCGCCGGTATCAAGTCGCCACTTACAAAACTCAGAACTAAATTATAAACTCTTTCAGGTGTCCATTCACAGGTTTCCCTTTGGAAATCCGGCTTTCTTAGATTTTCAGAAAAAAAGTTTCCCCTTTTTAAGGCATTTATATCAATGCTTGGGACTTGCTGACCTTGTTGTTTTGTTTGTTTTACCTCTAAATCCTCTCTAGGTATTAACGCATCTAAGTTGACTTCTGACATCCTGAATGTTATTTTGGGAAAGGAAATATCCGACTTTTTTTTGTCTTTAGATTTTTTCGGTAAGTTTCTTATATTTCAGTCTGCCGTTAGGGTTTGAGATAAAACCCAAATACCGGTCCATATCCTTTATTTTCCGGATATTAAATTGATGGCTGGATTCAATGCACCGGTATGTTTCAACCGCGGATCTTGGGGTGGATCTGGTCAATGAGGGCGTGGAGTTGTAAATGACGGTCATGGAGTCGGGTACCTTAATTGGTTCCGTGACGAACAGCAGAGCTCCGGAAGCGGACCGTGTCAAAAGGGATCCCACCAGCCGGCAAGAGAGGCCTTTTCCTCCTGAACGCGGATACTATCCAAAACTCTCTTTAAAAGCCCGGCGTTCAGGCGCCTCCCATAAAAAGTGTTTTGGCCATTCGCTCAAAGTCAACGCTTCACCAAAGCCACCTTTTTTCGGAAGGACGCCCTCACCAGCCACGCATGGGTTCGTTTTCATAGAGCTGTTGAGTTTGTATATTGGAGTCCGACACTGAAGCAATTTGCAGCTATTTTTTATTATAAGCCGTTTATACACGTGTATCTTCTTTTAAATTATAGTCCTTTGCCATGAATTCTTTTATATTCTCCGGTAACTTCTTTTCGATCTTTGTCCCGGCAAAGGATATTTTGCTTATAATTTTAAATGCAAAATCATAATGAAACAGAATTTAGCACACATTGCCATCGTCGTTGACGACTACGATAGGGCAATTGAATTTTATACGCAGAAACTAAAATTTGTCCTGACGGAGGATACTGTCTTGTCGGAGACAAAACGGTGGGTCCTGGTCACACCCAAAGGGAGTCAGTGCTCCCTTTTATTAGCCAGAGGCGTGAACGAGGAGCAAATTAGCAGAATAGGCAATCAGACGGGAGGTCGGGTGTTTCTATTCTTGTATACGGATGATTTTCAGAGAGACTATCAAAACCTTTTACACAATGGCATTAGCATTGTCAGACCGCCCAGTCAGGAACTGTATGGGACTGTTGCGGTTTTTGCGGACCTGTATGGGAATCTATGGGACTTGACAGAGCCAAATCAGGTAGGCGGGAATGAGGGAAATTAAAATGTTCACGGTGGTGATTTGGAAAGGATCTACACCAATACGCTGGTATTCTCAGCCCTTTTTGCCGTTCTCTGCGCGTCGGGCTCTTCGCGGTATCCTTTTCTGTTAGAAAAGAAAATGCCGCTGCGATCCTAAAGAAATTGCCAGCTTTGGTCCTCAAAAAAACCAACCAATTTTATACACTTGATGTGGAGCATAGCAGCCATCGTGGGTATCTTGTATTGATTTTTGTCGTTGGTTTCCTGTTGAATGATGGTAAGGCGGTAATGTTTTGCGCAGGCAATAACGAGTGGGTCAGCCCAGGGTCTCGTACTATATTTCGCAATGATTTCCTTTGGATACAGTTCAAATATCTTTTGATTAATTGCCAGCTCGTCCTCACCCGGTTCTAGAAAAATGTCTTCGTACACCTGAGCCCAGGCCAACAGCTCATCGTTTCCTCTCTTTATTTCCGCAGTACTTCCCGCGGTGCGACGATTTGTTGTTGGCGGCACATTTCATTAAAACTATCCCATAACCCTTTAAATATGTGTTGTGGATATTGATTCTTTAAATCGAAAAGAGCGCTGCTGTCTATTACATACTGATATGGAGGTTGATATGCAGACATTAGTTATTAAGCCGTTCATTGATCTTGGAGAGATTGCTGAGCTTTGTTTCCAGGTAGTTGGATAAATCCGTTGATGAGATTTGACCTTGCTCATAGGCGTTCACTACGCTGGCCACATAAGGCCTTCCTTTTTCATAAATAATTTTGATGCCCTGATTGATTCCGCCGTCGTTCTCCCGTAAATTTTCATTTTGCTTATCTTTCGCAGCCTTTGCTGCGGCATCCCAAAGCCTTTTTCGGTTCCAGAAATAGTCCTCGGATATCAGTTTCCTAAACAGAAGTTTTCTGGCAATGACTTCGTTGCTGACATTGTAAACTTTCGAAAGTCTTTGGATATCGGCATCCGTGATGCTGTTTTTTTTAAACTGCATGTTTACTATGTCGGAAATAAATGATTCGTCGGGAACCAGAAAGGACGCCGAAAGCTGGTTACAAAAATCTTCAATTTCAGCATATTTCTTTGTCAGTTTCCCGTGCTCACGGTCGTTGAATACATCATTCTCATGAAGGAGAATGTGGCAAACTTCATGAAACAGGCTGAAAATTCTTCCGTGTTTTGAATCATCGGTATTCAGCACAATGACCGGATAGGAGCCGGTCAAACAAAAGGCCCGGACTTCGGCCATCGGGAGTTTCATTTTAAATACATAAATTCCAATGGATTCGACCTTTTGTTGAAAGTTGCCAATCGCTTCATCAGATTTCCATGATTTTTGCTCCGTAAGCGGAAGGTTGATGAATTTCCTGAACTGTTGAGAAGCCAGCACCGGATCATCAGTGATCTTTAACTTGAATTGTCCAAACCGCCCGATTTCACTTGCCGGAGCCACCTCTTCGAGGATGTACAGATAGCGCTTCGCTTTTCTCAATGCCAGCCTGAGTTCAGGAGAGAGATCTGAAATCTGAGCATTGGAGAGACTTCGGAAATCATTTTGAATACTGTCTTCCTCGGGAGGTTTTGATAACAAAAGGATGGCAAGAGGTCTTTTGTAAACGTTTTCGGCAAGTTCTTCTAGTTGCCTATAGGTGGGCAGCTTTTTCCCGCTTTCCCATGCCTCATACCTTTCAGAAGGCACGCCTGCCTTTTTGGCTGCCTGCTCAATGGTATAACCCATTGAACTCCTCGCCCATTCCAGTACTGAGGGCGACAAGTTAAAATTTATGCTTCCGGCCATAACACATTATTACTCAAAACCGGTTAATTAATACCCCAAGATATTGCTCGACCTAAGGATGATAACAGTTCACTAAGCAAAGTCGACTCATTCCAAATTACCGCAATACAGTCTATCGAAAAACGCTTTGTTCAAATCTCGGTTCTGTTTGAACTCTAGGTGAAGATCTGATGCGTATTGTAAGATCACAGCTGAGTTTGGATTCAGCCGAAGCTGAAGTTTATTGGTCAAGGATGCAATTTCGCTCAACTTTTAAAACTAAGCCGTTTTTACACGTGTATCTTCTTTTAAATATCGGCGGCACTTCGAGAAGAAGATACCCAAAGCCAGTTTGTAGTAATTCTAGGGCACGGATTTCTTTTCCTTTCCCTCAGACTTCACCTTTCATTTGAAGTCTGCCCGAGCTTCTTCTCGAGCCGTTGTATAAGCTTAGCCCGCCAGGCGCTTCCGAAAAAAGGCGGCTTTGCCGCAGCGCAGGCCTGAGCCCAGGGGCAAAACACTTTTTGCGGGAGACGACTGAACAGGGCGCCCAACACGCAAAACCCACCCGGCAAAAAACAGTTTCTAGTAATTCTAGGGCACGGATTCCTTTTCCTTTCCCTCAGACCCCATCCTCCGGCTGACGTCTGCCCCAGCTTCTTTTCGCACCGTTGTATAATCTTAGCCCTTCAGGCGCTTCCGGAAAAAGGCGGCTTTGCTGCAGCGCAGATCTTGCCCAAGGGCAAAACACTTTTTTCGGGAGACGACTGAAAGGGCGTCTACACCCCCCTCCTCCATCCCCCCGGCCTTACCCCGTACTTCTTCATAAAAGCCAGGGAAAAATTGGACTGCTCCTGATACCCGCAGGCCTCTGCAATTTCCTGCAAAGTCAGATCTGTTTCCCTCAGCAGCTTTTTACTGTGCTCCAGCCGCAGGTCCTGCCCGTATTCGAAGATGCCTTTGCCATGGAGATATTTAAAGCAATCTTGCAGCGACCGGGAATTTAACCCAACCTTCCTGGCGAGTTTCGAGATGGAATGATGCCGGCTGAGATCTGCCTGAAGTATTCCAGAGACCTTGGAGGCACTCTCGAGGGCGGAGGGGCTGAAGGATTTGAACTTTGCTTTTTCCGCGGACGCCACGTTCAGAGCCGGACTGCCAGTGGCGTGAGCCGAACGACCGGTGAGGGGCGGGCGCAGCCGGTAGGCGTTGATTTTGATTCTGACCCGGTAATCGACGACTCTGCTTTTCATTCTTATAAGATTGCCCCATCCCCTAACCATTCCACAGCATATTCATTTCCGCATCAGAAAGAGTGATGGAGCAAGTATTTTGGCACTCACTTAGGATGTGATGATTGATCTCAGCTATTAAAGGCAGATTTTTTAAAATGGAATATTCCTTCAACGGGAGTTGGATGGCCATGCAGAGTTCTGCTTTTACAACTTTGCTTTGGGCAGCGGCGGCCAGCAGTCCTTTCAAATCTTGCAATAATTCGTGCACTTTCCCCGACAGGAAGGGATCTTCTTTTCCGGTAGCCGCGGTCATTTCATTATACCACATCGGCCTGTCCGTAAATTTATTTTCAGATTCGAGGCCGTGAGGCTTGGGTCCTGTTGATCTGAATAATCTTAATACTTCGGTCCGGTAACCGATGGCCAGTACAGCCAGGTAGTAGATGATGAGTAGTAAAGCGACCGCCGTTAAGAATTGTGACCAGGAAATAAAGGAGAGCATCTTTGTTCGATTTCTTGTCGACACAAATTTGGGGGCGTTCCGGAAGAGGCCATGTATGAATTGACGAGTCAGTTTTATGAAACCGGGAATAATTGATCCTTCCCATTCTCAATAGCCGCGGGCGGGATGGTTGGGCCTGTTCAATTGCGAAACCCACGGCTTCGATAAATTCTTGGGGTCAGCTTTTGCCAAAACAATACCTGTCTCCCTGGGATTGATCCTGATTGTAGAACGTCTGCCATTCATTGAGATCCGATTGCAAGGGTTCTAAAGTCTTGGACACTTTCCTTTGGAATGTAATGGCATAGAACACCTCTTGCATCGTACAATGCAATCGTTCACAGATGCCATTACTACAGCGTATGACGCACTTTTGTTTTGATGTGATCAATATTTTCCAGCTGAAACCGGATTAATCGCTATGGTCTACAACTTAAGAAGGAAAGCCATCGCCTGAAAAATCTTTTGTAACACAAATATATTTTACCCCAGAAAGAAACCCCATGAAAAACATCGATTCCTAAAGTGAAAAAAGAGGCCGTCGATTGTTTTGAGACAGCCTCCTTTTTTCATTTCAATAACTATGGCTGTTCAATAATAACCGTATGCGTTTCAAGATTTACGCCGTCACTGATTTTTAAGAAGTAAGTTCCTGAAGTGAATTTGGAAATATTTATACTGTAATTGCCCAATTTTCCCGAGAATTCCTTTCTGAGTTTTAATTGGCCGATAGAATTGAACAATTCGATGAATTGAATTTGATTCGCTGAAGCCTTGGATTCAGGTTGGCTGATCGAACCGGTATTGCTTAAAATTTCGGCATTGAGATCCAAAGGTTGGATGGTAAGAGTGCTGCTAGCGGGATTCGGCGTTACTGAAAACTTTAACATACTGCAGGACCTTGTATATGGGTAAGTATTCGAGTTCGTACTCCCACAGTTGTTGATTAACTGGAGGTAGACGTTGTGACTTCCGCAACCTCCCCCATTTAGGGTCGTTGTCGCTGCCGGTAGCCCGGTTGAACTCTTAACAACAACATTATCTACATAAAATTTATAAGAACTTGCTGTCGACCCGGAAGGAATAGTGACATGAACATCGATTTGTGTGTTTGGGTAGGGAGCAACACTCACACTGGTTATCGTTGCTGCAGTCGGTCCAGCTGTACTTAAAGTAATAGGCTTATTGAGCGTAAGAGTTTTTATCATACCCTTTGAATCAGTGATTAGAACTCTGACATTGGATGTTAAGTTCCCTGCATTGGCATTTACAGTTACCGTTGCGGTTCCTTGTCCAGCCGTAATCGTCAAGTTTGATCCCACAGTCCATAAAAAGGTACAACCATAAAAATTGGGAATACTATACGTAGTACTGGTTCCGCAGGAAAGAGTCGCCAGACCGGAAATGGAAAGTGTGGAAGTATATAAACCGCTTTGGCGTGTTAAATTTATGGTCGGTGAAATAACCGATTTTATGCCAGTCCATGAATCTTCAAATTTCCCAAAATTAGCACCAAAATCCGTATAATTACAGTTTGACCATCCGAGTTTATGTTGACCTACTATCTCATCATATTCGTTAAATAGTGCAGATCCTGATGCTCCTTCGCCAATTGCTCCGGAAGAAAAATGTGCTTCCCAAAAATGGCTATTCCAAAAATACGTTCCCACTTTCTTTACGGTTGCAATTCTCATATCAGCTCCCTGTGGATGCTCGATGACATAAGGTCCCGAATTTGCCGGTTGGTCCAACCTGTTCCATCCTGCATAACTTGCGCCGTCTCCAATGCCCGGCCCCTGTATTAGCTCAAGCACTGCACAATCGGCAAATCTATAACTAGCGACGACGGTGGCCCCGCCATAGTAAGATTGTAGGTCGGTTGTCAATGCTGTACAGGTGGGTTTCCAGTATTTAAAAGAAAAGACTGCCGTTTTTAACGTTGCCAATTCAGTAGCATCGATAGTATTATCTTTATTCAAATCCACGGCATGCCACGCGACTAAAAAATAAGATCTACCGTTAATTAGTTCGTTATTGATCAATGTGCCAGTTGAGAGAAAACCGCCATTTAGCATCCGGCCAACGGCACGCCCCTGCGGCAACTTTAAAGGCTGACATTGAATTGAAGGATCACAATCAACACTGGGCGATCCGCCAATAGTAAACGGTGAAATACTATTTGTTGCTACTGACCCTTCTTTTAAAACATCGGCGCTCATTCCAGCTACGGGCACGCTTTGATAACCTGCAATAACCTGGTTAATGTGTACAGTGCTTTTAAAAACTCCAGTATTGCCCTTTTCAATTATATAAATTATTAATGTATTGCCAGGAATTGGTGGCATAGAAACGGCACTAGTATCTTTAAATGAAGCACGTGTTATAGAGTCTGCAAGGATGCTTTCATTTGCATCGAAAACATACATTTCAGCTGAGGGTGATAAACTAAGGGGAGCAAAAGTAATTCCTACATTTGTAGCATTAGACACCGTTACTTTTAAAGTCCAGACCTTTCCTAATGTTGTAGTAGTAATATTTCCATCTGCTGTTGTAATTGAAGTTACTAGCATGTCTCCATAATGCTCGAGGCCATCTATTGCGTGTGTTGAATCTTCTTCAATTGGCACCACCGGAGGAGGAGGTATTGTTGCTGTGTAGCTTATTGTCTTGAGGTTATAAGTGGAAACCTGTGAGAATGCTGGTACACGCGTACTTATATAAGTGGGAGTGGCAACGACTGTAATATATTGGGCTTTCGAAAATAAGCACAGATTGGAAGTCGCAAAAAGGAGCAATAGGTGTTTCATGTTTAAGTTTTAAGGAGTTTACGAAAGATCAGCACCTTGATTGAAGTTGGGCAGAGGTCCCAACAAATGAGACTTCTTATAAAAATATGCCAGATAATATTTTATTTATCACTCGCATAAGACCATTTTCAATAGGTAGGTGCAAAAACCGAATTTGAGATTCATCTAAATTGACAGCAGAAAATTCTAAGCTACACCTTTAAGATCGATGTAAAAAATAATCTGGGTGGAAAACCCATAAGATCCAGCGTTTATAAGGGTTTACGCTTAGAGCACTCAGTTTAGACCTTTGAAGTCTAAAATAGAAGTTCGAATAAGTGAGATATATATTACTTACACTACCGTCCTAAATATTGAGAATCAAGTTCTTTGAAATTGTTGTCTGTATTGGCTTTTGGCTGATTTCCAGGCTTAAACGATTTGAAACGATTTCCGGGCATTACAACTGCCAAATCAGCATAGTTTACCTGATGAATGCAGGAAAATATATTTTTGCACAGGTTTCAACCTTTCTTTCATCTAATGAGTTCAACCGCTGTGTAAATATGTATAACGGCAACCATAGCGTTAAACACTTTACTTGTTGGCATCAACTTATGTGTATGTTGTTTGGGCAATTGTACACCAGGGAGTATTACTTAATAAGATAAGTTCTTACTCTCAAATAGAATTTCGTGTGTGCACTATCAGCTGCCAAACCAGGATATACCTCAATCTGCAGACTGTCTGCACTTTGACGATACATTTTTTTTACTAACTGATCGTCAATACTTGTATAGATTTGAGCTGAAAAAATTCCATCAGGCAGATACCAGGACCAGCCGCCAGTTCTTGTAGCTGGTGGCTGATTTTGACAACTGTCATATTGAATCAAGGTATCCGTATTCATAAAGACAATTCGTTCAATACAGGGGACAACCAACTCGCGCGATACATATTTGTTCTCTCCTTTGGAAGTATCGACCAGATCATTGGCATACAGCTGCCAGGTCCTGTTTATTATAGTCTTCGCCCTGGGGTCGTGCTGCGCGATGAACGGTTTGTCCTTGCATCCAAACAAAAGGAATAGCGCTAAATATTTAATGCTTAGTTTCATAAATTAGGTTTGGTTTATAACAGAAAGATCAGCCTATAAAAATACGCAATAACTCGGCGATCAAGTCATTTGCCGATAATAGAATTGCAGGGCGGGTGATCGGCGGTAAATTGACATAGACGTCATATCACCTGGTGCCGTCAAAAGGAAACTCCCTAACCTCCACTATCTAAGAAAGATCATTGAATCGGAAATCTATCAGGAATCGGGGGAGCTTCATAACCTAAGTTAGTGATTATCAGAATCAGAAATTAAGCCTATATATGGAAATACCTAGTTCAGTTCGATTTTATCAAACTATTTTTTTTGGCCATTGGTTTCAAATATAGTTTTCGATAAATCGTCAAAAAAATCAGGCATAAGCCGATATTTTATATCCCGGCAATTTATTTTTTTATTTTTTTGCTGAGCTGAATTTTTAATGAAAGCCGCAGTGTTTTTTGAGACCGGTTTGACAAATGGAATGACTTCTTTTTTTTGGAAATGACGCGAAGCACTCCACTGAAATATTTTGAATTCGTTTCTGCTACGAAATTGTAAATCTGCTCTTTATATTAAATGAGAAACGTCACGGTCAAAAAAAAATGACGGATTATTTTATTTTTAGTCAAACAAAACGGGGATCAAAATCTTCGAAAAATGAATCTCGATTGCTCGTAAGTGTTTTCATTTACAGATGATTAATTTTTTGAACAAACTTTAAATAAACTGTTAAAAATATTTTTTTCTTTCGATTTCAATTCTATACTTTCACTTCATGATCGTGTAATAAATACAATTCGATTATTGATCAACTAACCTTTTCAGATTTTGGTTTTTTCGTTTTTATAATCTGAATGTCCTATACATTTTTACAATTTTTTGGCCGGGGTGACGAACCACAATATGGATCGCATGCCTGCTATTGCCCCGAATCATTCCTGCCCCTTTAAAACCACTACTGCTCAACCGCACACCAGCACATTGATAAAACAACCCCTGGAGCTATTATCCGGCGCGGGATCCATTTGGGACACCCTCATCGTTTGATTGTTCCTGCACCCAACCCTTATTCAATGAACAAGGATGTCCTGCTGACCATTCTTTGTTGCGTGGTTTATCTGCTCGCTTCTGGAAACAACCCTTCCATAAAAGGCAATCTGCTAACCACCCATAGCATTGCCTTCAAACATTCTCAGGTCCCGCATCTTGATTTCCGATTCCTGATTGGAAAAACAATAACCGGCATCGGGATTCTTTGGGTCAAGTAATTTCGCGTATTTCTGATTCAAATAGTCATTTCCCTTGCTAAATTTGAAATATTCTGAAATTGAATTCTCTCCCGAATGTCCAAACGGTGGATTCCCGATATCATGAGCCAGGCAGGCTGCTGAAACGATCGCCGATATACTTCCGCAGACTTTGGAATTGATGACAGCTCTTTTAACTAAAAAGTTTTCGATCCGCCTGCCAAGCGAACGACCTACCGTTGAGACTTCCAGGGAATGGGTCAACCTCGTATGTACGAAATCCAGTACGGGCAAAGGGATAACCTGTGTCTTATCCTGGAGTCTTCTGAAAGGATATGAATAAATGATTCTGTCTGAGTCTTTTTCAAAGGGATTGCGGGGATCTTCTCCGGCACCAGGGACTGATTTCTCTGGTTTATTCATTTTGGACAACCTTTTACAGGATAGAAGTTTCTGCCATTTTATTTCTTCTTCTTTTTTAGTCATATAAATGAAGGCATTTATTTTTCGTATTTGTTCTCAAATGATCCTTCTTAAATATATGGTTTATATTACAAATATCTTTCTTTATGTTCCAATTAAATATTGTTGAATGAAGATCAAGGGCCTAATATTTCCAAAACTTCACGAGGAATTTACAATCTTCTCCGCTGCTCACCATTCAACGGGTGCAAAAAAGATGACGGAAGAAGAATATAATTTGCAAATTGAAGGATATTATGAAAATATTCTACATGACTCGTTAGAGAAAATGACAAACCTGTATGAAAGATCCATAGGAATTCAGCTTAATAATCAGCGGATGATCTCCGAAGAAATGAGGGATAGTTTTCAGTATTTTTTTGCATATCTAAATACGGCCAATGAAGTCTTCGAAAACGCCAGGAAATATTTAATGACTAATCCCACCGTTGATAGCATAAAATACCTGATTGTGCATTATGGTATGGCCCTTAGATTGGCGAGCCAAATCGGTGATCTTTTGCTGAATGGGTATCCAGATGGAGCCCTGAGGATCTGGAGATCCATGTATGAATACACGGCAATAACATTATTGTTGATAAAAGAAAGAGATAATAAAAACCTGCACCAGAAATTCATTGATCATTATTACAGAAATAAGAAAAGAAAGATTGAAAGTCTTCAAAAAAATCACCGCGCGTTAAATTTTCCTCCTCCGGATGATGGGATAATGAGCCAGATAAATATTAGGATGGTGGATTATTTAAATAAGTACGGAGAGGATTTCTTAAAGGAAGACTATAGCTGGTGTGAGGATGTTTTTGATAAAAGGAAGATACGATTCCGGGATATCGAAGAGAGAGTGGGTATTGAACGGTTCAGGCCCTATTATATTTGGGCTTGCGGATACACTCACCCTGGCTTCGAATCGTTGTTGGACTTCTATGATAAGGAAAGACACATGCTGGTATTAAATAAAATAAATTCCCAGGAACTTCGCAGAAAGTCGTTCATCGATCCTCTTCAGCTTACCATTTCATTATTGCATGAAGTGAATATCGAATTTTTAAGTGTTTTTTCGCCCGAAGGTGAATATGAAGTGAATCTGCTAATGTTTAGGGAAATATTTACTAATTTAATAGCCTCATTTGGCGAGGATGAATGAATACTATAATAAGGGCATCTCTAAAAACCGCGGTTTTTTAGAGATGCCCTTTATCTTAATTTAATCCCCCCTTCCTCCACACCCCCGGCGCCACCCCGAACTTCTTTTTAAAGGCTTTGGAAAAGTTAGAATGCTCCGGATACCCGCAGGCCTCGGCAATTTCCTGAATCACAAGCGTGGGATCCCGTAACAGTTTCTTCCCATGCTCCAGCCTCAGTTCCTGCCCGTAGGCAAATAGGGTCCTACCATAGAGTTCCTTGAAACCGTCCTGTAGCGTTTTGGGATTGGTCCCGGCCTTCCGAGCGAGCTGCCGGATAGTGAAATGATGACGGAGATCCGCTTGTAAGATGGCGTTTACCTCCGCCGCCTTCTCCAGGGCGAATGGACTGATGGGTTTCTTTTGTTCCGCGGGATGCTCAATGGGCGGGGCAGGGGTGGCGGGCGCTGTGTCCGGATAGGGCGGCGCAGCCGGCGCGGGCATCCCGCGGCCGCCAACGATTCGCCTTATCCGGAAAGCCCTCACCTTGATCTGAAACTGATATCCGCACCAGCGCCTAGTCATTTCCCCTTCCTCCACAGGCCGGGTCCCAAGCCTTCTGTTTTTTTAAATGCAAAGGAGAAATTGGACTGCTCCCGGTAGCCGCAGAGCATGGCGATCTGCTGAAGATTCAGGTTCGTGCTGCGCAGTAGTTCCTTTGCCCGGGCAATCCTTAATTCCTGGACATATTCAAAAATGGTTTTTCCATAGAGGTATTTAAAACAACCCTGCAGGGTATGACTGTTCACCAGGGCTATTCGGGAGAGTTGCTCGATGGTCATCCGCTGGCTCAGGTCTTCCGTAAGATGGATCATGGCCTTCCGCGTTCTTTGCAGGGTATCGAAGGAATAGGAATTCATGGTTGTCCGTTTGACTCCTGCAAATATGGACATCAGGGAAAGATGGATTTCAATAGTTCATCCGGAGTTGGGTGAAATAATTTCTTAAAATTCATGTGGAATTTTCAGACGCGCTAAGTGTTTACCATTATTTATGGAAAAAAATCAGAAATAAAGTTGATTTTTCAGCTTTGCAGTTGCCAAAACCGGGAAGTTTCCTGCCTTCAATCGTTGTAGGAAGAGAACAAACTGCTTTACGAAATGATGCTTGCCTATCACCCCACGCATCCGGAATTTCCTGGAGAAGAAAAACCCCTGCCTGCGGATTGGTTACGCTATACATCGCCCTGGTCGAAAACAAGTTTTAGAAAACAGGAGTTTGGGTCCACGCTGATCCAGGAACTGGTCACTCCAGCATTTGCGCTTTTTATCTGGCGCCTGCACATCGAAGAGGAAGTCCGGCTCTATCCTTCGGCGGATAAGCCGACGATTGCCTTGCAATTCACGCTGGGGGGAGATATCCCCTGCAAGCTGACGGGGTTTGGCGAAAAACTTTTGCAAAAGGGGAACTATGAGATGTTCTATGTGCCGATCGGTTATAACGAAGCCTGGTTTGAACGGGGCGAATACGAATCCCTGCACATCGAGCTCAGGACACAGTACCTGGAGGAACTCGCCGCCGTCCGACCGGAAATAAAGGACCTGGTCACGAGGCTCCTCTCCGCCAGCAGCAAGGGATTGCCCATGGCGGTAGCCCACACCAATTATATCACGGGCGCTGTCCTGCAAAATCTGAGAACCTGTGATAAAAAAGGGCCGGCCCTCCAGCTGGAAATGCATAAATATATCCTGGAGCTGCTTTGCGAATACCTTTCGGCCATTCTGCAAAAGGAAGAAGAAGAAAAGGGCAGGGATATTCCGCACCATGCACTCATTATCAGCGTTAAAAATTATATTCTTTTAGCGCCGGATATCCATCAGCATAATGTGAAAGATCTGGCCAGGCACTTTAGGGTGAGCGAGACACTGCTCAAGCGGGGCTTTAAAGCGTTATTCGGCGTCGGTGTTTCGGAATTTGTCCGCCTCCAGGTGCTGGCGCGAACTCAATACCTGCTTGCAACGACAAATAGAACGGTGGAAGACATTTCGCAGGAGGTAGGGTACTCCAGCAGGGAAGCGCTCGAGCGATCTTTTAAGAAACAGTATGGCTTTTCTCCTTCGAATCTGAGAACTGATCTGAACGGATAAAAGCTAAATGCCCAAATTGATCCATATTATAATTGAACATGGAAATACCTTGGTGAGTGATTATTTGACAATGGATTAAACCTGAGTGATATGAAGAAGGGTTTTGTAGCATATCTTGTTTCTGTTTTATTTATTATCTTATTTACTTATGCTGCGCTTGCAAAGCTTTTAACCTATCGGCTGTTTGAAGCCCAATTGGGACAATCTCCATTACTCCTACCATTTGCTAAATGGCTCGCATGGATCGTTCCTTCCATTGAATTGGTCATTTCTATTCTGCTGTTCGTAGATCGATTCCGATTGTTTAGTTTGTACGCTTGCTTTGGACTTATGGCCCTTTTTACAAACTATATCATCGTCCTGATGAATTATACCTATTACGTTCCTTGCTCCTGCGGGGGAATCCTGCAACATATGTCCTGGAAAATGCACCTGCTATTTAATATCGTATTCATCTTGCTGGCAATTAGCGGCATTTTTGCTTTGCAATCTCATAGGCACAAACTCTTTTATTGCAATAAAACAGGGGATTCCGAAAACCTGTAAAATAGAGTAGGAATAATTTCTTAAAAAAATTTTATTGCTTTTGGAAAAGCAAGGAATATTATGAAAAGAATAAAGAACGTCATCATGCTCTCAGCTTTTGCTGTCGCGGTCACAGTTGCCTTTGCATTTAAACCTTCAACGGCTAAAGATGCTAATAATTCTTACGAGAAAGCCAGTTGCACAGTTGCTGCTGCGTTTTGCGACGAAATGGGGACCACCCCATGTGTTATTGGTTCAACTGCCCTGTTCAGTGATGTGAATACCTGTAAGATCATAGCGCTTAAGGCTCCTTGAAAACGCAAAAAAACAGGCTTCCAGCAGGCGGGGCCTGTTTTTGTAATTCAATTAGATTAAAACGATGTATAGAAAGACGATAATATCCTTAATCGCCCTATTTGCAGGAAGTGGGCTTATCGTAGCGATTCTTTATCTATATTCTGCCGACGCTAGGAGTCTGAAAAATGGATTTTTAAGGCTTTATCCGGCCCACGTCTTTGGCAGAATCACGCAGCGAACTCTTCCGAATAGGACATCTTACATCATAGGTGTTGAAACTGGCAAAATATTTATTGGGAATTATAAGGATGTCCAAACGGTTTTAGAGACAGATACTGGGTTATCTTTTCTTCATAGTATCCGGCTGACGTTTCCCATTACGGATCCATTTTTAGTTTCTCAAAGCAGGGTCATGGTGGATTCCGGAAATTTTTATGCTATTCAGCAACTAAAATCTGTAATATTCAGAATTAAGCAATCAAATATTTCAGCGGTAGAAATCCTCATGGACTCACCGAATATCTCTTCGTCTGCATCAGTTCCGTTGTCTGCGTCGACTTTTATTCTCAGAACATACTATGATCCACTAAAACAAAATATACTGACCAAGCGAACACAGGGTAGTCCCTTTTTTCATTACCGCACTAATATTTTAGAAAAGCAAGTCGACGGAATATTTTGTACCGATGGGAATTTGCTCGTGAATACAGACAGTAAGCAGATAATATATGTATACACTTACCGAAATCAGTTTATCTGTTTAGATAGTAATTTAAATATTCTTTATCGGGCGCGGACTATTGATACCAATACGGTCGCAAAGATAAAGGTGACGGAAATCAAATCTCAAAATCAAACCGTCTTATCTTCCCCGCCTTTTACAGTTAACAGACTTGGTTGCGTCAGCGGGGATCAATTATTTGTCAATTCAGCACTGCCCGCAAACAATGAAGCGGTATCGGATTTTAAGCGCTATGCCGTGATTGATGTTTATAATAGTAAAAATGGTGACTATGAATTTAGTTTTTACGTGGCAAAAGACCATAAAAAGCCTATATCCTCCATGGCCTTATATAAGAATGAGTTCATAATGATTCAGGGAGCCACTTTATTCATTTATACTTTGAACAATTCCTTTATTCATTGAAATTTTTCCTTGGGATCATAAATCATAATAGTCTTTATTTTTTTTTGTGCCTTTACCAGGAACAATCCTTTTGCAGCTAAAGCTTTTCGGAAATCTTCGAATTCGGTCATGATGGTATCTATATGCAGGTCGATATTTCCCTGAATTCCTGTCTTGTCGATAAAAAGTTCCCATTCTTTTACTGAATAGGCAATGGAAATAACCTTTTTGATGGGCATATTTTGCAGAGCGAATCCGGCGTAAGTAAATCCCTCGCTGGCGGCTCCCCCCTTGGTGATTAAGGTTTTTTTCCATTTTCGGGTTGTTTCAAGCTTCCAATAGTAGGCCTTTCTGCGAACGACTCTTACTTCATAACCAAAATAGTTTTTTAAGTCTCTGCGCATGGCCGCTTGTAGATAATACGCACTCGCGGCTTTAACTGGTAGGATTAGACTATAGTCGTAGAGATTTTTGCATTTAATGAAATCCGGCACAAACAGGGATGGATCTCTTACCCTAAGGATTGGTTTTAACTGTATTTTTCCGTAATTATTGGGCTCATTGTCGTCCCCATCCATTGGCGGCATGGAAAAGTTAACCGTGTCGCCATAGGCAAGTTCATAGAGTTCGCCGAGGGGAATGGCTACTCCCTGGAAAGTGTTTCCAAATTCATGCATTAAATTTCTGGCATAGGAATAGCCTTGCTCACGTTTCCATGTAGCTAATAAGGAACGATAAAGGAAAGCAGAATCATTGCCTGCATTTCCATTTACAAGCAATGGTTTTCGATAGTTGAATGATTTGATATCTTCCTGGAATTGCTGTTTATTTTTTGAAAGCGGCAGGTCTAATGTTCCATGGTCGATGAATCTTTCGATATTTGATTCCGTCAAAGAGCTGGGGCCGGTTATAGCTTGTACAATCCCTTGAGCATCCACCCACACCTCGTAAGGCATCATGACAATCTGCCATTTTTTGAACAATATGCTATCAAAAGCAACCGGCAGGGTTAAATTATATCGCTTATTAAATTTTTCGTAAACTCTTTTTATGGTCGAATCTAAATCTCCGATAAGCAGTACCTGCAATTTCCCCGAATATTTATTGTGTATCCTGTTCATTTCTGGAAATCCTTGGAAACAGACTGCACAATGGGACCCGAAAAAATCAAGAATTACTGGCTGGCCCTTTAATTCTTTCGAGCTGACGGTTTTCTTTGCATAGTAATACACGTCGGTCAGAAAAAAGTCCGGACATTGGTTTCCGATGGTTGCTGTTACGAGATTCGCGGTATTGGGTGATTGTGCCATACCATAATGACGCGAACCTAAAAGCAAAAATATACTTGTGAGCGAATAAAGACTGGCGGATAGCAAGCGTTTTTTCATAAACAAAATTTAAAAATTACATTGGATGGCCGGTCCGTCCTGTGGGAGGACAGCGCCGGAATAGATATCTGAAAGGTTCAGTAGCCGCTATTCTGTGTCAAGTTGATATCGTTTTGTATATCTGTAATGGGAATGGGGTATAAAGAGTCCTTGCCTTGCCAATTGGGTTTGATGGCTGATAAAATGGGGTTGATGGTCGCTGTACGCTTAAGATCGATCCATCGATTTCCCCATTCGCAAAATAATTCTGTCCTTCGCTCCTTAAAAATGGCCGCGAGAAGGTCATCGGGGTTTTGAGTGACGATGTCCTGCAGCCCGGCTCGTTCCCTTATTGTATTGAGGTCCTGAAGAGCGCCAGCGATATCATTGCTTCGTGCCTTGGCCTCTGCCCGAATTAGGTAAAGTTCCGCCAAGCGGATGACGGTATAGTATTCTGTAACCTGCTCCCCTGTCTGTACCTTGTATTTAAATGGGTAATAGTAGGTGTTTCCACCAGCGGTAATGCTATCGATCCAGTTTATTCTTCGTCCGTCATTTGGTTCAAAGGCGTCAATCAGATTTGCTGTCAAGGCAACCTGGCCTGAAGATGACGAAGGAATATCAGTTAAAATGAAATTATATCCTTCCCACGTATTAAAGCCCGGTACCACCGGCATAAATTGGAGGATGGACTCCTCGCTATTGGCTTGAAAGACATTTTGTAAGGCAGTCAACTGGTACAAGGAATTATTTTCAATTACCGTATCGGCCTCGGATATTGCTCCTTCAAAATAGCCGGCAAATAGATAGACACGGCTGAGGAGCGCCGTCGCAGCCCAGCGGTTTGGGCGGATCCGCTCACCTCCTGAAAAGGAATAATCCTTGACAAGCAAAGGAATGGCTGTTTGCAGGTCATTGATAATTTGCTGGTACACTAGACCGCGGTTGCTTTTTGCCAGGGATTGATTGGATTGGTAGCCGGTACTTGTTACCAATGGCAGTTCGCCAAATAAGCTGGTCAGATAGAAATAATTGAACGCTCTTAAAAAATGGGCCTCCCCGGTCAGCTGATTTTTTATTCCTGCGGATAATGAAGTGGCATTTCTCAAACCTTCCAGCAGTGCATTACAACTGTAGATATAACTATAGGCCTTTCCCCATAATAGCGGCAAATTGCTGTTGCTCGATTGCAGGGAATTGTCATAAAACTGCGATTGATCAGGACTGTTCGCGTAATTGTTGAATTCATCGCCCGATAGACCAGTATAAAAGGTGATGCCGCCATTGGCAAAGGCGAACCCCGAAAAATCTGTCATGATTTGGCTGTAAAGTCCGACAATTGCAGCGGTGGCTTCCTGATCAGTGGTAAATACGCTTGCTGAGGCAAGCTGGTTTTCAGGCGGCGGGACTTCCACGAATTTTCTACAGGAAGGTTGTATGAAAAATATGGCAGAGAGTATGATCAAAATAGGAAAAGTTATTTTCATAGTTTTATTTATAAAATGATTTGTAAACCCGCAACCAGCATTTTTAATGGAGGAAGCGCATTAATTGTTTGATTTTCCGGATCCATCCCTAAATAATGAGTAAACGTTAAAAGGTTTTGGCCCTGCAGATATATCTTAATGCCCTGGATTGCCGAACCTGCCGATTGCCTGATGGGTAATTGATAGGAGATGCTTATTGTTTTCAGCCTTATGAATGAGGCGTCACTGATAGTATTGTCACTCATTCTATAGTTGCTGAAGCTTGAATAGGCTGCAGAGGAGAAACTTTGGGTAAACTGCTGAATGGAGCTTGGATCGCCAGGTTTTTGCCATCGGCTTAATACAAAGGCAGGTTGATTAAAGGTGGAACCGGGAACGCCGGGATAGTAATAGCTATAATTTCTGCCAGTTTGTTTAACAAACTGGAAAAAGATATTTACCTGAAATTGTTTAAATCTGATGTCGTTTTCTATTCCGCCATAATAATCCCGGCTGACAGATTTTATCGGTAAAATGTCATTTGGATAGGAGATGACTCCATCTTTGTCTACGTCCTCAAATGTGTAAATGCCTGTTTTTGGATCAACGCCCGTGTAATGAAAGGATTTATATAGATAAAGGGGTTTCCCGACACTATATAGGTTTTGATAAGCGGATCCAATAATACCTGGGAAAGCGACTAATTTGTTTCGGGGGATTGTCAGGTTGAAGGAGGAAGACCAGCTAAAGAGATTGCTTTTTAGATTGAAAGAATTTATATCGAATTCCCAACCATTATTTCTGACGACGGCTGGTAAATTGCTTTGAATAGAGGAGAATCCGGTTATTGAGGGCAGCGGATTGTTTACGAGCTGGTTGGACGATCGGTTTATATAATAAGCTCCGGTTACACCAAGCCTGTCTTTCCAGAAAGATAGATCCACGCCAAATTCAATTTTTCGGTTAACCTCCCAGCTATAGATAGGATCAGATAAATTAACAGGGAAAACGCCGGAGAGATTATCGTAAGGATAATAACTAGAAGTCCATGTACTAATGTATTGATAGTCTCCGATCTGGTCATTTCCTGTTATTCCGTAGCTCGCTCTAAGTTTACCAAAACTCAAAGACGGAATAAACTCCTGTATGCCGGGCTTTTTGGTAAATATCCAGGCTGCACCAGCTGCACCAAAGTTTGCAAACTGTTTGCCAGGTCCAAATCGACTTGATCCGTCCCGCCTGGCCGTCAGGTTAAGCAAATATTCATCCTTCCAGTTGTAATTGATACGACCGAATATCGCACTATACCGGTATAAGGCATAGGTCGTGCCCTGCTGTGTAATTGAAGAGGCATTGCCAATGTCCTGAAGCAATAAATCACTGGTGAATCCAGTCGCATATAAGATTTGACCTTGCGTCAGATTGCTTTGAAATGTGCTCCCGGCAAGAACTCTCAGAGTACCGGCCTTCCCTTTGGACACGTATTCCAGTTGAGGTTCTACAATCCATGAGGAAAGTGTTTGGTCTGAAAAATACGAAAAACCTGAGGTAAAATGGGCGGCGGGGTTGATAGAAGTGGTGGGATCAGAAGAAAATTCATTGACTTCCATCTTCGAGTAGCCGAAATTAGTTTTTAGGTGCAGACCGGTTACTATCTGGTAGTCAATCAATAGATTTGAAATAAAATTCTCTGTCTTCGCCACGTAGGATCTCTTGAAAAGGCTGAATGGATTACTGAATGTCCCATTCTGCCAATTAAGGTTGCCTGAAGAATCAAAGATCGCTGGGGCATCGGGTGGTAGACGAAATGCCTGGGGTGTTACGTCATAGTTGGGCAGACTGTTGTTTTCCAGATTGTAACTGGCGGAAAGTTTTATATTAAGTTTGTTGTCTGCCGAATGGTGATTGAGGTTAAGGAATGCGGAAGCTTTCTGGTCCCTGAAATTGTGACCGAAAACAGTTGTTTCCTGGTGGAAGTTACCCCCAATCATAAATTGGGTTTGCTGATTGCCCCCCGATAAGCTGCCATGAAGATCTGTCTGGTAGGTAGTACCGCCAATCAGAGTTTTTTCCCAATTTGTGTATCGGCTTGTATCCCAGTCACCATTAACATCATGATTTGCCGGTCCCGGGATACTGCCATCGTTGCTGTACGCTTCATGGCGCATTGCAAGATATTGCTGAGTATTCATCAGCTGCATCATCCTGGTCACCGAACCCGCTCCGGAATTTATACTCAGGTCAAGTTTTGTTTTTTCCGCGTTGCCGTGTTTGGTACTTATGATTATTACTCCGTTGGCTCCTCTTGAGCCGTAGATGGCGGTCGCATCGGCATCTTTCAGAATGCTAATGCTTTCTATCTCGTTGGGATTGATGCTGCTTAACGGATCGCCACCACCGGTAATGGATATATTTAAGGCTTGCGAACCTATGGCGGTAGAAGGGTACGGAACGCCGTCGATAATATAAAGCGGATTGTTTCCATTTTGTATGCTGCTCTGGCCACGGATTTGAACAGAAAAGGCACCTCCAGGCACACCGGTGTTCTGCGCTATATCCAAACCTGAAACACGGCCCTCCATCGCAGCCAGGGGATTTGATACGGGTTGCTCCGAAATGGTTTTTGCGGTAATGGTGGCAACGTCCCCGGTGTTAAGTCTTTTACTCACTGTACCGTATGCAATTACCTGAACTTCGTCTAATTTGCTCACCCTTTTTTTCACGATGACCGTTAACTCCTTTCGCCCTTTTAGCCTTTCTTCGTGCGTTTCTATATTTGCACCGCTAAAAACCAAGAGGGCATTCTCATCGATGTTTAATAGCTCGAAAAACCCATCGGTGTTGGTCATCGTACCAGTGGTTTCATTAATACTAACGGAAATGCCGGCCGCCGGCTCACCCTTTTCGTTTAAGACCAAGCCCCGCACATCAATTTTCCCCAGCGGGTCAGCCACAGGTTTAACTGGCTTTTCTTTGATCACCACCATCTTCCCCACAACACTGAATTCAACCGGCTGGTCCTTGCAGGCAATGCCCAATGCCTGTTCCAGGGTGACGTCTCTGACTTCAATATCAACCGGGAGAGTATTCTTTAAAATGGCATTATCATACCAGATAGAATAGCCGCTTTGGTTTTCAATGGCGGAAAACACCTTCTCCAGCGGCGCATTTTTGAGCGAGAGGGTAATTTTCCCCTGCGAATACCCGGAGGCGCTCACCTGGAGAAAGCCGGCAAGAAGCAGGACAGCAGTCCAGTTCATAAGATAGAAGGTTTTTAACGCACAGGTCTTTGAAATGCGAAATGGCATATCTTTGATTTGGTTGGGTTATAAAATATATCAGTCAGGAGATTGTTCGTATTGGTTGGCCCAACTTCTGCCGTTCCGACTACTACTCGGGACGGTTTCTTTTAGACAACCGGCTTGGAGTTTCTACATATCTTAATTTTAAGGCGTTACAATAATTTTTTTCCCTTCGACGGTAAAATGAATACCGCTTTGTGCTAAGACGGAGAGCAGGTCGGAAAGACTGGCGTCTCTGGGCATTCCTCCTTTGAATCGCTTACCGGGTATCCTGCCCTCGTAGCTGATATCGACATCATACCATCGGGAGACCGCACGCATGATCGTTTCAATGCCGGCATCCTTGAACGAGGTCTTGCCATTTTTCCAGGCCGTGATGGAACTGACATCAACTCCATCAAGAACCTGGATGGAGGATGGACCGTCCGCAGCCAAAGCCTGCTGTCCCGGTTTCAGGATTTTGGAACCTGTTTTAACGCTGCCGCTCAGCAGGGTGGTGGTCATTAAAGGTTCGTCCGGATAGGCCATGACATCGAAATCGGTACCGAGGACTTCAATATCCGGTTTTCCATTGACGGAAACTTTGAAAGCCGCATTCTTGTCTAGGGCCACTTCAAAATAGGCTTCTCCCTTGAGCTCGACCTTTCGCTCTGCGCCGGAAAAAGTTACCGGGTATTTTAGCTCCGACGCAGCATTCAGCCAGATCTTGCTGCCATCGGACAATACGACCATGAACTGCCCCCCCCGCGGAGTCTTCAGGGTATTCATCCCGGTAATGCCAGCTGAATTTTGACTGTTCAGGGAATAGACCAGCTCGCCGCTATCCTTTTTGATGATGGTCTCATTGGCACCGACGGCTCCATTTTTTGCACTGTCCAGTTGCACGACCGAGCCATCGGCCAGCAGCAGGGTCGCATGATTGCCTCCGGGAACAATGGCCCCGGTCTTCACAGCAGCAACGGCGGCTGGACCTTCAGTTTTGGGGGGGCTGTGAAATAAAAAATACCAGCTGAGGCCAAGGCCGATCAGGATCGCCGCCGCTGCGGGGTATTTCCAGTGCGGCTTTCTTAAAGGAACCGTTTTCCCACTGAACTCGGGAGTCTGGCTCAGGATTTGGTCCCAGATCCCGTCCTTATGCTCATACATCTCGGCGAGATCACTCCGGATTTTCTCCGGGTCAATCTCCTCCTGGAAGAATTGCTCATTTTCCGGAGAAGCATCCCGCCATTCGGTAAGCTCCCGGTCCTGATCCGGGGTCAGCTCATCCCGCAGGTAGCGGAAAATTAAAAAGGCAATTCGTTCGGAAGGACGCATAGGAGTAATTTAGACGAGACAGACTTTCATTCGAATCATAAAATTCAATAAATAATTCGAAATGCAGACCAGTAAGTGTTATGAGATAGAGAATTTATTTTTAGGAGCGGGATTGCATTTCTCAGCTATGCTGTAGAAACTGTAATTTCAATTCAGGCAAATTGACAGAGGCAATTTCCCAAACAATTTGAAAGTTAACTCCAAAGTACTCATGAATGGAGATATTGCGAAAACCATTAATTGGTTTCCAGGGAATTTCTGGATGAGCACTTTTAAACTCATCGGACAAACGGCTGCAGGCTTCGCCGACTATTTCAATTTGTTTGATGGTGGCAAAACGCTTTTCAGAATTTGCCATAAAATCACCTGCTGAAATACCTTTGATATATATTTCAACCTCCTCGATGGCATCTAAGATATGTTGGACACGCAATTGATCAGATTTCGGTCCTTTCATAAATTAAAATCTTTTCCTTGTCGATCTGGGGTTTGATGTGACGGGAAATGCCTTCGCTGCTGACAAGATCCACTTTTCTTTTCAACAAAGACTGCAAATCAGATTGATAAATAAAAAATTGCATACCAATAGGTCTGGCATGGTCCAATTCCACAAGTATATCCAGATCGCTTGTGGTTCTAATGGCTGAGGTACGGGCATAGGAACCAAATACGTAAGCCCTTTTAATTGGCAAGCCGGTAAAATAGTGCCGTATTAAATGTCTGTCGTGGGCAGATAAATGCATGCGCAAAATTAACCAATTTTATGCTGTTTAAGAAATTCGGGAGACATTTGAAAGCTTAATTTCAGAACCAAGGAGAATTTTCTAAAGTCAATCTTTTTGACACCCAGCCTGGGAAAGCGTAAAATTGCCTGGAATCAACGTTATGGATGCAATGGGGAGACAATTTCTCCATTTCACCATAAATGGGGTTCAGTTTCTCTGCTCCGATCTATTCTTTCAAACTTCTTCTCCCTGCTCTGCCCACATTCTGAGTAATTTGCCGAATTGATCCATCTTGATATTGACCTATTATTTTGAAATTCATCTTTCGGCAAATCACAAAAGGTAAACATCTTTAAAAGGTGAAGGTTAAATGAATTATTGATGTATAAATCAAATCATGACCAATCTGATTGAAAATATTTCGATTGATAATTTTAAATCCATCAGGCACTGTAAAATCACCGGATGTAAGAGGATTAATTTATTTATTGGTGGACCCGGTTCGGGTAAATCTAATGTCCTGGAAGCGTTGTCTATCTTTTCCTTACCATTTTTAAGAGAAAACCCGTCTAAGAGGATATCCCATTTTATCCGGGTTGAACATGGAGCGGAATTATTTTATCATGGAAACTATGAACAGCCGGTTAAAATTGAAACCAATAAGGGAACAGGTAAGATAACTTATGATCAAAACAAGGGACTCGAGATTATCCT
Source organism: Chitinophagaceae bacterium (assembly GCA_041691395.1). Classification (GTDB taxonomy): domain Bacteria; phylum Bacteroidota; class Bacteroidia; order Chitinophagales; family Chitinophagaceae; genus Puia. The sequence goes on from JBEPUT010000015.1 coordinate 45,443, forward strand.
TGAAACCCCGGCGGGCGGTGGACGGTACAGGGTTGATGACAAATTGAATTTCAGGTTTGCCAGGAACAAGGAATATCTGCCATTTATCAGGAAGTATACATTTGCATCCAAGACCCATTTCAAAAAAGCGCATTCCCGATACTTAATACCTCCGTATGGATTCAATCTTCCAGGTACAATTGAAAGATACCCTGCATTAAAAGATGAAATTTCCAATTTATTTTCCGAATATGAACTCTCGCTGGTCATCGATAAGTCTGGCCCGTCATTAAAATTGATGCGGCCCTATAAGAATACAGGAGATATTTTCCTGCTGCCATACCAATCCATAGGGGATGCATTGCAAAGAATTATATTTTTTAAAGCGGCGATGGCGTCGAATGAGGATAAAGTACTGCTTTTCGAGGACCCCGAAGTCCATTCAGGCCTGAGTTCTATTGCGCAGATTACCCTGGAGATGATTCATAAGCAGGATAACCAGTATTTTGTTTCCACCCATAGTCCGCTTATGCTAAATGAACTGTTGAAAAGCAGCAGAGAAGAACTTTCCGTATTCATGTTTAACTATGACAGGCATCAGACCCGGGTGAGGCAGCTTTCAGATGAAGAGCTATGCGGGATTGATCAAAAAGGCATATAGCTATTTACCAATAGTGAATGCTATAGATAGAAAGGAATATGAGTGCTCCTGACAATACCATTCTCAATACCCGGAGTGCATGACTCTTTTGGTTTTTTACTGTAAAAACGGTAAGGTTCAATAAATTGGCAATTTCAATATTTTTGAGATCATCCAGGTATGCCATTTTGAATACTTTCCTGCATCGGGGAGGCAATTTTTCGATTTCTTTGTAAATACGCTCCAGCTTTTCAGCCGCAATTTCTTCTTTCAGGAATTGCGATTCATTTTCGTCAGTACAATGCTTATAGTACCATCTATTTTCTCTTTGAGTCCGGCTAGATACATTTAGAATATGGTCGAAACAGGCGTTTTTTATGCAGGGTCGGAGAAAGGCTTTTATATGAGTGAGATTTTCAAACTGCTTTTTTTGCTGCCATAATTTGGTAAAAACCGACACCACAATATCAGCAGCATCTTCAGGGGAGACAAATGTACGCGCAAAAAAAAATGCGTAAGGATACAATTTCTTATAAATGGCTGCAAAGTCTGTCTGACTGCCGCAATTAATGAATTCAATCCTTATATTTCTGTAAGGGTTATTTGCTTCGTCAGCATCAGAGGAGTCATTTAGGCAATGCTGATGGGAGGGTTCAATAATATCGTATTTCTGTTCAGTCAAATTGGCGAGGGGATCAGATGCTCGCCGTCAAAGTAGGATGACTGCTAAGAATCTCATTAAAATTAAGGTTGACTTTTACCACGAAATGATTGACTTTTATTATCTTTGGGGTAAAAGAATTATGATGGATTCGGAAATTATAGAAAAGCCGGCCAAAAGGCATATTGGAAGAAATATCCAAAAAGTCAGGGTTTATTTGGGCATAAAACAAGAGGTCTTGGCAGCTGATTTGGGTATCAGTCAGTCGGCTGTTTCAAAAATAGAGCAGCAGGAGGATGTTGAGGGTGAGGTATTGGCAAGAATTGCCAGATTTCTTGGCGTGTCAGAAGAAGTTATTAGGAATTTTGACAGCGAAAGGATTGTTTATAATATTAGTAGCAATAACTATAATGACACTACTATTTCTGAGGGGGCTACGACTTTTGCAATAGCGCAACAGGTTAATCCAGTTGAAAAGATTGTTGAACTTTATGAACGATTGTTAAAAAGCGAAAGAGAAAAAATTGAAATCTTGTCCCAAAAAAAATGAAAAGATTTAATTCGTCTTTTTAGACAATTTTCATTATTATACTAAATCTTCAATAATATGGATACGGTCAAATATAACGAAATGCTTCACATTGGCCGGAAAATTGAACGCGTCCGTCGGCTGCGGGGCCTGACACAGACTGATTTGGCGACGTCTCTGGGCATAACAAAGCAGGCAGTTTCAAAACTCGAGCAAACAGAGAAATTGGATGATGAAAAGCTGAGGCAAATTGCAGAAGCCCTCGGCGTCACGGAAGAAGGTCTAAAAAAGTTTAATGAAGAAACAGTTCTCTATAACACGATTAATTTTTACGAGAACTGCGGTGTCGCGACAACCGCAATAAGTAACAATCATACATTTAATAATTTCCCCATTGATAAAACGATTGCGCTTTTTGAGAAATTATTGGAGAAAGAGAGAAAAAAGTTCGAAAGGGTTAAAAAAGAAAGTAAATAAATATCATTTTTATTAATATAGGACAAGGTTCATTTTTCTAATTTTATAAGAATGGCGAATTCTTCCACCATATTGTCGTCAATAAAATCACAAGTATTACATGTTGTGCCTGGGGCCAGAGTTTTATTGTTTGGAAGCAGGGCTAATGGTATACCGACCGAGGAAAGTGATTGGGATATTCTGATATTAACTAAAGAAAAGTTTCCAAAAGCGACCAAAGGATTAATACAGGAAAAGGTATTTCCGATCAGTGTGGAATTTGCAACATTTATCAATCTGATGTTAGTTCAGGAGGACGATTGGAAAACAAATCCCAGATATTATTCTTTACGGAAGAACATTGGAGATAATATTATTGTTGCATGACCGAAAGAGATCAGGCTATAGACCTCAAATTGAAAAAAGCGAAAGCATTAATGGCTGAAGTTGAAGTACAAATTGAAAATCGATTTTACGCAACCGCCATCAACCGGCTTTATTATAGCTGCTTTCATGCTACTAAAGCGTTATTGCTCTTAAAGGATCTGACGCCTAAGACGCATAGCGGGGTCGTAACAATGTTGCACGAGCATTTTGTTCTTAGGGGTTTGTTCGATAAGAATCAGGCGATTTTTTTTAGTAAGCTTATGCAGGAAAGAATTGACGACGATTACAGTGATTTTATGGTTTTTGATTTCGACGAAGTAAAAGGATTTATTGAGCCTGCAAGAAAGTACCTTGTTTATGTGGAAAAATTGATTATTGAAATGCTATCTACATAGAACTTAGACTAATACGTCATTGAGGGTATATACCGTCTTTTTACAAGGCATATACATTGGATTTCTTCAAATTTGACAAGATGATGATCAGATTTTGTTTGGTCTGACTGATCGAAAAGAAAAGAATCTAATTTGAGCTTCGAAAAATTGCGTGGCGATATTAGGAGAGTTCGCAATCCCAATAGAATGGAGGAATCCCCCTAATTGGCAATCATTGGAATAGCGACTAACGCTGCTAATGGATAGATGGTTCCAAGGTCCTTTGGAGGGGTACGAAAATTGAACTTTCTGATCGGTTGATGCTGGGGCAACACTGAGTATGTGTCGGATATTCAGTAGATTTAGAATGAAATCAGATCTGCTTATAAACAGCAATTCGTCATGCTTCACGACCGGGAATTCATAAAGGGATTGATGACAAAACACATGCAGGGTTGCGCTTCCCCTGCAGAGGTCGAAATAATACTGGAGGCCCTGGATTTCTGCGATAATGAAGAAGTAACCAAAATGCTGAGCGAGACGGACCCGGCGTTCGATTTTGAGAAATATTCGAAAACAGGGCTGAAAGCGCCGCCCTTCCGGGAGCTGTGGGATCGCATCTTCAAAAATGGATCTTAGGATTAAAATCATGTCGGTCAGCCGGAAACAGGCTTTCTGAAATCCATTTATTTATCGGCGCCATGGCGACGGCCGGCTTTTCCATAGGCGCTCGTTATTTCCGGGATCTTGTTCACAAAATGGATTTGTTCATGATCATGAACGTATGTATATTTGTGAACATGAAGGAGCAGGAGATTATAGAAAATGCCTTGACTCGTCTGCGGGCTCTGTCCGGGACAAAGCTCGCATTTAAAAAGGCCGGGCCCGGAGAGGGGATTGACGGGCATTTACTGTTTGGAAACAATCATTTGAAATTGCCGGCCCAAATTAAAAATGAGGTCCGGATTATCCCGCTGAATTTACCCCCGGCCTTTCAAAAGGAAGGCGCTGTAGTGATTGCCGGGTACATCACGCCTGGAGTGAAAGACCAGATGCGGCAACAGGCCGTCAATTATCTGGATGCCGCGGGAAACTGCTTTATCCGGTTTAAGGATTTGTTTTTGTTCATCGAAAATCAGAAAATCACACCGCTTCGGGAAAAGCCTGACGGAAAACTGTGGACAGCAGGGGGATTGAAGTACATATGGGCTATTCTTCGGGATCCCGATCTGATCAATGAAAGCTATCGGGTGCAGGCAGAAAGGGCAGGGGCAGCCCTCGGCGCAATCGGAGGCTTTTTAGCGGGGCTTCAAAAAGAAGCCTATATCGCCGCGACCGGGCGTGGAAGGCTGCTGGAAAAAACCAAAGAGCTGGAAGAAAAATGGACGACGCTGTATCCCCGTATCCTTAAACCAAAACTACTCATGGGCAGCTTTCGCTTTGCGCACCAAACTATTCCGAAAAACCTGCCAAAGGAAATGCTGTGGGGAGGGGAGCCTGCGGCGCAGATCTATACGGGCTATCTGAAGGCGGAAATTTATACGATATACACCTGGCTGGATAAAGAACGCTCAATGAAAAAATTGCAGCTTTTACCGGATCCGGCGGGGAAGGTCTTGTTATACGAAGGGTTTTGGCGCCGGGAATTTAACGGAGATCAGGTGGTACCGGAGGCTATGCTGTATGCTGACCTGGTGGGAACCGGTGACAGCCGGAATATGGAGGCCGCCCGGCGGATTTACAAAATCTAGTATGAAAGAAATTCTTACTTCGGAAATCATAGAAATACTGACGATAGCCCAGGGTGTTTTTGGTTTAAAGCTTTACCAGCCAGACCGGAAATGATGCAGGATGGTGCCGAAATGGGTGGCAGCTAATAGGATCGGCATGGAGACAGCCTTCATTTTATTCAGCTTCAGTTTCAGGGTTTTCATTGCGAGGGTTTTCTGATTCGAAACCGATTTTTCTGAGATGCCGAGACGGGCGGCGATTTCGGTGTTGGTCAGGCCGGAAAGATAATAGAGCTGGAAGATCAGTCTGCGCTGCCTTGGCAGTCTCTCTATCTCCCGGTAGATCAGGTCCAGCAGCTCAGCCCGCCGCTCCGCCGCTTCCAGGAGATTTTCCGCAGGTTCCTCCAACTGTTTGGAGAGCAGGACGGCTTTTTCCCTTTCCAGCCGCGCATGTTTCAGGTAATCCAGGCAGGCGTTGCGGGCAGTCTGGAAAACAAAGGATTTGACCTTGGCGAGGTTTTCAAAACCACCCCGGTTTTTCCAGAGCTTGATAAAACTGTCCGACACGATATCCTGGGCGGCCGCGGAGGAATCCGCCAGCCTCCGGGTATAAGAAAAGATGAAGGGATACAGTTCCTGGTATATCCGCGCGAAAACCTCCTGGTCGCCCTGGTTGAACGGAATGATGATGTCTTCTGGAATCGAAAATTTCACTCCCACAATTTAAAACAAATTCATCCGGTAATGAAGATCGGTTCGGTCCCTACAGGGTTCCATGTATGCGGTCACCGGAGAAAAAAATTTGAGCTGGTATGGCCCGGAGGATCGGACAACGATTGAGGTTTGAATTTTTCCCGGTTTTTTGACGATTGTCAATAACTAAATAATTGAGCCACAAGGGCAAAATGCCAATGGGAAAACAGGTAAATTTATTTCAGAACAAATCCTGGTCATGGAATCTTTTTACGGCTGGCTTCATTCCATTTGCCCGCTTTCTGACGGTCTCGAGGCCTATCTCTACCGTACGGTGAGGTGCAGGAAATTAAAAAAAAGGGAATTCCTGTTGAGGGCCGGATATGTGGACCGCTATATTTACTTTATAAAATCCGGACTGCTTCGCTCATTTTATGAAGTGGATGAAGAGGAAGTATCCAGCTGCTTCATGAAAGAGGGAGAGGTGATTGTATCCATCGAAAGTTTTTATGACCAGAAGAAAAGTGATGAATCCATTCAGGCCATTGAGGAATCGGAACTGTACTACATCGGATTTGAAGAACTGGAATATATCTACCGTGAATTTTCCGAATTTAATTTTATCGGCCGGGTCCTGACCATCAAAACCCTCAGACTCTGGTCGCGGCAGCTGTATGGTATCCGGATGCGGTCTGCCCGGGAACGTTATGACTGGTTGATAAAGAATTGTCCGGAACTGATTTTGCGCGTCCCCGTAAAATACATCGCTTCTTACCTGGACATAACCAGAGGCACACTAACCAAGGTCAGGAGAAAAGCGGTTAAGGCATGAAAACAATTTCTATTATCAGCAATCCGATTAAATATTAATATGTTGGTAATTAATGTACTACGGTGTATATTTTGGCTATTTGGTTTAAAAATTGCCGATAATAACATATGTATATATTCGCAATTATAATGTAAATTTGCCGTTAATAACAATGGGAATATGACCGTGTCAGGTGAAAAACTATATCTTTCTTTTTTAAATCATGGGCCCTTTACCCGGAAAGAACTAAAGAAATTCTATGAGGGACAAGGGGAGAATCCGAGTGATTTAAATTTGAATGTCCGGATAAGCAGGTTGAAAGAAAAAGGAGTCATTTCAAGCTTCCGCAGGGGCTTGTATATATTGAATCAAAAGAAACAATTTGAGCCGGAGGTTGATAAAATATTAAGAACAGTTTCCAATAACATTCAAAAAGAATTTCCTTTCCTTACTTACAGTGTTTGGACAACAGGCTGGTTAAATGAATTGATGACCCTGCAACTGTTGCGCGAAATATACGTACTGGAGGTGGAATCTGGATCCGAAGAGAATGTATTCAGAACAATGAAGGAAAATTTTTCTCTCAGGGTTTTTTTAAAGCCCAGCGAAAATGAATGGGAAAAATACGGTGCTTCGAACGTACAAAATATGCTGATTAATTCAATGATTTCCGAATCTCCGCAAAAAACGTTTCGGGGAGTGCCGGTTGCAAAGCTGGAAAAAATATTGGTTGACCTTTATTGCGATAAATTCTGGAAATCGATATTTGTCAGTGAGCTTGAAAACATCTACAGTGAAGCCTGTACGCTATATGCCTTAAATTTCAGTACATTGTTAAGCTACGCGGCAAGGCGGGGGAAAAGAAATGAAATAGCAAAGTATATCAGATCATTAAGTGTTTTGGATAAAGGCATATTAAAATTCATAAAATAATGATCAAAAGAGAATCATACCACCCCCGCTGGTTGGATCAAAAAATAAAAGAGCATAAAACTGGAAATTATGGCCTCTCGGAAAAAATGGTTTATGCATTTACGCTATTGGAACAATTGTCCCTTAAAGGCTTGGATTTTATTTTTAAAGGAGGAACATCACTCGTACTGATGATGGATAAATTTCACCGATTTTCCAAAGATATTGATATCATCATTTCTGAAAAGCCTGACAACCTGCATTCGATATTTAATCTTATTGTTGCGGATACGCCTTTTACCCGCTGGGAAGAAAGTGTCAGGAAAAATGATGAATTCAAGGTGCCAAAGGAACACTATAAATTCTTTTACCAGCTAAGCAGGCCTACAAAATACAGCGAAGAGCCTGTTTTGCTAGATATTATTTATGTTCAAAGCTGCTATCCGCAAACGAGACAGCTGGACATTGCACATTCGTTTCTGGACACGGAAGAACCATTTGTGCACGTAACGGCCCCGACGCTGGATTCCATCACGGGGGACAAACTGACTGCTTTTGCCCCTTCGACCATCGGTGTTCCGAGAGCCAAGAAAAAAGACGTTGAGATAGTAAAACAATTATTTGATTTAAATAATTTATTTCAAAACGTAACGTCGCATAAAATAGTCAAGCAAAGTTTTGAACAGACTGCTGCTTTAGTCATAAAACATTACCATAAGGACTTTACTACAACGGATGTATATAATGATATCCTGAATACTGCTTTTTGTTTGGCAACCTCAGGCAAACTCGACCCTGAGCTTTTCAAGGAAATGAGAAAAGGCATAACTGCACTACCCAACTATCTCTCAAAAGATTCAGGATTCAATTTTGACATAGCAGTAGCGGCCGCAGCCAAAATAGCCTATGTGGCTACTTGTTTTATGCATGATCTCGAGCCTGAACTTCCCTCGGCAAACGCTATATTCCCTGAAGAACTCATACAGGCAAAAATTGAACATAAGGACTACGCCGGGTTAAATAAAATTTTGAAAGCAGGAAATCCACAGGCCTGGTATTTCTGGTATAAAATATCGGGCATCCGGGGGCATACAGTTTAGTCCGTTGCCGCATCCATAGACAAGGGTGATTTCACCTTACAGCCATGGGTTTTAATACGTTTGCGTCGTTGTTCACGGACGGGTAAGTTCGTATATGCAAATTACTTTGTTTCCCCCCTGGTCTTCCCCGCTGGCGGGAGCAGTGGAAGTGCTTTTCTTGCAATTGCCCGCATGGGAAAGCTCCCCGGATTCAGATCCGCTGCTGGCAGCGCAGGAGAACGCGCGGGCTGCCCGGCGGATCCTGCTTACACTGAGGGATTTGATTGAAGAACATGAGTTTGCCACGCGTCCGGAAGAAATCGTTTTTTTTAAAGAGGTCAAACCGCTCTTCTCTGGCTCCCTGATATACTGGAATCGTCGGTTTCACATGGACCTGCAGCGGCCGGTCGGAGGCCGGGGGATCATCCGGAAATACTGGAAGAAGAGGCTGCATGATTTATCCCGGTTCTTCCGGGAGCATACCGGGTTTTATGAATACCTGCGGGCCGGGGATACCCGGATGGATGAACTTTATTTTCTTCGCACGCGCGCCGATGAGCAGGAAAGCCGGGTATTTCCGGATCTGAACCCGCGGTTCACTACGCCAAAAGGTCATCTGCCAGGGAAAATACTGGCCTGCGATAGGCTCGAACAATATATTCTTCGCCTGCTGAATGCCGGCAAACAGGAGGCTGCCCGGGTTCCGAAGATTCAGTGGACGGCCTCCAAGGCCAATCTGGTGGAACTCATTTATGCCCTGCAATCCGGCGGGGTCTGCAATAACGGCTCAAGCGGCATCAAAGAAATGGCCGAAGGCTTTCAGCAATTCTTCCAGGTTGACCTGGGCAACTACTATCATGTTTTTAACGAGATCCGCCTCCGGAAGAAAAACCGGACCAGCCTGCTGGACCAGCTGCGCGAAAAAGTCTTGCAGAAGATGGACGGGCTGGATGAGCGCTAGCAAAATGATTCCGCTTTTCATACATTGTTTACCCGGTTTCATTAAACGAAAAGCCGCCCCGCCATTTAGCTTGCGTCCCCAATGGACCATCACTTATTTTGCAAGCCTGCTGCACAGACTCCGGCCGGCCAAATACTATATTCAAAACGGATGGAAGCGCCGGAGGCTACTATTTCTTTTCGATCCTTATCCCTTTCCACCGACCTGGACATGATTTTCGACTGGGTCAACAAGGCCTATTCCAAACGATTCTGGCAACTCGCCGGGTCAAAGAAACTGGTCCTAAACACCTATCAAGAAATTCTTGAAAATCCGGCGACGCATTCATTCATCGGTTTACTGGGTGAAACGCCGGTTTGCCAGATTGATGTTTATCTGCTGATCGTAGATGAGCTCTGGAAAGAAGTGTTGGACGGAAAATCGAATGATTGCGGCTTTCACTTACTCATGACTCCGCCCAAAACTTCCAGAAGAGGCCTTAGCGAAAAAATGCTCCGTGCTTTTTTTGATTTTTACTTCTCCTTCCCCGATGCTGAGAGACTATTCGGAGAGCCAGATAAGGACAATGCACTGGCCAATCGCCTGGCACTCGCCGCCGGGATGGAATTTTTATATAAAGTTCAGCTATCCTACAAAGAAGCCAATCTCTACTCCATAACCAAACAACAATTTCATGAAACGCAGCCTCACCATTGATCTTGCCCGTGGCTTCACCGTTCTTTGCATTGCTCCCATCCATACGCTTTTAGTCTATAGTCAGCCCTATACAGAAAATACACTTACTGGGAAGCTCCTTGCCTTTATCGCCGAGTGGCACGGCGCCCAGATCTTCATGCTGCTGATGGGTATTTCCATTACGTTCAAGAGCCCGCAACCCCTGCAGGTGATTTTAAAAAGATCGGGAATCCTGCTGGTAGCCGCTTTCGCGCTGAACATTTTCAAATTCGTGATCCCTTACCTTTTCCATGGACTTCCGCAAGGACTTTTGGATCTTCTCGATATTAATTCCAATGACCATCCTATCCTGCATCTAATCGGGATCGGCGACATCCTTCTGTTTGCGGCCATTGCTTATTTCATTATAGCCGCGGTTTACAATCAAAAGAAGTATCCTAAAATTGCCCTCCTGCTGGCAGCATTGATTTGCTTCTTCGGCCCCTTATTTTATGACAGCAGTTCCTGCAATCCTGCTTTTAACTATATATTAGAGATCTTCACCGGCCGGCCACCGCAAATCTTCTTCCCCGTATTTCCCTGGCTGATTTATCCTTTGCTCGGCCTTTGCATCGGATCCCAGCTTAAAAAGGAAAAACCGCTTATCGCTTTTGACAGCCTCTGGCTGGCAGGAGCGGGGCTGGTACTAATCATCGTTCCCATTAAATATTTCCTGCACGATCACCAGTTCAGCCTCTTTTACCGGACTGACTGCTTAGATACTTGTATACACGTTGCCGCCGTCTTTATTTTCCTTTCGGTATGGAACTGGATCGCACTAAACATGAAACCCAACGCGCTTTTCCAACTCTTCGGGTGGGCCAGCCGGAAGATCACGCTAATTTATTTAATTCAGTGGATACTCGTCATGTGGCTCATGCCCATCTTTGGCTTTCGCGATCTCGGATTTTTGATGAGCATCTTGGCCATGGCCGCAACATCGCTTATCACGCTCAGCCTCTGCCTTGCTTTTGGACTGGCCTGTAAGAAGCCTGAATAATTTCAATTTAAATCATTCGTTTTGGAATCCATCTACGACCTGATCGGGATCGGCATCGGTCCCTTCAACCTCGGCTTGGCTGCACTGACCGCGGCCATCCCGGAACTCCGATGCATATTCTTTGATCAAAACCCGGAATTCAGCTGGCATGCCGGGTTAATGATCGAAGGCGCGCGCCTGCAGGTTCCCTTCCTGGCTGACCTGGTAACACTGGCCGATCCGGGCAGTCCGTTCAGTTATTTATCGTTTCTGCACGCTTCCAAACGTTTATTCCGTTTTGCCATTTCCGAGAACTATATTCCGACACGCAGGGAATACAATCAATATGGCCAGTGGGTGGTTGGCCGCCTTTCGAATCTTCACTTTGGCAGGCGCTGCGAAGCCGTTCATTTTAATCATTCTAAAAATTGCTACGAAGTTCATGTCCGGAACACAGGGACAAACGAACTTTCAGTGTTCCACGCTAAACATTTGGTCATAGGCGTCGGCACCGTGCCGAATTTGCCTGACTGCGTAAAAGATATTAAAAACCCTAATATCATTCATTCCTCGGATTATCTCTTTCACAAAGCGGAGATCCTGAGATCCGGATCTGTAACGGTGGTCGGATCAGGTCAGAGTGCTGCCGAGATATTTTATGATCTTTTACAAGAGGAGGGAAGCGGCATATTCTTAGACTGGTTCACGCGCGCGAACCGTTTTTACCCCATGGAATATTCCAAACTGACCCTCGAAATGAGCTCTCCCGATTATATTGAATACTTCTTCGATTTATCCCGGGAAAAGAAGAAAGAAACGCTCCGCGACCAGGACATGCTGTATAAGGGGATCAACTTTTCTTTGATTGGCGCGATTTACGATGAACTGAACCGGCAGTCTCAACATGGATCTTATACGAAGAAACGGTTGCACACGCATTGCTCTTTGAATGGGGTCTCGACAGATCCGGCAGGCTACCTGGTCCTGCAATTCTATCAACAAATGCAGGAGAAGAACTTCAACCATGACACCGGCTTCTTAATTCTCGCTACTGGGTATTCGAATTTTGTTCCGGCCTTCCTGGAACCTGTAAAAGAACGGATCCAATGGACAGCCGATGATTTGTATGATATCAACCGGAATTATTCCATTGACCGCAGCAACAGCCTCTTCGTGCAAAACGCGGATCTTCATTCTCACGGTTTCAATTCAGCCGATCTGGGTATGGGGGCGTGTCGGAACGCCATTATAATCAATACGATACTGGGCAGGGAGCATTTCAAAGTGGAAAAGCAGGTTGCCTTTCAGACTTTCGGGATACCCTCCTGAGAGGCCATGTTTAGCACAATATGTCATAAATTATCATTATTATGATAAATTGACCCTAAATTATCAAAAAATATCCTAATTTTGAATAATTATTATAAATTATGAAGAAAATTGAACCCGCTCCGACGTACAAAACCTGGTCAATTCGTATAGGAATCTTACGGATTTTACAATGGCTATATGACCCCCAAATCGGCAGCTATATTGAAAATCTTAATGAATCTTATAAATATTGGGATAAGGCGAAATATCTGAATGCCCCTGAGGGCATGACGGCGGAGGATATATGGTTATTGGCCAAGATGAAAAGGAGCTTTACACCTTATTGGATCTCGATCGGGCCTTATAAATTCTCCTGGTTTCTCAATAGCCAGCTCAATGAACTCATACATGCTTTTGATTTGAATATCGGCGGAAACCTGGGCGCCCAGGGGATTATTCCAAAGGAGGATAAACAAAAATATCTGTTGAACTCTATCATGGAGGAGGCCATAGCCTCCAGTCAGATTGAAGGGGCCGTAACGAGCCGGCGTCTGGCAAAAGAAATGCTGCGCAAAAGTATTCCGCCCAGGAATAAATCTGAGCAGATGATTTATAATAACTATCAGACGATTCAGCGGATTCTGGAAATTAAGGATGAAGTATTAACTGAAAAGAATTTACTTGAAATTCATTTGTTGGTATCAAAAGGCACCATGATGAAGGCAGAAGAGGGTGCTTTCCGGACGACTAATGATGTGCATGTCGTGGACGTAACGGATGGTACGGTCGTGCATACACCGCCCCAAGCGGAAACTTTACCGGGGCTCATGATTGAATTGTATGATTTCTTCAATAATGAAGGTCAAAAGCCTTTCATCCATCCCATAATAAAAGCCTGTGTGATACATTTTTTGATTGGCTTTATCCATCCGTTTGCCGATGGAAACGGACGTACTGCCCGGGCTCTTTTCTATTGGTATCTGCTTAGAAAGGGATACTGGCTGACCGAGTATATGTCCATTTCCCGGTTGATTCTCCGGTCCAAAGCGCAGTATGCCCGGGCCTTTCAATATGCTGAAATAGACGAAAACGATCTGACCTATTTCATAAAATACCAGTTACGCACTATGAAACTTGCTTTCGATGATTTGAGAGAATACATCAAGCGAAAAATCGAAGAGAAACGCCAATTGGCGGAATTGATACAGATACCAGGTATCAACGATCGCCAGGCACTTATCGTAAAATGGTATAATGAAGAACCGTATGCGTCCATGAGCGTGCGGGAGATTCAGAACAGGTTAGGTATTTCTAATCAGACGGCGAGGAATGATTTGAATCATTTAAAAACCAAGGGTTTTTTAAAAGCCATCGCTATTGATCAAAAATCAGAATCATTTATCAGGGCCGAGGATTTTGAGGATCTTCTTGCAAAACCTAAATAAGCATTGAAAGTCCGGGCTTTCGTCAGATATTGACAATTAGTGAATATTGCTAATAGTTAATATATCAATATAATTACGTACATTTGTATCAGGAATGAGAAAAGACAAGCAAATAAAACTTCTAAGGTCTTATAAGGGGAAAATGACTGGCAAGCTGTATTCAACTAAGAACAGGTTGTTTGGAATTGAACATCTCAGGAACGGCTTCCTGTATGCTCAGGAGGATCTTGATAGATTTGCGAATAAAGTCATTTCTACGCTGGACCGAGCAGGGAGTGAAAACTTTTTTGATGCCGATGAATACTCCCGGCAACTGTATAGGAGTGTGGTGGGATTCGATGGGAATGATATTCTTGCCAATTTGGATATACGATTGGCTGGTTGGTCCCGGCAATTCGATATACCGAAGAGTACGAAGTCGGAGCCGTCAGTTTATTATGCACCTCTTTTGCATGAATTTTCTAATTGCGTTCAGCCTTCATTAGAAAATATTCAGGTTCAGATTGCGACTCTAGGGTCTGAAGTCAGGATAAATCCGACAGAAGGCAATATTCAGCAGATTCGAAAGCTGGTTCAACAGCTGCATGATTGTTATGCTCGCTTTTTCACAAAGAGCGCCAGTTATCTGAAAAAGCTGATTAAAAGTACCCTGAATACTCTTCAGGCTGATATCGGGAAGCATATCCGCTCCTTTTTTGGTTTTATGTTCCATTGCTTGGGAGGTTTGTCCGGCTGTGAAGAAGAATTGTCTGTTTCCGTTTTGAGGAACAAACAATATTTTCTTTCACTTCTCAATTACAAAAATGGACAAGTTACAAGATTTGATGATAGATTTGGATGGCATGCTGGATTCACCGGCCCATATATTTACCGTAGAAGAACAGGAACTTTTTCTTAAGATTAGGAGTCATCTACGAAGTATTAAAACGAAGAAACAGTTATTTGAAGGATCGAAAGAAATTTTTAAATGGCTGGTGCTCCTTCATGAGATTTTCAAGAAATAATATGAATCTTGGATTAGCCATAAAAAGAACGCGACGAGAACTGGAAGTAAGTCAGGAAATGCTTAGCGAAAAAACAGGGCTTTCACAGACTTCGATTTCGCAGATCGAAAATGGTATCAAGCAGCCCAGCAAAAAGTCCATTGAAAAGATCTCCCGGGCCTTAAAGGTTCCTGAGGATGCGCTGTATCTCTTGGGGATCGAGGGTGATGATATTCGGGCGACGCGTAAAAAGTTGTTTGAAGAGTTGCATCGCAGGATTGAAGCCCTGGCGATCGAATTAATCACCGGCGGGAAACATAAGGCGAAATAGCCGATCGGAATGTTTAAGCTGCAGGCGCTGCATTCCCGGATGACCTGAGAATAGTATAAAAAGCATATCTGTCCATTTTATCAATGTCCCATCCATTTCCTTATTCGTTCTGCGCAGGTTTCCTTTGGTAAGCGGGAATTGAATCCCGTTAATATTCTCATTTTTTCTGCTGCCTGGGCATGTACAATTAATTTTTTCTCCACCAGTGTGTCAAAAAGCCAGATTATGCCTTTGACCTCGAGCTTTTGGGATTCACAGAATTTACGGAGTGGTCCGTCTCCGGTGAGCACGACCGCCCTGAGCTTGATGGAAAGCCAAGCAACGGATTTGTCGGCAATTTCCAGAGCCCGCGGAGCCGTGAATTGAATGACTTCCAACAGCTCGGTATCCGAAAAGTGGTGCACCTGCAATATTCCGGCCAGAATAAACGGATTTAGAATGGAAAGCTGGTCTTCGCGTAACTGATCAATGATTTCCCGGGTGGTCTGGATGTCCAGCCCGATATCGAACAGCAGGGTAAGCATCTGCAGTTTGATCAGATCAATGAAGATATTGGCATCGGTAACGGCGATTTTCATTGGGCTGCATTGTCAAGGATCTCCCGGAAATCCCCCAGTTTTTGATTGTTCAGGGCCGCAGCTTTGGTAGTGGAGATAATTTCTTCAGCAACCCCGCGGAAAATGAGCTGGATAAACCGGTCAGAATCTTCCTTGCCTTCATAGACGGTAAATTCCTTTTCCTTGGTTTTATATTGATTGTACCGGATCATAAAAAACTTGTGATAGGATGCCGATATGATACCAAGATTAAATGCATGATAGGCGATTGCCGCCAGGGAAATCCCGTATTGTTTGGCGATAATATAAAGTTCTTCCATCAGGATCCTGGTTCTGTTATTTCCAAGGATAGTCCTTAGCTTTTCGGGCAGGAGCAGCATGCAGGCGGCAAAATGATCGCAAAGTTTTTCCGCCCTTTTTTCATCAAAAGCGCTCAGATCAAGATACAGGTGAGCCAGTTCATGGAGCGCACTGAAACGCCTCCGGACGACCGGAATTCCATTGTTCTGATTCAGTACGACCACGCCGATCTTATTTTTCAGGATGGTTGACATGCCGGAAAAGGATTTATCGGCATCGAGTAAATAGACCTTCACATTATTTTCTTCCAGCATTTCAACGATATTCGGCAGCGCATCTTCGCCGAGCTTCCATTTCTTCCGGAGACCCATGGCAGCAGCTTCCACGTCTGCTTCATCTTTTACGGGATATCCTTTCGGAGAAAAACCAATCTTATTATTAATCCCGAGAATCTCCTCCAGCTCAATATAGCGTTCCAGGAAATCAACGGTACTCGCTTTCACCTTCTCCTGCTCTTTTACCGGAAGCTTTTTGAGTTTGCGGAAAGTCAGTTCCTCCAGGGAAACGGTGGTTTCCCTGAAAAAATAATCCAGAGGAACCTTTAATGCCTTGCCGAGTAAGCTGATGGCTTCACTGTCAGGCTCTGCTTCACCGGTTTCCAGCCGTTGAATCATTTGTTTGTTAAAACGATTTTTAATGCTGTCTGATAAGTCCTGCAATGAAAATCCATTCATCTTGCGAGCAGCTTTTAGACGTTCTGAAAAGTGCTTCATGGATGGGTAGTTTGAGCGACAAGATCGCTGTGTATAAGTTGTTGGACAAAATTATAAAATATTTCCATATTGTCCAAATCTATTGGTATTTTTATTGTGCTAACAATATTTACTAACTCATTTAAAATTCAAAAAAATGAGCTCTAAAAATCAACATGTGGTCCCGCATGGAAATCAATGGGCAATCCGGGGAGAGGGCAATGAGCGTCTCACCCTGATCACCGACACACAGTCCGAGGCGATCAATGCTGCCAGGGGTATTGCTGAAAATCAGCAGAGTGAACTGTTAATCCACAACCGGCATGGTCAGATCCGGGAACGCAACAGTTACGGCAATGATCCCTATCCGCCGGCAGGTTAGGTGAGGATCAACACAGCTGAACCGTTTGTTGAATTTCACTGGTTAGTAAAGGCTTTTATCACCCGATAAGGCCTTTATTATTCTGGCGACATTAAGATCATCCGTAATGACTCCATCGATCGCAATAACAGCATCTTTATCCAAAATGCCGATCTGCATACTCATGGGTTTAATTCTTGATTTATGATAGGTTTATTTAATTATGCTGAAGATTATTTGCGGGGGAATTCAATGTATTCTCCGGTAAGCAGGTTCCTGAACCTCACGCTTTCCGTCGCCATTACTTCGTTTGTCTTCAGGAAGGTTTACTTTGACTATTCATTATTGGATATTATTGATTACAAGGGGATGTGTCTTTTTTTTGTGAACGGTAATTTTGCGGTTCCCTTGATATTGTTTACCATATTGCATTATGGGATTGATTTTTTAGCAGGCAGTGTCTTTTCCCTAGCCACACTTCATTTTACTTCAAAGTGGATTGACCGCATAAACAGTTTTAAAATTAAAAAAAGAGATTTTTCTATTTTTAAAGTGATAAATAGAAATCCAGTTATCCCAGTACCGGCTAAGTTCGATAAAGGCGTCATCCTTAAATATTATGAGCCCTTGAAGAATTCAATTCCACAGGAGGAGTGGGAAAAAGCGAAAAAGGTTTTCGAAAAAAAGAAAAAGGAAATCAGCAGAAATTTTAGGTTGGCTCTGAAGGGTATGGTAACCCTTACCGTTTTTCTAATTTCTGTTCCTTACCTTGGATTGCTCCTTTATTTCATTACAATGGGGCTTTTATTGACTTCACTCGGTTTCTTTATTTATACATTTGTGATTTTAGAAGTCACTCCCGTGCTTTTAAGAAAACTTGATTCAGAAATTGCGAAACAGGTGTCTGCCTAAGAGGCCGCTCTTATTCAAAACCCTAATCTCAAAAATTGATTTTCTCTAAAGAAACCGCATAATGGTATAATAATTCCTGACTCTAACAGATGTAACGCCATCATTTTTTAAACAAATCAATACAATCCTTACAAGTTTTCACTTTTGTTTTTCCCGCTCAAATATAACAGTAGATTAATTTCATCCTAATAAATTGAAATTTAATTCAGTACCCGTGTTCAACTGGATATACCCGTGCAGCTACACATAAACTCTTACAGCCATTTAATCCTTTTGATTACTTTTACTGCAATCAGGACTATCTATCTTACAAATATTTGGAAGACTTCAAACCATATTCCGACCTTGGACTTTTCTCGCGCATCTCTGCGGGAAACGAACGGGCTTTCGCTGAAATCTACCTCCGCTACACCGCGAAGCTGATGCCCCATGTCAGCCACCTGCTGGATTCAGCCATTTCCGCCAGCATCTCGATGACGCCCTGCTCCTCGTGTTGCTCACACACTTCATCCGTTAATTCCAATTAAAAACGGCTGTTTCCGTAAGGTAAGCCTGCTTTCGCGGTACATATAAAGGGATGTTGAATAATTGGCTAAAAAAATACTTGTATTCCGCCTAGTCCTTTTTGTCGGCAGAACAGTCTTTATTGCGGACTGATTGATATTATTCATTCCAAAAGCTCATGACACCGGATTATCCTACTAAGATTTTCTACGATAAAAGAGAAGATTATGTTCTCTTGATACAAACCCTGGCAATAGAAGCCTGAGCATACCCATTCATTTTGTTCTCATGTTTTACTAACTGAGAGTTAGTTACACAAAGGGTCGTGTCTACGACACCTTTTTTGAAAATATTTGCTTTTCCGGAAAAAGACGACTATGCAAAAAAAGATACTATTCCTGGCTGCATTAATCCTGACGGCGGGTTGGGTGGGAGCTCAGAAACCCTATACCTGGTCTTTTGTCGCCAAAAAAGCGGCTGACAAAACGTATGAAATTCATTGCCGGGTGGAGATCAATCCGCCCTGGCATACCTATTCCCAGTTCACACCTGAAGGAGGGCCCGTGCCAACCAAATTCGAATTTTCAAAAAATCCTTTATATACCCTCGCCGGACCAGTAAAGGAGCTGGGGAAACTGCAAACAAGGCACGAAGAAGTATTTGCTGTGGACGTGAAATATTTTGACGGCAAAGTGGATTTTGTGCAGCGGGTGAAACTGAAGGGAAATGCAAAGACCAATTTTTCCGGTTCCGTTGAATTTATGGTTTGTAACGATGTGCAGTGCCTGCCACCTACCACCGAGAAGTTTACCCTGGCCTTAAACTGATTAAAATATGCCGAAAGACCCGCGGTCTGATACCCCAAAAATGATTCTCATGTGTCAAGTTTATTGACCATTCAAGGGTTGGTTTCTACTGACCCTTCTATATTATTTGGAGCGTATCCGGTCAGGCAGATTTGAAAACAACGAAAAATTAATCCTTGGACGAAAAATTTGAACAGCTCTGGGCCATGGTTGGCCACACCCCGATGATTGAAATTGTTTATAGCTACCAGGGCAGGAAGAGAACCATCTATGCTAAATGCGAACACTATAACCTGACCGGCTCGATCAAAGACCGGATGGCCCTGTACATTTTGCAGAAAGCGTATCAGGAAAACAGGATTAAGCCGGGCGACCGGATCGTAGAGGCCAGCAGCGGGAACACCGGGATCGCCTTTGCGGCCATCGGCCGGGCACTCGGCCATCCCGTGACGATCATGATGCCTTTCTGGCTGAGCCAGGAGAGAAAAGACATTATCCGCAGCCTGGGCGCGGAGATTCGACTGGTTACTAAAAAGCAGGGCGGCTTTCTGGGCTGCATTGAGAAATCACTGGACATGGCCGCGGCGGACAAAAATATTTTTCTTCCTAAACAGTTTGAAAACGGCTGTAATACGGAAGCCCATCAAAAGACAACGGCGCTGGAAATCTGGGAGCAACTGGAAACGATCGGCCTCAGGCCGGATGCCTTTGTGGCGGGGGTCGGCACCGGAGGCACGGTGATGGGCATGAATCATTTTCTGAAAAACATAGATCCGAAGATCCGGGTGCATCCCCTGGAGCCGGCGGAATCCCCGACCCTGTCCACGGGCCATAAATGCGGCACGCACCGGATCCAGGGGATATCGGATGAATTTATCCCGGCCATCGTTGACCTGTCCAAACTGGATAAGATCATTCCGGTATCCGACGGCGACGCGATCCTGATGGCTCAGCAAATGGCAAGAAAACTGGGACTGGCCGTGGGCATCTCCTCCGGAGCCAATATCCTCGGAGCCATCACCGCGCAAAATGAATTGGGGGAAGCTGCTGTGGTCGTCACTGTCCTGTCTGACAGCAACAAAAAATACCTGAGCACGGATCTCCTGAAGGAAGAACCGGTTAAACCGGATTATCTGACCCCGGAAATAGAACTCCTGGATTACAGACCTGTCAAGAGAGCATTAGCCGGCCAGCAATTCATTAAAATTTAATCAAAGAAACGGTTTACCATGAAGACTGCCCTCGTGAAGATTATCTTATTTCCTGCAGCCATGATTGCCCTTAATTTTGGATTCGCACAACCCTTACCATTAGACCCCGCCATCCGTACGGGTAAACTGCCGAACGGCTTTACTTACTATATCCGTCACAATGCCGAACCCGCAAAAAGAGTCCAGCTTTATCTGGTGAACAAAGTCGGGTCCGTCCTGGAGCGCGACGATCAGCGTGGTCTGGCGCATTTCATGGAACACATGAGCTTTAACCGGACGACGCATTTCCCGAAAAATGAACTCGTGCATTACCTGCAAAAATCCGGGGTTCGTTTTGGCGCCGACCTCAATGCCTATACCAGCTTCGATGAAACCGTTTACCAATTGCCGGTTCCGACGGACGATCCGGAAATCCTGAAAAACGGGCTTCAGATCATGCGGGACTGGGCGGCGAACGCCACGCTGGATCAGCAGGAGATCAATGACGAAAGGGGCGTGGTGCTGGAAGAAAAACGCCTCGGTAAGGGGGCTTCGGAACGGATGCGGGAAAAAACCTTTCCGGTGATTTTAAATCATTCACGCTATGCGGATCGGGTGCCGATTGGCATAGACGAAGTGCTGAACAATTTTAAAAGACCGGCGATCCTGGATTTTTATACCGACTGGTACCGCCCGGATCTGCAGGCCCTGATTGTGGTGGGGGATATCGATGTCGACAAGATGGAGAAAAAAATCCGCCGTCTTTTTTCCGATCTGAGAAATCCAACGCATGAGAAGCCACGCCCAAAATATACCATTCCACTGACCGGTAAGAATGATTTTATCGCCGTCACCGATAAGGAATTTCCCTTTACGGTTATCCAGGTCATGATCAAGCAAAAAGCGCTGGAAACAAAAACAAAACAGCAGTATTTTGAGCTGGTCAAAAGAAGCCTCTTTGATCAAATGCTGGCGGGGCGGATTGCTGAACTTTCCCAGCAACCTGACCCACCCTTTCTGGAGGCCAGCGCGGGCATGGAAGATTTCCTCGGAGGGCTCGATGCATTTACCGTTTCTGTCGTGGCCAAGCCCGGGCAGCTGCAAAATAGTTTTCAGTCCGTTTGGCAACTCGTTCAGCAACTGAAACAATACGGCTTTACGGAGTCCGAATTTCAGCGCGCAAAGACAAGTTACCTGAGTAATCTCTCCTCCGTAGTAAGGGAAAAAGATAAACGCAATTCCCAGGACCTGGTCCAGGAATATACCCGAAACTTTCTAACGGGAGAAGCGGCGCCCGGTATTGAAGCGGAATTCAAATTAACGGACGATTATTTAAAAACAGCAAAACTCTCAGACATCAACGCCCTGAGTACAACCTATATCTCGGATAGCAACCGGGATATTGTCATTATGGCTTCAGATAAAGATAGCGCCTCGCTGCCGGGCTCAGCAACAGTAAATGATTGGATTCATTCCGTTGCGCAAACTCCGTTATCCCCTTATTCGGATCAATTCAAAACGGAGGCTTTAATTTCAGCCGATTTAATTCCGGGAAAAATAATTGATAAGAAGGAGTTATCCAATCTGGGCATAACAGAACTTACCCTAAGCAACGGCTTGAAAGTTATTTTAAAACCCACCAACTTTATGAATGATGAGATCCGGTTTGAGGCATTCAGTCCCGGCGGAACTTCACTATACGAAGAGGCTGATTTTGAATCTGCTTCGAACGCAGCAAACATCGTCGGCCATATGGGACTCAGCCATTTCAAACCTAGGGATCTCCAAAAACTTTTGAGTGGCAAACGGGTCAGCGTCCAGCCTTATATTGCGGAGCGGTCCGAAGGGATCAAAGGATACAGTACGCCCGGGGATTTAGAAACAGCCCTGCAACTTGTCTGGCTCTATTTCACCTCGCCCCGGAAAGACTCAGCGATTTTTCAGAATATCATCGATCAGTCGGCGGTTGAAATTTCGGCCAGATACAGCGATCCGAAAAATGTTTTTGCGGATACGGTCTCCGCGGTACTCGGTCATTATTCCGTTCGCCGCACCGGCCCCTCGCTACGGAAATTGCATCAGATTGATCTGGATAAATTACTTTCTATTTATAAAGAACGCTTTGCCAATGCGGCTGGTTTTACCTTTCTGTTTACCGGGAACTTTAACACCGACAGCATTAAAATCCTTCTGGAAAAATATTTAGGCTCGCTTCCCGGAAATTCAAACAGGGAAGAGGCCCGGGATTTGAAAATTCATATTCCATCGGGGAAGATTGTAGCCATTGCCAGGAAGGGAAAGGAGCCCAAGGCAACCGTTCGTCTCGTCATCAGCGGAGATTATCAATATTCTCCGGAGAACAATGTCCAGTTAACGGCCCTCAGCGAAATCCTTCAGTTCCGGATCCTGGATAGATTGAGGGAAAAAGAAAGCGGGGCCTATAGTCCCAATGTGCATGTTTCGTATAATAAGAACCCGGCCAACCGCTATGCCTTCACGATTGCCTTTGGCTGCGCGCCGAATAACGTAGAGAAACTGATTGCGGCCACGAGGGAGGAGATCAATAAGATAAAGGTTCAGGGCGTAACGGAGCTGGACATCACGAAATTTTCCTCGGAGGAGCAGCGGCAGTACGAGCTCCATCTGCGCGACAACGAGTTCTGGCTGAGCTGGCTGGACAAGCAGTATGAAAACGGAGATGATCCGGCGGAAATTTTAAGTTACCCTAAATTAATTAGACAGGTAAACCCGGCATCCGTGAAAGCGGCCGCAAACCTTTATCTGAACGAAAATAATTTTATCAAGATGGTATTGCTTCCGGAAGCAGGCCATTAGTCATGTTCGTTTCCCTTAGTTTTTCTGAGATTAAGGTAGTTGGCAAACCGTTTTGCCAGCACGGGGTGGGTCTCCACCTGCCCCTTATTTTGAAAAATATTCTTCATAAGATACAATGAAACCCGAATTTTATCACGGATAAATTATTTGAAGATCGAATTACCCTTGAGCTTTCAGAAATCAAAACAGCCGGTCTTTTCAAAACCGAAAGAATAATCCAGGGCCCTCAGGTCACCCACATCATCGCGGGCGGAAAACGGGTACTCAATTTTTGTTCGAATAACTACCTCGGTCTCCTGTATGCCGCTCTCGGCTGCGTGATCATTGGAAACGGATTTTTCAAACCCAATATCAGCACCCCTGACTTCAAAGTTGACTTCGAATCTTTCCACTCAAACCTTATGACGTCATGGAATACTTACGAATTGGTACATCCTATTTCAAGAGTGTGAGGCGGCCCCTTTCTTCAGGAGACAAAGTCGAAATGTTGATGCCCTGGTCGTCCGAATGCATAAAGCAAGATCACGGCCGACACTTTATGTCAGCGATTCAGCGCCATGACGGATTTCGCCTTGTACCCGATCATCATGGACGCAACAAATATCACTGAAAATGTGAATCGCGGAATCCGGAAGTATATCAAAACCAAGGTGCAGTTTATAGATGATATGTCCACTCAAAAATCCGTGTACCTTGCCCTTATAAATATCGATGGAAAATGGACCAAGCCTCTCCACAACTGGGGCCTTGTCCTACACCAGTTCTTAATTATTTTTTGAAAACAGATGCCGGCTCTGATATGCAATTACAAAATCTATTTACACAAAGTTTTTTACGGTCTTCCAATAAACCGGGATGTGTATGTAGTTAAAATGCTTTAATCAAGCATTGAAACCCATTACGATTTGTGGTGGACTTTTTATTTTTAAATTGGCTACCTAATATTCATAACACAGATAAAAACAAATCCAATATACCAATATATATAATCAAATTGGCAGAATTGCAGAAAGTATTTGGTTGTTATTGATAAAACTCATTTAATTCACGGCTCAAATGTCGAAAAAGCAATTTCCCTTAAAAAGTGCCAAAGTCAAATCTTATGCAGTTGTAGAAAACCTGTCGTCAACAAGGGGAATGAAAACGATTATGGGAGCACCTGAATGTTTTTGTCAATGCGGAGGAGCTGACAGATCAGCGGCAAACCCGATGGCGCAATATTTATACTGGTACAATTAAAAGCCCGTTTTTTAAGGATATTTATGCCCCGTTTGATGGAGTTGTAATCAATACAGGAATTAAAATTGAGATTTGAAAAAAGGAAGTGTTTTAACCAGAACGATCTGGGTGTTGTCGATGGTAAGCCTGTTTACAGATATTGCCAGCGAAATGTTATATCCGATAATGCCTATCTACCTGAAAAGCATTGGATTTTCCATTGTTTTAATTGGTATTCTGGAGGGTCTTGCCGAAGCAGTAGCCGGCCTCAGCAAAGGATATTTTGGTAAAATGTCTGATAATCTGGGCAAGCGGCTTCCATTTGTCAGATATGGCTACTTATTTAGTGCATTGTCGAAGCCTTTGATGGCATTGTCTACCATGCCAGTGTATATATTTATAGTGCGAGCGATAGACCGGTTAGGTAAAGGAGTAAGAACCGGAGCAAGAGACGCGATGTTATCTGATGAAGCAACGCCAAAAACAAAAGCAACAGTTTTTGGATTTCATCGTTCGATGGATACGATGGGCGCTGTGTTGGGCCCGTTGGCCGCTTTAATATTTCTATTTTTCCTTCCGGGACACTATAGAACCCTTTTCATTCTTGCTTTTATTCCCGGTATCCTGGCCATCGGTTTTACTTTTTTGATAGTAGAGAAAAAATCGACGTTCGGAAAAGTAATTATGAAAACCCATTTCCTGGATTTTCTGAAATACTGGCGTGAAAGTCCGGTTTTGTATAGAAAATTGGTAATCGGCTTATTGATTTTTACGCTTTTTAATAGCTCCGATGTTTTTCTTCTATTAAAAATAAAGGATGCCGGGTTTTCAGACATTCAGACCATTGGAGTCTATGTTTTCTATAGTTTAATGTATGCACTTTGTGCCTATCCAATCGGGATTTTGGCGGACCAGTTGGGCTTAAAAAAAATATTTATTTTAGGATTGGTTCTTTTTGTAATTGTATATGCAGGCATGGCATTTAATAAAAATCTGTATATTTTCTTTGCTCTCTTTTTTCTATATGGTATTTATGCTGCAGCAACAGAAGGAATTTCAAAAGCTTGGATTTCGAATATTGCCAATCAGAAGAATACAGCAACAGCCATAGGAACTTTTACTGCTTTTCAAAGTATCTGTACTATGCTTGCCAGTAGTTTAATGGGCCTGTTATGGTTTCGATTTGGTGCCCTGATTGCATTTTCTGCATCGGCAATAGGGGTTTGTTTTGTTATTGTCTATTTGTTAGCGATGAAAAACAATTCCATCAAAAGGAACATTTAGGTTACTAAGACTCAAAAATGTCCCTGGAATTTTCCTTTCTACGTTGTCTATTTCATTCGTTCAACTCTTATTGATTTTTTTTCTATAGTCTTTAATAAAATGAAGGTGAGAGACAGCCAAAAGACAGTTAGTAAAAGGCTACCCAAAACATCACTGGCAAAATGAACGCGTAAATAGATCCTGCTTATTCCAATTAGAATGGAGGATATGATCAGTAAAATGGCTAAAATCCATTTTAGTAGGGTGTTTAAAGATGTTCGCCAAAGAAGATAAATCAATACTCCGCTAAATGTAAAGCCACCTAATGAATGTCCACTGGGAAAACTATATCCCCCGGCCCCGATTATCAACGGCAAAGACGGCCTGGGTCGATGAAATAAGACCTTGAGTAGCAATACTGACAGTAGACTTATAGTTGCAATAATACCTACAAAGGTGGCCTCCTGGATCTTTTTAATTTTGACATGATAAAATATGATAAAAAGATAGACTGGCATTAGAAAGTATCCGCTACCAAAGTTTGTGACGAAAAGCGCTGCTTTGGTAGCGGATGGGGATGTAAAGGAAGAGATGTAATTAAAAACGTCCTTATCAAATGTATTTTCTTTTTCGATAACTATTTCATCTGCAATTATGGAAAAAATTAGGATCGACAGCAGGAGTATACTTGCAGCTGTAATAAATTTTATGACTGATATTTTGAAATATCCGAAATCCCTTTTCAATGATCGTTTTTAGTCTACTTTTAGGAAACCGCCATTTTCGTCAAAAATCAAATCTTTGCCTTTAATTTCGGCTTCATACATATGCTTACCTGCAGCATTCGTCACTTTTCCTGCCTCTGCGATTTTTGCACCTTTATAATTTTTACTGACATAGGAGGCAACGCTTGCCGGCAATTGATTTACCGGGATCGCTACGACAATCTCCACGAAATTTGCGGCCGGGGTAAAAACGGCTGAATTATCTTCACCGGATTTGCCACCCCAGTTCGCTTCAAAATTGCCTTTTTCTTTCTCCCAGCTCACCTTTTTAGCATCCGGATATTTTTTTATGAGAGCTGCCTTTACTGCCTCTGGGACGTCTTTTTCTTTTAAATCCTGAGCAACGACTGTTCCCGTCATTGTAACGGCGAGAACCAAACCTGCAAATAGCATATTTTTCATGTGTTCAATTTTTTAAAATATTAATACTTGCAACTTACATTTGAATGTTGGGGACATTCTGTAGTAATGGTGATGTTATTTGTTAAAACTGCAATTCATTTTGCGGGATTCCTTCGGGGTGGCCTGGAATTCACTTATTATTTTAAAAAGGACAATGGATTTTATAAAACCAGTCTTTAATTGGAGAAAAAATCAATTTTGGTTTGAAAAACGGTCCGTTCTTTCTGGGCGACATAAATGGCCTAATTTTTTTTGTATTGGGTCTGTTATTTTTTTTTATTTCTTGTCAACAAGGCAATAATGCAGAGAAAGTTCAGGATAGTGCCAGGATTACACCGATCTTTTTCGAAGAAGTCGTACGCAAATTTATAGGCCGTCACACAGGTCGTGTATTTATGATATGCCCATCTGACCCGGCCTTCCTCGTTAGCAATAAACTGGAGCGTATCCGTGCCTGAACCGGTAAGGGTGGAGGTATTCTGATATACGAACCCGCCAATATACAGGATGGTTGTTTTCTTATTGGCCGGGCTGTCAACAGCAACTTTTTGCAATTTCTCGTCTGCAGCGTCATAGCTGTAATCGGATGACCCCTTGGTGCCGCAATAGTGAAAGTCTCCGAGCTGGCTGGTAGCGCTATTGCCAGCATCCATCGTTCACCTGCGCGATTTTATTGCTGCTGGTTTGATAAGAATAAGTGAGCCGATCTATCGGCGTGGAAGTTCCAATCGTAAAACCTTTCTGGTTCATCGTCAGGATATTTCCATGGGCTTCGTAACGAAGATTATTGCTGGTAAAATCAATTCCTGCGTTTGTATTAAATACAGTTCCGTCATACTGAGTAAAATGGGAGGCAGTCAGGCGGTTTACGTCATATCCGGTTCGCGGGTCAAGGTATTTGACTAGGGGCAACAACAACCTTTATTTGAATTCGGCTAGTTTTTTTGATGATTATAACCGCCAGGTATAGGGGGCTTCCAAATTTCATCAGGGAAAATTCAACTAAATAAGGTAAGAGGCAAATCTGTCGGAATTCTGTTTTTTTTATGATTTTACTTGTATGGCTATGGCTGTCTGCTGACGTTCATACCAGGCTCGGATTCTTTTGACCTCGCTGATTATTACTATGAAAATAAAATTATCTTTCCTACAGCTCTCGTGTGCATCGAATGAACATCCCTGATCTTAAATCCAGAAAGTTGAGCGTCCTTCGGAGGGCAAACCAGGCCGCCCTGCTGATGGGGACGCTCGGATCAGTTGCCCTTGTTATATGGGTCGGACGTAACAATCATTCGTTTCTGTTGCGCATGCTTTTCTTATTGTGGGTGTTTTCCCCATTCCTTGGAATGCTGATGGCACAAATTATTTCAGAAAAATGGGATGCTTCTGTTCGCAGGATGATTTATATTCTGACCATCATAATCAGCATGTGTTCCTTATTTTGCTATAGCGGCATGTTCAATCCACCGCGCATGAAACCGGCATTCAAATTCCTCGGCAGGCCGTTGATATCATGGGTTATCATAGGGATCGCCATTCCCGCAACCGCAGCCCGCTCACGAAAAACTGCGGAGGATCAGGATCGCATGTAATACTTTGGAAATCGGGCTATGCCCCTTCAAACGCAGGGAAAGCCGGTATTTTGAGTCAATAAAAAAATTAGCTTATTTTCTTTATTGGGGTAATAAATTCATTGCTTTTGATTATTCCTTCTGAAAATGGAATCATGGACGCATCACAATTAATCAAGTTTCTTAAGGCCGCGGGTTGGACCGAGATCCGCGTGCAAGGGAATCATCGCATATTCCAACATGCCGGCAATCCTAAACTTATGTCGGTTCCGGATTCGGGTTAAGATGCTCTTTGTTTCTTTTCCTGAATCAGCCTCTGATATAATCTGTCATCTGAATGCGCTGTTCACTCTGTATCCTATCATCCTGAAAACATAGAGCTGTTTGCAGATAATGCCACCCCTCAATTCAGGAATTACCAAGGGCATCTGATAACGCATAAAACTATTGGTTACCAAATCAAAAGTCTTGTAATTAAATAAATCGGAAGCAACAATGAAATAGGCATTGTCACCATTTTTTAATGGTTTCTTAAATGAATTCGTCCAATAATATTGATGTAAATCCAGAACACTTCCCATGGCCAGTGTTTCCTGCCCTGTTCTGCCAGCGATATAATAATCTATATGGGCGGCAGGGATCCAATTCGTAATAATAATGGGGGCTCCGAAAGGCATTATTTTATTCCTGACATCACTGCGGTACAAAGAATCATATTTTTGACCCGCTTCCTGCCATCCGTACATATCCAGGGTTAAATCTCCCTTCCCGATATCTATTCCGTCCTTGTGTGTTGATAGGGTTCCGGGATAGTAGTTTGTGATAAGTATCGCTAAAATAACCATTAGGAGCGTATAGGTTAATGCCCATTTTATGCGGTTGGGAAAAGGGTTCCGTTCCGGTTTCACAGCAGACGCTAATTTCATGGCCGGTAAAATGATAAGGCAACTATACGCCGGCCCGGGCCAATGGGGCAATGTCTCTCTGAATAGGGAGATATATAACAATACGACTATAAGGGGCAGGCTGCAGAACAAAAGCAATTGAATTTCCCTTCGCTCAGCAGTCATCTTCCTTCTGAACACCCATATCAAACTGCTCCAGGTAAGATAAAAATTGACGGGGTTGGTAGTCAGAACAACAGCTATAAATTCTCTGATAAATCCCTTGATATGGACTGAGGCGCCGGTTAACGAGACGCGACCGCTGTGGAATTTATAGGTGATAAAGTCATGCTGCAGGTTCCAAATTACTATCGGAGAAATGAGTATTAAAGTAATAACAGCCGATAAATAGATACCCGGATGTTTCAGCCAACTGCGTTTGGCCCATAACGCATATAAAACCACCCCAATCCATAAGAATATTCCATGCACTTTGCTCATGATGCATAATCCCGACAATATCCCAAAAAGACACCATTGCCAGGTTGATTTTGAATCATACACTGCGGCTTGTGATATTTTTATAAGGACCAAAAGGCCGGCAAGCCAAAAGACCATCTGAGGGCTATCTGGAAGAATAAATGTTCCTGCAATGATACTGCCGTATAAAGAAGCGGTATACAAAAGACCGGCAAACCAGCCTGTTTGCTGACTACTGACGGCCGTTCCGATTTTAAAAATCAGCCAAGTGCA
Source organism: Chitinophagaceae bacterium (assembly GCA_041691395.1). GTDB lineage: Bacteria > Bacteroidota > Bacteroidia > Chitinophagales > Chitinophagaceae > Puia. The sequence continues at coordinate 75,511 of JBEPUT010000015.1, forward strand.
GATGGCGGACGAAATTATGGCGCCAAGACGTACAAACAGCTCCTGATGAAGCAGAAGATCGGCCGTAGTCAATCTGATCAACCAGGCAACCAGGGGAGGATGATCAAAATAGTTCCATTGAAGATGCAGCGAATAGGTCCAGTAATAAACTTCCGCACTGCCCAATTCCAAAACGGATCCGACAATGAGTCTTATCAGTGTGGCAATGGCTATTAACAGAAGTGTTCTTTCCCGGTAATCTAAGACTCTTTTTAAGGCCACTGGTTAAGAATTTAACACCCGGCTACAAAATGGGAATCCGTGTTGTTATCCGCTCCAATCTGCAACCGCGATTGGTATACCACCTGAACAGGCTGACTGCACGTCAGGCGGATTCAATATACGATTACATTTTCTATCGAATACAAAAATGGTATTTTTGCGGCGTTGTTTTGCGAGAACCGGGGTACGGCCACTGGTTAAGGTCGGGTTGATAGAGTGAAATCTTCCGCAATAATATAGGAAAGCCTTCCCAGATCTTTAAAGTTTTTCCGCCGGTATCCAGCAATGACGTATAAGGGAATTTGACTTGTGCACTATACCGGTCAGCCATGGCATCATTCAGATTTTGCCGAGATAGGGACATCTGGTTTTTTTTCTTTCCGGGAACGGGATTAGAGGTTCAGATTGATTTTTTTTATCCAGATCTTCAGAAATGGCCCCAATAATGATTATGGCTAGCGGGAGGCACGAGTTTTGCTTTTCTTTACTTAAACAGGACAAATAACTGACCAATAATGAGTGAACCCAAAAACCGTTTGTGAGTAAAAAGAGGAAAGGTAAAGATTGAGGCCATCTCTTTTAATCTTGACTTTCTGGAAAGTAAACCCACACTTTTTGAAGGACCCGGCGCATACTCTATATATTACGTACGCTGCAGCGGTTCCCATATCCGGACATGCTATATAGAAAGATCATGACCATTACACTGTACATACCGCGATAATCATTTCCTTATGGAAGGATCGTAATTTTACGTAGTAAAAGACCCAATGACTTGGCCCTGGGAATTATTATCTTTAAACTTGTACGATACAGTTCTTCGCACAAGTTGAAAAACCCAAACGTCCGCACCCAGCGGAAATTATGCTGTGTTAATTTTTCCAATATACTGTACCCGATATGTTCTTTAATAATCCAACTCCTCCGGGTCGTCATTGTTTTATCCTAGGACCAAAACGACGTTAATAACTTAAAAGCCTAAAGCGTGATAACTTTTTAATTCTTTTGCCAGCAGGATCGTTCTATAAAAACAACTGTAAGACAACTTGAAAGCCAATCGCAACATGAAAAACAGGGGAGAAAAACCAGTGAAGGATAAATATGTTAAAAATAATTAAAGAAAAGAGTATGAAAACGATTGTTGGTTTATTTAGTATGCCTGCTAAAAAGATAATATTTTCAATATTGGGTATATTCCTTCTTAGCATTTCATGTAAGAAAGAGCAAAGTGCCGTAGCTCCCCCACCTAAAGCATCAGTCAGTATATTTACTACTCAAATCCCTGCTGGTCCCACTGTAAATGATAGTACGGGTGGGATTGAACTGGGTTTAAAGTTCCAGTCATCAGTTGCGGGATATGCTGACGGAATTAGATTCTATAAAACTTCCGGTAACTCCGGAACGCATTCAGGGCAGCTTTATTCGTCTAACGGAACACTGCTGGCATCAGCAGTGTTCACAAACGAAACGGATAGTGGATGGCAGCGTGTACTTTTTGCCACAGCAATTCCAATTGCTGCAAATACAACTTATATAGCTGCTTATTTCAGCAGTTTGGGAAATTATACTTCAACAGTTTTCGGATTGAAAACAGCTATAATAAATCCGCCGTTAACAGCCTTAGCCGATAGTACAGATGGAATAAACGGGTTATATAAATATGCTACTATTCCTGCTTTACCCGATGGGGGATATCAGTCAAATAATTATTGGGTAGATATTATAGCTAGGGTAAATAGCAGTAATTAAAATGATGCTCGATAGCGCGGTCATCATCCCGGAATAAAAAATATACAACCATAAAGGTGTTGTTGTTTGGAGCGATTGGTATTCTCTTTCTTATTCGGGTTAGCTTTTTTCATGAGCTTCCTGATATTCAGATTAATGATAATATTTTACGAAATTTACTTAGAGATCCCTGCTGATGTAATAATTGTAATATAATTTTTCGGATATAGGGGTTTATACTTATTTATAAAAATTTACTACGCCGTTTTTGGAAATTTTTACCCCTGGTCATAGGCCTTTGGTATCCTGAAAATCGGGACTATTTCTTCACCTTATTTTTTAATGGTCATGCGGGAAATTCACCATTTTATTTTTATTCCCCCGTTCAGGGTAATGCCGTCCAGTGGTGCGTAAATGTCCTTAAATACGGGATTGTCAAAAGTGCCGGTATAAATTGAGCCCCATTTTGTTTGGCGGATGTCATTCAGGTCTTCGCTATTTATAAAGAGTGAAAAATGTTTCCAGGTTCTTTCTATCAAAGCTCCGAAGATCCAGAAACTTTTTCCTGAATTGCCATCATTTAGTTGTTGCGATCCCGTGTAATAGGATTCTAACGCAACCCTTAATTTTTCCTCAATCTCGTACACGAGGTCAAAATGAACCCGGTGACGCGGTGCGAGCGGATACCAGGATTTGATGCCGTCAAAATGATTCTCCGCAACGGTGTATGAGTATCCCGTAAAAAACTTAATCCTTCCCAGGTTTACCCGCAGGCTTAATTCTCCTCCTTTTGAATCCGTGTAACCAGTGCCGTTTTTGAACTGGCCTTGTCCGGATACCGTAGTTGTCAGGACAAGGGGGTTGTTAACCCGGGTATAAAATAATAAGGGGTTGATCGTCAGCCTAAGTTCATTAATCGAAACGCGGTAAGTAAAATCAAGATTACCCCCGATGGATTTTTCATATTGAATATTGGAAGGGTTTATTGGAAGTATACCCTTAAACTGTCGCTCCTCGCTTTCCTCAGTAAAAATTGTCGGTATTTTATAACCAAGACCCGCGCCCATGCGGGAAGTCAGGTGATCATTCCAATGAGCCAGAAGAGACAACCGGGGTAGCAAAACCAAGCCAAAGGGGTGGGAATAATCGGCCCTTATCCCACTTTCCACGCTGATAAACCGGGATACGGACCAGGTATTTTGAACGAAGGTCCCGATGGTTGCATGGTCGTAATTCCGGTCGCTATCCCGCGCACGATTTGACTCAGAGAAATTGTCCATATATAAATTAAAGCCCGTTACCCACAGGTTTTCTTTACGTCCACCATTCCAACTGACTTCAGAAAAGGAGGATTGTTGGATCCCCTTGAACTGGTACGTAGGAATGCTGATGCTGCGGTTAAAGTGGTTATAGCTATTCTTAAATGAAATGGATGAATGATCTCCCAATTTGTGCGTTATGGCCAGTTGGGTAGTAAAACGGTCAGATTTGTTTTGCTCAAAGTATCCGGGCGTGCCATGCTCCACGAAATTGATATTTCCGCCCAGCCGGTTTTCGGTAATATATCCTATGCCAAAATTCAAGCTGGTCTTTTTACCGTAAAGGAAAAGCCGTGGCATGATGGTATAGCGATCAAATTTTGGAATGGCGGTAAAACCTGTATTGGAAGGATCATAAGCGCTTCCGCTGTTGCGGGAAACGAATAGGGTCATACCGGCTTTGCCATATTTTTCGCTGTAAAAGCCGCTGAGATCGAGACCCCTCGTGGAGGTCCCATTGGCTAAAAAACTAATTTCACGTTTATCCGTTGGCACCTTACTGACCAGATTGATCAGTCCGGCAATGGCACCACCCCCATACAGTGTAGAAGCGGAACCCTTGATAATTTCAACTTGTTTGAGATCGAGCGGGGCAATCTGTACCAGACTCAGGCCTTCTGAAAGGCCGGAATACAGGGGCAGGCCATCCCGGAGAACTTGCGTATACCGACCCTCCAGTTCCTGCAGCCGGATATTAGCCGTATTACTGATGGCGGAGGTTTGTTGCGTATTAAGACCCGTTGTTTCATTGAGCAGCATCCGGATTTCTCCCGGTCGCATGCTGACATTTTCGGAAATCTCACCGCCTGCGATGACCTCAACCCTTGTCGGGGTATTGCGCACGGAGCGGTCGGTTCTGGTTGCGGTCACCACGATATCAGGATTATCTTCTTCATCCGTTTTTTCAAGCGTTATCTCAACTACGCCTTTTGCTAGTGGAAATAGAATCTGCTCTTTTATGGTATTAAACCCAACAAAAGAAATCTCAACGCCAAATACACCATCGGGTATATTTTTTAATATCGCTGTACCTGAACTGTCTGTCGCGGTTCCCTTACCTAAAACGGGTATGGCGACAGACGCCCCTGCAAGGAACTGGTTCGATACTTCGCTACTCACTTGGATTTTAAGCGTATTTTGACTCCTGGCTACATAGGTCAAAAGCAATATAATTGCAGAAAAAGCAATTCTTCTCATAAGAAAATCCTTGACTCACTGGGATGATGATGGATAGCAATGAAGGACACGGTAAGCGCCTGTAACAAGGGCGTGCTAACCAGCCATTGCATCAAATTAACAGAGAAGAATTATCCAGAAAGATTTTTCGTTTCGGGAGGGATAAATGCCTGGAGATTTTGATATAGGAGCTATAATCGTGCTGAAGAGAAGATGAGCCAGGAACATTCGCAAACTGAATGAATATTGTTAAGCCACTCTTTTGAAGAAACAATTGATGATCCGGTACTTCCAAATCCAGCCGCGGAGAAGCAATGTAAGTATCATAATCATCGAAGAAAGTCTGATGACAATGGCCAATATCTGTTTCAGTAGCGGACGGTATAAAACACCCCAGCACGATCGAAATCAATATCTTTGTCAGCAACAAGCGCATGAATTCAATATCTATAGGCAAATATAGCAATTCCGGCAGGGCAAAAACGCAAAGGTTTAAAGCCCTATTCGTCGGCGCTTTGAAGCTGGGGAGTGTATGACGCCTCGCCGGAATATTGCATGCATTTGCTTTGGCGACTGGTTAGTGAAGGCAGGATCAAGCCAACGGGTATGACACCACCTCCAGTATCATATCTCTATTAAGGGCATCTCTAAAACCCTAAGAAACGAAGCAGTGTTTTAGCATAAAAAGTTGTCTGATAGAAAAAAGCAAATATGTCAAAGGCAAGAGGATTATTTAACGAGCAAAGGCGGTTTTATTATAGTCTGGACGACGACAGCCACAATGCCATTCAATCCATGCAGATTAAGCTCATGTATTATAATCATGCTTCATCCATTCCCGTGGCCTTGCGGAATCAGATTGAAAGCAGCCGGACGAACGCCCTGGGAAACAACATTTTATCGGTTGGCTCGGCTCCAGTCAGGCCTCCGCTGATCATCGTTACGAGGTTGCAGTAAACGCAGGCGATCTTTATCTGCACACAGTCCCTGGTTATCTACGCTATAAACGACGGGGCTGTAAGAAAGGTAATTTTGGCTTTTTAATATCAACCCACGACATTTCAACATAACTGATATGATGGTCGATGCACCCTCAATGCTGTTCTATAGTTTACCAATATTGCCTTCCTATCAAAATTATTTTTAAAAGAATAAAGTGTAAATGTCAACTCCCCGGTGATCCGTTCAACAGAAGGCCAAGTTGTTTTTTAAAAAGTGTTGATCTGTTTTAAGGAGGAAGAACAAAAAACATTTCAATCGTCATTTCAAAGTTATTCTATCTTTACTATTGAGGTTAAAATGAATTTTGCCTGGAAAATGTCAGAAAGCCGATATATAGAAGCGGACAACGAATTATTGCTTCTGCAGGGAGTGGCCGGCGGGAATAAACAGGCTTTTGAACAATTGTACAGGCAATTTGAAGGCGGCCTTGAAAAATATGTGTTGTTCATCACCCACTCAAAAGAAGTTACCGAAGAAATCATCCAGGATGTATTCCTCAGCATTTGGCAGAAAAGGGAGAGATTGCCCGTTCTCAGTTCTTTCCGGGGATATCTATACCATATTGCCCGTAACCGGGTGATCAGCTATTTGCGGAGCGTCAAAACCAGGCACAAGATTGTGGAATTGGACGAATCCACGCCCTTCGGCGGCCAAGGCGGGGCAGATTACCGGTTACTGTATAACCAATACTATAAAATGGCGCTGGATGCTGTCGATGCCCTGCCGGAACAAAAAAAGAAAGTTTTCAGGCTTAGCCTGGAAGAAAACCTGACACTCGATGAAATGGCCCGGCGCCTGGGGATTTCCAAATCAACGGTGAAGCAACACCTGTATGGCGCCTCGGCCGCTATCCGAAATTACCTAAAGAAGTATGGCAATATTTCTACCTCGCTGTGGGTTCTTATGACCTTATTTAAATCCTGAGTATTTATTTTTCTTACCACTAGGCTTTTGGCATTCAACCTGCGTCTTTATCATCGTGTCTGGTCAGATGGGGCGGATGACAACTAATTATTATTTGGATCATGGATAAAATTCAGGCGCGGGAGATTGCTGAAAAATTTGCGGCCGGCACCTGCCTGACGGAGGAGCATGAAGCATTATTTACCTGGTTATTGAGTTTACCCATACAGGAGAGCAGCGCCCTGATCGAAGAATTCAGCGGAATTTTCGAGGTCCTTCAGGCTGTTCCGGAACGCCGCGATTTGTGGAACAGGATTTATCATCGTCTCGACGAGCCTTCCGGAGCCAAGGAGCCCAGAGTTGTTGTCATGCATCCTCCGGCCGTCCGCTCTCGTACCTTACGGATCGGAATGGTTGCTGCTGCGGCCACTGCCGCATTGATTTTTATAACTTGGATTTTCTTTTCTTCAAACAAAAACCCGGCGTCACCCATCGCACTTCGGTCCACCCATGACGTGGCGCCAGGCGGTAATAAGGCGACACTGACCCTGGCCAATGGAACCGTGATTGTTCTGGATAGCCTTAAAGATGGCCAGCTGGCGCTCCAGGGTAACACGAACGTAGTTAAACTCGATAACAGCCGCCTGTATTATCACGCTGCTGATCAGGCGGCCGAGACAGACAGCACGGCCTTATCATATAATATCATTACGACACCGAATGGCGGACAGTACCAGGTCATCCTGTCCGATGGCAGTAAGGTTTGGCTGAATTCTAACTCCTGGTTGAAATTTCCGACGGTTTTCCGGGGAAGAGAAAGGAAGGTGGAATTAAGTGGAGAAGGATATTTTGAGATTGAAAAAAATGCAGGCATGCCCTTTTCCGTGCAGGTTAATCAAATGCAGGTTCAGGTTTTGGGAACCCGGTTTGACATCATGGCATATGGGGACGAAAAAACGGTGAATACCACTTTGATGCAGGGAGCCGTAAAAGTGGAGCAGGGGAATCTCAAGAGGCAACTCGTGCCGGGAGAGCAGGCGGTTCTGGATGTCCCTGGCGGCAAGATGAATATCCTGCATCCGGATGTTCAAAAAGTGATTGCCTGGAAAAACGGAATCTTTGAATTCCAGAATACGGATCTGCCCGCCATTATGCGGCAGTTAAGCCGTTGGTATGATATCGACGTGCACTATAAAGTGGAACCGGGCAATCCGGAACTGGGTGGCAGCATCAGCAAGCATCTGAATTTATCCCAGGTGTTGAACATGCTGGAAAAAAACGGGATAAACCATTTCAGCATCGAAGGCAGGAATGTGACGGTGCTTCCTTAGATTAAAAAATTTAATGCCTATTTAAAACCACAAATAAAACAGGTTAAACAAAAATGCCAGTGTGCTTGCAACACCCTGGCACTCAGATTCGGATAAAATCCGGAACTGGAATTGGGTAACCTGACATTTAATCTGAAGGGATTATTTATTACATCACCCAAAAACCAAAGGTAATGCATTTAAAGACTGCTTACAACCGCACGCCGGCCAGGCGGCGGTTATTTTCCAAAACACTACAGGTTATGAAGTTAACCGCTTTTCTGATGCTCGCTGGCTGCCTGCAGGTATGCGCCAGCGGCTATTCACAAAAGGTCTCGCTCTCTGTAAAGAATGCTTCCGTGCAGCGGGTGCTAACAGAAATTACCCGGCAAACCGGGGTTTCTTTTGTGTACAAAAACTCGATGTTCCGCGGTATCGGCACCGTCACCATTCAGGTTACCAATGCGAGCATTCAGGAAATCCTCAACATTTGTTTTCATGACCAGCCGCTGGATTATGATATCGAGGATGGTGCGATCGTCGTCCGTTCCAAACACGCGGCTGTCTTAAAAAATAGTTCTTCAGCACAGCCCAAGGAGGATGCTAAAAACATACATGGAAAAATTGTAGATGATAATAACCAGCCGATGGCCGGTGTCACGGTCTCCGAATCAGGCACCAATGAGATCACCAGCACAGACGCCAATGGCGAATATAATATACAGGTGACAAACCCCGGGGAGGCAACACTGGTTTTCAGTTACGTAGGTTTTCAAACTGCACGGATCAAAGTGGGAAGCCAGATCAACATAAATATTACCCTCAGCCCTCTGACGACCGGCTTGAATGAAGTGGTGATCGTCGGTTACGGCACCAAAGCAAAAAAAGATCTGACCAGCGCCATCACGGCGGTAAATACAGAACTGTTGGAAAACAGATCCCTGACCAATTTGTCCAGCGCCCTGGAAGGTCTTACCCCGGGCGTTTACATCAACCAGCAAAACGGAAGGCCTGGTTTGTCCGGCGCTTCGTTCGACATCCGCGGCGCATCGCTCAGTACCTTCTCTGCCAACCCGCCACTGGTAATTATTGACGGGGTGGTGGACAATATCGATGACGTGAATCCGGCAGATGTGGATAAGATTTCTATTTTAAAAGACGCCGCGGCCTCAGCGATCTATGGCGCCAGGGCAACCGGTGGCGTCGTTTTAATTACCACCAAAAGCGGCTCCGCTGGAAAGCTGACCATCTCTTACAACGGGATGACCGGCTTTCAGCGGCAGCCCTATGGTGATTTGAAATTTGTCAATACCGCCACCTGGATGAAGGCCAATAATGAAGCTGCGGAATCGGATGGTTCGCCGGATATTTTCAGCCAGGCGGATATCGCAAAATATACGAACAGCAAAGATCGGCAGTTTCCGGAAAGTACGCAGTGGACAAGCTGGATTTCAAAAACGGCTCCTCAGCAATCACACAATATCAGCTTAAGGGGTGGAAATGGACCCCTTAGCTTTTACCTGTCTGGCGGACTTTTAAAACAGGATGGGTTTGTTACCAATGACAATTATACCCGGAAAAATGTATTGTTGAACCTTAACTACCGTCCCAGCAGCCGCCTGGAGATCAGCACCAATTTTGCATATCTGCGAAATGACCAGACTCAGGCGGGCGTCAATTACAACGGGGGTCTTTACGGCATTATCCGCAATGCCGTGTTCACTCCGCCGAACGAACCTTTGTACAATCCGGATGGATCTTACAACAACAACGTGATCTGGGGCAGCAATCCGGCGTATAATGAAATATACGGCGGCGACGCTATTGGTACCAGCGATAATTTCCGGATGAGTTTTTCCCTGAAATATGAAATTCTGAAAGGACTAAATCTCAATATCACCACAGCGGCGAAATTATTCTATGCCACCAGCAACCAACTGAATCCAAAAATTCCTTTCCTCGATGCCGGAGGTAATATACTGGGCTATAATGTAAGTAATGTAGCCGTTTCTGAGGGCTGGAGCAAATCCAACTACGTAAATAATCAATTTCTCCTGGACTATAAAAAGACTGTCGGCAAACACAATTTCCAACTGATGGGCGGCATCACGTATGAAGACCAGACCGAACAGGCCATTGGCGCCAGTGCATCCCAGTTCCCGAACAACGAAATCCGGGAGATTGCCGGATCCACCGGATCGGGCAGTCAGATATCAGGAACCTCGAGCGCGGATGAATGGGCCATTAATTCGGTGATCGGAAGGCTGAACTATGACTATGCAGATAAATATCTTTTTGAAAGCACCATCCGGTATGATGGTTCATCCCGGTTTTCTCCGGAAAAAAGATGGGGCGTCTTTCCTTCTTTTTCCGCAGCATGGAGAGTGAAACAGGAATCTTTTCTCAAAGACATCAATATACTGAGCGATCTGAAATTGCGGGCGTCCTGGGGGCAGTTAGGTAATGAAGGAGCTACCCTCTATCCCTATGCGCAAAGCGTGTCTTTCGGATCCAGCGCCGTTTTTGGAAATGGGTTGGTTAAAGTAGCGACACTGGGAAATCCGGTAGATTTCGGATTGTCCTGGGAAAAGAAGACAACGGAAAATATTGGTCTGGATTTCGGATTCCTGAATAACAGGCTATCGGGTTCCTTTGACTATTTCAAGGCAAGAACAAGTAATATCATTGGTACGCCGCCAGCGCCGTCAACCTTTGGCGCCAGCGCGCCGTTGGAGAATATCTACACCATCGACACCCGGGGTTTTGAGCTCGAGTTGAAATGGAAAGACAGGATCGGCCAGTTTAGGTATTTCGCCGGCTTTAATTTGTCCAACAGCGTGGATAAAGTGATCAACCTCTCGGGCCTTGGCTCGGTTAACCCGCAATTTGGTAGTGGACGTATGGTGATATCCGGAGATGGAAACACATTTATGGAAGAAGGCAAGGCACAGGGCCAATGGTATTTGATTAAAACGGATGGTTTATTTGTAAGCCAGGATCAGATAGATAAAAGCGCCACGCAAACAAGCCTTACCCGGCCGGGAGATATTCATTATCTGGATGCCAACGGCGACGGAAAGATTGATCCAAACGACCGGGTGCCCCTGGGCAAGACCAGCACCCCACATTATTTCTTTGGATTGAACCTGGGCGTGGAGTTTAAAAATTTCGACCTTTCGGCCGTGATCAATGGAGTTTGGGAACACTGGAATATAAAAACTCAGGGCGGCTCATACCTGGTTGGTGTAAGACCGGATCTGGATCTGTTGCAAACGAACTATGACAATCGTTGGACCGCACAAAACCCGGACAAGAATGCCAAGGAACCGCGTCTAACGCAGGACAACTGGATTGGCACGCTCTCGAACATCACCCAGCCCTCTCAATACCAGCTGGCGAGTTTCCGGTATGTACGAATTAAAAACCTGCAGGTGGGGTATACGCTGCCCGGCAGCCTGACGCAGCGGCTGTCGATTGCTAAAGCAAGGATCTATTTCTCGGCGGAGAATTTATTCACCTATAAACCCGGATATATAGAATCCATTGACCCGGAATCCAATCCCGGTTTTGACGTGAACGCTTCCACCTTTTTTGGTCCTGTCAAACTCATCAATTTTGGCATAAACGTGACATTTTAATTTACTACATTAAAAAAGCAGACATGAAAAGGTCAATCTATATAATCATTTTTATTTCGGCATGCATGGCCAGCTGTCAAAAACACCTCGACCTCGTGCCTTTGAACAATATTACGGTTCCTACCTATTTTAAGACGGAGGATGATATTAAGAATTTTGTCGACGGATTTTATCAATACATGGTACCTGCTCAGGGTACGCCTTTTTTTGATGTGTGCTCCGATCTGAATATCATCAATTCCGGCCGCACAGACATCAGCTTCGCCGAATTCGCTCTGGGAAATTTTAATCCGAGCACGGGGGATGTTGGCTATTACTGGGATTTTACACCATTCCGGAATGCGTTTATTTTTTTCCAGCACATCAATGAAGTGACGATGAGCGATGCGTCCAGGCAATTGTACTCGGGTTCCGTTCAGTACCTTTTGGCCTATCGCTATTTTATGATGTTGCGGGCATATGAAAACGCGCCCATTATCCGCGATGTTTTAACCATTGATAAATCCGATATCCCCACCTCGCCAAAGGACAGTGTATTCCTGGAAGCGCTGAAATGGGCTGACAGTGCGGTGATCAATCTTCCAAGCCTGAGTCCGGCGCAAAGAGAACGAGGCCGGCTGACTAAACTGGTCGCCATGACGTTGAAAGCCGATCTGCTGCTGTATACATCTACACGTTTTCAGGAAGCGATACCCGGAGCCACTTTCCAGGCGGCGGCCGACGCTGCCCAGGCAGCGATCAACGAAGCAGATGCGAATGGATATGGACTGGCAACCAATTACCTCGATCCTTTTATTGCGTCCGGGCAGGCCGGTGCATCTGCACAAAAAGAAATCATCCTGGAAAATGTAAGGCTGAAGGATATCGCTCCGGATCCGTATGGGCTCAGCAGCTATGACTTTCGCCCAAGATTTGATGGGCAGGGAGTTGACTTTTTCTTAGGTTCGCAGGAACTGGTGGACAAATATGAATGCAGCGATGGCAAGCCCATCAACATCTCTCCCTTGTACGACCCGACTCATCCGTTTAAAAACAGGGATCCGCGCCTTACCTATACCATCCTGTATCCCGGCAATGTGGCCAGCCGGGTGGATGGAAGTCCCTCCTGGGTATCCAATACGCTGGATCCGTCGGATGCCAATTCCGATTATATGCTGGAGACAAATAATCTAAGGGATAGAGCGAGTTCCGGCTATATCAACATCAAGTATTGGGATCATGAAAACGATGCGCCGACAGCCGGTTATGGCAGTTATGTTTGTTACCGGTATGCCGAATTGTTGCTGATGCTTGCCGAAGCCCGGAACGAAGCGACGGGTCCGGATGCCTCGGTTTACCAGGCGCTGACACAACTGCGCGCTCGGGCCGGAATGCCGGCCGTAACTGCCGCCACCAATCCAGACCAGGCATCGGTACGCGATCTGATCAGAAATGAAAGAGCCGTGGAATTGATCGGGGAAGGGAAAAGATATTGGGACATCAGACGTTGGGGAATAGGGGAGCAGGTGATGAACAAAAATTTTAATTCCATGCATATTTCCCGGTTTAATCCGGACGGTTCTTTGGCCGGCTACCAGGATAAGATTTATGTGAGGACCAGCGTGACCGATCCCGCGGCGGAAGCCTTGTTTCCCATTCCCAATGGAGCTGCCGGCGGAAACTTTCTCATTCAATACGTTTTTAACGATCCCAAGTATTATGTTTGGCCCATTCCGCAATCTGCCATTGACCAGAGTACGACCGGCGCGCTAAAACAAAACCCGCTTTGGCAATAATATTGACATGATGTTCAAATCAATCCTGGTATTTCTGTTATTGACGGGTCATGCAGCTTATGCGCAGAATAGCACGTCAACTAATATGCTGGATCCCCGAACTGACAAGCCGGGGGAAGTATGGTGTTACCTGGCGAAGTCAACCACGGTAATCGGGGTCCCCTTTCAGCCTGATGTTACCCAGGTGACTTACGACGGAGCCCTGTTTACACGGGAAGCGGAACTGTGTTTTTTCTATGGCACGGATGATAAACCCCTGCTGGCGCGGGGAAAAACCTTTGTCGACGGATGGATACCCATCGTACAGTACGGCTGGAAAGAAGGAGATATAGAATATGACATAGAATATTTCGCTTCGCCATTGCGAGGCGAAGGCACTGAGAACACGGTGAATTTTGTGCGCATGCACATGCGCAATTCCGGTAAACAGGAAAGCCGTGCTCAATTTACAGTTGCCCTGAGGTACGACGGGCAGGACTACCGGTTTGGTCATTCTTCTACGGATAAATTCTCCACTTCCTGGCAGTATCAAATGACGGGATCCGATGTTATCCGGGATGGAAAGCTGGTATACCGTTTCTCTCCCGGAGGAACAAGGGAAACAACACCTGGAAAGGGCTATAAAAACGCATTTGCGGGTTCGGCTTATTCCCTCACTGAACGCGCTGTCTGTTGCCTGGTTAAGTATGCGCGGAAATTAAAACCCGGAGAACAATTCTCAGCCAGTTTTGAGATGCCAAGAGTGCCCGTCTTGCTGTCTGATTATGGTTTTATTACAAAGCTAAAAGAGACAAACTACCAAACCGAACGCAAAAGGACACTGGATTACTGGAAAACAATGATGAACGGCGCCGCCGTTTTTGAGGTACCGGAAAAAAGATTCGGGAATGCTTACAGGGCAGGGTTGGTGCATGTGATGCTGGCCACGCGTGAACAAAACGGGAAGAAATATCAAACCGACGGGTTGCCCTATCCGGATTTTTTCCTGACTTCGGTCCCGGAAATGTCTATGCTTTACCTCACCGCCGGCTTGTCGCAATATCCGAAAGACTTACTGATCCCGGGCGCCATCGCCCAGCAACAGCCGGATGGTCTCTTCTATGATATTTCGGTTGCCCATGGTCAGATTATTCCCGCCACACAGGGACATATTTTGTATTCCATCGCCATGACGGCCGTCTTTACGCAGGATAAGAAATTTGCTGAAAAGGTTTATCCGTCCATTGAAAAAGGCGTGCAATATATTGAACGGTCTGTCGATACCGATGAATATGGGCTGCTTCCTCCCTGTTACGCCTATGATGCGGAAATGATCAGCGGTCACTATACCGGGCAAAATCTTTTTGCCCTGATGGGATTGAGGACCAGTGTGCGGGTTGCAGCATTGCTGGGTAAAACAAAAGAGGTGGCTGCATGGACTGCACTGGCAGGCCGGTACGAAAATAATATTCTGAAAGCGCTGGATGCTTCTGCAAAACCCGGTGGATATATCCCGCCGGGTCTGTATCCCTATCTGACCGGATCCAAAGCCAGAGAGGGATTTGAGGAATATCAAACGAATTGTGATTGGGAGAATATGATTCTGGCGTATCCGACAGAAGTCCTCAGCCCGGATGATCCGAAAATAAAAGGAACGCTGGCGCAGGTCCGCAAAGAATATGCAGAAGGGGTAATGACCTATCGCCACGGCATGCATTTACATCAATACATCACGGCCAATATGGTGGAACAATATCTGGCCACCGGAAATGAATACACGGCCTTAAAGGATTTTTATCATCAATTGTTACACAGCGGTTCCACCCTGGAATGTTTTGAGAATTTAGTGAAACCCTGGACAGACCGGAGTGTTGATCCGGATTGCCCGACACCGCATGCGTGGGGATCTGCCAAGCAGGCCCTGATGGTGCGCTATTTCTTATTGATGGAATATGGCGGTAAATGCGGATTGGAACCTGGTCAGCGGGAGCTCTGGCTTTTTAATTGTCTTTCTCCGGATTGGGTGCAACCCGGTAAAAAAGTTTCCATTATCAATGCACCCACCGAATTTGGCAAGATCAGCGCGTCGATTCGTTTCCGGAACAAAGGTGCGGACCTATTGCTGAGAAACCAGTTTCATACCGATCCGGAATGTTACCGGATCAGGATACCCTACTTCAAACAGCTGGTCAGTTTTACCAGCGATGCAAAAATACAAAAGCGGGAAGGGGATTGCCTGCTGCTCAGTCCGGATGCCCACCGGCTCAGTCTGGAATGGACGGACAAGCCCGGAACCCAAACCGGAATTACCAACGACATACTGACCGGTTACCGTTCAGCGAATCGCTTTACCGGTGTTAAAGATGGCAACCCCGTGATTGTATCCGGCAAGCCCTTCCTGACAGCAGAAGAGAAACGAAATGATCATAAAATGGAGACACTCAGTTTTGATCTCGTTCGTAGAACATTCCAATACGAATACAGGAGATTGGAAGAAGAAAATGCAAAAAAAGGCGGCGCAGTCACGGAAGTTATTCCGGCATCCGTCCAAAAGAAATAGTCAGGACATTTACAAATCGGGTATGAAAAAACTCTTCTTTATTGTTGCGGGACAGCTTTTTTTTATATTGGGAAGCGCCCAGGAATACATCTCAAACCAAACTGCACGCCAGGAGTATGCGCAGCTGTTGAAACAACGCGCTTTTATCGCTTTCCCGGAATTGCGCGAACAGCCCATCCGCTGGCTCGATTCTGTAAAAAAAGAATGGCTTGAGCATGATTATGCCATCAGGCCATTTGTTCTGCATCCGCAGCCCGGTGAATATTTTGTTTTTCAAACCGGCATCTGGGCCATCAGCAAGGAATTGAAAAAGCTGGGGATGTCGTATTCCGATTTTAAAACTGCGGATGGCAGGATAATCAGTTCAGACCGGTTGACCTGCTTTAACGCGGGCGGAACGGATTTTCGCGGACGACCCTTCCGCAAGGAACTGGATATACCCGGGCAAGAGGTTCAGTCCCTCTGGATCGGCATTAGCGTTCCCGAAACTGCGAAAGGCATTTATACGGGGATGGTCACCTTATCGGTAAATGGAGACCTTCAAAAAATAAAAATACAGTTGGATATCCAAGGACCGGCCATTGCCGATCACGGTTTTGATGAAGGCCGACGATTAGCCCGTTTATCCTGGCTGAACTCTCGGGCAGGCCTGAACGACGCCGTTACCAAAGGATATTTACCCGTAAAAAGGGAGGGTCACCTGATCCGGATACTGGGGCGATCCCTGGAAATTGCCGGTGACGGCCTTCCTGCGGATATCAGGACGTATTTCACCCCCAGCAATCAGTCTGTTTCAAAACAAGGGGCGTCTATCATCCAGCGGCCTTTTCACTTTATTATTGAAAAAGAAAATGGCGAAATCATCCGGCTAAAACCAGGCCTTCTGAAGTTTGGGAGTCAAGTGGCTTCCGGAATATCCTGGAGCGTAACCAGCGAATCCGCGGATTGCGATCTGGTATGCCATGGCGAACTGGCATTTGACGGTTTTGCCGACTATCACCTGACGGTGAAAGCAAAAAAGCTATTGGATATAAAGGACATCCGGCTGGAACTGGCCATGAATAAGGATCATGCCAGCTACATGATGGGGCTGAATAAATCAGGCGGATTGCGTCCGGAAAACTGGGACTGGAAATGGGATGCCGGTAAAAACCAGGATGCCCTGTGGCTGGGTGCTGTTAACGGTGGCCTCCGCATCAAGTGGAAGGCCGAGAATTATGCGCGACCCCTCGTGAATGTATATTATCATTTTGGCGAACTACATCTTCCGCCATCCTGGTGCAATAATGGAAAAGGCGGCGTGCATGTGGCAGAGAAGCAGCATGCCGTTTTGATAAATGGCTATTCCGGAAACCGGTCTATGCAAAAAGGCGAGCAGCAGCACTTCGATTTTGAACTGCTGATCACGCCGTTTAAAATCATGGACAGGCAGGTGCAGTACGGAGCCAGGTATTTTCATTCCGGGAGTAATAAAAACGCTACGGCGATTCAGACGGCCGATTCCCTGGGTGCCAATATCATCAACATCCATCATGGCAATGAACTTTATCCTTTTATCAATTATCCTTATTCGGATATAAATGTGAATTCGTTAAAAGCCTTCATTTCAGCGGGCCACCGGGATAATAAGCGGGTGAAAGTTTATTATACCACCAGGGAACTCACCATCAACCTCCCGGAATTGTGGCCCTTTGTGAGCCTGAATGGTGAAATTATTTACCCGGGTCCCGGGGCAAGCGCAAAAACGGTTACAAATGCAAAAGGTCCTGATGTCTGGCTAAAAGAGAATTTGAGGGGTAGAAAATACATCCCGGCCTGGGTGGCCTATTTTGACCACGGAAAATTCAAAGGATTGCATGACCTGTCAGTTATCACTACCCCGGACAGCCGCCTGAATAATTTCTATGTGGCGGGACTCGATTGGATGGTGCATCATCTGCAGAACGACGGAATTTACATCGACGATTGTTCAATGGACAGAACGACTATTTCCCGGGCCCGGAAGATACTCGACAGTAATCGCCCCAACGCCAATATTGATATGCACAGCTGGGACCATTTCAATAAATATGCGGGATATGCCAGCTGTCTCAATCTGTACATGGACCTCCTGCCTTATATCGACCAGCTATGGATAGGAGAGGCGAGGAATTATGATACTCCACCCGATTACTGGCTAGTGGAAATCTCTGGAATACCCTTCGGTTTGCCCGGACAGATGTTGCAGGATGGCGGCAATCCGTGGCGTGGCATGGTATACGGTATGACCAACCGTGCGGGCTGGACTGGTACGCCACCGGATCAGATCTGGAGATTTTGGGACAGAAATGCCATACAGAAGAAATCCATGATCGGTTATTGGGACCCGGAAGTTCCCGTTAAATCAAACAACGATTCTGTTAAAGTGACTGTTTATACCGATTCAGGCGGCACCATTTTATCTGTAGGGAATTTCAGCGGTAAGGAACAATGCTTCAACCTCAGCGTGGATTATAAAAAGCTGGGGCTCGATCCTCAAAAATGCAGGTATTCTATTCCGCAGGTTGATCGTTTTCAAATAGGAGAATCACTGCAGGGTATACCAGATCATATGAAGGTACCGGCGGGAAAAGGTTATCTTATTTTAATCTCACCAGCATAGTGCGCCCTGGCTTATAAATTCCATCAGATCATTTTCCGGCAACCGATTCCGGGCTGCGTGGCTAAATTATTTTATGTGGAGTAAAAAAAATAACCGAGATGCCCCCGCCTTTCAGGCATCTGGAGAAAATGTTGACAAGCCAATTGTTATTGCATATTAATGATGAAGATATCATGGCTCCGCACCTCGTTCGCAAACTGGGCAGTGATATTAAATCGAATATTTCGATAATCCTGTCTTTGGTTGTGTTCATTTACGGTTGTGCTCATCGGCAAGAGGGCAAAACTGTATTTTCTAACGATATACTATAAGATAAAAAGGTAGATCCGCAGAGTTAAACAAACTTCAGTCCAATCCATCTGAACACCTTCCAGTCCAAATACATTGAAAAGACATTAAAAAAGTGCCCGGAATTTTGGCTCAAATAAAATCCCCTTTTGTTTTGCATGACTTCCATCTTTCTCACCGCCTTAGTTTTTTTTCGTCATTCAGGATTGATTTTGAAACGTCCTTCGCGAATATCTTTATAGCAGGCGATACCAAAATGTCTACCACATGTAAGGGAACTTTCTACCGTATTTTAAAAGATCATCGCGCGCATGATTCAATAAGGCGTAAAGGCTATATTGCGGACACCGCTTGTATCACAACCGGACGAATCGGGTTGACGCCAAAAGAATAAAATATTGATGGCCAGTTCTTTAAAAATCGGGCATATAGTTTGACTTAAATATAACAAAAACACCTTGAAAAATTTGAAGTCTCTGTTCATAATCGGTCTTCATCTTTTTGCTGCCAGCACTGTCAATGCGCAGCTCGTCCCGACGGATAATAAAATGAAGTCCCCGCTTGATTCTCTGGTCGGCCAATCGGTGCGACCATTCATGGAAAATCCGGTGGAGAGGGGCCTTTCCATCGGCATCTACAGGAAAGGAGAAGTATTTTTTTACAATTATTGCGTGACCGGCAAACAACGCGGGCAATTGCCGGACTCGGATACCTATTATGCCATCGCCTCCATTTCGAAAACCTTTGCGGGCGCCCTGCTAGCTCAGGCTGTATTGGAAAAGAAAATGAACCTGGATGATGATATCCGCAAATACCTCGTCGGAGTCTTCCCGAATCTGCAGTACGAAGGCCATCCGATTAGAATGAAAGATTTGGTTACCCACCGCTCCGGCATCCCCTTTCTGCTGCCGGATATATCCCGGTTTTTCGGGGATACCGCAAAGACGAATGCGGATATTGCCAGACTGATCTACCAAAGCGTGCCCCGCGAAGAATTTTACCGCGAGCTGCACGGGGTTAAACTGGATACCCTGCCCGGTACCCGGTTTCGGTATTCCAACAGCGCGGTGATCCTGCTGGGCTATATCTTAGAAAATATTTATGGCATACCCTATGAAACTTTGCTAAGAGAAAAAATACTCGGGCCCCTGGATATGAAGGATACGAAAATCATTTTATCACCGGCCGATACGCTTCGGTATGCAAATGCGTATGACGACAAAGGAAATACCCTGCCGGAAATCACCGATGCGCTGCAGGCAGCCGCGGGAATAAAATCGACGACGCGGGATATGCTTCGGTATATCCGCTGGAATATTGCAGAAAAAAGCGCCCTGGTTCGCATGACCCACCAAAGAATATGGGGAGAAGAAACCAGCACCTATTATGTGGGTTTGAACTGGCAAATCCTGACTTCCGGTCCCTACAGGGTTATCTGGCAGGAGGGGAACCTGCCGGGATTCAACAGCTATTGCGTCGACTTTCCTGAACTGGATATGGGTATCGTTGTGCTGACCAACGAATCCGACCGCGGTTCCTCTGCACGGATTTCGGCCATGATCAACCGGATGATGAAATCCCTGGACAGCCGGGCTGTACAACTTCCGCAATAGGCTCGTGGTCCTAATCAGTAATTACGCCCCGGACTTCGAGTTGGAACGTTTTCGGTATACCAGCGGGGACTACTAGTGCCTTGGCCATTATTGAGGGCATCGCAGCTCAGAACCCATACGCGTAGCTATTTTGAAAGGATCGAATGGCTTGCCGACGGAAAGGAAGAGCGGCTGAACAATTTGCCACGCCCGAAAGAATAGGTAATTTAAGGGAAAAATAGAGTATGCGAAAATCGCTCTTCTTCGTTTGTATGTGTACGATGACGAATGCCGCGTTATCCCAGGCGATCCCTTACGGCTCCAATCCTGCGGCGGGGAAGTATCTTTCCATAGAGGGAGACGCGAAATTATATTACGAGGTCTACGGGGAGGGGACGCCTTTGCTGCTCCTGCATGGCGATGCGTTGGGTTATATCGATGAATTCGACCAGTACATTCCGATCCTGAGTAAATATTTCAGATTATGAGTAACCATTCAATGATCATTTTGACAGGGCTGGCTTTTCTTGTTGGAATCCTGATAGGCTGGTTTGTCACAAAAAGCCATTGGGCCGGCAAACTGCTGATTGCAAAAGCTGATTTTGAACGAGCTGAAAAACAATTGGAAGAGCAAAAGACATTTATTGCAAATTCCGAAAAAGCCATGAAGGACAGCTTCGGGTCTTTGGCTGCGAGTGCTTTGAATAATAACAATGCTGCCTTTGTATCGCTGGCGGAGTCGAAATTAAGTGAGAAAGTTACTGAAGCCAGAGGGTTGCTGGAGGGGAAAGAGCAGGCAATACAGGGTTTGGTTAAGCCCCTTGCCGAGAGTCTAAATAAGATGGATACGAAAATTAATGAACTGGAAACAAAGAGGGAAGGCGCTTACAGTAATATTGCGGCGATACTGGATGGAATGCAGAGAACCACTACCTCGCTTGATAAGGGCACTCAAGGCCTGATCAATGCGCTGAAAAACAGCAGCACGCGCGGTAGATATGGCGAAATAGGTCTTCGACGGGTGGTGGAATTTTCGGGTATGACCGAGCATTGCGACTTTGTCGAACAGGTAACTGTTGCTGGGGATGATGGTATCCTCCGTCCGGATATGAATGTCAAATTGCCAGATAACAAGACAATTGTAGTGGATTCTAAAACTCCGCTGGATGCATACATGAAAGTGTTTGAGACCGACAATGACTCCGAACAAAAACTGCTGCTTGCCCAGCATGCGAGAGCCGTCAGGGATCATTTACGAAAACTTGGGGCCAAATCCTACTGGAGCCAATTTCCGGACTCTCCGAATTATGTTATTCTTTACATGCAAATTGAATCGTCATTTGGTGCTGCCGTTCAGACTGATCCCTCGTTAATAGAAGAAGGAATCCGGAACAAGGTGATTTTTGCCACGCCCACGACCTTGATTATGCTACTGAAAACAGTCAGTTTTGTTTGGGAGCAGCGCAGTATAGCAGCGAATATCGAGGAGATTCGAAATGCCGGAATTGAATTGTATAACCGGTCTACGGTGTTATTCAGACATTTTCAAAGCGTAGGGCTGGGATTAAAAAGTGCGGTTACCCATTATAATAGTGCGGCATCGTCCTTAGAAAGTCGTTTTTTTCCTCAGGCAAAGAAGATTCATACACTGGGTCACGCTTACACCAAACACATATTAACTGATATAGAACAAATTGACACTGCGGTACGTGAGATTGATTTGCCAGACGAATTGACTGGTCGTGACGATCAATAGAGATGTTAGCTATTTTCAAAAAAAATAATTCTGCCACTTTCCTTATATGCAAAGCTTCTGTCTGCTCGTTAATCAATTCAATAAGTGCAATTCCCTTTATTTCTTCTTTTTTTTCCGAATCTCATTTTGGGTACCGGCCTGCGCGGTCAGATCAATAGTAACCGGTTGGTCAAAAGCGGATTTCTTACCGCTGGCATCCACCTGGGAAAAAGAAAGGGTAAGCTGGCTGGCAGTAACCTTTACCGTGAGGTAACCATAGCCTGGCAGCGAGCTGTCAAAACTATGGTCTCCGGTCCGTTGTCCGGTGGCGGCCGCTACGGGCGACGTTCCCCGGCCTCCGGTACCGACGACATAATAGGGGATGTGCTGGTCTTTTCCATTCACGGGGACATACCTGGTGAACCGCTGGTAATTATGGGAATGGGCTGCGAGCACCGCATCCGGCCAGATGCCGGCTTTTGTGCAGGCATCGTCCAGATCGGCGAGCATGGCGGTACTGGAGCTATGTCCGCCCTCACTGAACGGCGGATGGTGGACAGCCAGGATCAGTGCTTTGCGGTTGCCCGCACCGCGGTCTTTTTTTATAGTGTTCAATGTTTTCACAAGCCAGTTTTTCTGCGTCTGGCCGGTCTGCGTTCCGGAAATAAAACCCGGGCCTTCACCGACATTGGAGTATAGAGCGACGATATCGATAAATGGCGCCCTGAGCCACCAGTAAACAGCCGGCTGGGCGATCATTTCCCGGTAAATGGTACCGGCCCCCGGTGGGACGCCGCGTTTGGGTTGACAAAAATTCCGCTGAAAAGCGGCCAGGGTCGTCGTCTGTCCCGTGGATGTCCCGTCGAATTTGAATAGTTCGCCGTCATGATTTCCCGGAATCGCAATGATTTTACCGGGGTACTTTTTATAGGGGACATAAAACTGTGCCTGGTAACCCTTGTCCGTATTGTCATAATAAATTACATCACCCAGATGCAGGAAGAAAGCCGGCGAGGCTTCAGGACGGGCGGAATCAAAATCAGCCGACATGGCATCCGCGACGCACTGCTGCATAATGCCGTTCTCATGACCGGTGTCCCCCGCCGTTTGAAAGATCAGGGTCCCGGCAGTCTGAATCTCCTGCAGTCCCTGGGTGCCGATGATCTGATCGAGGGTCATGGTGGGATCACGCAGTGGGGTAGGAACCGGTAGCAGTTTGGTTTGGATATAATCGGTCATGTGCGTGCCCGCACCCGGCGTCGCCGGCCGGGCAGCAATGGGGACGGGGGTAAAAAAAGGATGCGCAAAACGGAGTGGTTTTGCAGGGGTTTCCTTTGTTTTTCTGGTGGATTTTTTCTTTTTTGACATGAATAACAAGTTGGATCCTAAAGCTATTAATTTTTGAAGCAGCTTGGGAATCATTCTTCGCATCGTTAACAATTCAATTCAGCTTACCAGCTCTTTGTATCCGGAGATGAAATCATTGGAAATACCTGTTGGCGGCGTGGCAGGATTATTGATTGGATGACGGAAATAAAAAAAATGAAAAAAGTAATATTGCTATTTCTAGGGGGTTTCAGCGGTTTTGTTGCTTTTTCGCAGAATAGAAATGATCCGCCGGACAACATCCGCCAGTCTTTTCAAAAGCAATACCCACAATCTCAGCCAAATCAGTGGAAACATGCCGGGGGAGCTGGAATGTCAACTTTGAAGACAGAGATCATAATAACGGAGAATCAACCGCGCATTTCGACCGAACGGGCAGGCATGTCGACACCCATATTCCTTATGACAACCGGGACGTCCCGGCACCAGTCATGGATAGAATGCAGAACCGATATCCGGGATCGGATAGTTATTCATTTACCCGCATCGAACGAGGTGATGGCCACCCGGTATTCCAGGTTCATTTTCGTCAGAGAAGAAAATTCCGGACCTTATATGTGGATGAACGAGGAAGGGAAAGGCAATATCATGACAGGCATAATTGATGCCTTGTGTAAGAATTATTATTACATCTCCAATTATTATTACATCTCCCCATTTCAGCAATTTATAAAACGCATGGGGATCAATCTTTTATTTAACCCCCGGTAGGCCGTAACCCTTTCCCCAATCAATAATTTTAGACTTGCGTTCGAGTTTGATGATTGTTCGTCTCGTGCTGCCTAAGATGATTCCTACACCAGATATTGCGGGAAGGGCAAAGAGAAGTACCCCACCGAGATCCGGTTGATGATGGTGCAGCAAATTTCGTTATCGTGGTTAATTTCGCCCACTAGCTTAAACCACGGGTTCGGCCCGGATTTCTGCAGTCCAGATAAAGCTGACCCCGTACTCATTGCCCAACAGTGGATCTTCACCGGGGATAGGAACAAGGGAAATATTTTTATCTGTGCCGGGTCGTTCACCGGGCTGTCCGGAATGGATATCGAAGTCGCTGCCATCCGGATAAGCACCGATACACGCGACCTCCTGTTCATGGCCTAAATTTTTATGGGCCACACCAGCGGGGATGACCAGCACGTCCCCTGTTTCGATCCTGACCCGATACCCGTTTTCGCCGCCCAGTAAAAGCTGGGTGTGGCCTTTGTAAATGGCGAGGACTTCGTGGGTTATGCTATGGTAGTGGTTATATGTAAACAGGCCGCTATCCGAGGCATTGCCCCAGTTATTTTTGGCGAATAAAGCCTTGATTTTCTTTGCCGCGAATAAATGCGGGATCGTGATGGCCTTTTTAAACAGCAGAACGGGTAAATGGCTGTTGGGGTAAATGCCGTTATCGGGGCAATATATTTTTAGCGGTGTTGCATTCGTAATGGTCGGCATATTTTTCACTTCTGTTACGGACTATCTACTAAAAAATTATGCCAATCCGGACGTCTGGGTTCACTTTCTGCCTTGCAATGGGCTCGCTCCCTGCTTAAGCATGGACCATGGGAATTGTTTCAGAAGTTCATGTTGTTATCCTGTGGCGAGTTTATCGAGCCACACTGGGGCCATTTACGATAACGTTTTTCAACCTTCATTTTCTAAATGTTCAATCATCCGCATTCTTATTCTCTCCATCGAACTGGCCAGATCATGAGGCGTGTTGCGCGGGCCATTCCCTTTCCCATTTCGCTTTATTGCTGATATCATCAAAAGGGGATTTCATTTGATTTCGATTCCATTAACCAGCTTCTGAGGAGGTTTAATTCATCATCACTCAAAGAGACGCGCTGTATATAATCTGACGACACCTGCAGTATGGGTTGAATATCCTTGATGATAAACCAGTTTTTCGTCGCTAAAGAAATAAAAAAGGGGCCAGTATAAAGATACAGCCCCGCTAACAAATCCAATATCCTATGAAAAACCAAATGAATATAGACCAACCGCGTGCCAATCCGTTTCAGCCTGAAAAAAGGATGGAAAGGGCACACACTGTCCCGCGGATGGACACGCTAGTCTGGTTTTGGGACAAAACTGCATAAACTGGTTTTTCTAAAATGACAATTGATAAGACAGGGATATCCGGCGCTTTAAACTAAGAAAACTCCCTCAATCATAAAACTCAAGGGGTTGAATCTTATCTTTCTTCCTGAGCTCATTGAGCTTCTTTACCTGGGGCTTCTCCAGCAGTTTCATCAGGTCATCCCGTTTATCATTCCACGGGCGCCAGCTTAGTTTCTCAAGAGATGCGGTCTCGTAAAAGTTGACTATTTG
>JBEPUT010000016.1:0-97770 GCA_041691395.1 Chitinophagaceae bacterium
AAGAAGGGAGGGTAGTTTTGATGTCGGCTCAAAACGACAATTTGCTTTCCGCGTTATCGAATGAATGGTACGGAATATTGTAAGTTTTCGACATAGACGCATAGTACATTTATAATAACTACATATTATTGGGTACTGTGATCGTTTTGTTAAGAAAAAACTGAAGTGTTTCAAAAATTTCTTGGTTTATTCCTGAAATGTATTGAAGTGGAATAACGAAAGGAGTTCCATAAGTTAAATTGCTTATCCAGCCTAGAAATTTCTGTCCTGTGTTTAAATTAGAGCGGAATAAATCTTTATTTAACAGGTCTATACAAACTCCTGCACCCCCATTTGGAAAGTTTATCAGTCTAATTCCTTTAACATTTTCCCAATTGACTTCTCGATTCCTAACTTTGTCGACGAGACTCAAATCATTTAGTTCAAGTGCAGGATATTGGTTGATAAATGGAATAAGAAATCTTAAAATGACAAGGCCCAAAATTATAAAAAACAATAACCCGATATACTTTAGAATGCGAATTTCGGACGGATCTTCCAATTGGTACGATCGGAGAATGAATAACATGATTAGAAGCGATAGTCCAATTGTTACGCTATAAGAGAACGATTTATTATATGTAAAAGATTTTACTTCCATAACCGATTTTTAAGACCCCGCGGTAGTTATAAAGCTAGTCCAATATTTGCGCAAAGTACCTTTCAATTTCTCCTTTGGGAACATAAATGTTTCGCCTCTTTTTTATACTCATTATTTTCCCAGATGTCACTAAACAATTGAACTTCCAACGACGTATTCTCACCGCCTGCATAAATTTAATAGCAGTAACGTAAGGACTATTTTAAATTGGGCTGGAGTGTTAACTTTTATCCGGTTCTTCCAATATATTCAAGATGTCTTGCTGCGACTTTTTTATTGATTCGATATCTTGGCGTCCGACAAGAATGAAACTATCAGGATGCATCATGGAGTAACGGAATTAATTCGGTTCAAAATTAATTTCTGTTTTCCAATTCGCTGAAACGTAATACCAGCCTGTATCCCGTCTGGGGTTCAAGCCGATAATTTACTAAGAATTATCGCTTTTTTACTTCCTCTAAAACCCCGCGTCCAGACTGGATTATAGGTGAATTTTCTCGTTAATCACTGGGTTCGATATTTTGGTAACCTGCCAGGAAAGCCTAAAAAATTCACCTTTTCTCAACTTGTCATTTTACTCTGAAACTTGCGCCCATATTGCATATCAGGTGAATAGTTTCAGTGATGTGAGGTGTTCGATTCCCGTCTCCTAAAAATGGCTTTTTGGGAAAAGCATCGTCTCGAAAGGATCGTCTGTATCTGGATTAAACGGGTAATATTTAGTGAATTACAAAGTGACGTGTTAGATACAGCCTTTTCGAGTTCATCACTTGTTTTTTTGCAGAATCATAAATGCCAAATATAGGACGATCCCAACAGTTTTTTTTATTTATTAGCATCTTTTCGGTGCTATCAAAGCTCAGGATTGTATGAGCTGAGTTTTACGGGCGGGCTTCTAAATGGTATATTTGACCCTTTGTTTGTCTCGCTCATTTTAATCCAGCGTGACTGGGTCATAGGCAGGGCCATCTCACGACTGACACAATAAATTTAATATGAACTGCAATGCGTACCCGCGTTCCGGTAACGACTTTATGAAACGAATGGCATGGGTGATTTGGATACTGCTGGGCTGCATGGCAAAGACAGAGGCACAGGCAGCGAGTTCCACATTCCTTGTTACCGGCGTTATCCGCGATTCCATTTCCGGAAAGCCTGTTGCTTATGCAACCGCCAGCCTATTCGACAGCGCCGGTGACAATCCCGCCTCTACCTATTCCCTGGAAACGGGAACCTTCAGGCTGTCGCTCCACCATCCTGGACCTTACAGGCTGCAAATCAGTTTTGTCGGCTATATAACCAGGCAATTGGATATTGCGATCAGCCGGCCTGTGAAAGAGATTGGACCTTTGCTGATTTCGCCAGGAGAAGACCGCCTTCAGGAAGTACAGATCACGTCGCAGAAAAGATTGGTCGACCAGAAACCGGGCATGCTGATCTACAATGCTGAGAACGACATTACGAATAAAGGCGGGACGGCCGCGGACGTTTTGCGCAAAGCCCCCATACTGAGTGTTGACGCGCAGGGCAATGTTAGCATGCGGGGCAGCAGTAACCTGAAAATCCTCATCAACGGGAAATATTCGGGGCAGATGGCGCGCAGCGTTTCGGATGCGCTGAATATGATGCCGGCGGATATGATCAAGTCGGTTGAAATCATTACGACGCCCTCCGCCAAATATGATGCTGAGGGCGCCGCAGGTGTTGTCAATATCATTACCAAGAAAGGTAAGGGCAATATCAGCGGCACCCTGGAAACCAGCCTGAGCAATAGGGAGCAAATGCTGAACCCGCGCTTATCTTACTCCAATGAGAAATGGAATGTCAACTTTTCCGGCCACCTGCACCGGCTGCGTCGTCAGTCGGGGGAGATCGTGGACAGAACAACGATCTCCGATACGGCGGCGGCCGTCCGTCTGCAACAGGATATTGAAAAAGATAACTGGGCCCCCCATGGCTCCGCCGACCTGGCCGTGGATTACAACATCGATAAAGCCAGCGAACTGAGCCTCGGCATCACTGCGTGGCTGGGCAAATGGCCGGACGGTAGCCAGGGGACCACCACGACCAGTTCGCCGGGTGGAAATATCACGGATCAATATCTGCAGTCGATTGCCAGCAAAAACCAATACCTGGGCGCAGACATCAACCTGGGGTATACCCGGCGTTTTAGTGGGGTGGGTCAGCAGATTACCCTGCAGGCGCAGGGTTCCCCTTCCAGGGATCTGTCCGATTACGACGCGCTCCAGACCACTCCGGGCAAAGAACTGCTGTACCGGGAGATCAATAACAGCAAAACAAAAAACAGGGAATGGACCTTTCAGGCCGATTATGTTCAACCGTTAAACAAGAAAGGAACCGTTCACCTGGAAACCGGCGGCAAACTCATCTTGCGCAATGTAGATAACCGTTATTCTGTATCGGCGAGCGATTCTCAGGAAGTTAACACGTTGATCCCGCAACCCGATAGGTCGGATGATTTTAAATATAGTCAGAACGTCCTCGCCGGCTATGCCATAGGGCGACTGAATCTGAAAAAGAGCTGGTATCTGGAAGGGGGCGCGCGGCTGGAGGCCACTTACATCAACGGCAGTTTTGCGTATCAGGAGACGACGATTAATAACCGGTTCGTCAATTTTATACCCACGGTGACACTTTCCAAAACCCTCGATGAACGCAACACACTCACCCTTAGCTATACCAAACGGCTGACGCGGCCCTATATATTTGATCTTAATCCCAATATAGATGCAAGCGATCCAAAGAATATCCAGTCCGGTAACCCAAGGCTGCAACCGGAGATTGCTCACCAGGCGGAACTCGCCTACGGATTGAATATGGGCCCGGCCCTGTTCCTCAATACAGCCATCTTCTGGAAACAAACGGACAATGCGATCGTGGAATTTGTGCAGACCAATGCCGAGGGAGTATCTTTCAGCAGCAAGCAGAACCTGTCGGCCAACAAGCAGTTCGGGCTCAACCTCTCGGCGACGACTCGCATTTCTGAAAAATGGACGGCCAATGGAAACCTGAACATAAATTATTTTGACTACAGTAGCGCAGCGCTTGCCGTCTTTCGCTCGGGCTGGGGCTCGGATATCAATATCAACAGTACCTTTAAACTTCCTCATAACGTTTCCGTTCAGGCTTTCGGTGAATACGAAAGCAGGGAAGTGACCTTGCTCGGCAGCCTTGGCCACCTGTATCATTATAGTTTCGCCGGTAAAAAAGAATTAAAAAAAGCAGGCATTACGGTTACGCTGGCCGCAGTCAACCTGTTTTCAAAATATGTTACGCAGGCTGACGATAAACAACGGCCTACATTTATATCCTCGGTCAATAGCCGCTATTATAACCGCGCAGTAAAGCTTACGGTAAGTTGGGAGTTTGGCGGAACGCAAAAAAACCAAAAGGAACGAAAAACGATCGACAATAGCGATATTAAAGTCCAGGGCAAAGGATGACATATTTTGCCTTTTCTAAGATCCAACCCAACAAAAACGTTTCTTTTTTTTGGTAACCGACATTTGACTGACAATGACCAGATTTTTATAAACATTCAGGTGAATACATACCTGGTATGAATTGGAGACTGCAATATATATACAAAGAAATCGCCAATGAGAGGTTTCGCTGTTTGCTCCGAGCCTTTCTTAATCAATGTTTTTTTCCCGATTCATGTCCTGGGTTATGCTTGACTAAGCTTTAAGTTTCAATTTATCGTTCATGAATTGACCGATAAAGAATCTGGAAACAAGCGGTAAAAGCGTTAGGTTGGTAAATATATTCCGAAGCCAAATACCCAATTTGCTTTTAGGAACCAAAGACTTGGCAAAGTTTTGAGCCATTTTTTGTTTTCGGTCGATAAAAGGGTTGAAAATGTTTTGGTATTGTTCGAATGCAACTTTGTAATTTCCGTTCGCTTCATGCAGTTCACCTGCAAGAATATACGCACCGACCATAGCTAGCGTTGAGCGCTGGTCTGGCAAGAGTGACGGGCAATCGCAGGCATTACAATATTCAATTGCTCCTGATCAAATGGGTCTATCCATTTTACGGATAAGTAGTGGATCCTGAAAAAAAAAGTTCCATGCGGCTCCAACTGTTCTGAACTTTCAGGATACCTGTTATTTTGTGGCTTATAGAATTCCGGGTGTTTTACCAGGTTGTCTGATTCCTTTTCTGATAATCTGGCAAAATATTTTGTTGTGCACCGTCCACCCTGGCATTCTTTAACAGATCATTTTGCCTGTATTCTCAACGGAACTATATCTTTTTTTCTTCCAATGGATATATGTTGGCATGAACATACAAAACTGAATAATGAAAAAAGCCCCATAATTAAAAACCGGTAACCGGTATTTAACCAGTAGGGCTCTCTTTTTATATCCCATGAAAGTCAGGAGCATTTCTATTTCCGAAGTAGCCAAATTTTATAGCAAAGTCTTAAACATACGTGAGCTATTTCGTTTTCAATATTCACCCAGGTGAGAATATCATTATTTAAATTCAGTATTTCATACGCCTTTTATTAGCAGGCTCAACAATAATAATATTTCTCTAGCTGTGATTTGATTCTTATATCTTTAGATTATCATTTTAATGCATAAATGCCCATAGGCGGCCCATACACAATTTTCGACCTGTTCAGACGGATAGCCGAGGGTGATCAGCAGGCTTTTAAAGAGGTATTTGATGCCTGCTGGCCGCAGGTATATGGAACCACTCTCCGGTTGATCAAATCACCCGAACAGGCAAAAGACCTCGCTCAGGATATTTTCATGCGACTGTGGGAGAACCGGGAAAAACTAAAAACTGTTCAAAATCCCCAGTCTTATATTTATATCCTGTCACGCAATCTGGTGATGGATCATCTTCGTAAAAAAGTATTCAATCCTTCCAATATTGATTTTCTGGTTAGATATTTCCAGGGCGATGTAGCCAGCCCACAGGATAAAATAGAGTTGCAGGAATTGGAGGTGGTGATACGGAATGCCGTGGAAGCTCTGCCCGGAAGGGTAAAAGTGGTGTACCAGCTCAGTCGGTACGAAGGCCTGACCCACGAACAGATCGCCAAGCGGCTGAACATTTCCATTGTTTCTTCCAAGACGTACATTGTCAGGGCGTTACAGCATATCAGGGAGTATATAGCCAGTCACTCCGATGAAAGAATGCTTATTGTTGTTTTTCCTCTATTTTTCCGCTGACAAATATTTTTCCGGCTTTTTGACGGAAAAACTGTATTACCCCAAACGGATTATTCGTCTTTATTAATGATACAATGACAAATTCAAGGCTATATCAACTTCTTCGACTTTATTTTCAGGATCAAATAGGCCTGGAAGAACTTCACGAATTGCAATACATGGTAAGTCATGATACTGACACAAAGATATTGGATGAGTTCCTGCAAAATGCCTATGCCGATCCGCAATGGGCGATCTCCGGCGATTTCGATAAAGAAAAGGTATATGAGGAACTGCTGGAGAAACTGACCAGCGGTAAGGAAAATCCTGTAATTATTCTTGAGCCAGCCAAAAGAAAATGGCTCGCATATTGGCGGATAGCGGCGGCAGTAGCTGTTATCACTGTGCTCAGCATTGGTTCTTATCTGATCTTTTCCAATAAGAAAGCGATCTCAGAAGCAACAATAACCAACCGGATTGTCGTGAACGATATAAAAGCGCCTGAATCCAATAAGGCCATAATTACGCTTGCGAATGGTAAAACAGTATCGCTTGATAGCGTAAATCGAGGATTGCTAATACAGCAGGGAAATGTTAAACTCATAAAACTGACCGATGGAAAAATTGCATATCAGGCGGCGACCGGGGAGGTTGCTACGGATATGGAATACAATACGCTGACAAATCCCCGCGGCAGCAAGGTTATAGACATGACACTGTCTGACGGGTCACATGTTTGGCTCAATGCCGGTTCATCCGTAACATATCCCGTTGAATTCGCTGGTAACGAACGCAGGGTTTCAATTATTGGTGAGGCCTATTTTGAGGTGACGCACAATGCCCTCAAACCCTTCTACGTAACGAAAAGTAAGATTGAGGTAAAGGTATTGGGAACCCATTTTAATATAAATGCTTACAATGATGAAGCGGATATAAAAGTTACCCTCTTAGAGGGCTCCGTAAAGGTATCCAATTACGGGAAGGCGGTGACAATTAAGCCAGGTGAACAGGCAAGTGTTATTGACCACCAAAAGTTATTAATCAGCAATAATATTGATCTGAATGAAGTCATGGCATGGAAGAACGGAAGATTTGTATTCAGTGAAAAAACAGATATACAGACCATTATGCGTCAAATAGCCCGCTGGTATAATGTGAACCTGGAATATAAAGGAGTTGTGACCAATCATTTTTGGGGTTCTATTTCCAACGATGTTAAAATGTCGGATGTCTTAAAAATGCTCGAGACCACAGGAGGTGTAACATTTAATGTAGAAGGCGATAAGGTTGTTGTTATGCCCGGTAAATAAGCCTACCCTCGAATACTACATATTGAATTTATAGTTCGCAGAGTTTTTTTTGTTAACTCAAAAGAGAAAGCCAGTAGTGCGGTAACACTGCTGGCCGATGTTTGGGCTAACCCAATATAATAAATCTCGCTAAAGACTGCTTTATTGTTTAACCCAAATCTTAACAAAGTTATGGATTTAAAAAATCTTTATCCCCGATCAGGCTGGAAACTTGCCAAAACGCTGTTGCTTATGAAGTTAATGACAATTATCATGCTTTCAACTTGTCTGTCAGCAAGCGCTAATGGATTCAGTCAGCAAATCACCCTGGCAGAGCGTAACGTATCTCTGCAGAAGGTTTTGGAGAAAATACGAGACCAAAGCGGCTATAATTTTTTATGTACTTACGAATTGTTGCAAAATGCAGGAACGGTGACTGTTAATTTGAAGAATGCCAGTCTTCGGGAGGCAATATCTGAATGCCTCAGGGGAACAGAGCTTACTTATGAAATTATTGGAAAAACAGTTGTGATTAAGAAGAAATCAGCCTCAAGTCTTTATTTTACTGATAAGAGCCAGGTCGTCATAGAGGATTCGATTGATGTTCAAGGAAAAGTTTCGGATGAAGACGGCGCCCCTCTTAAAGGCGTTTCAGTATCCGTGAAAGGAACTGATAGGGGGACTCTTACAGACCTTTACGGTAGTTATCTGTTAAAGGTTATTTCGCCTGGTAAAGTTCTGATATTTTCTTTTGTTGGTTTTAAAACAGTTGAGGTTCAGGTTTCGAACGGGCCGGTTATTAATATCGTTCTAAGAAAAAATATCGTAGCCATGGGAGAAGTTATTGCGATTGGTTATGGTACTGTAAAAAAGGGGGACGTTACCGGATCGATTTCATCCTTATCCTCAAAAGACATTGGCATTTCGCCAGTGTCGAATTCCGCCCAGATTTTGCAAGGCAAGGTAGCAGGGGTATCAGTAGTTTCTACAAGTGGTGCGCCCGGAGCTGACGTTAATGTGCGTATCAGAGGGCTGGGAACGATCAATGACAATAACCCATTATATGTAATTGATGGAATGCCCTTCGATGATATGAGAGATATAAACCCGGCGGATATTGCAAATATAGAAATTTTAAAAGATGCATCGGCCTCTGCTATTTATGGTTCACGCGGAGCTAACGGCGTGGTGTTAATCACTACAAAAAGGGGCTCTACAGGTGCTACCAAGGTGACGCTGGAGTCTTACGTTGGCGTTTCATCCCCCTGGAAGAATCCTAAACAATTGGATGCAAGTCAGTACTACGATATGATACATATGGCCAATCAGAACGGGGGTACTGTAGTGCCTGCTAACCTGGAGACTGAGTATCAAAAAGGAAATAACACCAATTGGTGGGATGAGTACACACAAAGCGGAATCACGCAAAATTACTTTTTGTCTGCATCGGGAGGAAACGAAAAAGCAAAGTATGCGGTAAGTGGGGGGTAT
Organism: Chitinophagaceae bacterium; assembly: GCA_041691395.1. GTDB lineage: Bacteria > Bacteroidota > Bacteroidia > Chitinophagales > Chitinophagaceae > Puia. Next base: position 8,607 of record JBEPUT010000016.1, read on the forward strand.
CTTAATCAGGGAGGAATTATAGCAAAGTCAAACTATGAAAGATTTTCGTTCCGGTCGAATGTGGACTTCGCTGTTTCAAACCGAATAAAAGCAGGCGTGAACCTGGGCTTTACAAGCGCCTTGCGCGGCACTATATCAGAAGGCGCAAGATATTCGTTTGGTCTTATTTCTGAGGGGTTGGATATGGATCCCCTCGTACCGGTCATTAATCCCAATGCCGATGTAAATGACCCGGACTATGAATTTAATAAATACGCATCCACTACCGTCACTGATGCCTCCAATCCTGTAGCGTTGATTGCCCGCACATTTAATACATCCAAACGAAACAGGCTTATAGGGAATACGTATGTGGATATTACTCTTCTGGATGGCCTGGTCTTCAGATCAAATCTGGGTTTGGATGTTAATAATTATAATACTTATGGATATGCGCCCAGGTATTACCTTAATCCAAGCGAGAACAGCGCAAATAGCACAGTCAGCAGAGGTTTAGCCAATGCGCAAGGATTGGTTTGGGAGAACACCCTCGGATATACCAAAAGGATTGGCAATAATCATAATCTCTCAGCTAAAGTAGGTTTCATCTCAGAGGAACACAAGAATGAAGGATTTTCCGGCTCGAAGCAGGGTACATTGTATAATGATGAAACTTTCAGGGTATTGTCAGCGGCGGCCACTTCCGACCAGATTACAGGCGCCAAGGGCTCAAACGCTTTATTATCTTATTTGGGAAGAGTTAACTACAGCTACAAGGACAAGTATTTGGTAACAGCAACATATCGTATTGATGGATCTTCAAGGTTCGCTCAGGGGAACAATTGGGGTCAATTTCCTTCTCTTGCACTTGGCTGGCGGATAAGCCAGGAGAGCTTTTTCAAAAAGCTGAATGCCGGGTACATCGATAACCTCAAGTTCCGGTTAGGGTGGGGAAGGATCGGCAATCAGAATATCCCCGACAATGCTTATCTATCTTTAGTCAGTGGGGGCAATTCAAGGAGATATGTTTTGGGAGGTACGGTGCTTCAGGGATATTCGCCCAGTAATATAGGGAACCCTAATATCAGGTGGGAAACGGTTGAACAAACCAATATCGCATTCGATTTAAGTATGTTCCAGAACAGGTTTTCCATGAGCGCAGATTATTATATCAAGAATACAAACGATATGCTGTTAAACGTGCCACTGCCATATTACTCGGGTTATCCGAATGATCCCTGGAGCAATGCAGGTGCAGTGCAGAACAATGGCATTGAATTACAATTTAATTACAGAAATACCGTGTCGGATTTCAGGTATGAGGCGGGGCTTAATTTTACAACCATTAAGAATAAAGTAGTCAACCTGGGGTCTCAAGGAGCCATATTCGGTGGTCAATCCCGGCTGGGGACAGTAACCAAAACCGAGGTCGGTCATCCGATAGGATCTTTCTTTGGTTTTGTTAGGGATGGCATATTTCAGAACCAGTCTGAAATTGCCGCCGGCCACCAACCTTTGGCAATTCCAGGCGACTTCAGGTTTAAGGATATTGCCGGAGAACCGGATGCAAATGGTAAGCCGTCGCCTCCCGATGGTGTAATCAATGAGTACGACAAGACGTACATTGGTTCACCTATTCCTGACTTCCTGATCGGCTTCAACCTTAATTTAAAATATAAAAGCATTGATTTTAGCGTATTTCTTCAGGGATCTTACGGTAACCAGATCTATAGCGCAACAAAATTGTTCACCTATGGGCCGGTGGGGTATTTCAATGTAAGCGAGGCCTCGTATGTTAAGGCGTGGCATGGACCCGGAACATCCAATACCCAGCCGATTATTTCATCTACCAACGCCAATGACAATTACCGGAATTCCACATTTTATGTAGAAAACGGATCTTATTTGCGAATTAAAAATATTCAATTGGGATACACTCTCCCGGCCCGTACATTAAAAGCCATTAATGCATCGAATCTGAGGATTTTTCTCAGCGGGGAGAACGTATTCACATTCACGAAATATTCAGGCCTAGACCCCGAGCTTGGCAGCAGCACGCTATTGGATGTTGGTGTTGACTATGGTGTTTATCCGCAGTCGCGAACATTTATGGCAGGAATCAGTCTTAATTTTTAATAATTGCTAAATCTTAACGTCGTGAATAGATATATCATTATCGCAGCTTTTTTGACATTTTTTCTGACGGTACAAACCAGTTGTAAAAAATACTTAGAGAGAGATCCTTATGGGGTCCTGACGACTGAAAGTTTTTATAAAACACCCGACCAACTTCTGAAGGGCCTTACAGATGCCTACAATCCCCTCGGTTTTTTTAATTTCGAGATACCATTGTTCGCATTAGGCGATATTGTTACTGATGATGCTGAAAAAGGCGGATCAGGTATCCAGGACCAGGCAGCTATTTATGACCTCTCCCGTTTCAGGGCGGTGGCTTCCAACGATATTTGCCTTGTACTCTGGCAGGTATGTTACAGGGGGATATTCAGTTGCAATATTATTATCGATAAAGCCCCGACGGTAGAAACCGCCGATCCTGAGCTGGTGAAAAGAGTTGCCTCAGAAGCCAAGTTTTTGCGAGGCCTTTATTATTTCCACCTTGCTACTACTTTTGGGGGCGTTCCGTTGATATTGAGTCCACTGGCCCCTGGCGAGCTACAACTTAAGAGATCTTCTTATGATGAAACATGGGATCAGATTGAGAAGGACTTTTCTGATGCCGCAGCAGGTCTTCCTTTAAAAAGTGATTATAACGCGTCTGACCTGGGGAGAGCGACAAGTGGAGCAGCATATTCCATGCTTGCCAAAGCATTATTGATAAGACAGAAGTTTACAGACGCAGAAAAAGCGCTGCAGAAGGTTGTCTCATCTGACCAATACAAGCTTATTGATGATTTTGGAGAGGTTTGGCTCAAAGCCAATGAGAACGGTATCGAATCAATTTTCGATATTCAACATAAAAATACCAATTCCGGGTGGATGAATGACACGGAAGGCAGCTGGATACCTCTTTTTTGCGGAGGCAGAAAAAATGGAGGTTATGGTCTCGATTGTCCAACACAGGATTTGCGGAATGAATTTGAGAGCGGCGACCCCCGGCTTATTTATACACTTACTTTTAATGGAGATATTTTTGGAGGGAATGATGTTATAGATAATTCAGAATCGTCAGCTGGGTATCAAAGCAGAAAAGTTTGCCTGGGAATTGATGAGCGTGATAATCCTTTTTATGATCAGGGTTTTAATATTCGCTACTTAAGATATGCCGATGTATTGCTGCTATATGCCGAAGTTCTGAATGAGAATGACAAGCCGGCAGAGGCGTTGCTTTATCTTAACCAGGTCAGGGCCCGGGCCAGGGCTTCGAATCCGATAGATCCCAGGAGAATATATCAGGCAGTTAATATTACAGTTAATTTGCCTGATGTAACCACTCTCGATAAAAATCAATTGCGAAGCGCGATATGGCATGAAAGAAGGGTTGAGCTGGGCATGGAATATCAAAGAAGATTTGATTTGATACGTCAGAAACGATTTGGGGATGTCATGAGAGCTTATGCAAATACTTATAATACTGATAAGGGGGCTCTGTTCAAAGATGAAAATAGTTATCTCTGCCCAATACCATCCGAAGAATTGGGTCGATCCAATGGATTGATTGTTCAGAATCCCGGTTATTGAGTGCTTTGAATAAATGGAGTTTCCTCTGAAGCGCCCCTGACATAAGAGGGTGTTGCCTGCTCACGCATCAGGCACACTTCTCTGAGGCCTTTGGATTAAAATTTCCGAAGGTCTCAGAGAAACTCTTCAGATGGTATTCATTTACTTTTTTACAACATTTTCGAAATCGCTGTTTGACCAACGACAAGCTTCAATTGCTGATATATGGTTAATTTTCTACGGACATCGGTAATCTTTGTCTTTATTTTTTTCTGCTCGGCTAACAAACAGAAAGAGAAAATTCAACCCGGTGCAGGAAATGAACTTATTTCGGATTCAAGTGCAGGGATCATAGGAAGAGTATATGATGCCTCTACAGGTTTAGGACTGCCGGCAAGAATTGTAATTAGAAACGATAGCGGAAATGTTGTAGAAAGTTATTTTAAGCACCTCCCTGGTTTTTTTACGTCTGAGGACGGAGCGTTTCAGCGAATGTTAAAACCTGGTAGGTATGAGCTATCGGTATTTCGTGGAATTGACTATAAATCCGAATCGATGCCGATAACTATCAGTTCATCCAAAGAGATTGAGACGGATATTTATTTAAAGTGCTGGTCTCCCCTAAGGAAAAACGGATGGGTCTGCGGCGATGGCCATGATCATTTAGACACAGATACGAAGAGCGATGAAGAGATGCTTAAGAGGATTCGCAACGTATCCATGGCACAGGGAATTGATTTTATATGCGGTGTTCAGCAATGGGCAGGTTATAACGATCAAACCTGGAGAAGCGGTTATGCAAAAGTGAGTGACAGACGGTTCTTACTGAGTTATGGAGCTGAAATGCCCAAATATCGTACCGGACATACATGGTGGATTGGATTGAAAAGCACCCATGGATATTTTGAGAATACAATTGACAGAAATTACGAAGAAAAGTATTACCAGAGTGATCAGGGTACATCCTGGGATTTTGAAAACCTTCCATTGGCCAGTATTCCTGATGCTGATATAGTGCAACGTCTGAAGAAAACCGATAATGCTGTGGCGATAATGGCTCATCCCACGGCATGGTGGTGGCAAACCCGGGGAAATATTAAAAAATATGTTACGAACGCGGCTGCTTGCCTGCCTTTCGGGTTATTGGCGGGAAAAGTGTGGGATGGAATGGCTGTGATGGGATATAAGGCCGATCAATATTTTTACCAGAATTTATGGTTTGGTGTTCTGAATGCAGGCTATCGGATGCCCGCAGTTTCCGAGTTAGACGGAACATTCTCTAAATCCGACAGGGCTTATTTCGGTTCCATGAGAACCTACTATCAAACGGGAGGTGAAATATCTACTGATAAAGTTTCTGAAGCGATCCGAAAAGGAAAAACATTTGTAACCAGCGGTCCTATAATTCAGGCTGACGTAGATAATAAATATGGCCTGGGCGACATTATAAGATCTGATGGAAAAATACATGATCTGAATATCAAGGTGTACGCTTCAGGCGATACGAGTGATTTCCTTTCATACATTATAGTTTACCGGAACGCTAAAATATTCAGGGTTTGGGATACCCGGCAAGAAAGAATCAGGGAATTTAAAGAAACGCTGCCGCTTAACGAAACAGGGAAAGCATGGTTTGTCATTAAGGCCTATGGAAAGAATGCATGGTCAAATCCTGCCTATCTGGATATTGTGGAAGTATGTAAAAGCAAAAATAATTACCCGGAATTCAGTGCCGGTCAGGGCCGGAATTCGGTCGCTTTTACAAGCCCTATATATTTCTGGCCTTCCGAAGCACGCGACCCTGGTATTCTGCAATCCGAAATTAATGTTACCATCAATCCCGAAAAAGAGGGCGACAAACTCGAAAACCTCAAGGTAGCGATTCTGCAAAACGGGCAACTGATCAATACCATACAACCAGCAAACAACAAAGCGACATTTACCATGCCTGTTAATTGCTGGCTCAAAGTCAGTTGCAACGGCCATTTGCCCATATACAGAAGCCTGTACCTGGATTATCCCCCTCATGCCAGGCTGGTTGCAGAACTTGCTTCCGGAACGTGGCTGGACAAATATGGTGCACTAAAATACAACGGAGGCGAAATCCCCTGGGAGGCTTATCAATACGAAAGAGCGCGGGAGGTGCTTGCAAAGGTCAATTGGTCAATTGAAATGATTCCAAATGTCAGAGATAGTTTATGGAAGCATTTTGAAACTGCCATAAAGTAAGTCATTTCGAGTTAGAGAATCAACCACAATTAAAATAAAAATAGATATGGCAGGACCTGGTAATTATTGGATGGGAAAGGAAGAATTGGAAGCGGTTATGGAGGTTATGCAAAGCGGACATCTTTTCCGTTACGGAAGCGAAGATGATCCCCGGTTTCTTAAAAAAACGTCAACTTTAGAAACAGAGTTTGCCCGTTACTGCGGGGCTAAATTTGCACTGGCGACTGCATCCGGAACATCATCATTATTCTCATCTGTTATTGCTATGGGGCTAAAACCCGGTGATGAAATTATAGTTCCGGCATATACGTTTATAGCCAGCTATTCTGCATGTATTTTTGCGGGGATAATTCCCGTGCTGGCAGAAATAGATGAAAGCCTTACACTTGATCCGGGCGATATTGAAAACAGAATTACAAATCGCACGAAGGCTATTATGCCCGTTCACATGTTGGGCAATCCATGTAACATGGAGAAGATAATGGCAGTTGCACGGAGATACAATCTTATGGTACTGGAAGATTGCTGTCAGGCAGCTGGTGCTTCATACCAGGGAAGGAAAGTCGGAACTATTGGCGATATGGGCGCATTTTCGCTAAACGTTTTTAAGACTATTAATACCGGTGATGGAGGCATGGTAGTAACTAATAATCAGAAATTATACGAAACCGCTTTTGGGGTTCATGACCAAGGGCATAAGCCACGCCGGCTGGGCAATGAGATCGGCGGCAGGAGTGTGATAGGCCTTAATTTCAGAATTAACGAACTCACTGCAGCAGTTGGTCTTGCCCAATTGCAAAAGCTTGATAAGATTGTAAATACGTTGCGGGAAAAAAGAGCTAAACTAAAGAAACTAATATCAAATATTAAAGGTGTGAAGTTCAGGATGCTGAATGATCCTGAGGGTGATTGTGCGACTTTGTGTACAATTATTTTTGAGAGCAAGGAGCAAGCGGCGAAAGTCGCAAAAATATTAAACTCAAAGACAATTGATCAAAGTGGATGGCATGTTTACGCAAATATGGAAAACATTTTAGAGTACATGAAAGGAATCGGCAGGCCACTTGCAAAGGGTTCATTTCCCCAGACAGATGATATTCTTGGCAGATCAATGAATATTAGCATTGGGGTGGTTGATGATGGATTGGGGGCAGGCTGGGGAATCAATATTAACTCACCCGAATTTGAAATTGTCGAGAAAGCCAGCCAGTTTATCAGAGCTTGTGATACATGCACTTCATTGTGATGTACAGTCAAATAAAATGTCGTAATAAAAAGTTTCTGAATTATGGTACTACGAGAACTATGTCGATTGAAAAAGACGATAATTTTTGGCGTTTTTTTTTCTTTGACTTTAACCGTTCATCTATATGGGCAACCGTACTTTGATACACATGTGCAAAATGGGTTCGTCAAAGAAAATACATTTCTCCAAAAAAAGGCAGATACCGCTACACCCCCGTCTTTTTCTGCAATCAGAAATAAATTACCTGAACCGGTCTGGCCGGATCGCCCCGATGTACTAAAACTCTATTGGAGAACGTGGGAACTTGCTTTTTCCAATCTGCATAAGGTCACAGGAGATAAAGGCTTTATATCGCCCTATATTGATCCGGCATTTAATAATAACATTTTTACCGAGGATTGCGGTTTTATGGTATTGTTTTGCCGGTATGCATCCCGGGCTTTCAATTTTCAGCAAACCCTGGATAATTTCTATGCAAAACAACATAAAGATGGTTTTATCTGTCGCGAAATCTGGGGAACCAATGGTCATGATGCCTTTGAGCGTTTTGATCCTTCCAGCGCTGGTATCAATATCTTCCCATGGGCTGAATGGGAATATTTTTGTAATGTGAATGATTCCGACCGGCTGAAGAATGTCTTTCCTGTTTTATTGGCGAATTATCAGTGGTATTATAATTACAGGAGTTGGCCCGATGGCAGTTACTTTTCAAGTGGATGGGGGTCTGGGATGGATAATCAACCCCGCTTGCCTAAAGGGTATAACCATGCTTTTAGTCATGGTCACATGTCATGGATAGATGCCACACTGCAACAGATTTTTGCCGGCAAACTATTAATCAGGATGGCGGATGTATTGAGCCGAAGAGAAGATGTGAAAGATATTGCCCTCGAAATATCCGATCTTTCGAAATACGTCAATTCCAAAATGTGGGATTCAGCAAAAGCATTCTATTTCGACCGGTTTAAAGATGGAACTCTTTCCGATGTAAAGACCATAGGAGCTTTCTGGGCCTTGCTGGCTGAAATAGTGCCTTCAAGGGAACTCCCGGGATTTTTAGCACATTTATCAGATACCACAGAGTTTTGCAGACCTCACCGAATACCTTCACTCTCCGCAGACCATCCCAAGTATGACCCAAAAGGCGGTTATTGGCTGGGGGCAGTGTGGGCAATGACCAATTATATCGTTTTGCGTGGTTTAACAAAAGTTGGAGCAGATTCCCTTGCCTTTGAAATTGCGAAAAATCATGTTAATAACGTTACAGAGATATTTAAAAGGACCGGTATTATTTGGGAAAATTACTCTCCTGAGTATTCTTACGGAAGCGGCAAGGAGAATTTTGTTGGTGAAGGTGGATTTTCTGGAACAGCCATTCTTTTGGAGTACATTTTTGGAATACATGCCGATGTTCCGAACCATTCCCTGTTTTGGGATATTCGCCTGACGGACGAACACGGCGTAAAACAATACCCTTTCGGTAAAGAAGGCGTTGTAACCCTACATTGCGCTAAAAGGAACCGGGAGACAGAAGAGCCCCTGGTCACAATACATTCCAATGTACCCTTTCAGCTAAAAATAGCATGGAAAGGCGGGAGTAAGATAATTGATGTTAAAGCTGATTAGCGTTGCCTTAAAGAGCTTATGCTACTTAATTGTGGTGCGTGTAACTTCAGACTTTATACCACCATGAGATGAGATCTTATCATCAATCAGCTATTTGTTACGCTTATTTGTCATAAGGATTTTAAAGGCCAATTATTTTAAAAAGTGAGAGGAAAAAAGGGGCAAAACAGATTTCTTATTGTTGGTATTGCAAGTGTAGCATCCATTGGAGGGTTACTTTTTGGATTTGACACCGGGGTTATTTCGGGTGCCCTTGTTTTTCTGCAGGATAATAAAGGTTGGGCGCTCACTGATTCTCAATTGGGAGGAGTTACTACGGCTGTTTTATTGGGAGCTGTGGTGGGTTCTTTAGTCAGTGGCAGAATAACTGATATAATTGGCAGAAAAAAAATTATTATTGCGACAGCTGTTATATTTATGACCGGCGCGCTATTGAGTGGCTCAGCGACAGATGTCCATTACCTGATAATAAGCCGGCTGTTTCTCGGAGTTGGTATAGGAATATCTTCATTCTCGGTACCCCTTTATATTGCAGAAATATCTCCTGCCAGGCACAGAGGCTCACTGGTAACAATTAATCAACTCATGATTACCGTTGGCATCCTGATATCTTACCTCAGCGACTACTGGATTGCAAACGATGATGATCCTTTTTCATGGAGATTAATGTTTTATATAGGCTTTATTCCGGGTTTGATGCTGTTTATTGGCATGTTCTTTCTCCCTGAAACTCCCAGATGGCTGATAAGAAAAGGACGATATGAAGAAGGGAAGAAAGTTTTAAGCAAAATTGAAGATCCAGATTTAATTGATATTTCGTTAAATAAGCTGAAAGATGAAATGGTAGCTGACAAAGGAAGTGGGAACATTTCAAAACAGGTTTTTATCTCCTTGTTAAAATACCCTTTAATTATAGGTACAGGCATTATGATTCTTAGTGAATTGACAGGAATTGATACAATTATTTATTATACACCAAAGATATTCAAAATCGCCGGCTATATCAGTAATGAACAATCTTTACTACCCGCAATAATTGTAGGAGCGTCAAATGTTTTATTCACCATTGTGTCAATTTTTTTGATTGACAAAATTGGAAGAAGGCCTTTATATTTCATTGGCCTGTTCGGTTTAGTCGTTACCTTATTTTTATTGGGTCTGTGTTTTTATTTTCAAAATGAATTGGGTTACTTATTTAGTAGTCTTACAATAATAACCATGTTTTTATTTATAGGTTCTTTTGCGGTAAGTTTTGGCCCTTTATCGTGGCTGATTATTTCAGAAATATTTCCTTTTAAATTTCGGGCTTTAGGCATGAGTATTGGAGCATTTGCCCTCTGGACTTCAACTACAATAGTAAATTATTCATTTCTAAAAATTGTGGGTATATTAAGCCTCGCGGGAACCTTCTGGGCTTTTGCAATTATGGGAATTATATCTGGCATTTGGGGATTTTACTTTATCCCTGAGTCAAAAGGGAAATCCCTTGAATATATTGAGGACCAATGGAGGCAGGGAAAGCTACCCAGGGAGTTGTAAATTAATTTCTTATTTAAATGCAATTTGATGTCGCGATTTGAAGGAGTTTTATTCGATATGGATGGAGTTATAATCGATTCTGAACCAATTCATAATTTGAAATGGTCGGAAGTTTTGAGTGATTTGGGCATTCATGCCGGTGTTGTTTGGTTTGAAAGATTTGCAGGGGTTCCTGACAGCGTTATCGCTGAAGAAATTATAAGAACTTTTGGACCGGTAAAGTCTTCTAAAGAGTTAATACAGCAAAAGAATTTGAAGTACACGAGATATATTCAATTGGAGATAAAGCAGATTCCGGAGCTGACTGATGCAATGAAATCATTAGGACAATATAAATTGGGATTGGTCACGGCAAGTAATAAAGCTGAAGCCAACATGATTACCCATAAGATGGGCATCGAATACCTGTTTGACACAATTGTTGGAGGAGATGAAGTGACCAATAATAAGCCTGACCCGGATATTTATTTGAAAGCGGCGGGTGCATTAAGTATTGACCCGGCTTTATGCATTGCAGTTGAGGATTCGTATTTTGGTGTGCAATCGGCTAAAAATGCGGGATTATTTGTAATTGGCATAGCAAATTCCCTATCGCATTCCGGGCTAACCGAAACGGATCACATTTGTAAGAATACATTTGAAGCAATTTCCTATATTAAGACCTTGCACTAAAGAAGATCAATTGGAGTTAAACCGGGGAATGGCAATTGTTATAGTCGTCTATCTGCTGGAGCCAGCATACTTCTAACAAGAATCGTATCAAATAAGCATTAAGAATTTAAGCTGAAAATGATTGAATAAATTTCCCGCCGCCCTTTTTTATTTTATTCGATTAAACGTCCTAAAAAGGTCAGTATCCTCTAAAAAGATGATCAGAACGTCGTAACTTTTGGAGTGCGAAATATTTCATATGGGATATTAGATCAAAAAAAGAACAATCCGCATAAAAGCTGAAGAAGGGAAAGACTCTCAGCCATGCTTTGTATAAGATGAGAGCGACGGCAGGCTTTAACACTGATGCCAATCAACCTGACAATTGGAGAGGCTGGCAATTGAATAATTATTACATTGTGACCCGTAGACCGTTATAAAGCAACTCTCCAATAAAATGAAACTGATGAAATACTACCTGGTTTTAATGACTGTGCTATTTTCTTCAACAGCAATTGTACGTGGGCAAGCAACCATCAAACAAGCCAACAGCAGTTCCGCAAATCCTGACAATGCTCAGGTTTTTGAGCCAATACCCAGCGTGGTGGTGCCAGGAGCAACCTTCAGCAGCCCGCCCTCGGATGCTATAATATTGTTTAATGGTAAAAACCTGGATGAATGGGTATCTGAAGACGATCAGTCACCGGCCAAATGGACAATATCCAATGGTGTTATGACGGTCAATAAGGCATCAGGCGATATAGCAACAAAAAGAAAATTTACCAGTTATCAGTTACATATTGAGTGGAAAATTCCTGCCGATATAACCGGTAGTGGACAGGCAAGGGGTAATAGTGGCGTATTCTTATCCGACAGGTACGAAATACAGGTATTGGATAATTATAATAATGAAAACAAAACCTATGTTAATGGCATGGCCGGCAGTATATACCGGGAGGCTATTCCGTTGGCCAATCCTGAAAAAAAGCCAGGTGAATGGAATGTATATGATATCGCTTATTCAGATCCGGAATTTAATGAAGACGGAACGATAAAAAATCCCGCGCGGGTCACTATCTTTTTTAATGGCGTATTGGTTCAGAATAATCAGCCAATAGAGGGAAGTACATCTACTGATACCAGACACGTATATGTTAAGCATGGTCCTGCTCCGCTTAAACTGCAGGCGCATGGTGATAAAAGTGCGCCGATTAGTTTTCGCAATATCTGGATAAGGGAATGATGGATTATAAGCGTAGACAATTTCATCTTTGGCCTTGACAAGCGGCCGTCCGGCACAGGTTAACCATAAATTTAAAATCTATAAATGGATTCGGGAATGCCCCTGTCTGGTCGGAGATTTACAAAATATCAGATAGCTACAGCGATAGCCATATTGTTTCATATCGTTGGGTTAATGGGATTATTGTTTTTTAACAGATCGTTATTTTTGCAATTTACACCGGGTAATTTATTGCTGATGCTAGGCCTTTTGGTGTGGACGCAAACCAGTAAGAATAGATGGTTTTTTATTTTTCTTTTCAGCTGTTTTCTTATTGGCTTTGGCGTTGAGATATTGGGTGTACGAACCGGGATCCTTTTCGGCAAATATAGTTATGGTACTGGAATGGGGTATAAGCTATGGGATACACCACTGATTTTGGGTGTAAATTGGTTTATCGTGGCTTATTGCAGCGGGATGAGCATTTATAGGCTCAGAAACAGCGGGATTGACCTGCCTGTTTTACAGGGGGCATACGGAATAAAAGGATTAGCCATCCAGGTTATTGCAGGAGGCGCTTTTTTAGCTACTATTTATGACTGGCAGATGGAGCCAGTGGCTATTACATTGGGGTATTGGCGATGGAGTGGAGGTGGGACCATACCGCCGTATAACTATGTTTGTTGGTTTTTGGTCAGCGGTTTGCTGATGTGCGTTTTTCAGGTGGCTAAATTTGAAAAGCTAAACAAATTCGCAGTAAATTTGATGCTGATTCAGTTTTTGTTTTTTTTATTGCTTCGGCTTTCATTGAAATAATTTTTCCGAATTCTGAAATGAGTTTTTTTGTTTATATAATAATTGCTCTGGCCACTTTTGTTTTTATGGAAGGCTTCAGCTGGTGGCTGCATCGCTATGTTATGCATGGCTTTCTGTGGTATTTGCATAAGGATCATCATCAGAAAGGTCCCGGCCATTTTGAGAAAAATGACTATTTCTTCCTGATTTTTGCCATACCCAGCTGGTTATGCATTATGCTGGGGGTAATCTATAAAAACTACTGGGTAATAGCCATCGGGGCCGGGCTGAGTCTGTATGGCATTGCTTATTTCCTGGTGCATGAAGTGATCATCCATCAGCGGATCAAATGGTTCAGACGAAGCGAAAACAGATATATACGCACTGTTCGATGGGCCCATAAAATGCACCACAAGCACCTCGACCGATTTAATGGGGAAAGTTTTGGTATGTTGTGGGTTGCGAGAAAATACCGGGATAAGGTGAAGGCGGACAGGGCAAGAAACAGTAAGTAGCCGGGTGAATTTACACTATACATATTTACTTATTCTGATGGCCTCTGTGGCCGGACCGCTGGCGCTGAGTTTTGATAAAAAGGTAGCTTTCTATAAAAAATGGAAATACCTTTTTCCGGCAATGATTATCCCCGCCCTTTTTTATGTTGCCTGGGATATTTTCTTCACTTCTAAAGGGGTATGGTATTTTAACAAAAAATATATTACCGGCATTAAGATCGCTGCGCTTCCGTTGGAGGAAGTTCTTTTTTTTATGCTCGTTCCGTATTGTTGTGTTTTTATTTATGAATGTGTCCGTATTTATTTTCCTAATTTAAAAAACAAAAAGGCATCGGATGTTTTTTTAAAGATGCTGGCTGTTGTTTTGCTGATGGGGGCTATCCTTTTTCACGACAAATATTACAGTTCCTGGACTTTTCTGTTTACGTCACTTTTTATTATTATTGTTTATGTATTCAGAAAATATTTTAAAACTTTTGATGCGATCTCTTTTTTGGTCTCGTACGCCATAATCTTAATCCCCTTCCTGATTGTAAACGGCTTGCTTACCGCTATCCCGGTGGTCATTTATAACGATGCGGAGAACCTGGGAATCAGGATATATACCATTCCTTTCGAAGACGTTTTTTATGGGCTGTTGCTGACCATGATGGTTGTTTGCCTGTATGAACGAGGATTGAACAGAAAGACTTAATCCCTTCGCAGCTTGCCGGTATTGGTAATTGGCAGTGTGCTCACGATTTTTAAACGTTGAGGTGCCTTGAAATTGGATAATCGTTGCCGGCAATAGGTAAGCACATTCGCAATGTCAATCGTAGCTCCTTCCTGTAAAACGACCTCGGCTTCTATGATCTGCCCAAGTAAATTATGGGAATTGCTGCTAACACGGGCCAGCTTGATTTCCGGAATGGTTTCTAATACCGATTCAATTTCTTCCGGAAAAATTTTTATGCCCGACACATTGATGACCGATTTTGCCCTGCCTTCAATTTTTACAAGACCATCCGCGGTCTTTGACGCATAATCAGCGGTTAAAAAATATCCGTTTATTAAAACTTCGTCACGGACCTGTGCGGGCAGAAGATACGCGTCAAACATGCCCGGACCCCTGATCCCCAGATGGCCAATGGTGCCCGGGGGTAAAGGGTTATTTTGATCATCCAGTATGGCAATGTCAAAGTCTGGTAAAGCGTAGCCAACGGCATCGGGATGTTCCGCCGATTGCATGGAATTGATTATGGGCAAACCAATTTCAATAATACCGTATGCCTGGCTAACATCCTTATTGAACCGCTTCTTAAAAGCCAGGCAAACCTCCAGGGAAATACCTGCCGAGGTGGAAATTATTTTTTTTAAGGAGGGCATTTCTGCGGTGCCGGCATCATTGGCTAACAAGCGTATCTGAAGTGGGGAAGCGTATATTACTGTCCCGCTGTATTGATTGGTCAGCTGAATGATGTTTTTCGCGAGGAAATCTTTGGCGATGGCTATTGCAACCCCATATTTTATATACAAAACAATTGAAACCAGGAAGTGATAAGCCATCGGGAGCACCCAAATCACAATATCCCCCGGATCCAGGTCCAGTCCCTTATTTGCTGCTACAATTCTTTCTATGGCGGACTGATGAGAAATAACGACTCCTTTCGATTTTCCAGTGGTGCCGGAAGTGAAGCGCATAAATGCAGGCATTTTTACATGCGGTGCAAAGAGCACTCCCTGATTGGCTTCAATAATGTTGAAATGAAACAAGCCGGCCTTCATGGATATGATTGCGTCGCTATTTTCAAAATAGGTGGGACCGCTTGTATCATCCAGCAGGGCGTGCAGTCTTGTTTCCTGTAGGATAGTATCAATCTCCGGTTTTTTCAGTTGATGATAGACAGGCATTACCGTTGCGCCGCATCCGACAACTGCAAAAAGACCGGTAATGAAATTGCGTCCGTTGCAGGCTTTCAGGCCGACTGCCATACCCTCCCTAATTCCAAGCTCCTTCAGTTTTAAACGCAGTTCTTCTGCTTCGGCATACAATTGTGCAAAAGTAATGCTGCCATAATTATCATAAACAGCTGGCTTTTCCGGCCAGTTGACGGAGGCTTCTTTTAAAATCTCAAAAGCGGGGAAATCGCCCATGGAGTGAAGTTAATAAAGAGTAAGGAAATTGCTCAAAGCTCCTGATCCTGTATCTTTTTTATGGTATCCGCCGGGGGAAAATCAAATGCGTTTGCGGCCGCCATACAACCTGCGGCATAGCCGGTTTGTAAACAAATCCCCATCACGCGGGCGCTGGCAATGGCGGAGTCTGTTGCCGATATACACTTGCCAGCGGTAAACAGGTTGTTAATGGCGTTGGACTGTAAACACCTGGCCGGGATCTGGTAAAAATCATCTTCTTTTAAATAACGCATTTTAACCCGCCGGTCCTGTTCCCATTCTTCAATGGGCCACGAAACATTGGCTATGGCGTCCTCAAATTTTTTACATTGCAACACATCTTCTTCGGTTAAGATGTATTTTCCTACCGTGCGCAATCCGACACGTATGCCAACCTGTGGGGCTATGTGCAACAGGCTCGCTTTTTTAAAAACAGGTACATATTGTATCAGATACGCTGTTAATTCATGAATAAAAGCATAAGCAACCCTTTTTAATTCGGGCAAGTTTTCGGGAGTATGCGTGACATGTAATGGAATGCCAATTTTAATGCTCACGCAATTGTTTATCAGAGATCCAGGAATCACGTAAACCCGGTCAAAATAGTGAGCTAATTTTTTTTCCTTAATGGCGGAATGCAGCTCCTTCATTAAAACAAATCCCAATTTGGCCTCATCGGTTTCGTTCAGGTTTTGTAAAGTGAACACCTGAGCGGCAGCCTGGTAATGCTCACTTTCAATCAGCGGGAGATCAGCCAGTTGGCTCAGGAGGCCATCACCCGAACAATCAATCACGGAGCGTATGGGAAACCGGATGGATTCGCCCTCTGTATTAATAGAAACAGATTCAATTTTTGTATCGGACCGGTTTAGACTGTACAGTTCAGTATTGAGAAATCGCTTTACTTTATGTTCATCCAATAAATCGGTACAGATTTTTTTGAAGGCTTCAATATGGTAAGGAAGGTAATGCAGACCGGTGGAATTAAATAATGGTTCTGTTCCGGATTTTATTTTTAAGCGTTCGGCAAAATCTTTTGCGAACCGGCCCACGATGTACTCTGACGATTCTTTTTTACTGAACTTATACAGGCCGCAAATCGTACCTACTTCCGCAGCGGTGGCCAGCCCCCCTAAAAACGAGTTTCTTTCTATCAGCGCTACCCGTAACCCCGATTTTGCCGCTGCCACTGCAGCAGCTATCCCGGAAGCGCCCCCTCCCAACACAACGACATCGGTATGAGTTGATTCCTTCATTCGTTTATTCCCAATAGAAAAGTTTTCAGATCCAACTCAATTTTATTTAGTTCAAAGTTATCGGCAATATCCGGGGAATAAGCGATATTGATATTTAATGCTTCCCGGTGTTTCTGGAACGAAAAAGTTAATCCGGGCGGAAATGTGGACGAAGGGAAAATGGTGAGCGTGCTGATGGTTTCGCCAAACAGGGTTTTTAAGTCATTGAATGTTTCTCCGGCAGAGGAATACAAAAAACTCGCGAAGCTGCCCTCGCCTCCTCTGCTCACCAGAAAGTAATACAGCTGGAGCGGAATATGCCGCATCAGGTTGAGAAGCAAACTATATTTCCGCGGCATTTTTTCTTTTATCTGTGCGGTCATTTGGGTGGAAAGGCACGTTACGGTTTCTTTTATGCTGGTTAAAGCTTTTTCCGGAACCCGATAAAATAGAAAAGCGATCGTATTGGAAATGGCCGGACCCAGAGATCCTTTCAGCCGGCCATCGTAAGGGATCGGAATCCACAGTACGCCCTCCTTCTTTCTTTGCTGTAGAACATTATTTACGGCATGAGAACAACAGGATAAATAGTACAGGTTGCCGCCAAACCTCGCGCCGTTTTTAATGGCATGCGCATTGATTGTGTTCGTTTCTTCCGCGGTAAAATGGAGTATTCTATTCTTGAATGCGGCAGTACTTTGATTCTTTTTTCCGGCAATGGACGCGATGGGCCCTCTAGAAGAGGCCTCAATGAATCTTTTTACCTCGTACATATTTTTTATATGACTAAATAAACCGGTTTTTTTTTCCCGGGCAGCGAAAAATGATTTAATCTGGTAATTGTCGTTGCCGCTGGTCAGCTCATTGAGGTGATGAATAAGCATTCCGATACCTTTCACGTCCATCAGGATATGGTTCCACGATAGAACAAATGCTGTTTTATTGCCGGAGTAATAAATGATATCGGCTTCTACAAATCGCTCTCCGTCAAGTGATATATCCCTTTGTGAAATTATTTCCGGTATTTCATTCGGAACAGCATGATGATATTCATTGATAACCATATCATTTCCTTTGTCCAGGTAACGCCAGCGGGGTATGCCAAATAATGGACCTTTTTGCAATTTGATATTGCAGAGCCAGTATATCAGGGGGGAATCGCTGAAAGTCCTTTTTATTTTGTCAATTGGTAGTTGGTTATTAAAATAAAATACAATGCGCATAACATTGCTCCCGGCTCGATGAATTTGGGCATGTTTGTCCAACACCTGATGGAAGCAATCTGATCCGGATAACAGCACTTTTTCCGGCAGGATTGATTTATCGAAGGGTCTCATTTTTTATAAACTATTAAACGGATAATTTATTTACCAGATGGGCGAGAGACGCCAGGGTTTTGAAGTTTTCCGGTACCAGATGGTCGTCTGGAACCAGCATTTTATACTTTTCCTGAATGAAAACTAAGATTTCAATGATGGAAAAAGAATCTATTCCGGCATTTTGTAAAATTGTGTCTCCATCCAATTTTATATTCCCGGCCAGGATGTTGATTTCCATAAATCTCTTGATGTCGGCTATAATGATATTTTCGTCCATGATCTATACCTTTCTTTTTATGTGGTTTGCGAAGGTTGAAATAGCCATGGTGGTGATAAAAAATACAAACAGCTTCATCGCATCAGGCAGTATGGCCGCAGCCTCCGAGTTTCTTAAAAATAATTTATAATACCCATCCAGTGACCAGTTCAGCGGGGAGAAGGCGCTGACGGCCCTCATAGATTCAGGCATTACATAAGTAGGCACCCAGATACCGCCTAATGCAGATAATAAAAGAATGGACAGCGACCCCATGATGGCCCCTTGCTGCTCCGTGGAGGCAAGTGTGCCCACCAGTATGCCGTAACCGGTGGCAGCCAATGCAGTAGCCAGCGTAAGGATACCAATTCCCCAGAAGCTATTTCCAAGTACCAGTGTAGGCAGTCCCAGCATCGGTAGAAAGTACAAGCCAACGGATATCATTAATAGAAACTGAACCAGGCATACTCCTACGTACACAATCAGCTTTCCACTGGTCAGTATCAGGTAGGAGCTTGGCATGGTGAGCAGACGAAAAACACTTCCTTCGCTTTTTTCTTTCATAATGCTTCCGGTAATGGGGATCGCTATAAAGAACATGGCAAAAATGGTCCATGCGGGTACATTATGCTGTACCGCATTGGGCACAATCATTTTTGCTGTTTTGGAGGCGTAGATCTCTTTGTATTTGATGATTTGTGATTGGGCAAAAACATTTTTCGGTTCCCGGGACTTATCGGGAATTATCTCGGCTATCTGCCGGGAAAATGTTTCAAACATAATCTTTGTTTTGGTTTCCGAAATAAATTCCCTCAGGCTGCTTGTAATTGCCGTGACAAGAGATTTTTTGGCAACCGGGTCTATCAGAATATCAATTTCAGCGGAATCACTTCCTGAAGAATCGTACTTAATACTTTGCGTATCGATATTGATTGTTTGCCTGATCAGCCTGTTTACATTTTTTCTTACGGCGGCGGTTGCACCTTCAGGTATAATAATGCCTATCAGGAATTTTCCTTCTGCAACCGCTTGTTTGGCTGTTTCCTCCGTCGCCGGTTTTCCATTAATTGAATCATTATAGGAACACAGGTCATTATGGCGCAGACCCTTTTCGATCAAAAGGCCCAGCGAATCTTTATCGTTGTTAACGAATACCACCGGAATGCCCTTTTCATTTAATGTTTTGAAAGCGGAATCCTGTATCAGGGTCATAACAAAGATGAGGACCATGGGCATAAGGAATAAGATGGACAAACCCATCTTGTCCCGCACCAGCAGCAAATATTCTTTCCGGACTGAGGCCGTCAGCTTGCTGATCATCAATCTCTTGGTTTTCTGTTGGTGAGTCCTAAAAATACGTCTTCCAGGTTAGCGGAACCCTTAAAGGAGGAAATTAAGGCGGCGGGCGAATCGCCTGTTAATATTTTCCCATGGTCAATAATTGAAACATATGTGCAGAAGTTTTCAGCTTCCTCCATGAGATGCGAAGTATAGATGATCGTCGTTCCTGCTTTATTGAGTTCTTTCAAATGGGTGATGATCGCGCTGCGGCTCTGCACATCCACGCCCACGGTTGGTTCATCCAGAAACAGGATTTTAGGTTGGTGCAAAATGCCGGCAATTAAATTTATTCTCCTCTTCATGCCACCCGAAAAATTGGATACGAGGCGATTGGCCGCATCGGTCAGGTCGAGTTTTTCCAGCCAATAGGCGATTTTATATTTCAGATCCTTTCCTTTCAACCCATACATATGACCATAGAAGTCAAGATTTTCTTTCGCTGTTAAACTGGAATAAAGGGCAATATCCTGCGGCACAATACCAACTATTTTCCTGATGTAGGGAAGGTCCTTCTGAATATTTCTTCCGTCAATTAAAACGGAACCGCTGCTGGGAGGGAATAAACCGCAAAGAATAGAAAGCGTGGTAGTCTTGCCCGCACCATTGGGCCCGAGTAAACCATATATTTCATTCCGCTCGACAGTAAAGGATATGTCTTTCAAAACATCTTCTGGAGAATTTTTAAACTTTTTTGTCAGGTGTTTTATTTCTACAATGGGAAGGGTATTCATTTTTCAGTGTAATAATATAATAGTCAAGGATCAATTTACACAATTTATTTTACCAGGCTTGCCGTGATTTTGGCCGAGAGCAGGCATAATGGGATGCTGGGTCCCGGATGAACACTTCCACCACAGAAAAACAGGTTTTTGATCTCTTTCGAAAAATTCGCATGTCGCAAGAACGCAGCATATTTATTATTGGAACTGTTGCCGTAGATGGCCCCAAAAGCGCTGGAAGTACGGCTTTCAATCACCCGGGGATCAAAAACCAGTTCGCTTTCGATGAGGGGTTCAATATCCGTTTTTAATATTCGGTTTATCTTTTTAATGATATTGGTTCTGGCATCCAGGATCAGTTTGTCCCAATCCTGACCGCTGTTGTTTGGTGTATTGATGAAAGTGAACCAGTTTTCACAACCCGGAGGTGCATCTTCGGGAGTATGTTTGCTGGTTATGTTTAGATAAACCGTGGGATCGTGATGAATGGATTTTTCAGAGAAGATGGCCTTAAATTCTTCCTCATAATGGTTACTGAATAAAATATTATGCAGTCCAAGCTGGCTGAACTCCTTTTTTATACCCCAGTAAAATATAATACCTGAACTTGATTTGGGCTGGTTTAAGGTTTTAGTTGGTTTTTTAACCTTTGGAAGCAGCTGCTGGTAACAGTTATATATGTCCATATTGCTTATCACCACATCATATTCGGTCCTCCCCGTATCCGTCCGGATGCCTGCTATTCTTTTATTTTCTGTCAATATTTCCCTTACGGGAGTCGAGAAACGAAACTGAACACCGATGTCCTGAGCGAGCTGCACTAAAGATTTCGTAATGCTGTACATGCCACCGAAAGGGTAATAAGCGCCTTTCACGATTTCTACATGGGCAATTACGTTTAAAGTAGAAGGTGATAAATATGGACTTGATCCATTGTACGTGGCATAGCGGTTAAAGACCTGTACCAATCGGGGATCTGTAAAAGCTTTTTGATTTGCCCCGTTCATGGTATCAAAAGCTCCGATTTTGCCAAAATTCAGAATGCCT
The DNA here is from genome assembly GCA_041691395.1 of Chitinophagaceae bacterium. Taxonomy (GTDB): domain Bacteria; phylum Bacteroidota; class Bacteroidia; order Chitinophagales; family Chitinophagaceae; genus Puia. The sequence continues at coordinate 30,158 of JBEPUT010000016.1, forward strand.
TTTAAGGTTGGCCAGGTGAAAAAGCTTTTTAGTTTATGTAAAGAATTCTTTAAGAAAACCTCTTCTGTCAGGTTGTAAATGATTTCAGATTTATCCAGGTATTTTATGATATCCTCTTTGGCGTCCCCGCTGTTGGCGGCCATAACGGAAGCGAACTGTTCCTTGCCATGCCTGGCGGGTAACACACTCCCGTCTTCAAAGAAGTAGCGATAAACCGGGTCGAGGGGCGAATAGTTAAAGAAGTCGCGCGGGTTCTTTCCAACGAGTTGAAATAATTCATCTACATATCCGGGCATGGTGAATACGGATGGGCCCATATCAAATCGATAACCTTTGCAGCTTTCTGTGGACAACTTCCCGCCTGGAAACCTATTGGCTTCGTACACGGTGACGGCGTATCCTTTTTTATGCATTCGGATAGCGACTGCAATTCCCGACACTCCGGCACCTATAACCGCGCATGATTTGTGGTGGCCGGGTTCGCCCCTTACAGTAATATCCATAATTACAAGATATGCAGCTGGCTCCTCACACCGGCTTTTGCTACAATATAGATTTTGCCATAATTGGGTATACGTATACGTTGTTCGAGAATATTTGAAGGAGTGGTTTTTTTTATCTTATGAAAAAGAGATAAATAATATTTATAGGCTACGTAAACGCCGAACTTTGCTTTTGCGGGCAACATCATAATGCCTTTATAAGCATCTTTAAAATCCTCCTCTATATCAGCTTCGATTCCTTTTTTCATATTTTGCGTAAAATTCTTGAAGTCAATTTCAGGGAAATAAGTCCTGTTGAGTTCTTCATAATCGGTTTTCGCGTCCCTTAAAAAATTAACTTTCTGAAAAGCAGCACCCAAAGATTGGGCAGAAGGTCTAAGTTTTGCATACATGGCGCTATCCCCTTCACAAAAAACATACAAGCACATGAGCCCCACTACTGCGGCGCTTCCATAAATATATTCTTCATATCCATGGCTATTGTAAATCGTTTTGCTTAGGTCCATTTCCATACTTTTAAAAAAAGCTTCAATTAGCTCTTCAGGAATGGAATAGGACTTGACCGTTTTCTGAAAACTGTGCAGAATAGGGTTTAAGCTGATACCTCTCTCAATAGCTTTATATGTTTCTTTTTTAAATTCAAACAGTAATTCTGCCTTATTATAGTCATGGAAAGTATCAACAATTTCATCTGCAAAGCGTACAAATCCGTAAATATTAAAGATTGGGGTCCGGAGTTCAGGATGTAGCAATCTGATGGCGCTGCAAAATGAAGTGCTGTATTTTTGCGTAGTGCTTTTGCTGCACTGCTCGCAAAGTTCATGGAATAAAGTTATCATATCCCGGAGATGCTTTAATGGTTAGTTATCATAACAAGCGGTTTGTTTTGTTCAACCGGATTTCAACAGGGTACTCTGTTTATTTAGATATTTGAGCGCTTCTTTTGCTACTACCTCACCACTTATCAAACTGGGGGGAACCCCTGGACCCGGTACAGTCAATTGGCCCGTAAAAAATACGTTTTTTATCTTATTACTCCTACAAGAAGGTTTTAAAACCGCCGTTTGACGTAAGGTATTTGCAAGTCCATAGGCATTGCCTTTAAATGAATTGTAATCGTTTGTGAAGTTGCTTGCCGAATAGGTTTTTTTATAAATAATGGCATCCCTGACGGGCTGCTCTGTCTTTTCTTCAAACCGGGAGAGGATTTTTTGAAAATAGGTTTCCCGTAATTCCTCCGTATCTCCTTGTAAACCAGCGGCTACGGGAATTAGAAAGAACAGATTTTCATTCCCGGCGGCTGCCACCGTGCTATCAGTTACCGATGCTGCACATACATAAAATAAGGGATCTTCCGGCCACTTCCCCGATGTGTATATTTCTTTCCCGTGTTCGTTAAAGTCCGTGTCGAAAAATAAGGAATGATGCCGGATATCCTTCAATTTCCGGTTTAGCCCTACGAAATACAGCAGGCAACTGGGTGCCATCACCCTGGAGTCCCAATACTTTTTACTGTATGATCTGCTTTCTTTTGGGAGCAAATTCATCTCCATGTATTGATAGTCTGCGGCTCCAATTACTACATCTGCTTCATATAAATGTTCTTCAGACAATAAGTCTTTTGCGACAACCCCATTTGCCTTTCTCTTTGCCACTTTTATTTCGCTTACGTCCATGTTAAATAAGAATTTTACGCCTAATTCTTTTGCCAAAGAATGCATTCCTTCTACGACTTTGTACATGCCACCCTGAGGATACCAAGTTCCTAATTTTATATCAGCATAGTTCATCAGGCTGTATAATGCTGGCGTATCCTGGGCCAAAGCGCCCAAAAACAAGGTTGGGAATTCCATTAACTGTCGTAAACGGGTATTTTTAAAATACTTGCCGACATGTTTTTTCATTGATGTAAACACATCCAGCTTAAAAACCCCTTTTAAGAGATCCAAGTCCAGGAACTCCGCCAGCGATAACCCGGGCTTGTACACCAGCTTGTTTATTCCTACCTTATATTTATACTCCGCCTCTTTCATAAATTGATCCAGTCGCCCGGCGCTTCCTGTTTCTATGCTTTCAAATAGCTTTCCCAATTCTGTATAGTCTGCAGGAATGTCCATCTTCGAATCGGGCCAATAAATCCGGTAAGATGGATTTAATCGGTCTAATTGGTAATAATCGGTGACCTTTTTGTCGAAGAAGCTAAAGAAGCGTTCAAAAACTTCCGGCATCCAATACCAGCTTGGCCCCATGTCGAATACAAAACCATCTGCAGTTAACTTCCTGGCCCGGCCTCCCGGTATAGCATGTTTTTCCAATACCGTCGTGTCGAAACCGGCTTTTGCCATAAAGCATGCCGCGGACAAACCGGCAAATCCACTTCCTATAATGACTGCTTTTTTCAAGGAATGAAAATACGGATAATGTGTATCAACCCGATGTGAAATCCCTGGCCTGCAGATCATTTATTTTGCTGATACAATAGTATTAATATTGAAAAAAGATCCGGTAAAAACTCGACAAACGTCCCGATAAAGTCGTCGGATATTACTAAGAGACTACTCAGCGGTACTGCTACTTCAGGTGAAAACTTCAATCCGGTAATGCAAATGCCAGAACAGATCCTGCGGGCGTTTCTTTATTTCCTGCCACGGAAATCGCGATGTATTGTTTACCATTCAGTTTATAGGAACATGGAATGGACGTTCCGATGCCCGGGAGAATATAAGTCCAAAGTAGTTTGCCGTTGGTTTTATCGAATGCCTGGAAGGAACGGTCCCTGGAGCCGGCGATCCAGACCAATCCGCCACCGGTTACCATCGGCCCCGGCGATCCGGCGGATCCTGTTTCCCGTTCTTCCGGCTTACGCAATTCCGGAATATCCCCTGCAGGCACCTTCCATACATATTCTCCGGTATTCAGATTGATGGCGTTCAGGACGCCCCAGGGTGGTTTGATGGCCGGGTTCCCATCCCGATCCCTCCAAACGCCATAGGCGGATACATTCAGGTAACGAGTAGCTGTATCCGTTTTGGATGAACGATTTGCCTCGATCTCGTTTACATCACCTCTACGTATGGATAGATTTTGTCCCTGCTTATCAAATAAAAAATCGATGAGTGCCTTTTCTTTCCCGTTCAATATGTCGGCGAAGGAAGGCATTCTACCTCCGCCTTCCCTGATTTTTTGAAGCGCTTCGGTTTCCGGCATTCTTTTTTTAAGGTCAGCCAGAGAAGGGTACAGGGGTTCATCGCCATACCGGTCCGTTTTATGACAGGCTGCACAATAGATCCGGTATGTTTGTCTGCCCAAATCAAATCCTGACAGATGGGTGGAAATATCCGTCGTATCCAGTTTCTTCAGCACATTGATTTCAGGGGATTCGTTGGACTTTAAATACAGGATACCTGTGTTCGGGTCATAAGCGGCACCACCCCATTCCGAACCGCCGATGGTTCCCGGAAAATTCAGGGATCCTTTCAGCGACGGAGGCGTGAACAGGCCTTCATAACGGAGTTGCCTGAATGTTTTTACCAGCGAATCATGCGCGGACGGAGAAAAATCACTGAGGTCATCTTCGGTCATGCGTTGACGTGAATAGGGTTTGGGCAGGAGTGGAAAGGGTTGTGTGGGCCACGCCTGCTCGCCCGGTACATCGGAAGCAGGAACGGGCCTTTCTTCCACCGGAAACAGCGGTTCTCCCGTTTCCCGGTTCAACACATATAAAAAACCAACTTTGGATGTTTGCGCTATGGCGTCGATTTTTTTTCCGTCACGGAGAACGGTCACGAGATTGGGCGGTGCCGGGAGGTCATAATCCCACAGATCATGGTGAATGGTTTGAAAATGCCAAAGGTACTTACCGGTTCGTGCATCCAGCGCCACCACACTGTTGCCGAATAAATTTTGTCCTGCCCGGTCCGCGCCATAGAAATCATAGCTGGGTGAACCCGTGGCCAGAAAAACCATTCCTCTTTTTTCATCCAGGCTTAGGCCGCCCCAGTCGTTGGCGCCCCCAGCGTATTTCCATGCGTCTTTGGGCCAGGTTTCATATCCCGGCTCTCCGGGTTTTGGAATGGTATGGAAGGTCCACATCAGCTTACCCGTTTTCACATGATAAGCCCTAACATATCCGGGCTGGGCTCCGTATAATTCGGATACTTCGTTTCCGATAATCAGCAGGTCCTGAAATATAATACCAGGTGAAGTGGGTCTGACAGAAATGAGTTTGGGATCGCCGCGCATGCCCACATTCATACTTACTCTTCCGCTATCGCCGAAGCTGGGAATGGGCTTGCCGGTTTCGGTATTCAATGCAAAAAGCTGGTCACCGGCGGTAAAGAGGATTCTTTTATCGGCTCCGTCTTTCCAATACGTAACGCCGCGACAAACCCCGCCACCGCGGCCCCCGTTAAAGGGGTCAAAGGACCATATCTGTTTACCGGTGCCGGCATCGATGGCATAAATCCTATGCCGCGCGGAAGAAGTATACATGATTCCATCGACAACGATGGGATTCGATTCACTGGCACCAAATCTTGCGCCTTCGGTGGCATCGTCCGGGTTGAAGGTCCAGGCCAGCCTGAGCCTGCTGAGATTTTGCGTATGGATATCCGTATAGGGTGAATAACTGGTGCTGGATGCATCCGACTTATAGATACCCCAGTTGCGGTCTTGTTGACGGCACCCCAAATGCAGGATTGGGAAAAACCAAAAGAGCAGGGCAGTTCTTTTGATTTTTCCCCTGCATGAGGAATGGTTAGCACCTGCTCTTTCCATAAATCAATATTAGCTGCTTTTTTCGTTAAAATAAAAATTGGCAGGTAGCCATAAGGTGTTGCCATGCTCATCTTGCATTTAATGAACTGGCAATACAAGAAACTTATTTTCGAAGGCACAGAGGCGGCGCCCTATAGCTATTCCTTATGGTTCAGTATCGAAAAATTGCGATCTGTCAAACGCCAGGCATGGCGGAATGCCTTAAATCCGTTTTGAACTGAAGGCGATGCATGTTTGAGTTTCCCTGTTAATTCAGCATTCGACAGCAATATACCACGCTGTTGTAATATTGCAGCAGCCTGAACGGAAACGGTCTCATCATAGTCAGAAAGACCATCCAGCAATTTACGAAAATCACCGGCGGTTTGGGTGATCAGCTCGTTTGCATAATCAAACGCACTGGTCTTTTTCCCATTTCCGTCTCCATCAATCCAAACAGCACCTGAGGATCCGATTACTTTCGGATGCCACACAATGGAAGTTGGCTGATAAGGTTTAGGAATTGGCCAAAAAGGAGTAGAGTGACCGGGGCCTTCAGCAATAGCAACAAGGAATACATCCTGCCTGGATACGGGAATGTTCCAGGAGCCGCTCCATTTTACACCGTCTTTGCCAATTCCTTTGATACTGACCTCCCGGATCTTTTGACCATTTGCATAGAGGGATACACGATCTGCCTGTAACCAACCAGGTCCAAGTACACGTACCGACACGGTTACTTCTTTCGACGCTGTCACTAAATCGCCGGGTCCATATTTTCCATTCACTATTATTTCCGTCAGAAGACCGAAACTGACCATCACCCGTCCTGCCAGGAAAGAAGCCATGGCTTGGTTCACATCTATATTACCCGGCTGGTCATCCGCACATTTAATATAAGTTCTTCCCTGTCCTACCAGATAATGGCTGACGTCGTGGGAGTCGCTGCCTCCTGCCGGTGTCAGATAATGGCCCCGGTTCAGCATGCCAAACCAGTCAAGAAAAAGCCGCATAAAATCCTTTTGCTGGGAGCTTGAATTCAGCACTTCCATGGCATTAGCGGGGAAACCCTCTCCACCCAGATCCATTCCTGCCACAGCCACATGATGTCTGGGGTCAAAGGGCCGGAAATCGTCATGTAAGTCCCTTGCATGATTCAAAATAATGGCCCTGCCCTTTACCGATGTGTCCAGGTTCCGTATGACCTCATTCCAATCTTTCACCCGGTAATCCGGTACTTTCGACCCTTTCCTCATAGGAAAAACATTAAAATGCCCTATTGAGGTCGTAAATTCTTCACCCGTAACCGGGGTGAAATCATCCCGCACCTTCATGGCCATTGCCATGGAGTCAATGTCCACGAAAATATTATGGTCTGTCAAAATCGGAAGTTCTAAACCTTCACCCGCAATGGTAATTGCGCGTTCCCGGAGCGTGGCGTCCCCGTGTCCCGAGTAGGTATACGTATGAATATGCGTATCTGAAGAAACCCAGCCATTTGTTGGCACTTCTCTCGTGATGATCAATTTCCTTTCTGTTCGCTCACCGGGTTTGAGCATGACTGAAAACGAATCTGCCGCATATTCAAAACCACGACTCGCATAAATGGTATATTTTCCACCTGGAAGGGTAAACGAAGCTTTTCCGTTTCCTGTGTAAACACAACCTGTACGAACGGCCAGGTATTGGTCATCAACCGCTGCCACCGGCTGCAATGCGCCGTCGGAATTTACAATGGTGATCCGCGCAGGAACCAATAAATTGTCTTTCCGGTCAACCACTGAAACGCTTATTTCCGCTTCGGTTAATAAGTTCACAAAAGGGAGATCCTTTATGCCGATCTCTCCCACGCGGATATCATCAGCAAGGGAATCGGACTGATTTATAGTAAGTAAATTTGCGCCCGTATTCAGTGTTTGGGCAGGGATAGGAAAATATCCGATGATTGCCTTTTCATCCTGATCAAGTTTGCCGAGTTCCTTTCCGTTCAGCCGCACTATCCAGTTACGCGTGACATCCTCCTGCCTCAGGCAAAGTGTTTGTTCGGCGTCATTTGTTTTTGCATTGAATTCAATCCTGAGTTGCTTCATGGGTTTGCCGGGAAATCCTGCCCATTCCGGTTCATTCTTCACCCGCAAATGATGCATTCCTTTATCCAGAACACGTATCTGGGAAAAAACATGCTGGCCAGAGAGCATCAGCAAAAAAATCCCAAAATATTTTAACTGCTTACCCATATTTATTCGAATCCGGCGCACGCGATAATTGGCTGGGCATTTCTCAATCCGTATTATGCTTCATGTATTTCGGTGGCCACCCGGTTGGCGGATCTTGTGGCCGCTTCTGTTCCCCAGTTCAGATTATCCGCGTATGCGCCGGCAAAATGAATGCGGCCTTCGGGTTTCATCAGCATAGGCCAGAATTTTTTGAAGGTTCCGATGGGGAATGATGTTCTTTCACAGGTAGAGGAATAGATTTCTTTTGTCCAGTCCTTACTGATTACCTGTTCAATACTGTCTTTTTTACCCGGATACATGTCACGGAATGCGGCCAATGCCCTTTGCGGTGAAATGCCCCCGGCCCCGGTTCCTAAAATAATTACTCTGTTTGTGTCAACTTCTTCCGCACTCTGCCAGACGGCCCAAAGATCCGGACTGTCAAAATTCATATTGATACTCAGCCCGTCTTCAACCCAGAATTTCGAGCTCGCCTGAAATACGAATCGCTGGTAAGAATCGTACGTGAGGTTGTCGAAAATATATTGTCTTTCCGGAGAAACAGCAGGTTCTATGAGAATATGGCGGAACGCTGGCAACGGAATGCAATTCACAAAGTAGTCGGCTGATAGTTCTTTTTGCTCATTGTGTTTTTTAAAGGTTACCGTAACGCCGGATTCACCGTTTTTTATGGTCGTAATTCTCGCATCCAGCACTACCCGTTCACCGAGCCGCTTTGCAAATGCGTTCGGAAGCATCTGGTTGCCTCCTTTAAGCCGGAAGATTTCTGTTGGCCAAAGGGGCACGCCCCTCATTTTCAATATAGCTGTTCCCCACAGGGAGGCCAAAGCGGAAGTATTTGCGTCGCCTATAAACTTCAAAGCCCCTTTGGATGCCCCTTCCTTTATAAAAAATGCGTCAAGGGAAATATTATCCCAGTCATCATACCCAACGTTGAACGGCTGGTATTCGTCGGTAAACTTATCCAGGTAAGGCGCTTTATAAAGTAGTTCCAGGTCCGTCCAGAAATTCCTGGCCAAATAGGCAACTTCTCTTTCATTGAATCCAAATGCCCGTAAAACAACCGGATCGTGCAACATCGCCTCCGAATAAAATTTTCCGTCGATCCTCCTCAGCATATTTATGCGTCTTGGATAAGGAAGTGCGTCCAGACCAAATTCAGCAACATATTCCCAATATTTAACATAGCCCGGTTTGGTAAAATGTTCCTGTCCGAAATCACCATATAATCCGTCCGACAATCCATCGTGCGCCGTATACACATGGCCGCCATGCCGTCCGGATGCCTCCAGCACGACAACATCATGTCCCTTTTTCATCAGCTCATAGGCCGTGCAAAGCCCCGCAATGCCAGCGCCACCGACAATTATTTTTTTTGCATTTCGGGGATTTCCGGTTGGATCGGGTAATTTGGAGTCCGGATTGCTCTTATGGTCGTCCGATTGTTTGGAATCCATCTTAATAACCGAAGCACCCAGACCACCGAAAATGGTATTTTTTATAAATGATCTCCTTTTAAATTTTCTGTTGCTCATTGGAACGAAATTTATTTGAAAAAAAAGGGACTATAAGCACCGGAAAATGCAGAGAATTCCCGGGGTGGATTTAATCACGACAATGAATCGCTTATGGAATATATATTATTTTGCGATAAGATACATAGTCAACCGTTTGCCTAGTTTCTCATCTGCTGATGCTGCCTGTTGAATTCATCGATTTACCCGTCATCAATAAAACAAAAACGTATGGTGCTTTTCCCGCGATGGTTTATTTTTCCTGCACTCATCAGCGCATTGTATAGTCCGGCAACCGATGCACAGTCTGTCAACGCGCGGCGGTTGCCCGGTTATTTTTTAATTGCCCACCGGGGCGGTGTGGTAGATAGTACCAATGCAGAGAATAGCCTGCCTGCGCTCGAAGGAGCCATCCTGCGGGGATATGATATGGTGGAAATGGATATGCGGGTCACCAAGGATCGGGTGCTGATCATTAACCACGACCGGAATTTCAAACGTTACTACGGCGTGGATAGTGCGGTGTCAGATATGAACTGGGATCATATTCAACAATTGAAGAGTTCGAAGGGGAGCCGCGTGCTGAGTCTGGATCAGGTTTTTGCCAGGTGCCGTGAAGGGCATATCCAGGTTATGCTCGACACGAAGTTTGAGGGTTATGATACTGGTCTGTTTAATCAGATACTCCGGCTTTTGGATAAATACGATCTCCGGGAACACGCGCTGATGATCGGAACCGACTCTTCTACCGATTTCTTTACGGGCAAAGTCCGGTTGAGCTGTACACGCCGTCAGTTGGAAGAAAACAGCCTTAAGGCAGGGTATGATCCAGCGCATTATTATCTTTTCGGCGGTGTAAAAGATATACAGGCAGGCGATACACAATGGGCGGAACAGAAAGGAATCATGGTTGTGGCAGCCGTGAACATCTTTACTTACCGGCGCAGACCCGACTATCTTAAAGGGGCGGCTGCGGATATTGAAACCCTGAAGGCCCGCGGGGTAAGACGTTTTCAGATTGACAGTAATTTTGACAGCGCTTTTTTTACGGAGTAATAAATCGTTAAAGAAGTTTCTGTTATGTGCTTCCCTGCGATGCCTGGCCGGCAATGCGTGGGGAGGCATTTTACATAGCGGCCGGCCCCGTAAACTATCGGAGATGTTTAAGGCAATGCATGAGAGGACGACAGGGAAAATCCCCGGAAAAGCTGAAGGGGAGCATAGTAAATACCAGGATATTTTCAGGCTGTTCCGGGAGAAATACCCAGGTAAAAAAGGGGGAAAACACCCTTTTAGAAAACCATAATTGATGTTAGTATTGTATACACAATCCTTAATAAAATGAGCCTGAAATTCTTGAAATGGGCTATTATTCTGGCCCTGGGGTTATTGATCCTTGATGCAGCCGTGATCGGGTATTTTGCGCTAAACGGATATTGACGGCCGTTATCATCCGACTCTATCGCTGTTCAGCACGGGGTTCTGACTGGCATTTACCTGATACGTAAAGAGGGTATGATCTTCCACTACCGTGTATCTTACACCGTCCATATAATAGTCGCGGCCGTGGCCCGCGACTTTTACATTTGGATAAGTGTGCAGCAATTTTACCAGCTCCGGGCAATCCATGGATGGATCTTTTTTGAGGCATTTTACCAACGCATTGTGAAGGACTACAAGAAGAATTTTAATCGTGCATGGCGTGTTATAATCTGGCGAAGCAGGACATTTTTTTCTGTTTCCCCGAATATTTAACTGCTTTATGGTTTTCTTTTTATATTTAATTGGATTTTAAAGTCATTATCTCAAAATGTATGTCCACATGAAAAGGATCCTTTTATTTACCATGCTATTATTCTTCGTTGATATGCTGTCTGCCCAGGACAGCAGCCTGTATCAAAGAGCGCTCTTTATCCGCAATGGCGACACCCTCCGCTACCGGATACTTTATCCGGAAAATGCAGAGAAAGGAAAACGCTACCCGCTCCTGATATTCCTGCATGGTTCGGGAGAGCGCGGCAGCGACAATGCCCTTCAGCTGGTTCATGGGGGCGATCTTTTTCTAAAACCGGGACTCCGCAGTCAGTTTCCAGCGGTCGTGATCTTTCCGCAATGCCCGCTGAACACAGCCTGGTCAAGCTTTCCGCATCGCCGGGACACCACAGCCGCATTTAATAAGCAGCTAAATCTGGGGGAACTGACCACTCCGGAAAGGTTGGTGAAGCTTTTGATGGACAGTTTGGCAGATCATAAAAGGATCGATAAAAAGAGGATCTACCTGGGTGGATTATCGCTGGGCGGATTTGGGACGTATGATCTGGTGGTTCATTATCCCCGGTATTTTGCTGCTGCCTTTCCCATTTGCGGGCAGGTGAATGTGGATCTGTATATACAGAAAGCCTCCCATGTTCCGGTATGGATATTCCATGGCGCAAAAGACAATGTGGTTAACCCGCAACCGGACCGCAACCTGATTAAAGCATTACAGGATGCCGGAGCGAAAAATGCAAAATATACCGAGTATCCGGAAGCCGGACACAACAGTTGGGACGATGCATTTGCCGAACCGGATTTATTGCCCTGGTTATTTGCACAAAAAAAATAACTTAACCGGCAAAACAGTAGGAGCAGCCATGCTCCTGCACCCGGCCAACTGCCCATACACCCGATGGTACCAGTTGAACGCCCGGCAACAGGCCAGCCTCCCATTCCTTCTTTATTTCCGCGGCATTCCCATTCATGCCGGCAGCGGTTATGGCGCTGAACACCGTGATGGCAACATCGCATGCGCAAAACAGCACACCATCCTGCATCAGTTGATTGATGCCGATATCCACATTCCCGATACCCGGAACGGTATAATCGCCGGTTTTCGGTTCCCAGAAAGGATTGCGAACCGCAGGCGCCTTCGTGAGCGGATCATTGATCTTAAATAATTCACCGAATTTATATTTTGCCCAGAGATCACTGTTCATGGTAAAGGGTATCGCATCATGCCGCAAAATCACCACTACGCTGCAGTCCTTTGCCGCTGCGCCATTGGTCATCAGGAAAACCTTGGGCCATGCGAAGGGCATCGTTCCATTCGGATGGGTAACGTCGAATGCAATACGGTGTTTTCCCTTTATCCTGGCGAGCCACGCTTCCGGATCGCCAGCTGTATAGAGAGGTATTTCCGTGCCGGCTACTGCATTTACGGGAGCGACGATGGACGCCATGCCCATCGCGGCTGCTCCGGCAGCCAGCTTTCCGATAAAGTCCCTTCTCGGGTTTGATGTGTTTGAGTTGCTGTTTTTCATTTCCTTTTAGTTTGGTTGACTACTAAGGTAGAACCACTTTCTATTATAACACCGGAAAAATTAGCAAAATTCAGGGTTAGCAGGTAATGGTTGAAGACGTTTCGGAGCAAGGGATCCGGCGAGGGGGAATTGGCTAAAAAAGTATCACAACAGGATGATTATGGAATGGGTCTCCGGGTTAATGGGATTATCTTTATTTTTCCTGAATATATGGCTTTCGGATCCGGATAATAAAGCAGCCGAAAAAGATTATGACAGAAAGGATTAAACTGAAAGAACGGATAGGATATGGTTTTGGGGACATGGCCTCGTCCATGTTCTGGAAACTGTTTAGCATCTATCTGCTGTTTTTTTATACTGACGTATTTGGGATTGCTGCGGCTGCAGTGGGCACCATGTTTTTGATCACCCGCATATGGGATACTTTTTTTGACCCGGTAGTGGGCGTCATCGCCGACCGGACCAGATCCAGATGGGGAAAATTTCGTCCGTATCTGCTGTATGTGTCCGTTCCTTTTGGAATAATCGGCGTACTCACTTTTACGGTACCTTCTTTTTCCGGAAAGGGCCTGCTGATATACGCCTATATCACCTATTCGTTGATGATGATGATCTATTCACTCATCAATGTTCCCTATGCTTCCTTACTGGGTGTCATTTCAGCAGATCCAAAACAAAGAAATATACTCGCTTCTTTCAGGATGGCTTTTGCTTTTATAGGCAGTTTGATTGCGCTGGCGCTCATCGAGCCGCTGGTGAATATATTCAGTAAAAAAGCCGGAGGGATCGTGGATGCCAAATTGGGCTGGCAGTTGGCTGTTATGGTGATCGCGGTACTCTGTGTAGTGATTTTCATACTCTGTTTTTCCTGGGTGAAAGAAAGGGTGCAACCGCTGAAATCTGAAAAACCATCCTTAAAGAGCGATGTCAGTGATTTGGTCAAAAACAGACCCTGGTGGATATTGCTGGGCGCCGGGGTAGCGGCATTGATCTTTAATTCTATCCGTGATGGGGCCGCCATTTATTATTTTAAATACGTTATTCAGAATGCGGAAGCTTTTAAGATGGGGGCCACGGTTATCAGCTGGTCCACCTTATACCTGACTATGGGACAGGCCGCCAATATTATAGGTGTAATATTGGCTTCTCCTATAGCCAACAAAGTGGGCAAAAAGAAAACCTTTCTTTTTGCCATGAGTATGGCTTCTGTGCTGAGTGTTATTTTTTACTGGTTTGATTCGCATCAGATCATAATGATATTTGTCTTTCAGTTCTTCATCAGCATTGGCGCGGGCATAATATTCCCACTGTTATGGTCCATGTATGCAGATATCGTGGATTATTCCGAATGGAAAACCGGAAGACGGGCTACGGGTCTGATTTTCTCTTCTTCCTCCATGTCTCAAAAGCTGGGCTGGACAATCGGCGGGGCGCTCACCGGCTGGTTGCTCGGTGCCTTTGGATTTAAGGCGAATGTAGTTCAGGGATCAGACGTGCAATCCGGAATCAGGCTTATGCTGAGTTTTCTGCCTGCAGCGGGAGCCCTGATATCTGTTTTTTTTATTGCTTTATACCCGCTCTCTGAAAAACGGGTACTTGAAATTACAGGTGAACTGGAAGAAAAAAGAAGCGTACAGGGCGATTTATAACTTATTTTTCAAGCGCCTGGAACAATATCTCAACAGGATGCAGCGCTATTCTCCCGGCGCCGTCTTTTATCTGGTGCCTGCAACTGGTGCCTGTTGCGGCAATGATAACATCCTTCGGCTGGCTTCTGATTGCCGGCAATAATACCAGCTCACCAATTTGCATGGAAAGATCATAATGCTCTTTTTCAAATCCAAAAGATCCAGCCATGCCACAACAACCCGAAGGAATGTTTTCTACTGTATAATTTTCTGGGAAAGAAAGTATTTTAAAGGACGCCGAAAGGGATGATAAAGCCTTCTGATGGCAATGCCCATGAAGTTTGATTAACCGGGTTTCTTTTGTAAAAACAGACCGGTCGATATTTCCCAGTTCGATTTCCCCCGCAATAAATTCGTCTATTAAGAAAACGTTTTTAGCAAGGGATTTTGCTGCTTCCAGGTTCTCGTCTTCCGCCAGGTCAATGTATTCATCGCGGAAAGTAAGAATGGCGCTGGGTTCAATGCCAATCAAAGGCATTTCCGCAGTTACCAGTTTACTTAAAGAAGCGATATTTTTATTCGCAATCTTTTTAGCCGCCCGGATAAGTCCTTTGGACATCCAGGCCCGGCCGCTTTCTTCATGCGGCGGTATTACAACCTTATAACCCAGCTTTTCCAGCAGCAGGATGGCCCTGATGCCGATTTCCGTATCGTTGTAATTGGTAAATTCGTCACAGAACAGATACACTTTCTTTTTTGCCGCCGGATGGAAGGCCGGATGCTTTCTGTTCCTGTACCATTTTCCCAGGCTTGTATTATGAAGGGTGGGCATGGAACGTTTTCCGGCAAAGCCCAATATGCGTTTGATCAGTGCGCTGATGGCTGCATTCGTCATCATGAAATTATACATTCCGGGCGCAATGGATCCTAACCGGGAAGCTCTGTTGAAGTTGGCGATCATCCTGGATCGGAAGGGCACACCGTGAACATCGTGGTATTGCTGCAGGAATTCAGCCTTCAGCTTGGCCACATCCACATTGGAAGGGCATTCCGATTTGCAGCCCTTGCAACTCAGACAGAGATCCATCACGTCATAAATCTCCTGGTTATCGAACCGGTTTATCTTTTGGGAATTGGTCAGGAATTCCCGCAGGATATTCGCCCTTGCCCTCGTGGAATCTTTTTCATTCCGGGTGGCCATATAGGATGGACACATGGTGCCGCCGGACAAATGTGATTTAAGGCAGTCGCCGGAGCCATTGCATTGTTCGGCATGCTGTAAGATATTCTGGCCCTTAAACCGGAATACCGTTTTGAAATCCGGTGTCTTTTGCCCTGGCGTATACCGCAACATGGTATTCATCGGTGGGGTATCCACGATCTTGTGCGGATTAAAAATATTAGCCGGATCCCAGGTGCGTTTAATGATTTTAAACAATTCGTAGTTCTTATTGCCCACCATTTGTTTGATGAATTCACCCCGGAGCCTTCCATCCCCATGTTCCCCGCTGAGTGAGCCATTGTATTTTTTAACGAGGGTGGCAATTTCCTGCGCAATGGTTCTGAAAAGTTTATTGCCCTCCACGGTTTTCAAATTAATGATCGGTCGTAGATGGATTTCGCCTGAGCCCGCATGTGCATAGTGAACGGCATGCAGTTTGTATTTTTCCAGAATTTTATTGAAATCGCTGATGTAGCCGGGCAGATCGTTTACATCCACAGCGGTATCTTCCACCACGGGCACCGCTTTTTCATCGCCGGGCAAATTGCCCAGCAGCCCCAGACCGGCTTTGCGCAGACTCCATATTTTTTTGCTGTCTTCTCCAAATAATAAAGGGAAATGATAGCCCAGCCCGGCGGCCCTCATGTCCGCTTCTACCTTTCCCGCTATTTCCGTAATTTCAGCCCTTCCGGATCTTCTGAATTCAATCACCAGGATGGCCCCCGGTTCGCCCTGAACAAAAAAACGGTTCTTGCTTTGTTCAATATTTTCTTTAGTGCATTCCAGTATATAATGGTCGATCAGTTCACTGGCGCTTGGTTTGTATTTTAATGCAATCAGGTTTGCCCGTAAAGATTCATCAATACTGTTGAAATGGACACAAAGCAATCCCGTTTCTGCTGGGGGAAGTGGGACCACATTTAATTTAATTTCCGTCAGGAGCGCCAGCGTTCCTTCCGAACCAGCGATCAGTTTGCAGAAATTAAAATCCGGCCGGCCTTCAAAAAAAGGAACGGCATCCATCAGTTGATCCAACGCATAACCGGTGTTCCTTCTTTCAATACTTTTCTTTGGAAATTCCCTGGTTATTTCAGCCTGATTGCCGGGATTGGAGAGCAGGGACCTTACTGTTTTATATATATTCCCTTCCAGGTTTTGATTTTCGCATTTCCGGTTGAATTCCTCTCTGCTGACCGATTTGAATACAACTTCTGAACCATCGCTGAGCAGGGCCGTGACTTCCAGCAGGTGTTCCCGTGTACTGCCGTAAACAACCGAATTGGAGCCACAGGAGTTATTACCCACCATGCCACCCATCATGGCGCGGTTTGCCGTGGATGTTTCCGGACCAAAAAACAAGCCATGCGGATATAGATACAAATTCAGCACGTCTCTGATCACGCCCGGCTGAACCCGAACCCAATGTTCGTGAACATTCAGTTCCAGGATCCGGTTGAAATTTCTGGAGACATCCACGATGATACCACTGCCCACAACCTGTCCGGCCAGGGAAGTGCCGGCGGTTCTCGGGATCAGGGAAGTCTGATTCTTAGCCGCAAAATCAATCAGTAGTTTAAGGTCGTCATCATTTTTTGGTATGGCCACAGCCAGCGGCATCTCCCGGTAGGCCGATGCATCGGTGGCATAGAGTGTCCGCGTGGTATCGTCGGTATAGAGATCACCTGCCAATTGTCCGGATAAATTCTTCAGCCTCTCTTTCATGGGTGGTAATTGCACGCAAAATTATAAAACTATGGCTGTTTGCAGGAATTGTTTTTACTGCTCTCAGAATAATATTTTAGTTTAGTGTATTGTCTGGATTCAGAAGAAAAATTAAAAATTTTTGCGAATATGACCAGCAGAAGAAGATTTATCAGATCGGCCGGGGTCATGACCATGGGGCTGGCCATGCCGGGTGTACCTGTTTTTGGCCTTGGAAGGGATGAATGGGAAAGCATGCGTCCGAAAATGCAGGACCGGCGGTTTACCAGCGACGCAGTGGAAGAAACAATTGTGCGGATGAGAAGCAGCTTGTCTAATAAAGAGCTGGGTTGGTTGTTTGAAAATTGTTTCCCGGATACCCTGGACACCACGGTTGATTTTGGTATGCGTGATGGCCGGCCGGATACCTACGTCATCACCGGTGATATAGATGCCATGTGGTTGCGCGACAGCAGCGCACAGGTCTGGCCCTATCTTCCGCTGATACAGAAAGATAGAAAACTACAACAACTAATAGCGGGTGTGATCAACAGGCAAACCGGGTACATTCTCCTGGATCCTTACGCAAATGCGTTTTATAAAGACGAAACCAAACTGAGTGAATGGAAAAAGACTGACATCACGGATATGAAGCCAGGTATTCACGAGCGGAAATGGGAGATTGATTCCCTGTGTTATCCCATCCGGCTTGCTCATCAATACTGGAAAATCAGCGGGGATACGGCTCCATTTGATGAACGATGGAAAGAAGCGGTTAAAACAATACTCAGAACGTTCAGGGAACAGCAACGGAAGACTTCGGCAGGGCCATATCATTTTGAACGCACCACGGCGTTTGCAACGGACAGTCTCCCGCTGGGCGGATATGGCTATCCGTCAAAACCTGTTGGTCTCATCTGTTCTATGTTCCGGCCTAGTGATGACGCCACTATTTTCCCGTTCCTGATTCCTTCAAATTTCTTTGCGGTTGTTTCACTCAGGCAGGCTGCAGAGATGCTGGCAGCGGTCAGTCACGATAACAGCCTTGCCAATGCCTGTTCCCAGCTGGCTGACGAAGTGGAAAAGGCATTAAAACAATATGCGGTAACCGCCCATCCGGAATTTGGAAAAGTATATGCTTATGAGGTCAATGGATTTGGCAGTTTTAATTTAATGGATGATGCGAATGTCCCTTCCCTTTTATCGCTGCCTTATTTGAAGGCTTTGCCTAAGGAAGATGTGATTTACGAGAATACCAGGAAGCTGTTGTTGTCGGATGAAAATCCTTTCTTTTTTAAAGGCAGCGCCGCGGAGGGCATTGGCGGACCCCACGCGGGCCTGAATATGATTTGGCCGCTGGGCATCGTCATGAGGGCTTTGACGAGTTCCAGCGACACCGAGATAAAAAAATGCCTGCAATGGCTGATCGCGTCTAATGCGGGTACCGGATTCATGCATGAATCTTTCATTAAAGACGATGTGAAGAAATTTACCCGGAAATGGTTTGCGTGGGCCAATACGATTTTCGGCGAACTCATCCTGGAGGTCCATGCACGTAAGCCATCGCTGCTGAATATTTGAATGCCTGGTATTTTTTATCAGCTGGCCTTATTCCTTTGTTGCAGTTGTTTTGTCATGGCATAAATGATTCCCATCAGGCAACTGAAAATCAGGTTAAATGCCCCGGTGCGGGTGCGTTGTACAGGGTGAAGGATGGAAAAATCAAGTTTTCATAAGTATTTTCCAAATTCGGGTAAGAAAATAATCCCCCCGATCAGTGCGCTGATGAGGGAAGCCCAGAGTACCGCTCCGGCCGCAACATCTTTCACAATCCTAATCTGGGGATGGAGATCCGGTTGTACCAGATCGCATAATTTTTCCAGCGCGCTGTTGAGCATTTCAAGCGAGAGGACTAAGCCAATGCATATTAAAATTGTGATCCATGCTGAAGTGCTGACGTGAAACCAAGCGGCCAGCAGCAGTGAAAAAGCGCCAATGACAGATTGAATTCTTCCATTGCTTTCATGCCGGAAGAAATAGCCCAATCCGGAAAAGGCGTTGATAAAAGATCTTCCCGTTTTTTGTTTCATATCATTTGATTGAAAAGCGTGATGGGATATTTAATAGCTCCCGCAGTTCGATTTTCCGGTACCAGATAATTTACCACCTGATGAATATCTTAACCTTGCTGAAGCACAAGAGCAGTCGCATCCATGCCATACCAGTTGATCTTCTTGCTGGCGTACACGGTAAGTGCCAGGATAATAAACAGGCCGATACTTCCAATCAGTAAAGCGGTATCCTCCAGCGGGATTAGAATGAAGATAAAACTATATAGCAAGGTAAGCACAGCTCCGAATATGCCAGCGGATTTCCAGGTCCGAAAATGACTCCTGGAATAAAGGCTGATCAGCAAGATGGTGGCCAGCGAGGCAATCAGGTGAGCATTGTCGAAATAAAGGAATTCAAAGACTAATCCGGCAGGCATCGTGGAAACATTGATGGAAACGGTGGAGCAACCCTCTCTTCATGTACGATGGAAAAAACCGACTCCCGCTTTATCTTCATTTAAAGTTTGACTATATAGGTCATTTAAAGCTCAACGAGGTTGTAAAAACACTTCAGGAAGACGCGGGTATTAAAGAGGTCAGCTGGGATTAGCGTGGCCGGAAGTTAAGACCAGGCCATCACCAAACAAAAGGCAATCAGGGCGGGAAGGGCCTGGACGAAAAAAATGCTTTTCTGAACAGTCATTGCCCCATAAATACCAGCAACCATAATGCAACCCAGGAAGAAGCAGGCGATGTTCCGGTGCCAGAGCGGATCTGAAATGAAGAGCGACCAGATCAGCCCAGCCGCGAGGAAGCCATTGTACAATCCCTGATTTGCCGCCATGGGCCTGGTTTTTTCAAAAAGATCTGAAGGAAATGATTTAAACGTTTTTTTCCCCCTGGTTGTCCAGGCAAACATTTCCAGCCATAAGATGTATATGTGCTCCAGGGCCACCAGGGCAATAGAAATATCCGCTATTGGCTTCATGAGCTGTGGAATTTGATACACAAACCGGAAAATGTCCTTAAGCCGTCCGTTAGGTCCGGGTTACTTCCCAGAAGGTACGGATTTTTTAAAAGCGGTTGGTTCGATATTTGTCTCCTTTAACGGGGTCGCCGGATACCCACATTAAGGCCGTGTAAAACTAATTTCACTGGTAATGGAAAACTAATTAATTTAGTATTACGAATCATTCATTTTAAACGACTTTTTATGACAACAAAAGAAATTGCAAACCGCCTACATGCGCTTTGCGCCGAAGGCAAATTTGAAGACACACAGAAAGAATTATTTTCCAAAGATGCCATCAGCATTGAACCGGAGGCAAGTCAGGGTTTCGCAAAGGAAACAAAGGGACTGCCAGCCATTATCGAGAAAGGTCATCTATTTGAAGGCATGGTGGAAGCTGTACACGGGATCAAGATTTCCGAGGCCCTTGTGGCCGGCAACTCATTTGCCGTTCACCTGGAGATGGATATGACCATGAAGGGTCAGAAACGAAGTAAAATGTCCGAACTTTGTGTTTACCGCGTGAAGGATGGTAAAATTGCTTCTGAGGAGTTTTTTATGTGAGGGAAATGTTAAACGCGAAAATTAAAAAGTAAATGCGGGGTAGCCTGGTTTTACTTTTTAAGTTTTACCAGCAGCAAACGGTTCAGGAAAAACCCGGTATTTGCAGGTTCGGTTTTAAATCGAAAGCTGATGGTTTGCCAGGATTGGTTCATCTGTATTTTCCCCAGATAAAGCTGTTCAACCCTTTCTCTTACTGCTGACTCAGTTGGAATCCATGCTGAAATCTGTGTTTGTCTTTGCCAGAGAGAAAAGGAACTTCCATCCGGTGTTTTTGCAAAATCAACAAATATTTTGTAATTCCCGGCTGGTATGTTTTCCATGGGGATTCTCAATACCGATTCGTCGTTTACCGTAAAGAGAAAACTGGTGCCTCCTGTTGGATACGCCCATTGACTTTTAACCTGCACGTCTCCCCGGATATTAAAATTGGCCAGTTGGGGGTAGATCATCAGGGTATCCGGAATGGGCACTTCCGTTGAAACACTGGTTGGTTCAGTAACCTGGGAAGGGGCGGTATTGCCATAATAAATTGCCAGTGAAGTATAAGCAACAGGTATCTCATTCTGAACCGGACCATGTTCTATTGAATGAAAGATGTTTTTTTCAAAGGGGATCTTGTCACTCAGGTAAAACCGGTAACCGCCTGTTCTGGAAAAGGGCAGGGAATAATCGAGACAGCCATGCAGCGGCAGGCTCATCCTGGCGTCCCAGCGATCGGGGAGTGCATACCAGCCACCATTAAAATAATCTTCCGATCCGGTACCATGCATTCGGAAAGTGCCGTCCGTTGCCGTGGAATCGTCTCCTTCAAAGAAATAAGTCATTCCGGCATAAAGGCCGCGGGCTTGTAAAATAGTTCCTACATAATGGCCTTTTCCGCTCGTATTCAGAAATACATGCGGTCCGTTTTGCGGATAAAGGACATTGCTTTTCCAGGCGGTATAAAACCGGCCTTCTCTCAGGGAATCTCTTCCGTTTCGCGTGTAATATATTTTTGCTTTTATGGTTAAAGCCGGCAGCAGGGCATCTGAATGCCGGTACACCAGTTGTCCCAGCGCCTGACAGTCAAAGGGCATGGGGAAATAACAATAACGGGTATGATCATGCGAGCCGAGTAAAAGGCCTTTCATGGACGGCACACCGAAGGAATAACCAAAGAAATCAGCGAGCGGACAGTCCACGGCCGGATGCCGGTCGTTATCCCAGTGCACCTGCAAGTCAATGTTTTTGTTGAACTCCGTGCAGCCGCCAGCCATATAAAACTCGATGCCCAGGATCCTGCCGGCTTCGGGGAAGTCAAACAGGGTTGCTTTTTCGCCGGGTTTGATTTCAAAGTCTGCCGTGGCGGTCTCTAAATTTTTCTGACCCTCCGGAATAAAATCTGTCATGCTTGGGTTCTCTTTGTTCCATAAACGGTCGATGCGCGAAAGAATTTTTTTTTCCCTGGCTGCGATTTTGGTGGTAAAAGACTCTACCCGCGAATTTTTGGGATACAGCCGGTACCCGATCTGATGAAACTGCATTTTTTTGGCTCTGGCAACAATGCGGCAGCTTTTCTGAAAGAGGATGGGAAAGTAACAATAATATCCGCCGAGCTGATTTCCGCACAACGGGGCCACAAACGGAAAAACCAGGCCTGAAAAAAGATCTTCGTATCTGATGGACAGAACCGGATGCCGGTCATCATCAATAAAAAAATCCAGGGTATCCCGTGTTGGTGTAGGGGTCCATATCCGGTTGATCACGCCGGCGCCGTGGATATCGATTAACACCAGACAGCTGTCTGTGTTCCGGCTTATGTACGAATATTTTCCACTGAAACCATCATCATTTCCACCGGTGGTATCCCAGGAAGAAACCTGGGATTCAACAGATCCGTCGCGATAAGCCGGCAACATGGAAATATCATAGAAGTTTTTTAATTCAGAAGCCAGGGTAAAATTCCGGGGAGACGGATTTTTTGCTTTATTGAATTGCGCATAGGCCGGCGAAAAGATAAAAAGAAAAAAACAAGCGGTTGCATAAAAAGGTCGCCACTTAATGAAACTGCATTTATAGAAAATCATTTATCTTCATTTCCCGGGTCATCCCGGATTTCAAAAAACCCTTTGCTAATATACTTCTAAATGGGATGCAAAAAATTGATGGTCATGTACACTTTTGGGATTATGATTCCGGGCAGCATGCCTGGATAACGGAGGATATGCCCGTTCTGAGAAGGAATTTCCTTCCAGGAGATTTAAAACCGATGCTGAGAGCGCATGATGTGGCGGGTTGCATACTGGTACAGGTTAACCAGTCGGAAAGTGAAAATGATTTTTTTTTAAAGCTCGCTTCTGCACATAACTTCGTGAAAGGTATCGTGGGTTGGGTTGATCTCTGTGCGGAAAATATCGCGGAGCGGCTGAACCATTACCGGCAATCCAAAATCAAAGGGTTCCGTCATATTTTACAGGGTGACCCCGACCGGTCATTTATGCTCAGGCCCGACTTCAAAAGAGGGATTGGTGAACTTCGTGAATTTGGCTTTACCTATGATCTGTTAATATATCCCGATCAATTGCCCTTTGCATTGGAACTGGTGAAATCATTTCCCAGGCAGCTGTTCATCATCGATCACCTGGCAAAACCGGAGATCAGGAAAGGGGAATTGAAAAACTGGAAGAAAGAAATATTCCGGATTTCCCGTATGGACAATGTATACTGCAAGCTTTCCGGTATGATTACGGAGGCCCATTGGAATAACTGGACAAAAGAAACCCTCATACCATATATGGATACGGTTGTTGAGTGTTTTGGGATGAACCGGATCGTATTTGGTTCCGACTGGCCGGTGTGTTTGCTGGCGGGATCCTACGGGGAAGTGATGGGCGTGGTGGAAGATCATTTTTCCGCTTTTTCCGCATCGGAAAAGGAAAACCTGTTTGGCGGCAACGCCATTACTTTTTATGGATTGTAAAACTTTTTTAAGTATTCAATATGAAATTAATAAGGTATTTAAATGACAATAGGGCACTCCCTGGTATTGAACTGGATGGAACTCGGTACGACCTTAGTCCTTTCGGATCGGATTATGATGAAGTATTCTTTGCCTCCGGAGGCCCCGGCCGATTAACGTCGTACCTCAGCAGCAACCGGGACAAGTTGAGAAAGCTGGATGATCAGACAAAACTCACGGCACCTGTAGCAAGACCATCCAAAATTGTTTGTGTCGGATTGAATTATGCGGATCATGCCCGGGAAACAAAGGCGGAACCACCTCAGGAACCCGTTTTATTTATGAAATCCACCACGGCTCTTTGCGGACCTTTTGACAACATTATCATTCCTAAAAATTCAAAGAAAACAGACTGGGAAGTGGAACTGGCTGTCGTTATCGGGAAAAAGGCGTCGTATGTTGAAGAAAAAGATGCTGCGAACCACATTGCGGGTTATTGCCTGCACAATGACGTGAGTGAAAGAGAATTTCAGATTGAAAGAAGCGGTACCTGGGACAAAGGCAAAGGTTGCGATACATTCGCTCCTTTGGGCCCCTGGCTGGTTACCCCCGATGAAATTCCGGATGTCAATAACCTGAGACTATGGCTCAGGCTGAACGGAACGTTGATGCAGGATGGTTCAACGACCAATCTCATTTTTAAAATTCCATTCCTGATCTCTTATATCAGCCAGTTCATGACTCTGCTGCCTGGCGATATCATTTCAACGGGAACACCTGCAGGAGTTGGATTGGGTATGAAGCCGCCAGTCTATCTCCGGCCGGGGGATATTGTTGAGCTGGGGATAGACGGACTTGGCGTTTCACGGCAGGAATTGGTTTCTTATCACGCTTCTTTAAAATGAATTTATGTCTGGCAGCACAGAAAGATATTGTTTGGCACTGGATCTGAAAAATGATCCGGTATTAATGGACGCTTATAAGGCCCATCACCGGAAGGTATGGCCGGAAATCCTGAAAAGTATACGCGATGCCGGCATTGTATCCATGGAAATTTACCACTGTGAAAACCGGTTATTTATGATCATGGAAACGGAACCGGGATTTTCCTTTGCAAAGAAAACGGCGGCTGATCTGGGTAATCCGAAAGTGCAGGAATGGGAGCAATTAATGGACACTTATCAGCAGGTATTACCGGGCACAGAGAAAGCCGGTAAATGGAGGCTGATGGAGAAGGTTTTTGCCTTATAGGTAAAAATAAAAATTAGAAAGTAAAAAACAGGACATGGATCTGCAACTGAAGGATAAGGTATTTATAGTTACAGGGGGCGCCAAGGGTATTGGGGAAGGCATTTCGCGCGTGCTGGCAGCGGAAGGAGCAAAGGTGGCCATCATAGGAAGAAACGAAGCGGACAATCAAAAACTGACGGCAGAGATTCAGCGTTCCGGAGGAAAGGCGGTTGCGGTGCAGGCGGAACTGACCCGGCCGGAAGAGGCTAAAAAAGCGGTGGACGGCGTGATCTCCTTATTGGGCAGGATCGACGGCCTGGTTAATAATGCCGGTCTGAATGACGGTGTGGGTTTGGAAAGTGGCAATTATGAACGGTTCATGCAAAGCCTGCACAATAATATTGTGCATTATTACCTGATGGCGCATTTTGCGTTACCGGAACTGATCCGGTCAAAGGGATCCATTGTGAACATCAGTTCCAAGGCGGGTGAAACAGGACAGGGTAATACGTCGGCTTATGCGGCATCCAATGGGGGAAGAAATGCACTGACCCGGGAATGGGCCGTTGAATTATTGAAGTATGAAATACGGGTAAATGCCATTGTAGTTTCGGAATGCTGGACGCCGCAATATGCTGACTGGATTAAGAAGGCAGAAGACAGTGAGGCAAGGCTGAAAGAGATTATTTCCAGGATCCCGCTGGGCAACCGGATGACAACCATTGAAGAAATAGGGAATACGGCAGCATTTTTATTATCCGCAAAATCGAGTCATACTACCGGTCAGTTGATTCATGTGGATGGCGGATATGTCCATCTGGACAGGGCGCTGAAAAACCCCTAGGAGAGAGGGGTGGACATTTCTCCGCTCCGGGCGGGGATCAGCGTCTGGGGCGAAAACCGCTGTTATTGTCCCTTGGTTTTTCCTCCGCTTCCCGTACCACCAATTCTTTTCCTCCGCGAAGACGCGCCCCGTTCAGGGCCTCTATGGCTTCTTTGGCTTCCAGGGCAACGGCCATATCCAGGAACCCAAAGCCCCTGCTTTTACGGGTTTCCCGGTCGATCGCCACTTTGGCAGAATTTACTTCTCCATAAAGTTCAAACATTTCCTTCAGATCGGTATCGTCAAAGTCATACGGCAGGCCGGCAACGAAAAGTTTCATGAGCTGTTTATAAGACCCCAAATCTACTTTATTCCATTCAGGAACCACATCTTTTTTCAGAAATCCTTTCCACAAAAGCAATATTTGACCGCTGCCATGGCCTGTACCGAAAACCGGTGGCATGATTTTTCAATCATTCCGGTATAATGATTCTTGTATGAAAAAGATTTTACCGCTTTTTTCCCTCACCCTGATGATGTTTTTACTGAGCAGTTGCGCCGTCATCGGCGGGATTTTTAAGGCCGGCGTATGGGTTGGCGTATTGCTGGTATTGATTGTAATCGGCGTCATTATATGGCTGGTTACGAGAGGATCGGGTAAACCCTGATCCGGGTTGGCCGGAAAGGAATTGCATGATCTTTTGTACATTCGTCAGCATGCGTATCTCAACCTTGCTGCTCATGCTGATTTTTATTATGGGGGGGATGCCGGCGCCGGCGCAGATGAAAACCGATTATTTACTGGATCAGATCCTGAACTCCGACAGGGACTCTCTGATGCAAAACATATTGCGGCACAAGGATAAATACCGGGTGCAGATTATTTATACCCGCATCGACCGGGACGCTGCCAACAAGCCTTCTTTCAAAAATTTCTATTTTAATACGGGAGACAGTCTTTATTATTATCCTGCCTCCACGGTCAAGTTGCCGCTGGCCGTTTTATCCCTCGAAAAACTCAACCGGATACACGCGGCTGGGGTGGATAAATTTACAACCATCCAGTTTGACAGCAGTTATGACGGACAAAAAGCGCTCTATAAAGACAGTACGGCCGAAACCGGATTACCATCCATTGGCCAGTTCATCCGGAAAGCCTTTCTCATCAGCGACAATGATGCCTATAACCGGATGTATGAATTCGTGGGACAGCACGAGATCAACAGAAACCTGCACGCGCACGGATATCCGCGCATGCGGATCGTCAGGCAGTTCATGCATTTATCTGAAGAGGAGAACCGGCATACCAACCAAATCCGCTTCCGGGATAAAAACGGGACAACCCTGTTTACCCAGCTGCCTCAGTATAACACGGACAGTTTCGATTTCAGCCGGCCGGCATTTCTCGGCAAGGGGTACCTCAACGGAAAAGACAGCCTGGTGAATGAACCGATGAATTTCACGAGACACAATAATATTCCCCTGGAAGATCTGCAGCAGGTTTTACAAACAATTCTTTTTCCACTTTCGGTTCCCGAAAACCGGAGATTTGGACTGACCCCCGAAGACTACGTATTTTTATACAGGTATTTATCCCAGTATCCATCGGAAACGCCCTACCCGAAATACGATACCGCTGTTTTCTATGACAGTAACGTAAAATTTTTCTTTCAGCATGGGGGTCGCGAGGTGCCGGACTTCATCCGCATATTCAATAAGGCGGGTTGGTCGTACGGATGTTTAACGGACGTTTCCTATATCGTGGATTTCAGGAACCGGATCGAGTTCATGCTTTCGGCAACAATTTATACCAATGAAGATGAGATCCTGAATGACGATAAATATGAATTTGACACGGAGGGACTTCCATTTCTGTATCAGGTTGGGCAGACCCTTTATCAATATGATCTGCACCGGACCCGGAAGTTTTCGCCGGATCTGAAAAGGTTTACATTGAAATATGAACACCGGGATCCGGAAGATGGCCGACCTTCCATAAAAAACGTGGATAATTAATAAAACAGAAAAAGTACCCGGATCCTATCCGGGTACTTTTTCTGTTTTAAACAAGGGATTATGATTTAGTAACAATATAACGGGAATGTGGTATTTGTTACCAAATCGTTACCCGCAGGCTATCCGGTCTATACATGGAATCCGTTGGTTCCACACCAAAAGCTTTATAAAAAGCGGGCATATTGGAGAACATGCCATTTATTCTCCACATGGGTGGCGAATGCGGATCGGAGAGCACCAGGGTTCTTGCCCATTCTGGCCGGTTTTTAGTTCGCCAGATTTGTGCGCCGGCCAGGAAGAATCTTTGATCGGGTGTAAGTCCGTCTATTTTTATATTTCCCCTGCCCTGAGCTGTTTTTTTAAAAGCCGCATAGGCAATGGCAACCCCGCCATTGTCTGCAATATTTTCTCCCTGAGTCAGTTCTCCGTTCACGTGCAGGGTATCCACAGCTATATATCCGTTATATTGATCGATTATTTTCTGAGCACGCGCCTTGAATTTTTTTGCGTCTTCCGCTGTCCACCATTCCTTCAGATTTCCGGCTGCATCAAACTGTCGGCCCTGATCATCGAAACCATGCGTGATCTCGTGACCGATTCCGATGCCGATGGCGCCATAGTTTACGGCATCATCGCCGGAAATGAAATAAAAAGGGGGTTGGAGTATGCCGGCAGGGAAATTAATGTCGTTTGCTGTCGGATTGTAATAGGCATTTACAGTAGTGGCAGTCATGTACCACTCTGAGCGGTCAACCGGCTTCCCGATTTTAAGAATATCCCTTAAGTAAGCATAATGGGCAGTGGCCCTGAGATTGGAAATAATGTCGTCCCGCACGATGGTCATGGAAGAATAATCTTTCCATTTATCCGGGTAACCCACTTTTTTTACTATAGCATGCAGTTTCACCAGGGCCTTTTGTTTTGTGGAATCGCTCATCCAGTCGAGTTGCTGGATTCTTTCACCATAGGTCGAAATAATATTATCCACCATTTCGTTAATACGCTGTTTTGCTTCCGGAGGGAAGTATTGCTGCACATACAACTGGCCTATAGCATCCCCCAGATTCTGGTCAACCAGCGAAACCATTCTTTTCCATCGTTCCCTCAATTGCATTTGTCCGCTCAGCAATTTGTTAAACTCAAACTTTGCATTCACAAAATCATGAGAGAGATAATCGGCATCATCATTCAGTGTGTGAAAACACAGATAATTTTTCAGGGTCGGTAGCGGCGTTATGCGGATAAGGGTATAAAGTCCTTTATAAAATCCGGGCTGGCCCATCAGAATGGTATCGGATGAAACGCCCAGCTTTTTAAGGAAATCTTTGAATCCGGGCATCATTTTATTTAAGGCGGTTACGGATTCCTTATTATAATTGGCAAGGGGATTCCGCAACTCTACCGGACTTTTTGAAATCTTTGCCATCTCCGTTTCCAGTTCCATAATGGCCCCTGCTTTTTTAGCCGCTTCGGCAGGCTGGTCTCCCGTTAAGATAAAAATCTGCCCGATATAGGCGGTATATCCATCCCTGATTTTCCGGGAAGCTGAATCCTGCTTAAAATAAAATTCCTTATTGGGCAGACCGAGACCTCCCTGATCAAAATGTGCTGCGTTCAGGGAGCTGTTTTTATCGTCTGCACTTACATAGAAGTTGAGGAACGGGCCGTGGTTCACGGCATATTCAGCAGCAACCTCATTCATCA
The DNA here is from genome assembly GCA_041691395.1 of Chitinophagaceae bacterium. Taxonomy (GTDB): domain Bacteria; phylum Bacteroidota; class Bacteroidia; order Chitinophagales; family Chitinophagaceae; genus Puia. Next base: position 59,352 of record JBEPUT010000016.1, read on the forward strand.
GGTCGTCTGTATTTTTAATTTTTCCAATATTGTCCAGTTCAGGCTTAACGGGTATAAAACCTTTCTTTTCAATGCCGGCAGAATCCATCGCACTGTAAAATAGGTCGCCGGATTGCTGCGTTATGGATCCCTTAGGCGAATGGCTTATTCGGGAAACAGAGTCCAGTATCCGGAACATCCTTCCCAATATGCTGTCTCTCAAAGTTGAAAAGCTTCCCCAGGAGGATTGCGCAGGCGGGATCACTGTTCTTTTTAACCAGTCGCCATTGGCATATAAAAAAAAGTTGGACTGAGGCCTGACCGAAGTATCGTGCGTTGTCAGGTCAAGCGGGTCCGCAGCTGAGGTTGTTTTGCCGCTATCCGAATCAGAACGGCACGAAAATAGAAAAGCAGAAAACCAGGTTAATACCAGAAATATCCATCTCATAACTAAAATTTATGGAGGACGAAAATAGGAATTATTGATTGCGGATCAACAGGTTTTTGATCAACGGCGGTGCGGGTAGAAATTTTTTTGAAAATAACATTGAATTAAACAAACGTTTAATTAATTTTGCGCCCATGAAACCGGGATTTTCCGCAAAACAGGTGCAGTTGTTAAATACCGCAGAGCGGTTATTCTCCGAAAAGGGGTTTGACGGCACTTCGGTGAGGGACATTGCTGAGGAAGCTGGCATCAATACTGCTATGATCTCCTATTATTTTGGCTCGAAGGAAAAGCTCATGGAGGCGATTTTTGAACAGAGAAGCCTGAATATCAGGGAGAAAGTGGACGCCCTGCTGAATGATGAAACCCTGGACCCCCTGCATAAGATGTACAGTCTGCTTGAAGAATATGTTGAAAAGATTATGCTGAGCAAAAAATTTCACCGTATCCTGTTGTGCGAACAGGTAATTAATAAGAACCCGGCCATCATCGGGATGCTGGCCAAAATAAAGACCCGGAACCTGTCCAGCATCAACGACGTCATCCGCCTGGGCCAGAAAAAAGGAATATTTAAAAAGCAGGTGGATGTGCCGATGATGATGAATTCCCTGATTGGAACAATATCCCATATGCTGGTGAACATGGATTTTTACAGATCCTATCATAAAATGGAAACACTGACGGATGAAGAATTTGAAAAAGTTATCAAAAAGAAATTGTCCACGCACATCAAAATCATTTTCAAAGCAATCCTCACCAATGAATCTTAAACCAAAAATTTCTGGTTTGTTTTCCACGCTTCTCCTGCTTTCCTGTTTATCGGGGATGGGGCAGGACAGTACGCGGACAATAACCCTGAATGAGGCCATCGACCTGAGCATTAAAAACAGCAAGCCCCTGCGGGCCAGCAAGGCCAGAATGGAGCAGGCTACGGCAGCGCTGGCACAGGCCAGGCAAAACAAACTGCCCGATTTTAAAATCACCGGGGCCTACTTGCGCGTGACTCAACCCCAGGTTGATCTGAAAGTAAAACTGGGCAGCAATAACAGCGGATCCGGTGGTAGTTCTGCTTCGGACATCAAGGTAAACCAGGCTGCTTACGGAATTGCCAATATATCCCTGCCCCTGTATTCCGGCATGCGCATTCAGTACGGCATCCGTTCGGCGGAATTTCTGGAAAAAGCAGCAACGCTGGATGCGGACAAGGATAGAGAAGACGTCGTGATCAATACCATCGGGGCTTTCAGCACCCTGTATAAGGCCAATGCCAACGTGCGGCTGATCAGGGAGAACCTGGCCCAGTCCAGGTCCCGCGATTCGGATTTCAATAACCTGGAAAAAAATGGTTTGCTGGCGAGAAATGATAAATTAAAGGCGGCCCTGCAGACTTCCAATATTGAACTGAATCTCGTTGATGCAGAGAATAACCTGAAAGTGACTGCGGTAAATATGAACCTTTTACTGGGTCTGCCGGAACATGGCGTAATCGTTCCCGATTCGAATAGTCTCCGTCAGGACGTGATCCTGAAAGGCATTGATGACTACGAACAGTTGGCCATCCAGAACCGGAAAGACGTTCAGGCCGTGCAGTACAGAAAGAAAGCCACTGCAGTGGGCATCCAGTCCGCAAAAAGTGACTATTATCCTTCCCTGGCATTAACGGGTGGTTATATTGCCGCGGATGTTCCCAACCTGATCACGATCACCAATGCGGTCACCTTTGGTGTAGGGGTATCTTACAATGTGGCTTCCCTATGGAAAACAAATGCAAAAGTGGCGCAGGCAAAGGCCCGGTTATCCGAAGCGGAAGCAAACGAAGATTACCTGAACGACCAGGTGAAACTGGAGATTAACCGGGCTTACGAGGAGTATATTTCCGCTGAGAAAAAAATGGAAGTGAGTCATAAGGCGATCGAACAGGCAACAGAAAATTACAAGATCAACAAGAATAAATACGACAACAGTCTGGTAACGGTCACGGATCTGCTGGATGCCAATGTGACCCTGCTCCAGGCGAAGATCGGCCTGGAACTGGCCAGGGCAGATGCGGTTGTGGCCTATAATACGCTCCTGGAAAAAGCGGGTATACTCACCGGCACCCTTGGTTCAAAATAACTCAACCTTTTAATTGTACAGTTTTTATGGCAACAGAAAAAGAAAATGACAATCAGCCCAAACCAAAAAAGAGAAGCAAGGCTTTTCTGATCATTCTCATCGCCCTCGTTGTAGGCGGCGCCTGGTTTGGGTTATCCAAATGGAACCATGCGCAACACCATATGGAAACCGATGACGCCCAGGTAGAGGCTAATATCAGTCCCATCATTCCCCGCATTTCCGGTTATGTAAAAGAAGTGCGGGTATCCGACAACCAGATGGTGAAAAAGGGGGATACGCTGCTGATTTTGGACGACCGGGATTTACGAATCAAGCTGGAACAGGCGGAAGCAGCCATGGCCACGGCCCAGAGCAGCCTTGCTTCGGCAAGGTCCACCTCGCAGGCAGCCCGGTCTAATATCGGCATATCACAAGCGGCCGTGCTGGCCGTGGATGCCCAGATCGAAAAGGCCAGGGTGATGATATGGCAAACTACGCAGGAATTCAACCGATATGCCAACCTCATCAAAGACCATTCGGTTACCCAGCAACAGTATGAAGACAAGCAGGCCGCAAAGGAATCCGCGGAGAAGCAACTGGAGATCCTGGAGCAACAGAAAAAACAGGCTTCGAGTCAAACGACTTATGTGGCCAGCCAAAGCCATGCCACTTCATCCCAGATCGGTATTGCTGCTGCCACCATCACACAAAGGCAGGTGGATGTGGACGATGCCAAACTGAATCTTTCTTACAGTGTCATTACGTCTCCGGCAGACGGTCTTGTGTCCAAAGTGAACGTACAGGTGGGTCAGTTTCTCAATGCGGGCCAGTCAACTTTCAGCATCGTACTCGACCAGCACTTGTGGGTAATTGCGAATTATAAAGAAACCCAGTATGATAAGATCCGGATCGGTCAGAAGGTAATTGTGGAAGCTGATGCGCTGCCCGGCCATGAGTTTGAGGGGAAGGTATCTTCGTTTTCTCCGGCTACGGGAGCCCGCTTTGCGCTTCTTCCGCCAGATAATGCCAGCGGCAATTTTGTAAAAGTGGTGCAGCGGCTGCCCATAAAAATTGAATTCAATAATCCCGACGATACCCTGCTGAACAGGTTGAAAGCGGGGATGAATGTGGATGTGGATGTACACATCGGCAGGTATTAATTTTTTTGAAACAGAAAGAGTATGGAACTCCGTCGGGATTCTTTGGTAGAATACGGTTCGAGGCGTGTGATCATTACGATTACAGCCATCACCTGCGCGCTCCTGGAAATTGTGGATACAACCATTGTTAACGTTGCACTGAATGACATGCGGGGAAATCTGGGCGCCACCCTCACCGAAGTAGCCTGGGTAATTACGGCTTATGCCATTGGTAATGTTATCATCATTCCCATGACGAGCTGGCTCTCTAACCAGTTTGGAAGACGGGCATACTTTGCTGCGTCCATCATGATCTTTACCACGTTTTCGTTTATGTGCGGGAATGCCAATGGAATATGGGAACTGGTATTTTTCCGTTTTATGCAGGGTCTCGGCGGAGGTGCACTGCTGGCCACTTCCCAAACAATCATCACCGAAGTCTATCCCCCCGAAAAACGCGGAATGGCGCAGGCGATCTATGGTTTGGGTATTATCGTGGGGCCAACCCTGGGTCCCCCGCTGGGCGGATACATCGTGGATCATTTTTCCTGGCCCTATATTTTTTACATCAATATTCCCATTGGTGTTATCGCCACTTTACTTACCCTGCAATTCGTCCGCAATCCGAACTATGGTAAAAAAAGTGCTATCGAGGATATTGACTGGATGGGCATATTTTTGCTCGCCCTTTCTGTTGGCTCGTTGCAATATGTATTGGAAAAAGGACAGGATGACGACTGGTTTTCCAACAGTTACATCATCCTTTTCAGTTGCCTCACCGTATTGGGCGGATTCTTTTTTCTGTGGAGGGAAACCATTTTCCGTAATCCGATCGTGAATTTCCGGGTACTGAAGAATGGAAACCTGCGGATCGGCACCGTACTGACTTTCATACTTGGTTTCGGACTTTACGGATCCACCTTCATCATACCCATTTATACCCAGAGTACCCTGGGCTGGACAGCCGAGCAGTCAGGCATGCTGATGGTGGCATCTTCCATTACCACGGCATTCATGATGCCGGTGATTGGCCAGTTGCTGCAAAAAGGCGTCAAGCAGCAATTCCTGGTTTGTCTGGGAATGTTGTTTTTTGCGGTTTTTTGTTTCTGGGGCTACAAGATTCTGACCAACGACACCGGCTCGGAAGCCTTCTTCTGGATGCTCGTGGTGCGCGGTGCAGGCATGGCTATGCTCTTTATTCCCATCACTACTTTATCGTTAAGTACATTAAAGGGCGCAGAGATCGGCCAGGGTGTGGCATTCACGGGCATGATGCGGCAGGTGGGCGGATCCTTTGGGGTCGCCATCATCACCACATTCATGGCGAGGCAGAATATGGAACACCGCAGCAATCTGGTGAGCAAACTGAACATCAACGATCCTGTGGTGCAGAACCGGGTCAATGTTTTACAGCACGGGTTTATGGCAAAAGGCATGCAGCCGGACCTGGCACTTAAATCTGCTTATAAAGCGATTGATTTTTCGGTCACCACCCAGGCCAATGTGCAAACTTACATGGATGTATTTTATTATCTGGGCATCATCTTCATCATTTGTATTCCCTTTATTCTGTTTGTTAAACGAAGCAAACAAAAGGTTTCCACAGGCGGCATGCATTAAATGCCGCATTTAGTTTTTGATGAACTTGCCCGTTATGGACTTTTTATTGCCAATGTTCGCTTCCAGGATATACATGCCGGATGCCAGCCGGGCCACCGCAAATGCCTTTTCCACTGTAATACCATTTTTCTCCACGGTTCCGGTCAATACGGACCGGCCATTCATATCATAGATGCAGATGTGTGTGTTACCTGTTACTCCGCTGATTATTTTACCATGCAACTCTTCCTGGACGGGATTCGGATAAATTATAACCTGATCTCCTAACCCCGCCACCTGAACCACCCATAATTTCAGGGTGGCGGTATTGCTGCTCCCCTGGTCATCCGTAACCGTAACCGAAAATTCATATTCACCGGCCTCTAAACCGCTGATGTCTGCCGTTGCCTTGTCCATTGCGGTACTCATCACGGTGTTTGGTCCGATCACTTCCTGCCATTGAAAAGAGGAGATCCTGCCATCGGGATCCGATGAACCCGAGGCGTTGAGGCGGTAGGTATTGACAGGTAAGCTGATCGTATCGTTCAATCCGGCATTCGCTACCGGAGACTGGTTTGCCTTGGCAGCGGGTGGCTGGACTGGCTCGTCGAGCGCCGGTGTAACGGTGATGGTCACCTGATCCGCACCGGTGGCCCCTTTATTATCGGTTACGGTAAGTTCGAATGCATAGGTTCCCGCTTTCAACCCGGAAGCAAAAGGCGTGGCGGTATTCGAACCGCTGATACTCACCGCCGCCGGTCCGGACAGTCTTGTCCAGCTGTAATTGCTGATGGAGCCATCCGAATCATACGAGTCGGTGCCATTCAGGTTAACCGAACCGGCAGCTGCAGTGATCGTTTGATCCGGGCCCGCGTTGGCAACCGGTGGCAGGTTAGCCGGAAGTACAAAGGTTTCCCCATGCTGAACGGCGCCGATGTCAAAAACGCCGGATCTTGCCTGATGATAGAAGTCATCGGTGATCCAGGAAACATTCAATCCCTTTGCGAGGACCGGGCTGTTGGCTGTGGGAATTCCGGTAACTGGATCCACTACCCCGTCTGGCTTGTCAAAATACAAATTGTTGGAAGAATCGGGCAGGTTGCCTGATCCCTGATTCATTACGATCTGCGGATGGCCCCAGGAATTGATGTTGAAGCCCAGATTGTTCCTCACCTCGCATTTATAGGGAGAGACAAAGGTTCCGATCACGGCAAGGGAGGACCAATACCCGATATTATCGGCCTTATTTCCTGCGGTATTGTTAAAAATATAGCAGCTGCCACCATGGGTATATTTTGTAGCCTCACTGGCCTCCGAACGGGAATCAATGGATCCATACACTGAACTGTTGAGATCAATATTATTATAGAAGTAAGTGTTTCCCGCTTGCTGTCCTTTTAAACCGCAGTGCCATATCCTGGCGATATATCCGCGACCGCCGTTGCGGTATATGTTGTGGATATATGCGCTGCCTGTAATGTAAAAAATGCCCACATCACCCAGAACCAGGTTGGTACCCTTATATATAACTCTCCAGTCATGCGCATCCATCCGGAAAAAAGTACCGCGCAATTCGGTTCCGTTGGTAATAGTACTATCCACTTTAATCCTGGAAAACACGATGCTGTCCATAAAACAGATGCCGGAGGCGGCATCTCCCCAGCTTCCCATCATAACCATCCCGGAACGGAACAGCGTAAGACTGTCGAATGTGCACATAAAGAGTTTGAGGGAAGCCGTATCGCCGGTATAGGGATTGTGATCGGAAGCGTTATTGGCATCGCCTTGTACATTGCTGAAAAAAATGTTTTTTTCCATACAACGCCGGGAATTGCCTCCCCAGAGGATGGCGGTGCCCGTAACATTTATAAATTGAAATCCGGTGAAGCTGCATTCCACCAGCGTATTGAGGTTAACAGTTCCGCTAAAGCTAACTGCCCCCTTATTGTTGGTAATCGTAATTCCTTTCAGGTTTGAAAACGTAGCACCTGAATAACTACCCGGGTTAATGGCCAGTACATCTCCCGGATACAGACCATTCATATTCTGAACAGCAACTTTGCCGGCGCCGGTTCCTATCACCACCGTCTTTGCATAAATCCCCGAAAAGATAAACAGCAAAAGAAAAATGTTAAGTAGCAGGGCACGCAGGAACAGGAGCTTCCCGCAAAAGGTTGGAATGCCTTTCATAGAATTGGATTTCAGGATCTTTCAGCGTTACGGATTATCTAAAAACGTTATTGGGAACAAATTTCCTGCCAGAAAAGCATTCCCCTGGCCGCCTTCATCGCGCGGTAATAAGTTGAAATACAGGCTGGGAGCGGATCTCCGGGACGGGCAAAATGAATCAGGAACTTGTATAACTTTCAGGATTACTGAAAGCTGTAGGTGTAACTGATCCTGGCCATAAGTTCCTTCCGCTTATTAAAACATTGCTCCCGTGTTTTCAGCCCGCGGTCATTATATTCATAAATCCACTTCTGATAATCACTGGAGCCGGAAGGCACATAGATCATGGAAGAAATGCCCTGCGCATTGTATTCAAACACGTAATCCGGAAGCAGTCTTCCGGCTTTTTCATTGTATCGAACGATATCGGTCAGCCTGCCTTCGTTGTCGTAATAATAATAAACGGCAGGCAGGTTTTCTTTTCCATGCACCGGTCGTTCATCAATAACCCTTCCCTTATCATCCGTTTTGAAACTGACCAGGGTTGTGTCCGACCCATTTTTTATTTTTATCATTTGCACCGGCTTCCCATCCGTATACATCCAATGGTGTGTTTCGGTGGCCTGTACGTGGTTGTCTGTTTCCATCGAAGTATTTTGCACCTTTTCGAGCGCACCCTGCTCATTGTAACTGTATTCAGAAACGCTCTTGTAGGTATCGCTGGTATCAACGGTTTTGATCATTCTTCCCCCGGCATCATAAAAAGTCTGCAGAACGGATGATTGCACGTCTGCCGATTGGGTGAAAGTCTGAATGGTCCGGAAATCCGGGGATATGGTCTGGGTGCATACAAAACCCGGTGTGGGTTCCCCGTTCTTCTCGGTGCTCCCGATGCTGACATTTTTTACCTTGTTGCTGAAATAAGATCTCCAGGTGTCCCGGGTTTGTTCCGGCAGCAGGATGTCTTTATAGTAATACTGAGCACTGCCGGAAAAAGCCAGCAAAGTGAGAATCATACCTAAAAAGTACCTGATGTGCATCATATTCAAGGATAAAGGCCAAGGACTAAACGGTAAAAGAACGTCTTAATTATATCGAATATCTTTATTTTTAATTAAAATTCCCGGCGGGCGGGATCAATCCCGGGGCTGTTTTTATATGCCCTGTGGTATTTCTACTGCACTATGCGGTATTTCTATGGTCAGCGCCGCGCTAAAACCATGGGGAAATTTGTGTTGCTTTTGGTCCTTTTCCTATTCGTTCAGGCCAGCCTGTTCTTTTTTTATTTTTTATTTTCTCTCTTAGAAATTTAATGTATGAGTAACCAGTCTGAATCGGATGCTTTTACGCGACTCGTGAAAATCATGGAGGAGTTGCGGCGCTTATGTCCCTGGGACCGTAAGCAAACCATACAAAGTCTCCGAACGCTCACCATTGAGGAATTGTATGAACTCACCGATGCCATCCTGGAAGACAACTGGAAGGGTATCCGGGAAGAACTGGGCGACCTTTTCCTGCACCTGGTGTTTTATGCCCATATCGCAAAGGAACAGGACCAGTTTGATCTGGCGGAGGTGCTGAACGGCATTTCTGATAAGCTGATCAGCCGGCATCCGCATATTTACGGGGATGTGACAGTAAGCGATGAAGAAGACGTTAAACGGAACTGGGAGAACCTCAAATTGAAAGAAGGTAAAAAGTCCGTTCTGAGCGGCGTTCCCGTTTCTTTACCCGCAGTAGTGAAAGCCATCCGATTACAGGAAAAATCCAAACAGGTTGGTTTTGAGTGGAACAACAGCCGTGAGGTGTGGGAAAAGGTAGAAGAGGAAACACGGGAACTGAAGGAAGCGGTGGCTTCCGGCGATGCTGCGCATATGGAAGAAGAATTCGGCGATTTAATGTTCTCGCTGATTAATTATGCACGATTTTTGCACATAGATGCCGAAACTGCTCTGGAACGCACGAACCGGAAATTCATTGACCGCTTTACAAAAATGGAAGAAACAGTTGTTTTGGGCGGCAGGCAGATGACGGACCTTTCCCTGGAAGAATTAGATGCCGTTTGGAACGCCGTTAAAAAACAAAAACGCTACGATTGATTGCTTTTCTCAGAAATTTTCTCCGCAGGAATGTTTACCTGATCGTTGCAGGCATAATGCTTTTTTTTGCGGCCTATCTCATCAATGTTTACCTGAGCGGTACGTCCACCACCCGTATCCTGCGTAATTCCATCGAATCGTTTTTGCATGAACGGGAATCTGATTTCCAACAGATGCTGAAAGATGAAAGCGAGATCCGCCGCTTGTCTGATAAGAATTATTCGCGGGCCGAGCTGGACAGGCTGATGGACAAGCAATATGGCATCCTGATCTATGAGCGGAATCATCCATTCAGTGAACGCCTTACTTTCTGGAGCGACCAGTCTTCCGTGCTCCCAGACAGCATCCTGCTTAAGCCGGACGGAGATTATTTCATGCATCTCAGCAATGGGCAGTTTGAGATCATCAAACATTCCTTTGATTCCAGGTCCCCGTATCCACTGACGGTGATTGCGCTGATCCCCGTACGCTGGCAGTATTATATTTCTCCGGAAAATCTTCCGCCCGAGTTCGTGGGATTTCCTTCAGCTGATAACCGGGTTCGCATCACGGCAACGTCCACGCCTTTCCCGGTGAAGAACCTGAACGGGGCGACCCTTTTTTACCTTCAGAAAACGGAATCCTACCAGGCGGCGAAGTACAGTCTGGTCCTGCTGATGGTTATTTTCATTGCGGTGCTCCTCCTGCTGGTGATCGTGCACAATATGGCTCATGCCATCGTAGAGGAATACAGCCGGATCGGGGGCATCCTTTTCCTGGCGTTTACGGTGCTGATCATCCGTACGATCATTTATGATTTCCCCGAGATCCTGCATTTGCGGCAGTATGAATTGTTCGATCCCTCCATTTACGGATCCAATGTGGTGTTGCGGTCTCTTGGCGATCTGCTCATCAACGTCATGCTGTTTTGCTGGATCGTGTTGTTTGTAAGGCAGGAAATAGGCGAATATACCTTCCCCTTGTTCAAGAGTCTTTGGAAACGCTGGGTGATGATCGTGTGTACCATGGCCGTTCTGGTGATCATTACTTTTTTATTCGCCGGTATTGTACAGAGCCTGGTGGCGGATGCGCGCATATCCTTTAACGTAACCAATTTTTTCAGTCTGACCATTTATAGTTTTGTCGGATTCATCATCCTGGCCGCGCTTGCCCTGAGTTATTTCTTTTTCACCCAGATTCTGCTTCGCCTGGTGCGGGGATTTATGGAGGGAAATAAATTGCCGGTTTTTATCCTGGTTGCCACCCTCGGCCTCGGGCTTCTCTCTTTTCCCTCGGAAACGGCGCTGGTGGAGCTGGATATTTATGTACTGATCTGGCTGCTCTGTTATTTGTGGCTTCTGATGAGGAACCTGTTTTCCGGCCTGAACTACCAGATGAACGTTTCTGAAATCTTATTCTGGCTGTTTATCTTTTCCAGTTCCATATCGGTGATCATCATTTTTGAAAACAGGAAAATTGAACTGGAGCAAAGGAAGAGCCTGGCCGACCGGCTCGCGGAGCAAATCGATCCGTCCTCCGAAAAGCTGGTGAGCATGTCCCTCATTTATTTCAACAATGATTTCCTGCTGCGTGAATTCAACCGGTTCCGGAATCCCGCGGAAAACCACTTCTTGAAAGACAGTCTGATCAACAATAATTTCAGCGCCTATCTCAGCAAATACGATACAAAGATCTACACCTATGACTCCGCCGAAAAGCCGCTGTTCAACCAGGTGCCAGTTTCCTACGATACCCTGAATACGGTCTTTAAGCTGCAGGGTAAGCCGACCACCATTCCCAACCTGATGTACTATGAAAAGAGTTATGACAAATTCAGCTACATCTATAAGAAGATTATCCAGAATGACCGGCATAAAACCATTGGCTATCTATTTGTGCAGGTGGAACCCCGCAGTTATAAAAGCGACGGACTGTTCCCCCGGCTCACCCAGCAGCGAAAGGAATTTTTACCAGAATATTCGCCCATTTATTCCTATGCGATTTATAGCAACGATGAGCTGATCACCTATTACAACAATTACCCGTTCCCCACCCAGCTGACCGACAGCCTAGTCCCGAAAAAAGATTTCTACCAGAAAAAGAACAACGGGTACGACGAGCTTTGGCATAGCATTTCAGACGACAAGATCATCGTGATCGCTAAAAAGGATAATCTGTTCATTGAAGCCGTGACCTTATTTTCTTATCTCTTCAGCGCTTTCCTGATCCTGGTGGCCCTTTTCTGGTTCAGCTCTGTACTGATCCAGACCGGACTTCACTGGCGCAAACTGAAAGAGTTCCTGCAATTGAATATCCGTTCCCAGATTCATACCACGATCATTTTTGTAAGCCTGTTCCTGTTCCTGGTGATCGGGGTATCCACCATTTTCTTTCTGATCAACCGGTATAACCGCAACAATCAGGACAGACTGAGCGCTTCCCTGAAAGTGATGGCCGGGGAAATTGAAAGCCGGCTGGCCAGTTATGCAGCGAAGGACCCTAATACCAATCCGATATTGACGATGCCGCACGACGAACTGGAAAAACTGATCAACAGTACCGCGGAGATCCACAATGCCGAGATCAACCTGTATGACCTCAACGGCAACCTCATCATTTCATCCACACCCTTTATCTATGCGAAAGGCATACTCAGTGAACAGATGAATCCGCTGGCTTATTTTTTTATGAACCGGCTGAACTCCATTGAATTCTTCAATCAGGAAAAAATGGGCGGCATCACTTTCCAGAGCATCTATTGCCCCGTACGCATCGACAAGGGACGAACCAGCGCCTATCTGAATATTCCTTCCTTCAATACCGAAGACGAGCTGAATGACGAAATTTCCCGGTTCCTGGTAACCATCATGAACCTGAATGTATTCATCTTCCTGATTGCCGGAACAATCGCGCTCTTTCTCACCAACCGCATTACGTCTTCTTTCACCCTGATCTCCGAAAAGATGCGTCAGGTGAACCTCAGCAAGACCAATGAGGCCATTGAATGGAAAAAGAATGATGAGATCGGGGTATTGATCACAGAATATAATAAAATGGTGGACAAACTTGTGGTCAGCGCCACCGCTCTGGCCAAGAGCGAAAGGGAAGGCGCCTGGCGCGAAATGGCGAGGCAGGTGGCGCATGAAATCAAGAATCCGCTCACGCCAATGAAGCTGAGCATTCAGTACCTGCAAAAGGCCAACAACAGCGATGCCGGCAACATGAAGGAACTGACGGCCAATGTGGCGAAGACCCTAGTGGAACAGATCGATCATCTTTCGAAGATCGCGGCGGATTTCTCCCAGTTTGCTAATATCGGCAATCCGAAAAGAGAAGTATTCGACCTGCATGAAATGCTGTTTTCCCTGGTTTCCTTATATGAAACCCTGGAGAACCTGCTCTTTAAATGGGTGCCCGTCCGCGAAAAAGTTATGGTTTATGCCGATAAGACCCAGTTGAACAGACTATTCACCAATCTGCTGCAGAATGCTTTTGAAGCCTGTCATGAAAAGGATAAATGTGTGATCAGCGTTAGTGAGGAACTGGCCGATGATCATATCCTGATCAAAATAAGAGATAACGGAGAAGGCATTCCCGAACAAATGCAATCCAAGATATTCATGCCCAATTTCACCACTAAGTCATCCGGAACCGGACTGGGCCTCGCCATGAGTAGAACTATCGTTGAACAGGCCAAGGGTAAGATCTGGTTTGAAACATCGGTAGGGAATGGGACGACTTTTTTTGTGGAACTGCCTTTAGATAAGAGATGACGGCTGACAGTCAGCCATCCTCCGTCAACGCAGAACAAAATCCTTCATCTGCTCCAAACTAAAGCTGCTCAGATTTTGTTCTGCAACCATTCCGCCTTTCTGCGCAGCCAGCACACCATAATGAATATCGTGAAAACCGGCAACGGAATGGGCGTCCGGGTCGATGGAGACCAGCACATTTTTCTGAAGTGCATAATCGATCCAGCGCCAGTCGAGGTCCAGCCGGCGGGGATGGGCATTGAGTTCAATCACCACCTGGTGTTCGGCACAGGCGTCAATGAGCTTTTGATGATCCACGGGATAGCCGGGCCGGCTGAGCAGCAAACGTCCGGTGCAATGACCGAGGATGCGCGTGTGCGGATTTTCAACGGCCCGCAGCAGCCTGTTCATGGCTTTTTCCAAATTCATTTTCAGGTTGGAATGAACAGAAGCGATCACCAGGTCGAAGGTTTCCAGGATCCGGTCGCTGTAGTCGAGGCTGCCGTCGTTTAATATATCACATTCAATGCTTTTGAAAATATGAAAAGGCACCAGCTGTTCATTGAGCCGGTCTATATACAGATGTTGTTCCCGGATGCGTTCTTCGGAAAGGCCGTTGGCATAAAAGGCTGACTTGCTGTGATCGCTGATCACCAGGTATTCAAACCCCTGTTCGATGCAGGCCCTGGCCATCAGTTCGATGCTGTAGCTGCCATCGCTCCAGTTGCTGTGGCTGTGGATGATCCCTTTGATATCGGAAGACTGAATAAGCGGAGACAATGGTTCCCGTGCTCTGGTCAGGATGGCCGGATCTTCCCGGAGCGCTGCGGGAATGAAGGAGATGCCCGCCCGCTCAAAAATAAATTCTTCGGTAGGTGCATGCTCCGGGGTCTCAAAATCTTTTTTCCAGGCTTCCAGAAAAGCATCGGATGCGCTGGTGGCAAAAAGGGTGTAATAGAACAGATCCCGGGGAATGCAGTGAAACTGTAACGCGATGTTTTCCTTTCCGGAAACACGGATCGTACCAGGTGTAGATTCCAGTACCGTAAATGCCTGCCGGGTAAAATAAGATTCCAGTTCAGCTGCGGGAATGCTGCAGATCCATTCCGGCAGATCAACAATTTCCAACTGGCGGCGGAAAGCCCCGGTGACGCCGATCAGCTGATGCGGAAAAAACTCCCGGAGGGTTTTGTGTATATGGTGAACATACCCTTCCACTTCGGCGAAGAGAAAACTTCCCTGACTCTTCAGATAAAACGCAATTGTGTCGCGAATATTATGCTGTGTCTTTTCTCCAAATCCTTTATACAGCATCAGCCGGTTTTCGTTGCAGGCATACATCAGTTCGCCGATGGATTCGATCTCCATCTCCTTCCAGACTGTGGAAATCTTTTTTGGGCCCAGACCCTTGATTTGGAGCATTTCGATGACGCCGGAGGGTGTTTTTTGAATTATGTCCCGGAGTTGGGTCAGCGCACCGGTGTCCATAATTTCCATGATTTGTTTCCCGATACTGGGTCCGATGCCTTTAAGCGACGTGATTTTTTCGCGTGGAATCAACACCAGGTCCTCCGTTAATTTATCGATGCTGAATGCAGCGGATGCATACGATTTTATTTTGAAAGGATTCTCACCGTGGATGTCCATCAGTTTGGCAAGGAGGGAGAAGTTTTCTGCGATCATTGCATTGTTAACCGCCATGGGCCTGTGTTTGAGAGGATGAAACCATAAAGGTAGTAAAACTAAAAGTCCCCCGGAATGTTCCGGAGGACTTTGATATTTTCAGCCAACTAAGGAAGAAATTATTTCTTCTTTGCAGACTTCTTAGCAGCTTTCTTTTTCGGAGCCGCTTTCTTTTTTGGAGCTGCTTTTTTCTTAGCTGCTTTTTTTGCTGTTGCCATTGTTTGTAGAATTTAAATGGTTAGTAAACTAATTTACATAGTAAAAATATAAATTCTTTAGAATTATCCAAAAGTTTTTTTGAATTATTCTAAAGAATCGGTAATAAGAGAAAATTTACTAAGCTGTGGCAGGTGCAGGAACTACGTGAACAAAAGTTCTGTCGGCCTTCCCTTTTTTAAATTCAACCACACCATCGGAGAGTGCAAATAAGGTGAAGTCTCTGCCCACACCTACATTTTTTCCGGGATGATAAACGGTGCCCCGCTGCCGGATGAGTATGTTGCCGGCAATGGCTGCCTGGCCACCAAAAATTTTAACACCGAGTCTTTTACTCTGCGAATCACGGCCGTTCTTTACACTGCCCTCGCCTTTTTTGTGTGCCATCGTAAACTAATTTGAAAATGTGAAAATGTGAAAATGTGTAAATGAAGGAATCGATCTTAAGCGATTTCCGTCACTTTGATTTTGGTATAGTGGGTACGGTGACCATGTTTCTTACGGAACCCTTTTCTCCTGTTCATCTTAAAAGATATCACTTTATCACCCTGTACCTGGTCCAGGATTTCCACCCTGATCACCTGCTTAACGTCTTTACCAACTGAGAATTTGCCTTCTGCGCTGGACAATAACACGTTTGAAAATTCCACCAGGTCTCCGGTCTTGCCGTCGATCTGGGGAACATAAAGCGTCTGGTCTTTGCTGACCCTGAACTGGCTGCCTGCGATTTGTACAACTGCGAACATAACGATGCAATATTAGGGCTGCAAAGGTAAGGGGATTCGGGGTAATTTCGAAGGATTCGGGTAAAAAAAGAGGGCGGCCAAAGCCAAAGCCGGGAGTATTGCCTTTTATTGTAGGTTTGCCGTTCAATTTGCTGCCGGGAATGAAGATAAAGTCGTTTTTAGCCAAACCCTTTGCCTCTTATATATATAGGAGTATCCGGAAAGAGATGGGAACTGCCCTGGAAGACCAGGAGAATATTCTCAAAACCCTTCTCAAAACAGGCTCAAAAACAGTTTTTGGGCGGGAGCACCATCTGGAAACGGTGAAAACCTATGAAGAATTCAAGGCTGCCGTTCCGATCCGGGACTATGAGCAGTTCAAGCCCTATATCGACCTGGTTAAAGAGGGGAAACACAACGTATTATGGAAGGGACAACCCATCTATTTTGCCAAAACCTCCGGCACCACCAGTGGGATAAAATACATCCCCATCTCCAAGGACTCCATTTCCAACCACATCAATACCGCCCGGAATGCCCTGCTTTGTTATATGGCGGAAACAGGTAACTCGGCTTTTGCCAACGGAAAAATGATCTTTCTGTCCGGTTCCCCCGAATTGGAAAGGATTGCCGGGATCCCGACAGGCAGGCTCAGCGGCATCGTCAACCACCATATCCCGCATTACCTGCGCACCAACCAACTGCCCAGTTATGAAACCAATTGCATAGAAGAATGGGAAACCAAACTGGATCAGATTGTAGCAGAAACAATCCGGCAGGACATGACCCTGATCAGTGGCATACCGCCCTGGATGCAGATGTATTTTGACCGGCTTATACAGGTGTCTGGTAAACAGATCAAAGATCTTTTTCCAAATTTTTCGGTGCTGGTGCATGGCGGTGTAAACTTTGAACCGTACAAAGACCGTTTGCTGGACAGCATCGGGAAATCGGTGGATACCATTGAAACCTATCCGGCATCGGAAGGATTTTTTGCGTTTCAGGACAGTCAGCAGGAAGAGGGACTCTTATTAAATACCAACAGCGGCATTTTTTTTGAATTTGTGCCCGCGGCAGAAATTTTTGACAAAGAGCCCACCCGGATATCCTTAAAAGACGTTCAGATGGGTGTTAACTATGCTCTTCTTGTAAATAATAATGCCGGACTCTGGGGATATAATATCGGCGACACGGTCCGGTTTGTTTCCGTCAGTCCTTACCGAATGGTAGTGACCGGCCGGATAAAGCATTTTATTTCTGCGTTTGGTGAACACGTTATCGGTGAGGAAGTAGAGTATAGTCTCATGAAGGCCGCCAAAGAAGAAGGCATTCAGATCAATGAATTTACCGTAGCGCCTTTTATCATGCAGCAAGGGGAAGGCAAATCATTTCACGAGTGGTTTGTGGAATTTGAACAGCGACCCGCTGATATGCATGCATTTGCCCGGAAAGTGGACAGCAACCTGCGCGCAAAAAATATTTATTACGACGATCTGATCTCCGGAAACATTCTGCAGCCACTGCAGATCCATCCCGTCAAAAAAAACGGGTTCATTAATTATATGAAATCCATCGGCAAACTCGGCGGACAAAACAAAGTGCCCCGGCTCAGCAACGACCGGAGTTTTGCCGAAGAACTGGAAAAATACAGGGACTGAACATTCCCCGCAAACAGGTGGAAATCGCTACTTTTAACTTTCATCCCGGAAGCATATGATGAATAGCCAGCAAAAGAAAAGGATTGCCATTTTTGGTTCCACCGGCTCGGTGGGAACCCAGGCCCTGGAGGTGATTGCAGCCAATCCGGATTTGTTTTCTGCCGATGTGCTCACCGCCCAGCAAAATGCCGAACTGCTGATCAAACAGGCATTGAAATTTTTGCCCGATATCGTGGTTATCGGAGACGAATCCAAATACCCGATGGTCAAACAGGCGCTTGCCGCACAGCCCATAAAAATATTTGCGGGAGAAAAAGCATTGTTGGAAGTGGCTGCCATGGATTCGTATGATGTGATGATGGCTGCGATCGTTGGTTTTGCGGGACTGATGCCCGCACTGAAAGCCATTGAAAATGGGAAGGTCATTGCCCTGGCCAATAAGGAAACTCTGGTGGTGGCGGGAGACATCGTGATGCGTATGGCCGTGGAAAACCGGGCGCCCATCATTCCTGTGGATTCGGAACATTCGGCTATTTTTCAATGCCTCCTGGGGGAAACGCGTAACCGGATTGAAAAGATCATACTCACGGCATCGGGTGGTCCCTTTTTGGGCAAGAAACCGAATTTCCTGGTAAACGTAAAAAGAGATCACGCGCTGCAACATCCCAATTGGGCGATGGGCGCCAAGATCTCCATCGATTCTGCCACGCTGATGAACAAGGGACTGGAGATGATTGAAGCCAAATGGCTCTTTAATCTGCAACCGGATCAGATTAAAATTGTCATTCATCCGCAAAGCATCATTCATAGTATGGTGCAGTTTGAAGATGGCAGCATCAAGGCCCAGATGGGTCTTCCCGATATGAAATTACCCATCCAGTATGCGCTGGGATTTCCGGTGCGGCTTCCGAATAAAATGCCCAGATATACGTTTAACAAACCGGATAAGCTGAGTTTCGAAGACCCCGATTCCAAAACCTTCCGCAACCTGCAACTGGCAACAGATGCACTGAACAAAGGAGGGAATGCGGGATGTGTGCTGAATGCCGCCAATGAAATTGCAGTTTATGCATTCCTGAAGAACCGGATCGGTTTTCTGGACATGACCGATCTCATTGAAAAAACCATTCATAAAATACCTTTTATAGAACAACCCACGCTGGAAGATTATTTTGACAGCGATGGTGAGGCGCGTAACTTTGCGGCTTCTTTAATTAAATTGTAAAATTCACCTAAAACATTGCAGGGGCGCGTCCTGCGGCTGATCTTTGTACAATGAATACCACCCCGATGTTGCTGGCGATAGACTGGGCCAATGCAGGCGTTAAAGCCCTCCAGCTGATCCTTTCCCTGTCGCTGATCGTTATCGTGCATGAGTTCGGCCATTATCTTCCTTCAAAATTGTTCGGGTGCCGCGTTGAGAAATTCTTTTTATTTTTTGATCCCTGGTTTTCCCTGGTTAAGAAAAAAATCGGTGATACCGTGTATGGCATCGGCTGGCTGCCTCTCGGCGGCTATGTAAAGATTGCCGGAATGGTGGATGAGAGTATGGATAAGGAACAAATGAAGCAGCCGGCACAACCCTGGGAATTCAGAAGCAAGCCTGCCTGGCAGAGATTGATCATTATGCTGGGCGGTGTAACCATGAACGTTATCATGGCCTTCGCGATATATGCCATGATCCTGTATACCTGGGGCGAAAAAAGGATCCCCATGTCCGGCCTCACTTATGGAGTATCCGTAACCGATAGCCTGATGTATGAAATGGGGTTCCGCGATGGTGATAAGATTTTGTCTGTGAACGGCGAACCGGTCGCGTATTTCGATGATCTTCCCAAGAAATTATTGATGGGAGAAAGGGTGGAACTGGAACGGGATGGTGCAAAACAAACCATTAACCTGCCCGTGAACCTGCTGGGGAAACTGATAGAAAAAAGATCGGGGAGTGTAAGGGCAGGTCAGCCTTTGTTCCTTCCGCGTGTTCCGATGATCGCCGACGTGGTTCCGGATTCATCGAATGCTTATAAATCCGGGTTGAGAAGACTGGACCGCATCGTAAAAGTGGAAGGCATCGCCACGCCGTTTTTTGAAGAATATAAAAAGGCAATCAATGCGCATAAGGGACAAAACGTGGCCCTTACCATAGAACGGAATGGAATCGTGGATACGCTGCATGCTGATGTAAACCCGGATGGAACCCTGGGCTTTTACCGGCTGGCATCAGATATGGAAACGCTGGACAGTCTCGGGCTGGTCCGGATCGAAAGAAAACAATTCGGATTCCTCGCATCTTTTCCTGCCGGGGTACACCTGGCCGGCGAAACGTTGATATCGTATATCGATCAGTTTAAAAAAATACTCTCTCCGAAAACAGGCGCCTATAAAGGGGTTGGCGGATTCAAGGCGATGGGATCGATATTCCCCCCGATGTGGGACTGGCAATCGTTCTGGACCATCACGGCATTTTTCTCCATTGCCCTTGCTTTTATGAACCTGTTACCGATACCTGCGCTCGATGGCGGCTTTGTATTGTTCACCCTGCTGGAAATGATTACGGGTCGTAAACCCAGCCAGAAGTTGCTCGAATATGCGCAGGTGGTGGGCATGGTGCTTTTGCTCGGTCTCATGATCTATGCCAACGGCAATGATTGGTTTGGCTGGGGAAAGGGGAAATAAGTAACCCCAAAGTTCATTATTTTTACTGCTCATTAAATCTCCGGCTTTGAAAAAAAATTATTTTTTACTGCTGATCTCCCTGTGTCTTTTGTCAAATAATATGTTTGCGCAGCAGCCTGCACTTAACCATCCCAATACAGCTGGTGCCGGCTGGTCGGACCTCTTCGATGCCAGCCTGTCCAATGGCATTTACCAAAAAGGTATCTGGACCATTTCGGACGGCGTGATCACCGCTTCGAAAGATACCGCGCTTTGGAGCGATAAGGAGTATAATAATTTTATACTGGATCTTGAATTCAAAAACACCAAGGGAACGAACAGCGGTGTATTTGTTCATGGCAGCAACATGCGCGAATGGGTTGATCATTCCGTAGAAATTCAGATTGCGGACGATTTTGATCCTGAATGGGCCAATTCACCTGCAAGCTGGCAGTGTGGTGCGGTATTCGGACACCAGGGTGCCAGTAAACATACGGTGAAGCAGCCCGGGGAATGGAACCATTTCACCATCACCTGCATCGGCAGGAAAATATGGGTGGTTTTGAATGGCGAACTGATCAATACCTTTGATATGAGCAAATATGCTTCTGCCAAAATCAATGCCGACGGAACAAAGATCCCGGTATGGCTGGACAAGCCCCTGGCCGTAATGCCATTGAAGGGACATATTGGATTTCAGGGCCTGCATGCCGGGGCGCCTGTGTATTTCCGTAATATCAAAATAAAAATACTGTAACCTAAACCCCGTTATTCACATTGAAACCCATTGTACAGATTTCCCTCGATCTTACTGCGCTGGATGAAGCGCTGGCAACAGCAGCCATGGCCATGCGTGCAGGCGTTGACTGGCTCGAAGCCGGAACGCCGCTGATCCTTGCCGAGGGCCTCCACGGCGTGCGCAGATTACGCCAAGCCTTTCCCGGAATTCCCATTGTGGCTGACCTCAAAACCATGGATGGCGGATATCTTGAGGCAGAGATGATGGCCAAAGCCGGCGCCACGCATGTGGTGGTTATGGCCCGGGCACATCCGGAAACTATTAAATGTGTGGTGCGTGCGGGACACGATTTCGGCGTAAAAGTTATGGGCGATAATCTGGGTTGCGCGGATATGGTCGAAGCGGCGAAAATGCTCGAGGCCCTGGGTTGCGATTATGTTATTCACCACATCGGTTATGATGAACGGAGGGGCATTGCCGCTTCGGGCAAACGCATGCCCAGTCCCATGGATCAGTTGCGTGACGTGGTGAAGGCTGTCCACGTTCCCGTACAGGCCGTTGGCGGATTGAGTCTGGAGCAGGCGATACAATGTCCCGCATTCGGCGCTCCGCTGGTGGTACTTGGTGCGCCCCTGACCATTGATGCCGATGCATTCAAAACCGCGGACGGGGATCTGGAAAGTTCCCTGCGCCTCATCTGCGAAAAAATACATGGTTACGGAGACGTTACCATGAAGTAATCATCATATATGAATAAATCTGCAGCAGTCGTTAATTACGGTCCGGAAAAAGGTTCTGTCGAAATCCGCGAAATAGAGAAACCGGAAATCGGAGAAGACGATGTATTGCTGGAAGTGGTAAACGTTGGCGTTTGTGGCAGTGATCTGCATCAATGGACAGCCGATCACAGCTGGCCGGTGAATTATCCGGTGGTACTGGGTCATGAATTTGGCGGCCATATTGTACAAACAGGAAAACGCGTGACGCACTGGAAAGAGGGCGACCGGGTAGTGAGTGAAACGGCTGCCGTGATCGATCCGGATAATCCCATGTCCCGCCGCGGTCTCTATAACCTCGATCCCACACGGAAGGGATTTGGATACGGCGTGAATGGTGCCATGACGCGTTACGTGCGGGTTCCTGCGCGTTGTCTTCACCTTGTTCCCGATCAGCTGGCCTTTGAACAGGCCTGCCTTACGGAACCCTGCTGTGTTGCCTTCAACGCCGTTGTGGAGAACAGTCGCATTAAACCAGGCGACCGGGTGATTGTGCTGGGTCCCGGAACCATCGGTATTTTATGTGCCGCCGTGGCCAGGCTCTGCGGCGCCGAAGTAGGTATTGTGGGATTGGAAAAAGACAGACACCGCCTCGATATTGCCAAACAATACGGTTGTGAACCGATAGTAGGGGACGCCAGTGAGTGGGCGGTCCGGCGTGATGGCTTAGGTGCGGATTGCATCATTGATGCTGCGGGAGCCAGTGCCACTTTAAAAATTGCGATGCAACTCGTGCGTCCCAATGGCCAGATCACCAAAGTAGGCTGGGGACCCCAACCCCTTGGGTTTTCACTCGATCCCCTGGTACAGAAAAATGTTACTCTTCAGGGCAGCTTCAGTCATAACTGGCCGGTGTGGGAGAGAGTAATTGCTTTGCTCGCCTCCGGACAACTGGATACAAGACCCATTATCGGAGGGGTATGGCCCGTTACCGAATGGCACGAGGCCTTTGAAAAAATGCATAGCGGTGAGGTGGTAAAAAGCGTACTCAGACCCATATAATTATGCGACTGAAAAATAAAGTTATTCTCATCACCGGAAGCACAACGGGTATTGGCAAGGCCATTGCCCTGCGTTGCGTTGCTGAAGGCGCCAGGGTTGTTCTCCATGGCCTTGAAAGGGAATGGGGAGATGCCGTGCTGGCGGAGCTCGGTCCTGATAAAGCCGTACTGCACATCGAAGACATCAGCGGGGAAGGAACCCCGCAACGTTTGGTTGATCTTGCGTTGAAATCATTTGGCAGGCTTGATGCTATAGTGAACAATGCCGCGATGGTGGTGTCTTCAAATATTCAGACCACCGACCTGGTCTTTTTCCGGAAAGTGATCGAAGTCAATACCCTCGCTCCGTTTGCCCTGATCAAAGCGGCATTGCCACAGCTGGCCAAGAATCGCGGCAGTGTATTGAATATTGGTTCCGTAAATGCCTGGAGCGGAGAACCGAATTTATTGCCTTACAGCGTATCGAAGGGTGCCCTGATGACCATGACGCGTAACCTGGGTGATACCCTTCACCGCGAAAATGGGGTGCGGGTAAATCAGATCAACCCGGGTTGGGTGCTGACAGAAACCGAGATCCAACGGAAAAAAGATCAGGGTCTGCCTGCGGACTGGTATAAAGAGATTCCATCGGTATATGCTCCGGCGGGGCGAATTCTATGGCCCGAAGAAATAGCCGCTGCGGCCATTTACTGGCTTGCTGATGAAAGCGGACCTATCAGCGGACAGGTTGTGGACCTGGAGCAGCATCCATTTATCGGACGTAATCCGCCCAAAGACGGATCGACATTAAATCTTGTTCCCCCGCACTGATTATTACATTTACCTATGCCCCGCTTAGCCGTTTTCCCAAAAGCTTTTATGCATGCACTCTGCAAGGATGGCAGCATGCGCGTTTCCGAATGGATCGAACTCGCGGTTAAACTGGATATTGAGGGTCTGGAATGGTATGCCGGTTTTCTGGAAATGGCGGATGAATCCAACTGGCCGAAATTCCGCAAACAGGTGGAAGATCATGGTAAATCAATTCCCATGGTATGCTGTTCGCCGGACTTCACGCATCCTGATGCAGCGTTCCGAAAGAATGAGATTGATAAACAAAAAAGATGGATTGACATGACCCGCACTCTGGGAGGAACTTTCTGCCGCGTGCTGTCTGGTCAGCGAAGACCATCCCTTTCCCCGGAAGAAGGCGTGAAACTGGCGTCAGAAAGCATTGAGGCCTGCCTGCCCTATGCACAGGAATCCGGCATTACGCTCATTCTGGAGAATCATTACAAGGATGATTTTTGGGAATACCCCGAATTTGTGCAGAAAGCGGACCTGTTTTGTAAACTGGTGGACAGCATACATCATCCGAATTTTGGCGTGAATTATGATCCGAGCAACACTTATTTGGCGGGTGAGGATCCGCTGGATCTGCTCAGGCGGGTATCAGGCCGTGTGGTTACCATGCATGCCAGTGACCGCTACCTGATCCAGGGCACTCTGGAAGATCTTCGCCGGGAAGAGGCTGGCGTAACCGGTTATGCCAGTCGCCTGAAACACGGAGAAATCGGTCAGGGTCTCAACGATTATGATGCCATTTTCACCGAACTCCGACGCGTTGGTTTCAATGGCTGGATCAGTATTGAAGATGGGGTGGATGGCATGGACCAGCTTACCCGGAGCGTTTCCTTTCTGCGCCTGAAAATGACCGAATACTGGCCCGCGAACTGATTTCCCTCTTTTATCGCCACTTACACGGCTTTTTAAGCATTTTACACAATCCTGTTTCTGCGGGCTTCCCGATGGATTAATTTGTATCCGGATTTCAGGTTGCACTAATGAAATGCCATTAACATTAAACCTTATTTATGGAAAAGCTGGAAAGCATGACTGGTTTCTATTACATAGGAACCAATCAGGCAAATATTGACAAGCTGGTAAAAATATATAAACGCGGTTACGCAGCCGACAACCCGGCCGATACTTTCCGGGAACTGACCTGTGAAAGTTTCTTTGTTCCGGATGTTATTTGCTGCGAATCGCGTTTTGGACCTGCTGCCATAAAGCTTTTTGCCCGGCAGCTTGCCAGTCATGCCACGCTTTCCAGAATACCTTTTATTGTGGACGCAGACGGGATGTCGGCCGGGGACCGGACCTATTTTATCCGCAACGAGCTGGTGGACGACATCCTGTTCATTTCCGAAACTGAAGAAAAACTCCTTTGCCGTAAAATCAATTTTCTGAACAAATTCAAATTCAGAACTTTTGAACCCGGGAAAGAAAATAAAATGATTTCTTCCGGAAATGCCACCGCGTTCATCCATGGAATCATGAAACGATGTTTTGATATCCTTGTTGCTTCGTCCGCGCTGATTTTCCTTGCCCCCTTATTTATCCTGATCGCCATTCTGGTGAAGACCGATTCCCGCGGGCCGGTATTTTACATTTCCAAAAGAGCAGGTAAGGGATACCGGATCTTTAATTTTTATAAATTCAGGACCATGCTGGAAGGCGCGGACAGGCGACTGGGTGAACTGGCACACCGCAATTTGTATCAGGATGTGCCGGAAACTTTATTTTTTAAAATAGAAGATGATCCCCGTTGTACGCGGGCCGGGCGTTTCCTTCGCAGAACCAGTCTGGATGAACTACCGCAACTGATCAATGTATTGATGGGAGATATGTCCCTGGTTGGCAACCGCCCTCTGCCGTTATACGAAGCGGCTAGTCTGACCACGGATGATCTGGCCAAAAGATTCCTGGCGCCGGCCGGCATTACCGGACTCTGGCAGATCAAAAAAAGAGGAAGCCGCGAAATGTCAGTCCAGGAAAGGATCATCCTGGATATTGATTACGCCAGCAAATACAATTTTATGTATGATCTGTGGATCATGGCCAATACGCCGCAGGCGATGTTGCAGAAGACGAGTTCCTAAATGAGTATCTTAGAAAAAATGTTCCCGGTTGATGATTGCCGCTGCCGTCCATACATTATTTAACCGCTTTACCGTAAAGAAGTTTCTTTACCCTGGGAATTGTGTACGTATCTATTTTTTATTTTTTTTTCTCTTGTCCGCTGCACAGGTTGCCGTTGGGCAGTCGGCTTATGTGGATAGCATGATCCGATGGGCGGATGCGCATCCGCGGAATGATTCGGAAAAGATCCGAACCCTGCACAAGATCAGCTACCTGTTAAGCGAAACGGACACCAAAACATCCTTTGCGTATTATGAACGGGTATCCAGGCTCAGTGATTCGCTTCATTTTACGTTTGGTAAATCGCTTGCCCAGATTAATTTGGGCATTCTGCTTTCTTCGGCAGGAAATTTTGCATCCAGCACAAATGCTTTTTTTCATGCCATCGATCTGGCCGACAGTTGCGGGGCGTTGCGCTTAAAGGCCATAGCCTTAAACAACATCGGAGAGAATTTCTATTCCCTGAAGGATTTCAATAAGTGCCGGGGATATGCCCGGCAGGCCGTCGGCATCAATGATTCCCTAAAGGCCTGGCGCGGCGTGGCCATCAACTACGAACTGCTGCACCGTTGCGATTTTGAACAGGGTTTTTATGCAAATGCGCGGATGAACCTGGATATGGGCATGCCATTTGCCCTGCTGGCGAACGAGAATTACATATTTTCACAATTTTACCTGGGGTACGGAAAACTGTATGCGCATCAGCACCGGAAAGATTCGACGGACTATTATTTTGCAAGGGCTATTGCCACGGCCAGAGATGACAATAATCTCCGGAATGAATACCAGGTGTATCTGGCCAGGGCAAAGTACTTTAAAAACCTGTCTGAGCGCGAAAGGATAAATTTACTGAGGAAGGCCATTCAATTGGCCGGTCAAACGCATTTTGCAGAAGGGCTGGCAAATGCTGCCCTGGAGCTGTCTTCGCTTTACGAAGGGCTGAACAGAAAAGATTCCTCTTTATTTTATTACCGCATGTACCGGTCGGTTTCCGATTCCCTGTTTTCAGAACACAACAACAGGAACACCATCGTCAACGAATCAGAATGGATGATCAGGAAAAAGGAACTGGAGAATAGTAACCTGAAGCAGGTGGCGGCCGTCCAAAGTAAACAGCTTGCATTTAAAAATTTCCTGCTGGTTTCCATTGGTGTCGGTTTCCTGCTGTCTCTGCTGGTGGCATTCCTTCTGTATAAATCCATCCGCTCAAAAAAAATGAAGGATGAGTTGGTATATAAACAAAAAATAGCGGAGACCGAGATGCAGGCTTTAAGGGCACAGATGAATCCCCATTTCTTTTTTAACAGCCTGAACAGCATAGAGAATTTCATCATGCAGAATGAAAAAAAACTGGCCTCGGACTATCTGAATAAATTTGCCCGGTTTATCCGGAGCATCCTGGACAGCAGCCATAATGAACTGACCGAAATGAGCAAGGACCTCGAATCGCTGCAGTTGTACATCGATCTGGAGCAATTGCGTTTCAATCATAAATTTTCTTACCACTGCGAAGTGGATCCGCTGCTGTCCGGCGGAGAATATTTTGTGCCTTCCCTGCTCGTACAGCCCTTTCTTGAAAATGCCATTAATCATGGCATAGGGCCCAGCGACCGGAACGATCTGAAAATTTGCTTAACGGTTAAACTGGAAAATGCGAGGATACATTATCTGATAGAAGACAATGGCATCGGGCGCACGCAGGCCAGAGCCTATAACCTGCAGAATAAACCCTTTCACAAGAGTGTGGGCATGAAGATCACCCAGGACCGGATCAATATTTTTAATGGCAACGCGACTTCGGCGGACGGCGTGAAAATTACCGATCTTTACGACGATCAGCAGCGGCCTGCCGGCACAAGAATAGACTTTTCGATTAAACTGGTATCTCATGCACATGCTCAAAGCCATATTGGTTGATGATGAGTTAAACAGC
The DNA here is from genome assembly GCA_041691395.1 of Chitinophagaceae bacterium. Taxonomy (GTDB): domain Bacteria; phylum Bacteroidota; class Bacteroidia; order Chitinophagales; family Chitinophagaceae; genus Puia. Next base: position 86,957 of record JBEPUT010000016.1, read on the forward strand.
CTGCAGAACCTGCAGTTGAAAATACAGGAGTACTGCCCTTCCCTCCGGATCGTGGCCCAAACCCAGAGGCCCGAGGATGCCCTCGGACTGATCCGGCAGCATAAACCCGATGTTATTTTTCTGGATATTGAAATGCCCAGGATGAGCGGCTTTAAAATGCTGGAGCAAATGGATGATATCGACTTTGAAATCATCTTTATTACTGCTTATAATCATTACGCCATTAATGCCATACGAATCAGCGCCTTTGATTACCTGGTAAAACCGGTTGCGATCGAGGACCTTCAGCAAACCGTCGGGCGGCTGGAACAGTTCACGGTAAAAAAATACCGGGAACGTGCGGATATTTTAAAACGGAACCTCGCCAACCCCAAAACCCAGGAAGATCAAATGGCCATTCCCACACAGGAGGGACTTGAATTCATCCAGATAAAACAAATCATCCGCATTGAATCGAGTTCGAACTATTCCAAACTGGTTTTGCAGAACGGAAAAACATTGCTGGTCACCAGGCAACTGAAAGATTTTGAAGAACTGCTGGAGGATTACCGGTTTTACCGCATCCATCATTCCCATCTCATCAACCTGAATTACATCGCCAAATACATTCGCGGTGAAGGTGGCCAGATCGCCATGCGAAACGGTGATGTGATAGACGTCTCCCGAAGGAAAAAAGAAGTATTTTTAAAGTTGATCGGCGGATGAGCGGTGATTGACGCATCCCCGCATCCTTCTTTTCAAAAAATCAATAGCATGGATCAGCAATTGAAGATCGGATTATTTGGAATTGGCCTATCTACCTATTGGGAGCAGTTTGAAGGTTTGCTGACCAGACTGGAAGGTTACCAGTCGTCTATTGCGGACAGGCTCGCCGGCCCCGGGGTACGGGTGGTCAATGCCGGCATGGTGGATGATCTGGAAAAGGCCCGCCTCGCTGCCGGTCTTTTTCATCGGGAAGAGGTCTCGCTGATCTTTTTGTACGTCTCCACCTATGCGCTGTCTGCCGCGGTTTTGCCCGTGGTTCAGCGGGCTGGAATACCGGTAATTATCCTGAATCTGCAGCCCACGCAAGCCATCGACTATGACTGGTTCAACAGTTTGGGCGATCGCGGAAGGATGACCGGAGAGTGGCTGGCGAATTGCCAGGCCTGCGCCGTACCGGAAATTGCCAGTGTATTCAACCGTTCTGGTATCGCCTATGAAATCGTTACCGGATTTATGAAAGAGGAGAGCGCCTGGAGTGAAATAGCGGATTGGACTGAAGCGGCGCGCGTTGCAGAGGTTATGCGCAACAATCGCCTGGGTATTTTGGGGCATTACTACAATGGCATGCTGGATGTTTATACTGACCTGACCATGCAGTCCGCCGTATTTGGCACTCACCTGGAGCTGGTTGAAATGTGTGAAGTGAAAAAATATCGCGATGGAGTTTCGGATACTGAACTGAAGGAAAAAATGGAGGAGTTTCGCCGGGAATTTGACATTTCAACAGCCTGTGAGCCAGAGGAACTGGAGCGGGCGGCACTAACTTCCATTGCGATGGACAAACTGGTGCAAAACCATCATCTCGGCTCTCTTGCTTATTATTATGAAGGGGAAAGTGGAAATGAATATGAAAATATAGTTACCTCCCTGATAGCTGGAAATACGCTCCTGACCGGCAGGCATGTGGTTGTTGCCGGTGAATGTGAAGTGAAGAATGCCCAGGCCATGAAGATCATGGATGCTTTCGGCGCGGGCGGGTCGTTTTCGGAATTCTATGGATTGGATTTTAAAGAGGATATTGTTTTGCTTGGCCACGATGGTCCGGCTCATTTTAAAATAGCGGAGGGCCGTGTTAAACTCGTGCCGCTGCCGGTCTATCATGGTAAACCCGGGAAGGGACTATCTATCCAGATGATGGTTAAGAACGGACCGGTCACTTTATTGTCCGTGGTACAGGGAAGGGACGGACTTTTTTTACTCATCGCAGAAGGAGAATCAGAACCGGGTCCGGTGCTGGAGATAGGCAATACAAACAGCCGGTATCGTTTTTCCATCAGTGCGCGTGAATTCATCAACCGCTGGTCAAAACAGGGACCTGCGCATCATTGTGCTATTGGCCTCGGACACATATCCGGAAAGATAGAGAAGCTGGGAAGTCTGCTTCAAATTCCTGTTATTAGGATCTGCTGACACGGCTCCGTCAATAAATAAGCGGCTGGACGCTTTTTTTAACCTGTGGCCCGGGGTCGATAAAATAAGGGTTATCCTTACTCACTTTTGCATTCTGGCAGGCAACCAGTTGCCACTGATCATGGATGAGGCGGTAGAAGTTTATGAAACTGATGTACTGGTCGATGGTCATATTGATGGAAGCCACTTTGAACCGGATATTCGCTTTTCCGTAAACCCAGCCCACATTGCCATCCACGGTTGCCGTGGAAGTTTCGGGGAGAATGAACAGGTATTCCAGTGAGCCCGTTGCTATGCTCTTTAACAGGGAGGCCTTATTCTCGATTACCCCATTGGTATGCATAAACACCAGGTCATCGGCCAAAAGCCGGGAAAGCGAAGTTGTATCCCTGGTGACTAAGGCATCGTAACGCACTTTCTCCATGGCGAGTAACTTTTGTTTGGCAGCAGACTGTGCATCTGCAGCGGATGTTATCGTCAGGAGTATACAAGCGTAGAAAAAATTAAGCCAGAAGGTCTTTGCGTTCATTAAGTTTGAATAGGGGTTTTGTGTTTTGACGGGGTGGATATCCAATCAAATGTCGGAAATCTTTTTGTAATTATCAGCAATCTCTATTATTGCATGGAGGATTCCGGTTATGGGAAACCGGCCGGGTTAATCTTCTTTTTCTGAGGGAACGCTATTCTGGCTTTGTTGATTATTCAGCCAGTCCAGATCTTTTTTTAACAGATCCGTTAAAGTCGGGTCATAGCCGGGCTGACCCGCTTTTTCCATTTGACGCCGGAAGGCCTGGTTGAGTTCGGTTATCCGCTGAGCGAGTATTTCGGGGTTTAATGGCATCTTGCAATATCGTAAAATTTCGGATTAATTGAATTAATTTTCCGCCGGAACCGATAAATAAATAATTTTTTTTTCAGTCCCGAATTCGCCGCCATAACGGGGTGGTCAGCCTGACCCCGATGGCTTATTTTCCGCCCGGCGTGCATCATATATCCGGCTGAGGGTTTTGTCGCGGATATCCACAAAGCCCGGGGGCGCCGTATTGTTGATCCAGCACCACACTTCGAGCTTAAGCGTATCTCCGGTATAGTCGGTAAAGCGTATCCCGGCCGTTTTCTTTTCCGGATCTCCGGTATTTGCTCCAATGCCTTCCGGATGGTCTCTGTGATCCGGTGTGCGTCTGTTTTAACGGTAAGGGTCAAAGTAACATCTATCCGTCTTTCCCCGCTCAGGGAGTAATTCGTAATCGGTTTTTGAAATATATCTTTATTGGGAAGTATAATGTGCAGGCCCTGAGATGTTCGTATGGTCCTGGACCGGAATTCTATTTCTTCCTTATGAGCCATTTTTTCCGCCGGTCAAGCACGGTAAACCGCAGGTATAACTGAAGCGAACGGTTTTGAGCCTGGGTAATGTTGACCGGAGAAACCTGAATGTTGATGAAATCGCTGAATGCCTGATTGTACCGGACACCAATCGTCACGCGTTTCCATTGATAATTCAGATCCAGCAAAAAGCGCCATTCATTCGTTCTCAATTGGCGGTAAGAGGAATCGTGTTTAAAATTACCCAGCCTGGAGACGATTAAAGTCGAGTCCTGCAGGCTGACAACATTGCTGACAAAGCCTCCGATCAGCCGGGTGTCCTGAAACAGGGCCACCCCGTTGGTCAGCATGGAATACTGCAGACCGGCTCCTAAAAATAGATTTTTAATCGGACTGAAATGAATGCTGATGGGGATATTAAAATAGAAAAGCTTTTTGATAAAAACGGATTGGACCGCAGCCTGCCCGGAGTTATTGGCTGCTTTGATGCCCTGGCCGGCCAGTAAGGTCTTTGTGTATTGCGGGCTGTTGATCTGGGCTTCAGCCTGTAGATAAAGCCATTTGTGAAAATAATATCTCAGTTCGGGAACGGGAATATAATCCGAAATGCTGCCGCTGTTGCCATCTGCATTGAAATTTGATTTTTGCTGATCACCCACAGCAAAAAACTGGTTTAGACCAAGCGCAAAAACCCATCCCTTTGCGTCCTGAATCGAATCCTTTTTTATTTGATTTCGGGCAGATGGAGCCGCTGTTTTTTCTTTGGCGGTTATGGTATCCCTTGTTGGCTTCTGCCCGGTGGCATGCTCCGCCAGTTCTGTCAGCTGACTACTTTTGGTTTTTTCTACTCCTGGTTTATTCTGTTTTAATTCCTTATGGAATTGGGATACTTTATTAAGCCTTTCTTTGTCCCCTGCTTTTTTCTGATTAGTCTTTTCCACGGCGCTAATTCCCTTATTGTTTTCAGTAGCATTTGTTTTACCGCTTTCCATTACAGGATTTCTTTTTTCAACGGAACGCTCCACTAAATCATTTCCCGGCTCAGCATCCGTGGCTCTGGAAATATTCCGTTCTGTTTTATTTTCTGTTGCTGGAGTCTGAATCCTTTGATTTGAAGGAGAAGCCTTCAGGCGGGGTTTTGCCAGGAGAGAATCCTTCCGGGGAAGGTTTTGAACAGATGATTGACGGTCGTGCGGAGAATGACAAATGCCAACCACCAACAACAACAACAACAGCATCAGCGAAACCCGGCGCCGGCGGTCCTTTTTTGGCGACACCGGCATTTCGGCGTCCAGCAAAGCACCTATGGCCTGCCAGGATTCCGGAATACCGGGAACCTGCAGATCCTTCAGCTTTTCGACCCAGGGATTAATATGTTCGTTCCGGTTGTCCATATTATTTTTGCGGGATCATCAACGATTGTTTGAGTTGGTTCCTGGCCTGGTTCAGGTGCCAGCGGCTTGTGCCTTCACTGATACCCAGCATTTCGCCGATTTCCCGATGGTTGAACCCGTCTATGGTAAACAGGTTAAATACAAGTTGAGTGGATGCCGGCATTTCCCGGATGAGCGCCAGTAAGGCGTCGGCATTCATTTTTAAAATCACGTCGCTTTCTATAGCCGCTTCTACTTTTATGGCCGCCAGGTCTGCCGGGTGAAACCTGGATTTTTCTCTTAAAAAATCAATGGCCGTGTTTACCATGATCTTTTGCATCCAGGTGCCGAAAGCGGACCTGGATGCATCGTATTGGTTTATTTTTAAGAATACTTTCAGAAATCCATTGTTTAAAACAACCGATGCATCCTGCTGATGTTTGGTATATCGCATGCAAATCATTGACATGGAGCCGTGAAAGGCGCGATACAATTGCTCCTGCGCCTTCCGGTCATTTTTTTTACAACCCGAAATAAGTCGTTCTATGTCCTCCGCTGTAAGCAGCAATTGATTTTTCAGGGCTCTAAAAGTGAAAAAAGGGGATCGCTTATGATCCCCGTTCTGTGACTACTGTTTTTGTATTGTCAGGGGGGACATGACTACGCCCGAAATATAAGGCCAGGTAAAAGTATACGTTGAACCTGAAACATTTACCGATCCCTGATACTCCGTGTCATTAAACAGGATGGAAATCGGGTAATCTCCATTGGATAACGATGGATAGAATAAGGCCGCTATGGCATGGTTCTGAAAACCCCCGCAATCGGAAGCCGGATCGCTGATGAATTTAAAATCTGCTTTCAGCGTTCCATTGTCCACGCTATAGCCGTATCCGATGAAGATCGGAGAACAGTTGTATACATTCTTTGTCTGTACATTGATCACCAGGCCTGCTGAATCAGAAACCCAATAAGGTTGCAGCATCAGCTGGTCTCCGGCAAGCGACAAGGTATCTTCGTGATCGATCAGGGGAGGAGTATATACGGAATCGGTTACGGTTACCGGAGAGGAGGCGCTATCATACGGGACAGTGCTTCCGGAGTCGGAAAAATAACTGGCCGTAATGGTATAACCTCCGGTTGAAGAAAACAAAACGGACGAGGAGCGCAGTCCCGCAGAGATCAGACTGTTTCCAGCCGGATATACTGTCCATTTCACCACGGAGGAACTATTTGCCACCGTGCTGACCGTCAGCGGTTCCCCTCTTTCCACCGTCGTCTTGGACAGGGTCAGTACCGGTTTCTCCGTATTGCCTGATTTGCTGTTGTCTTTTTTACAATAGGGCAGCGTAGCGGCGAGGATGCCTGCCAGCAGGAAAGCCCTGAGTATGTTTTTCATATCTGTTTTATTTTTTGAATTAAAATAAGGTTTGGTGCGCCCCCGGTTACTTATACGAGCATCCCCTGCGGAAACGTTGGGCTGGTTAAAAATAAATCAGGTCTTTTTTCTATTTCCAAGGGCAAAATACTGGCCATCATCAGGTTAAAGCCGCTTTTCATTCCCGAATATTCCCCTCGGAACAAGCGGAAAGCCTGCGACAAATCTCCGGGAAGTAATCTGCGAGAAAATAGTTTGAAAAAAATTAGATGGATTACGAAACATTCGTAGCTTTACGAAAACTTCGTAGATATGCGGGAAAAATTAAGCCGTCAGGAAGAAGAAGCCATGCAGGCCGTTTGGAAAGCGGGTGAGGGGAATGTAAAGACCTTTCTCGAGAACATGCAAGGAGATTCCGTTCCACCTTATACCACGCTGGCTTCCACCATTAAGAACCTGGAAAAAAAAGATTACCTCATCAGCCGGCAAATCGGGAATATGTACATGTATAAACCGGTCATAGACGAGAAGGAGTATAAGAAAAATTCGCTGACGAGCCTGGTGAAGCAGCATTTCGATAATTCTTATAAAGACATGGTTGCTTTTTTTGCCGAGCATAAAAAGATCAGCTCCAAAGAACTGAAAGAAATTATTGACATGATTGAAAGCAGGAAAAAATAAGTTATGGTAACGATACCGGAATATATCATCAAATTGTCTGTCAGCCTGGCTGTGCTGTATATTTTTTACAGGATCGTTTTATACCGGCTCACCTTTTATCAATGGAACAGGGTCTATCTGCTGAGTTATTCCCTGCTCTCCTTTATACTTCCGTTCATTAATATAAGTCCGTGGATGGAAAAACAGGGTATGGAGGGAAGTCCGGTTTACGGGATCCCTTCCATCGGAAATTATGCTTTGAAGCCGGGTGGGTCTGGCATCTCCTGGACAGTCGCCGAATGGCTATTGATCCTGATCGCATCCGGCGTTGTGATTTTATCTGGGCGAATGCTGATGAGTTATCTGTCACTGAAACGGATCAGGAAGCAAGCAGTATTATGGCATGCCGATCAGGAGGTCCGGCTGTTCAACACCGAAGCACGGATCAATCCGTTTTCCTTTGGCCGGTCAATCTATGTAAATAAGCAAATGCATTCCGAAGAGGAACTGCAACGGATCATCCTGCACGAAATGGTGCATGTTAAACAAAAACATACCATTGATCTCGTGATCGGGGAATGCTTATCCATCATCAACTGGTACAATCCTTTTGCGTGGCTGATACGGAATGCCATTCGCCAGAACCTGGAATTCATTGCCGACAAAAACGTGCTGGACAGGGGGTACGACAAAAAAGAGTATCAATACCTGCTCCTGAAAGTGATTGGGCTTCCCCAATACAGCATAGCCAGTAATTTTAGTTTACCCAATCTTAAAAAACGGATCATCATGATGAACAAAATGAAAAGTGCTACCCTGCATCTTACCCGGTTCCTGTTTGCCCTGCCTTTGTTGTCAATTGTTCTGCTCTCCTTCAGGAATGAAAGTATACGGATCATGGAAAAAAAACGAGCCGCCATTCCGGTGCCGGCTATCCTCATGGATACGGTTCCGTCAAAAACAACCAACACCATCTCCCTTAAACTGATTGGCGACCCTTCTCCCACCCGGGAGCACAATAAAAACGGTTATATGCTATCCGTAGCCGATGATGCAGGAGAGTGCATTGTAATCGTTAAGGACAATAATCAAAGGATCATTAAGGCGCTTACGCTAACGGACTGGAACGCGAATAAGATCCGGAATGAAAAAAAGTATGGAAGCATTCCTCCTGCTAGATTTAAGGTGGCACCCCGGTGGGTTGTCGGCAGGCCTTTTACGTTCGTCCCATCTGAGGTGGCCAATGAAAAACCTCTGTATATCGTCGACCAGATCGAGCAAAAACCAGGTTTTGATGTAAGGTCAATCCAGCCTTCAGTCATTAAAATCGTAACGGTGATCAAGGGATCTGAGGCAACAAAGAGATATGGAGACAAGGGCGTCCATGGCGTAGTGGAGATAGAGCTAAAAAAAGACTCTTTGAAAATTGGCGTGCTGGAGGATTCCTTGAAAACGGGCATTCATAATTGAAAAACCAAACTTCTGCCAGGAACCTTCTTAACAAACCTGAGCGCACTTCAAAAGTTGGAACCGTATGATGAAATGCCTATTGCCTGACAGGCATGGGGCAGACCACAGGCTGTACAGACTGATTGCCCGGAGTTTTCTATCTTTAGAATATAAAACTATTGTATGGCAAATATCAGTCTCCCGGAAGGATACCCGGGCATCCGAAGCCTGTTCATGTACAGTCCCGTTACCGCCCTGCCTTTAAATAACCTGGTTCAAACCCTCCTGCATGATCCGTCCACTTCAACGCTTACACCCGGAGAGCGGGAACTGATTGCCACTTACACGTCCAGTTTGAACGAGTGTTCATATTGCGCCAACACGCATGGGGCCATTGCCCAATACCAGCTGGGTGATCAGCCGGATGTGGTGAAACAGGTTAGAAAGGATCCTGAAAAGGCGGACATCAGTGAAAAGTTGAAAGCGCTTTTAAAAATTGCTGCGAAAGTGCAAAAGGACGGCAGAAGCGTTACGCCAAACGACGTTGACTTTGCAAAAGCAGAGGGTGCAACAGAAAGGGAGATTCACGACACCGTGCTGATCACCGCTGCTTTCTGCATGTTCAACCGGTATGTGGATGGTCTCGGTACCTGGGCGCCGGATGATCCATCTGTTTACGACGCCATTGGCAAACAGCGCTCCCGCGAAGGGTATATGACGAAGCCCTTTCAGATTTTGAATACCTGACCACGACCGGTGAAAGAAATACCATGAAAAATGCAAATAAACAAAATCTTCCCATCGCTGCGGCACAGTTTGAACACCGGAGTGGCGACAAGGAATATAACCTGGGCATCATAGCCGCACTTTCAGTGGATGCAGCAAAGTCGGGTGCCCGCGCGATCGCGTTTCATGAATGCTCGGTTACCGGATATACTTTTGCAAGGAGACTCTCCAGGCCGGAAATGCTGGACCTGGCAGAATTTATTCCAGGCGGAAAAAGCATAGACAGGCTTACCGGGATTGCCAGAGAAAATAACATATGCGTATTGGCGGGTTTGTTTGAAAAAGATAAAGCAGGGAACTTATATAAAGCATACGTGTGTGTAGATAAAACAGGCCTGGTTGCCCGGCACAGGAAGCTGCATCCGTTTATCAATCCCCATTTGACTCCCGGTTCCCAGTATACGCTGTTTGATCTGGACGGCTGGAAGGCAGGAATATTGATTTGTTATGACAACAACATCGTGGAAAATGTGCGGGCGACAACCCTGCTCGGAGCAGAAATTATTTTTATGCCCCATGTAACGATGTGCACGCCTTCGCCACGCCCCGGCGCCGGCTTTGTAGATCCTGCACTTTGGGAGAACAGGCACAACGATCCGGAAACACTGCGCAGGGAATTTGACGGGCCGAAAGGAAGGGAATGGCTGATGAAATGGCTTCCTGCCCGGGCCTATGACAACGGAATCTATGCCGTATTCTCCAATCCCATCGGCATGGATGATGACCAGCTGAAAAATGGCTGTTCGATGATCCTCGATCCATTTGGAGAGATTATGGCCGAATGCCGCAGTCTGAATGATGAATACGTTATAGCCACTTTAACTGCAGACAAATTAGAAAAAGCCGGTGGTTACCGGTATATAAAGGCACGCAGACCGGAACTCTACGCGGACATCCTTGGTCAGCCCCATGTTGCCGAACAGAAAGTAGCTTGGCTGGATGATGATCATGGCCGCTCACTCTGAACGGAGCCGTCATCGACAGCCATAGCTCATTCTGAACGGAGGCTATTCACGGGATTAGCCAACGCGGATTATACGGCCCGGAAGTTCACAGTCGTTATGGTAATATGCCAGCCAGGCCCCCGCAACTACAAATACCCACCAGCAGATGTCGGTCCTGTAGGCAAAATCCTTCAGCCATTTACTCATTCCCTAACAGGCGACGGGAAAGGTCGTTCGTTTTTGAAATTACCTATTCCATGACCGGCATGGGTTTCCAAAGCCATACCGCTACTTTTGAGCCTGCTATATTTAAACAGGACTATGCGCTTAAACCATTTTTTGCTGATTCTAGCATCAGGATTTGCCCTCGCTTGCAACAACAATTCGGATCATAATAAAAACTGGAAAGTTACCGGCGGAAGTAAAGCAAATATCAAATATTCGGCGCTGAAAGAAATTGACAGCAGCAATGTAAACAAGCTTCAGGTTGCCTGGGTCTACCATACAGAGCACAATGACTCTGCGAATTTCGGACCCATGGAAGGAAACCCCATCGTCATCGGCAATATCTTATACGGGGTATCGCCCAAAATGAAACTATTTGCCGTAGATGCCGCCACAGGTAAGGAAAAATGGGTCTTTGACCCTGCCGATTCCGTCACCAATAAAACCTGGACTGTAAAAAGCATTAATATGAACAGGGGGGTGGCCTATTGGGAAGAA
>JBEPUT010000017.1:0-95772 GCA_041691395.1 Chitinophagaceae bacterium
TTAATTCATTTAAAGAAGATCCGTGCCGCAAACCTTTTATATCAAAAAAACACCATAAGCTAAAAAAACACCACCCGTTAAGGTATTCCCTGTGCATAAAAATGGTCTGCACTCAGGCAGCGACAGGTCGGGTTGTATTGTCTTTCATTAAACCCGGACCGCAAAGAAAAATATATCATTTGGAAACGTGGATTTGAGATTTCGCTAATACAATTAAAAGGATACTGCTTTTCGGTCCTAAAACACAGCTGCAGCCTTATTTTGAAAAATTTTTTGCATCAGGGGTGTAGCGTGAAAAGAAATGACAATAAACTGTTAAATAAGTACCACAATCTTCAATAAAATCCATTTACTTTCGACGCGACAAAGGTTCTATTGCTTTTTACTTGCTAAAACTAACTAACGATGAGAAAAAAACTTCTGTTTATCTTCTTCTTCTCCCTTTGCCTTTACACTTTATCTTTTGCACAAATTCCTGAACTAACAGGGCATGTTACTTTTCAGGGTGCTGGCCCGGTTGTCGGGGCAACCATTACGGTAAAGGGAACCCGGCAATCAACCATTTCTAATGAAGATGGTTTTTACAGACTCGGGAATGTAAAACAGGGAGCCACCATTCAGATAAGCTATGTGGGCTACAAACTGCAGGAATATGCGGCAGATGGTCCGACACTGGATATCAGCATCAGCCCGGAATCCCAAAAACTGGAAGAGGTGGTGGTCACAGCCCTGGGTATTAAAAAAGAGAAAAGATCACTGGGTTATGCGGTGTCCGAAATTAATGGCGGTGATCTGACCAAGGCAAGGTCGGTGGACATTTCCAATTCACTGGAAGGCAAGGTGGCCGGCCTGAATATTGTGTCCACGGCAACGGGTCCCGGCGGTTCTTCCCGTATTACGTTGCGTGGAAATGGATCGTTGAGTGGTGATAACCAGCCACTGATCGTGGTAGACGGGATTCCGATGAATAATGAGAACCTGAACAATCTGGCGGGTGGCGCCGGCGGTGGCGGTACGGCCGTGGGCATGTGGGGTGGTGCAGATCAGGGAGATGGTATTTCCAGTCTGAATCCAGATGAAATCGAAAACATCAGCGTGCTGAAAGGCGCTACGGCTGCTGCCCTGTATGGTTCGAGGGCTTCCAATGGCGCCATCCTGGTTACCACCAAAAGCGGTAGCAAAAACAATGGCGCGATCGGGTTGGAACTGAACAGCAATTTTGTTGGTGAATCGCTGCTGAATAAAACCTTTAAAGATTATCAATACGTGTACGGATTGGGGGATGCCTTGAACGGTGATCTCCAGGGCTCAAAACCGCCTACCTCAGACCCGAATACCCAAACCAATAGTTACGGGGCTAAACTGGATGGATCACCGGCTGTCCAATATGATGGGATAACCCGTCCTTATTCCGCTGTTAAAGATAATTTGTCCAAGTTCTACCGGGTCGGAAATACCTGGACGAATTCCGTGGCTTTGTCGGGATCCTCAGACAAATTGAATTATCGGCTTTCTCTGAGTGACCTGAATAATACCGGTATCCTGCCTAGCAATTCGCTGAGGAGGGATAATGTGGCTTTAAATCTCAATGGTAAATTAAGCAATAGATTGTCTTTCAGTGGAAACATCAAATATATTAAGGACAAGAACCACAACCGGCCGAGGTTGTCAGATTCGCCTGGAAATGCTGCCTACACGCTATGGACCCTTCCAACTTCCTTAGCGGTCCAAACCTTAAAAGACAATGTGACAAATACTAATGGCTCAGAAAAAGTCTGGTCCAACAACCAGTATGTCAACAATCCCTATTTTGTTACTGAAAAATATCAACAGGATGATTCCAAAGAAAGAATCCTGACTTCCTTCGAGCCTAAATTCAATATAACCGACTGGTTATATGTAAAGGGTTTGATGGGTTTTGATAAGTTCAATTACCGGGATAAGGATATTACGCCAACCGGTGCGGGTTATTCATTAGGAGGAGGTTATACTCAAAACCTGGTAGATTTCAGGGAATCAAACCTGGGCTTCATCGTCGGGCTTGATAAGAAGATTGGCAGCCGCTTTGCCATCAATGCCATCGCAGGTGGTAATGCCATGAGCCAGTCCATTATCGGGGATAATGAAAATGGAGGTCCTTTTAATATACCCTTCTTTTATGATGTAAGCAATGTTACACCCGCAAGTATCAGCAGTACGCACCGGGATCTTGAAAAAAGGATCAATTCATTTTACGGATCTGCCGATTTCTCCTTTAACAATTATTTGTTCCTAAGCGTTACTGGCCGTAATGACTGGTTCTCTGCCTTAACGCCTGCTACGGTTGCCAAAGGTCAGACGGTTAAGAACAGCATTTTCTATCCATCTGTCGGGATGAGCTTTGTGATATCCGACGCGCTGAGACTTCCCTCCGCTATAAACTATGCTAAGATAAGAGCTTCCTGGGCACAGGCTGGCGGGGATACCGATCCATACAAATTATCACTCACCTACGGTTTGTCGGGGGCCAACGGCTCGGCTCCTCTTGCTCAGATCGGGCCTTCCGGTGTTCCGAATTCCAAACTGAAACCTTATGTTTCAACAACCGATGAAATCGGCCTCGAAGCCAGAATGATCAACAACCGTTTGGGATTGGATCTGGCTGTCTATAACCGTGTAACAACAGACGATATCCTTACGGCCACCATTTCACCCACTTCAGGGTATACCGGAGCAGTATTTAATGTTGGCGAGATCTCCAATAAAGGGGTTGAATTAATGCTCAGTTACCGAATCGGTTCACCCACCGGATTTATGTGGGAACCGGGAATTAATTTTGCGTATAATAAAAGTTTAGTCAAAGCTTTATATGGAGAACTTACCCAGATATCTGTAGATAATGCACGCACCCAAACTGCGTATATCGCCCAGGAAATCGGGAAAGAATACAGTCAGCTCCAGGTGGTGGCTTATAAAAGAAATGCAGCGGGACAGATTATTTTCAACCCATCCGGGTTGCCAGATAAAGCAGACAATCTGAAAGATATGGGAACCGGCGTTTCACCCTATACGGCGGGTTTCAGCAACTCCTTCCGGTACAAAAATTTCACCCTGAATATGTTGATCGATGGAAAATTCGGCGGTGTGATGTTCTCCGGTACCGAAGCACTCGCTTACCGGTATGGTTTATCCAAAGGAACACTGCCTGGCAGAGAAACGGGTGTGGTAGGCAAGGGTGTGATGGAAGATGGCCAAACGGCAAATACGACGAATGTTCAGGCGGAAGCTTACTACCAAAACCTGTATAATTTTGGCGAACCATTTGTTTATAGTTCAGATTTTATTAAGCTTCGCTCACTCTCTCTGGATTATTCCATCCCTGCCAGTACATTCAGGAATACGCCTTTTAAATCTGTGACAGTTTCCGTTGTGGGCAGGAATTTGTGGACCATCATCAAACATACGCCGAATATTGATCCTGAATCCACTTACAATAATGGCAACGCACAAGGGTTGGAATTTACTGGAATGCCCATTACAAAAACGATGGGAATAAATCTTAATGTAAAATTTTAACTTAAACCTGCCTAAAAATAACATCATTATGATTCGCAAAATATGCATTCTGTCAGTCCTGATTTTATCCATGGCTTCCTGTACAAAGGACTTTAATAAAATCAATGTTGATCCAACCCAACCGGCTTCTGTGCCGCTGGATTACATCTTTGGACAATCACAATTGCTGTTTGCCGGCTCTGCCGGTGACCCGGGATACACCACTTGGCGCGGAAATTTTATTTATGCCATGCCCATGGTGCAGCAGTTCGCTTCTCTGGGAAGTTTTTACTCTGGGGATAAATATCTTTTCTCCGCAACCAACGATGCTTCCGGAGCTTATTTCGGAACCAGTAACGGGGCAGGAAATTATCCAAATTCTATTAAGAATCTCGTGAACCTGATTTATTTGGCCAGACAGGATTCCGTGACCAACGTGAATATTTTATCCATGGCCAGGATAATCAAAGTGCTTCAGATGTCTATTATGACCGATTTGTATGGAGATATCCCGTATTTCCAGGCCGGACTGGGATACCTCAGCGCCGTATATTCTCCTGCCTATGATAAACAGCAGGATATTTATATGGATATGCTGAACGAACTGGACCAGGCCGGATCAGCACTTAGTGCTTCTGCCTACATACCTTCTGCTGCAGACTTTGCCTACCAGGGTGACATAGCAAAATGGAAACATTTTGCCAATTCACTGATGTTGCGACTGGCCATGCGTTTGCAAAAGGTAGATCCTGCAACAGCGCAGGCCTGGGCGAGTAAGGCGTTGACTGCAGGCGTGATGACCAGCAATGATGAGAGCTATATCATCATTTACCCGGGTGGTGCGAGTGCAACAACAAACCCCAATTCTTACAATCTCGGACCTTCGAATAAACTCACGAGAGGAGAAGTGCTTCATGGCAATATCCAATGGTCAAAAACGCTTATAGATGCCATGAAAGCCAGACAAGATCCACGGCTTTCTCAGATTGCGGCGGTGGGTGAAACATCCGCTGGCACTGGTACAACACCGGGCGACAATTCACCAGGCGTGCAGAAAGGCCTTCCAAACGGGCTGGATGCATCTCCCGATCCGATTGCCACGTATTCCGTGATGAACATTAATATCTATACGGATAATGCTCCCGATATTATCCTGTCTTATGCAGAAGTGGAATTCTTAAAAGCTGAAGCCATCGAAAGGGGTTGGTTTGCCGGGTCTGCTGCTACCGAATACCAGAATGGACAGGCCGCCGCACTCCAGCAAATGGCTTCTTTTTTGCCTGCCTATGCACCAACTCCGGGAGCGATTACGGCTTATCAGGCTGCCAATCCATATCCGGCAGGAACACTAGATAATAAAGTAGAGGCGATACAAACAGAACTCTGGGTGTTATTTGCCTGCACGTTCAATGGATATGAAGCCTGGGCCGACTGGCGGAGAACCGGTTTCCCTGTTTTGACTCCGGTTAACTATGTGGGAAATGCATCTGGCGGACAAATTCCCCGAAGGTTAATTTATCCCACTGAACAAATCACTCTTTCTGCCGATGCCTATAAGGCAGTCGTTGCTGCTCAGGGAGCCGATGTGTTTACAACCCGTATGTGGTGGGATACGCCGTAAAATAAGTTGTCTATGGTTTAAAGGCAGGGTACTCTTATGACCCTGCCTTTTTTTTAAATTTATTTTAAGTATGCATTATCTTTAAGGATGATTTGTTCTTAAGTCGAAACTAAACCATTTTGTACCTTTCATTTTTAATAAAGCCTTTTCGATTTTTGTTTGTTGAAATATTGATCCTTCTGGCTGCGGGTCCGGTTATTTCACAGGCGCCGCTATTTCAGCTGAAATCCCCCAAAGACACGCACATTAAATTCAGCAATGATCTTCGCGAATCGGAAGACCGTAATGTTCTGGGCTATGAATATTTTTACAATGGCGGTGGTGTAGCCGTGGGAGATATCAACAATGACGGACTGGAGGATATCTTTTTTACTTCCAATATGGGAGAAAATAAGTTGTACCTGAATCTGGGGCATCTGCAGTTTAAAGACATCACCCTGGAGGCCTGTAAGGGGCTGGAAGGCCGTAAGGGTGGGTGGAAGACCGGTGTTACCATGGCGGATGTAAACGGCGACGGGCTGCTTGATATCTATGTCTGCTATTCGGGTAAATTGGATTCCAACGTCCGGAGAAATCAGCTCTTCATCAACCAGGGTAATTTGAAATTTGTGGAGCAGGCAAAAGAATACGGGCTCGATGACCCCGGTTACGGCACCCAGGCCGTGTTTTTTGATTACGATAATGACGGGGACCTGGACATGTTCCTGCTAAATCACAATATTATTAAAGTCAGTAACCTTGAACTGGCCAAATACAAAGATCTCACCGATGAAATGGCAGGTGATAAGTTATTCGAAAACCAGCATGGCCATTTTGTGGACGTTTCCAAAAATGCCGGCATTCGTCAGAACCCCCTGACTTTCGGATTGGGCGTGGCCATCGCGGATGTAAATCAGGACGGATGGCAGGACATCTACGTTACCAACGATTACAACGAGCCGGATTATCTGTACATCAACAACCACGATGGCACGTTCACGGAAAAATCAAAAGATTACTTCCGGCACCTGTCAGAATTTTCCATGGGCGTTGATATCGCCGATTTCAATAATGACGGACTGCCCGATGTCATGACGCTGGATATGCTGCCCGAAAGCAACCGCCGTCAGAAACTGCTCCAGCTTCAGGAGAATTATGAAAATTTTCAACTGATGCAGGATCAGGGTCTTTACAAGCAATACATGCGCAATATGCTGCAGGTAAATAACGGAGACGGAACCTTCAGCGAGATCGCCCAACTGGCCGGGGTATCCAATACAGACTGGAGCTGGTGTCCTTTGTTTGCCGATTTTGATAACGACGGATACAAAGACTTGTTTGTGTCAACCGGTTATTTGCGTGATTATACCAACAAGGATTTTCTGCGTTACTGGGGCGACTACAAAATAAAAAAGCAGATGGACAAAGAACCGGAATTGCTGATGGATCTTGTAAAAGCGATGCCGGTAACCCTTTATCCGAATTATATTTTCCGCAATAACCACGATCTTACCTTCTCCAACAAACAGAAGGATTGGGGACTCATGGATTCAAAGATTTCCAGCGGAGCTGTTTTTGTTGATCTCGACAACGACGGCGATCTCGATCTCGTGATAAACAACATCAACCAAAATGCTTTTGTTTACCAGAACATGAGCCGGGAACAAAACAACAGCAACTATCTTTCCATAACCCTGAAGGGCGATGGCCCCAATACCCACGCCGTCGGCGCAAAAGCGTATCTCTATAATAAGGGTTCTGTTCAATACCAGGAGGTAAACCCCAACCGCGGGTACCTCTCCTGCGTAACAACCAAGCTTCACTTCGGATTGGGAGATCAGCAGCAGGTTGATTCCGTGCGGATCATCTGGCCCGATCAGACTACCCAATTGCTAACCAGCGTTAAGGCTAACCAGGAATTGAAAATTTCTGAAGATCTTCATTCGAATTCACCCTGGATCCTCAAACCGGTGAAACATGAAACTGTTTTTGTTAAAGCGCCGGACTTCATCAACTATAAGAACGACGCTTTTACGGAGAATGATTTCAAACGGCAATTGCTGATGTTGTTTATGTACTCAAAAACCGGCCCAGTTATTGTTTCGGGAGACATCAATAAAGATGGGCTGGAAGATCTTTTTATCAGCGGGGATAAAAATAAATATGGAAAAATATATGTTCAGCAGCCAGGAGGTAAATTCAGTCCCCTGTCCATCAATATCGGAGACGAAAATACTTCCGCCATTTCTGCAGCCGTTTTTTTTGACGCTAACGGAGACGGATACCCGGACCTTTATACAGCCAGGGGGGGATATTCCCTTTTTCAACCCAATACGGCTTCCCTGCAGGATGAATTATTTCTGAATGACGGGAAAGGAAATTTTCAGCTTGCAGAAACTGCCCTTCCCAACCTGAGTGCCAGCAGCAAATCCTGCGTAAGACCCTGCGATTTTGACAACGACGGCGATATGGATTTGTTCGTGGGAGGAAGAGTGATTCCCGGTGCATACCCGGTAACACCGAGAAGTTTTTTGCTGGTCAATGATGGTAAAGGGCATTACAGCATATCTCCAACGCCTTTTGACAGTTTGGGTATGGTGACTGATGCCCGATGGGTGGATCTGAATAATGACGGAAGAAAGGATCTGATTATTTGCGGCGAATTCATGCCCATTAAGGTTTTCATTAACCTGCCCGGTGGTTTTGAAGATAGAACCGGGGAATATTTTGAAGAAACCCAGAACGGATTTTGGAATTGCATCACCGTAACGGATGTGGATGGCGATGGGAAACCCGATATCATAGCCGGCAATCTCGGGCAGAATTCGCAGATCCGGGTGTCTGACAAAGAGCCTGGGGAGCTTTATTACCGTGACTTCGATAATAATGGTTCCATTGATCCTTTCTTTAGTTTTTACATTCAGGGGAAGAGTTATCCTTACGTGAGCCGGGATGAATTGAATAATCAGATCTACCCTATGCGGCTGAAATTTCATAGCTATAAGGCATATGCCGATGCCAGCATAAATGATATTTTTTCTGAAAAAGAACTTGCTGAAGCATCTAAGCTTACGGTGACGGAAAGCCGGACGGTTTGCTTTCTGAACCGGGGCGGGAAATTTATTAAAACGGTATTGCCTGTGCAAGCCCAGTTTTCCATGATCACTAAGGTCCTGGCCGCGGATTTCACCGGAAACGGACATGTGGATTTACTGTTGCTGGGCAACCACATGGATAACCGGCTCAAGATCGGAAGTATTGATGCCAATTACGGCTGTCTGCTTCAGGGAGATGGCAAGGGCGGCTTTACTTATGTTCCCCAGCCCGTTTCGGGCCTCTCCATTAAAGGGGACATAAAATCTGCTGAAGAAATCCTCATTGACGGGAAGAAATATATTCTGGCCGGCATCAACGATGAGAGGCTTGAGTTTTATAAAGAAAAATAATTGTTCAATGAAAAAGTTCTTTGTAGCCGCCTGCCTCCTGTGCCGTTGTGCGTATGCTCAGCAGGCAAGTACCAATCTCACAAACGATATTCAATCCTCCGTTTTTGCACTTACGCGAGTAATGATTCATGATGTGATCAATCCGCCGGCTGCGGCACGCTATTATGCCTATTGCCTGATTGGTGCTTATGAAATTGTTTCTCAAAATGATGAAAGTATGGTGCCGTTGTCTTCTGTGCTGAATGACTATCATCGCATTGGCATAACGGCTGATAAAAAAACATATAACTACCGGGTGGCTTCCCTTTATTGTATTTTGGAAATCGGAAAACGCCTGCTGCCTTCCGGATATATGCTGGAAAAAAACGAGGAAAGCCTGATTAAAATCTGCAGGAAAGCAAATATAGCTCCTGTTGTTATTCAACGTTCGGTTGCAGTGGCCAACGCCATGGCTGAATCCGTTGTTGCCTATTCAAAAAATGACAACTACAACAAACTGAGCGCGAGGCTGGGTTATACCCCCGTAAAGGGGGCGCAGTATTGGGATCCGACTCCACCCAACTATGACGAAGCCGTGGAGCCCAACTGGAAGACCATCCGTACGATGATTATTGATTCTGCCGGGGAATTTAAACCATCGCCGCTGACTCCTTTCAGTGAAGACAGCAGCAGCATGTTTTATAAACTCGCGAAAGAAGTATATGATATATCCAAAAAAGCAATACCGGAAAACGAAGCCATTGCCAATTTCTGGGATAATAATCCATTTGCCGTTGCAACAGAGGGCCATATGATGATAGGATATAAGAAAGTTAGCCCAGGAGGTCATTGGATGAATATTGCCGGGATCGCCGCTAAAAAGGCCCGCCTGTCTTTCGCTCAGTCTGTTGTGGTCCAGACGATGCTTTCCGTCACCATGATGGATGCTTTTATCAGTGCCTGGGAAGAAAAATATCGGAGCAACCGTATAAGACCGGTTACCTACATCAACCGGTATATAGATGTGAAATGGGATCCTTTATTGCAAACGCCTCCTTTCCCTGAATATATCAGTGCACACAGCATTGTCTCAACCTCAGCGGCAGAGGTCCTGACCTTCTTTTTGGGAAACGGCCTGGCCTTCACCGACGATACCGAGGTTCATCTTGGTGCAACCCCGAGAAGCTTTATCTCGTTCCGGCAGGCAGCTGCCGAAGCCTGCATTTCCAGGCTTTACGGAGGCATTCATTTCCGGGATGCGATTGTCAATGGCCAGACCAGCGGAAAGGAAGTAGGGCGACTGGCGATCAAAAAAATGGAGGCGGCTGGTATGAAGCCCTTTACAGACGGGCCGGGGAACTAGAGACGACCTTTTTACTGGAGAGAGGTCCATCTCCGGATCAAGCACCTACAACACCGCATGGGCCAGCATAGTATATTTTGGGAAATGCTGCACCTTTGGTTGTATTTTCCAAATTGCTCGTATGAAAAAATGGATTCCGGCTATATTATTCAGCTTCATTATTATAACAGCACAGGGCCAGGTAAGCGTTCGTGGACTGCTTTGTGAAAACCGGCAAAACCCGTTGGGTGTGGATGCTCCGGCCCCTCGGTTTAACTGGGAGCTTCAGTCGGACCGCCGGAATGTGAGCCAGACTGGTTATGAGATCCGCGTGTCTCTATCTGCCGCTGATCTGAATAAGGGAAGGAACCTGGAATGGAATAGTGGCAAAGTGCTTTCAGCTGCTTCCGTTCATGTGCGATATGCGGGAAATTCGTTGGAAGCCGGAAGAAATTATTACTGGCAGGTCCGGATTTGGGATGAGCTTGGTAAAGCATCGGCCTGGTCCGGTCAGGCTTTCTGGCAATCCGGTTTAATGGACCAGTCTAACTGGAGAGCAAAATGGATCGCAGAAGCGGGAACAGATACCCTGTCCGGGCCCAGCCCCTTGTTTCGCAGGGAATTTAATTCTTCGAAGAAAGTTTTATCAGCTACACTTTTCATTACCTGCCATGGCTTGTATGAAGCTTTTATCAACGGGAAAAAAGCAGGCGATGGATTACTCACGCCCGGATTTACCAGTTATAATAAAAGACTGCAATATCAGGCTTATGATGTATCCGGCCTTCTTCGTCCCGGCAAAAATGTAATCGGCGCAATGCTGGGTTCAGGATGGTACAGAAGTCCCCTGGCTTGGGCGGGGCATAAAAATATTTATGGGAATTCTTTAGCCCTTCTGGCCCAATTGGAAATCCGTTATGCTGATGGAAGCACGGAAACAGTTGCAACAGATGATCAGTGGAAAACGGCCTACGGAGCCATCCTCAGTTCAGAAATATACAATGGGGAAACCTACGATGATCGGAAAGTGCAGACAGGCTGGAAGGTTCCCGGATTTAACGACCTGGGCTGGTCGTCCGTCCGTCTGAAACCATATCCGTTCAGCAATATTATCTACACGGAAAATGAACTGATTACCAAACATGAAATTTTTAAACCCATTAAGGTTTTCAAAACACCCGCGGGGGACCAGGTGATTGATTTCGGACAGAACCTGGTGGGATGGGTGCAGGTGACGGCGCACGGGAAAAAAGGCGATGAGATACGCATATACCATGCGGAAGTGCTGGATAAAGCGGGAAACTTTTATACGGCCAATCTCCGGGATGCCAAACAACTGGATACTTATATCCTGAATGGTGAAGGAGAAGAACATTTTGAGCCACATTTTACTTTCCAGGGATTTCGTTATATTAAGATAGAAGGTTATCCGGGAGAAATCAAACCGGAAAATTTTATCGCCACAGCCCTTTATTCGAACATGCCTGTCACAGGAACGTTCACCACATCCAATGCACTCATCAACCAGTTGCAGCATAATATTCAGTGGGGACAAAAAGGAAATTTCCTGGACGTTCCGACAGATTGTCCCCAGCGGGATGAAAGGCTGGGCTGGACGGGGGATGCGCAGGCATTTTCCCGAACCGCCACCTTTAATATGGGTGTCAATGAATTTTTTTCCAAATGGCTGAAGGATGTTAGTGCCGACCAGAATCCCGATGGTGGCGTTCCTTTTGTAGTTCCCAATGTGCTGGGACCGGGAGATGCTTCCTCCGCCGGATGGGCGGATGTTGCCACGATCATTCCCTGGAACATGTATCTCGCCTATGCAGATACATCCATCCTGAAACAACAATATGCATCCATGAAGGGATGGGTTAATTATATGAGAAACCACAGCGAGCATAATTTATGGGACACCGGTTTTGGATTCGGGGATTGGCTTTCTTATCAATCACCGACTGATAACAGCAGGTCGGCCAATACCGACAAGCACCTGATCGCCCAATGCTTTTACGCACATTCCACTCAGTTGCTGATCAACACCGCAAATCTTCTTGGCTTCAGGGATGACGCTGCTTTTTATTCGGAGTTACTGGAGAAAATTAAAAGGGCTTTCCTGGATGAATATGTCACTTATGGCGCCCGTATGATCACCAACACGCAAACAGCCTATGTGCTCGCCCTGCAGTTTGATATGTTGCCGGAATCCCTGCGCCGCCCGGCTGTGGGCCGGCTTGTAGAAAATATTAAAAGTTATGATGATCACCTCACCACGGGTTTCCTGGGAACCCCCTATTTGTGCGGGGTGCTGACCCGGTTCGGTCATGCAGATGTGGCTTATCGGCTATTATTGCAGGAAACCTATCCATCCTGGTTGTATCCTGTAAAAATGGGCGCCACCACCATCTGGGAACGCTGGGACGGGGAAAAGCCCGACAGTACTTTTGAGGATCCGGGTATGAATTCTTTTAATCACTATGCTTACGGCGCCATTGGTGATTTTATGTACCGCGACGTGGCCGGACTGGATACGGATCCCGCATTTCCCGGATATAAAAAAATCAGGATCATGCCGCATCCCGGAGGAAATTTCAGCTTTGTGCAGGCCGACCTAAAAACATATTATGGATTGGTTTCCAGTCATTGGAAAATGAACGGTAGTCAGTTTCAACTTGATGTACAGATACCCCCAAACACCAGCGCCAGCATATACCTGCCCACAACGGATGCTTCCTCGGTGATGGAAAACGGCAAACCCACTACCGGCATGCAGGAGGTCAGTCTGAAGGAGAATGAAGGCAGGTATCAGCAGGTGGAACGAGGATCCGGCAAATACCAGTTTACCTGCAATCTGAAATAAAAAGTTATAAAGATTTCCGTATCAGGAGGCTGAAGGGATTTTTTATTTTTTCTTTTTTATTCTCCAGGATAAGCCGGGCCGCGTCTTCACCCATCCGGATGTGATCGGTGGAGAGTACCGTAATGCCATCCTGTAAAATTTCCTTTAACGGGGTTTCATTGTAAGAGATGATGCCCACCTCTTTTCCTACGGCCCACTTTCGGCTCCTGCATATTTTAATGAGGTTAACCAGGTCCGTTTCTTCAATCACGATGAATGCTTCTTTGGGATGAACCGGTGTGTCCGGATTGATCTCCTGGATAATGGAATACTTCAGGTTGAACGACATGCAAAAATTGCGAAAGCCGGTCACGATTTCATTGGGGTAGGAAACCAGTCTGGGATAAACCAATATCAGCTTATCATATTTTTTCAGCAGGGGCAGGCCGTTTTGTAATGCGTCCCCGATATCATTTTTAAAATCCTGGTATACTGCGGCGTAGGGAGCATTCCACTGAGGGATATCCTTATCCAGGATGAGTAATTTTTCGGCAGGAATTTTCCGGATGATGGCAAAGGCCTCTTCCTCATTTTCGTAGAAGTGCGGCATGATCACGAAATAATCATATTCATGCAGCTGGTTTTCCAGGAGGTTACTGAAAACGCGCGTATTGGAATAATGGATCTTCAGGTCAATAACGGCATCAGAACCCATCGCCTGTGCAAATGAATTATAAATCTGTTTTTTATAGTTACTGATTTTATTGAAGAGCAGCAGGATACGGTAAGAGATGTGGATATCCGTTCTGTTGATGTAAAATCCTTTTCCCCTGACGGGCAGGATGACTCCTTTTTTCTCCAGCAGGTCGTATGCTTTCTGAACGGTATCCCGGGATAATAAATATTCGTTGCTCAGCTCATTAATGGACAGCAAACGGTCGCCTTTTTTGAGTTTTCCGTTTTTAATGGAGTTGTTGATGGAGTCAATGATCTGCAGGTACTTGGGTGTTTTCCTTTCTGCATTGATTTCATAAATATTAGGCATAAGTGGAAACCTTAAAGAAACCGGGATTCAATTTGCAAATTAAATGATTGCTGCCGGTAAAAAGTAATTAATTAACCCCACCCCGGAACAGCACTTTCGGATATTTTTTGTTAAATTGTTCAAATGAAACATGTCCATGGGCCTGCCGTATTTCGTTCCTTCTGTTTATCTTCCCTTTTGATGTCTGTTTTTATAGTGAATTCCGTTGCTCAGACCGTTTTGCCGTTATATCCCGGGGGTATTCCCAATTCGAGAACCTCGGCGGATGAGGAAAAATCTGACAGTGCAGACGGGATACTGATCATCAGCAAGATTTCCAGACCCACCCTAACCGTTTATCTTCCTCCGAAAGAAAAAGCAACCGGTGTTGCCGTGATCATTTGCCCCGGTGGCGGTTACTCGATCGTTGCAGCGGGACACGAGGGAGCCGATGTGGCCAAACGTTTTAATGAGGCCGGCATAACCGCGTTTGTACTCAAGTACCGGATCCCCAGCGATCAAACCATGATCAATAAAGAGATCGGTCCCCTGCAGGATGCACAACGGGCGATACAGATCGTTCGTTCGCGTGCGGCTGAATGGGGAGTTGATCCGCGCCGCACCGGCATGATGGGTTTTTCTGCAGGGGGTCACCTGGCTTCTACTGCGGGCACCCATTTTAATAAATCCTATATTGACAATCCCCGGCACATCAGCCTGCGACCCGATTTTTTGTTACTGATATACCCGGTGATCAGTTTTACGGACTCCATCGGGCATATCGGTTCCCGCGATAATCTGCTCGGAAAGCATCCTTCTCCTGAAAAAATCATATCCTATTCCAATGAAATGCAAGTTACCGATCAAACGCCTCCGGCATTTCTGGTCCATGCGAAAGACGATCCCGCCGTACCCTACGCCAACAGCGAGGCCTTTGCTTCGGCGCTCAGAAAACACCATATCCCCGTAAAGGTTTTTCTATTTGAAAAAGGCGGTCACGGTTTTGGGCTGGTCAACAAAACCAGTGATATCCGGTGGATGGATGAATGCCTGGCGTGGATGAGGTCAATGGGCGATTGACAAGAGACAAAGTAGAATGGATAATTGAGGGCAGACCTGCCGGGCTTTTTCTACAGATGAATTTTGAAATGAAATGTGCATACGGAAACCAAAATTGAAAATTATGCTTTCTCTTCGTTCTAAACGCTCAAATCGCTCTTCTCCTTTGTCCATTGTCCGTTGCCCCCTGTCAACTGTCCATTGTCAACTGTCCATTGTCAGCTGTCTGCTTCTCCTGCTTACCGGAACCCTGCTTCAGGCGCAATCCGGCATGTACCGGTTGCTTTCCCCGGATCATAAGCTGGCCATTGAAATTGCGACAGGAGAAGAAGTCAGGTGGTCCGTCATGAATCTCAACACCCCGGTATTGCTTCCTTCGGCGATCGGAATGGAACTAAGTACCGGCGAAGTGCTCGGACGGTATGCCGTGGTGAGAAAATCACAGAAGATCAGCGTGAACAAAACCTTTGCAACCCCGCTGTATAAAAAATCATCCGTTACGGATCAGTACAATGAACTCACCCTGACCTTTGCCGGTAACTACGGCCTTATTTTCCGGGCCTACAATGATGGCGTGGCGTACCGGTTTTTTACACGTCGCAAATCCGCACTCACCATCCGCAACGAAAAAGCAACCTTTCAATTCGCCTCGGATCACAGCGGACTATTTCCGGTCATTCCCGAGTACCGTATTCCGGGAGATCCCTTCATGAGCGGCTTTGAGGCCCTTTACCGGAAAACTTCCGTCAGCGCTTTAACAAAAGATACATTGAGCTTTCTGCCGGTGCTGATCAACCTCGATGAAGGAAAAAAGCTGGCGATCCTGGAAGCCGATCTGGAAGACTACCCGGGAATGTTCCTGCAACCGCAGACGGGTATCGTCAACAGCCTGCAGGCGGTATTTGCAGGGTATCCAAAAAAGGAGAGCCTGTACTGGAATAAGCTGAATGCCAAAGTGGATGGACGGGAGAATTTTATAGCCAAAGTTTCCGGCACGCGCCATTTTCCCTGGCGCGTACTGGTCCTGAGTTCATCGGACAAGGAATTGCTCAATAACGACATGATGCAAAAACTGGCATCGCCTTCCCGGGTTCCCGATATTTCCTGGATCATACCAGGGAAAGTGGCCTGGGACTGGTGGAACGACTGGAACATTACCCATGTTGATTTTAAAGCCGGCTGCAACACGGAAACCTATAAGTACTATATCGATTTTGCGGCAGAAAATAAACTGGAATACATCATCATGGATGAATCCTGGAGCAACGATACCAACCTGCTGGACGTATCTCCGGTGATTGACCTGGACAGCATCATTGCTTATGGAAAGACCCGCGATGTAGGCGTGATCCTCTGGTCGACTATGTATGCCGCAGAAAAAAATACCGATTCCCTGTTTGCGCATTACAGCAGTATGGGTGTGAAAGGATTTAAAATTGACTTCCTGGACCGGGATGATCAGCAGATGGTGCAAAGGGTATATACTGTTGCGGCTAAAGCAGCAAAGTATAAGCTGGTGCTGGATTATCATGGTATGTATAAACCTTCCGGATTGCAGCGGACCTTTCCCAATGTCTTGAATTGCGAGGGCGTGCGCGGCCTGGAAAATTTTAAATGGTCGCCCATTACCAGCGTTCCGGAATACGATGCGCAGATCCCTTTTATTCGCATGCTGGCCGGACCCATGGACTATACACCGGGCGCCATGCGCAATGCGTCCAGATCCGGTTTCAGGCCGATAAATTCCATGCCCATGAGCCAGGGCACACGCTGCCACCAGCTGGCCATGTACAGCCTGTATGAAGCGCCGCTGCAAATGTTGTCAGACAATCCCACGGCTTATCGTCAGGACAGCCTCTGTACCCGTTTTATCGCCGGCTTTCCCACGGTGTTTGACGAAACCGTGGCCATCGATGGAACTGTAGGGGAATTTGCCGTTGTTGCCCGGAGAAAAGGAAATAAATGGTATCTCGGCGCGCTCAACAACTGGATACCGCGCGACCTGGAAATTCCCCTGGATTTTCTGGGAGAAGGATCGTTTGAAGCAGAAACATTCCGCGACGGCATCAATGCAGAAAGGGATGGCACGGATTATGTGCGTCAGATTATACCGGTTCAGAATAATTCAACGGTCAAAATACATTTGGCGGCAGGAGGAGGTTGGGCTGCCGTGATCAGGAAGGAGTAATTTTAAAATGTGCAAATGTGGAAATATGCAAATGTGAAAATGAGCGATACCGGAAACCAGTCAATCCATTAATTTTGAAATTCACGCATTTTCATTTCCACATTCTCACATTTTCACATCAAACCAAACTTCATGCCTCGCATCATTTGCCTTGTCATTTTTGCGTTTTCTTTTGCTTACGGCATTGCGCAGCGTAACACGGTTCAATACTGGTCAACTACCAGCGACAGATCCCAATTGCTTACGCGCCATACAGCAGCGATGCAACCCATAGCAGGGGAAAAAGAAACCGGCATCGTGGTGGATGAATCAAAAAAATATCAGGCCATCGATGGATTTGGTTTTGCACTCACCGGCGGCAGTGCTCAGCTCGTGATCCGGATGGATGCGGCTGACCGGAAAAAATTACTGGCTGAAGTATTTGGTAACCGTTCCGGTGGTATTGCCGTGAGTTACCTCAGGGTCAGCATCGGCTCCTCAGACCTGAACGAAAGGGTGTTTACCTATGATGATATGGCCGATGGAAAAACGGACGGACAACTGACGCATTTTGACATGCAGGATGATAAAAAGGATGTGATCCCTCTGCTGAAGGAGATCCTGGCGATTAATCCATCCATTAAGATACTGGGTTCGCCCTGGTCCGCGCCGGCCTGGATGAAAACCAACCGCCAAATGAAAGCTGGCAGTCTGCAAAAACAATATTACCCGGTCTATGCCCGGTATTTTGTGAAATACATCCGGGCCATGCAGAAAGAAGGGATTCGCATAGATGCCATCACCATTCAGAACGAACCTTTGAATGAAAACAATACGCCCAGCATGAAAATGCTGGCGACCGAGCAGCTTGTATTCATTAAAGATGATCTGGGACCGCTGTTCCGGAGAGAGGGGATCAAAACCAAAATCATACTTTATGATCACAACTGCGACGATCCGCAGTACCCGCTGACCATACTGAATGATCCCGCGGCCGCCAAATATGTTAACGGGTCAGGATTTCATTTGTATGGCGGAAAGATCGAAGCTATGTCTGAAGTGCACGACAAACATCCGGATAAAAAACTTTATTTCACGGAGCAAATGGTTATTGACGGCCAGGGATTTGATATTGGGGAGCAGGTTGCCCGACTGATCATTGGCGCCACGCGCAACTGGAGTCGCAATGTATTGCTTTGGAACCTCGCTGCAGATAAGGACAACAAACCGCATACGGATAACGGAGGATGTACCATGTGTGAGGGTGCACTCACCATAAACGGAAATCAGTTTTCCCGTAACCTGGCCTATTATGTCGTGGCCCAGGCTTCCCGGTTTGTTCCTCCTGGTTCTGTCCGGATCATGTCGAATCAAACGGACAGCCTCCGGAATTTGGCCTTTAAAACGCCGGGCGGAAAGAGGGTCCTGATTCTGGCCAATCCTTCCGCTTCAAAGCAATCTTTCCGGGTATTTACAGGAGGAAAGACCTTTTCAGGCGACCTGGAGGCGGGCGGAGCCGCCACCTATTTCTGGTAATTACTTTTCTGGCATGATTTTTTGCTGTTAATCCGTATAAACAGTTATGATGGAATCCCCGCAGCAAGAAGCCCGTGTGACAAGCGTGGTTCGTTCCGGCGAGAAAATTTTTATCCCCGGGTCAATAACAGCTTCTCCATCAGCCAGAAAGCTGCAGATCCGGGATTCTGTTTCCTGGTCCGTCTGCTTTGGCGTGGTGGCCATGCTTACCGGTGCCTTATTGCTATATAATATTGGCGTAACGATGGGTGCCGTCACTTCTCTGCTCTTTTATTTCTCCCTGGCGGGATTCCTATTTTTTGGGGCCCGGGCCATTCTGTTGCGCAATACCAACGGCACGGCAAAGGATTCCAAATCGTCCGGTTTGAATTAACCCGTCATCCAGCAACATTTTCCAGTATTTCCCTTTCCTTGTTATTCAAGCGGATATAGTTCCAGGCCTGAAGGGAATTTTCTTTCCAATAAAGACTGATCCATCCCAGGAGCGGCATGAAGAGCAGGGAAAGGCCGATCCATTCATCTATTGGAAGCGGTTGAATCAGGATATTAAGCAGCAGCCAGTAAATCGGATAGCTGATCATCAGGGCGCAGAACATGATGGAGTCGAAGAATCCGTTGCCTTTTGTTTTGCGTCGGATGATTAATTTGAGCGGAAGATACAGCGGAACGTGCAGGATCCAGCCGGCTGCTGCGGGTAACAGCAGGATCAACAGGATCAGTACATGAAAGAAAAAAGAAAAACTGCTCCCGGCGATGGTGCCCGGCATATTTAACTTCCGGAAAATATCCTGACCAGTTTTCGCATTCAGATGACTCTGGATTATTTTTAAATGGGGCACAGGACGCTGACGGTGATTGCTGATCAGCGTTTGCACGATCCGGGTCTGGTTGTCGGACTGCAGCATGCCGGCCGAGATGCGTCCGGAAAGAAGACCATTAAACTGATGCATCTTTTTTGTTTCCGGGTAGCCGGGCGAAAGGTCCTTCGCTGAAATCATGTCGCCAAAATGAATGATCAATGTTTTATTGAGGCTTTCAAAAGAATTATAGTTGAGGCTCACGGGGAGTATGCGGACAGATGAACTCAAACCCTCATGCTGCATGGCGGTCAGCGCGATCCGGGCTACACCTTTTTTGATGGGACGCAGCATCCATTGATTAAAACTCAGGCCCTCGGCAAAAATCAGCACAATGCCACCCGCGGAGAGGATCTGCTGGCATTTTATAAAACTGAGTTCATTAAGATTGAGGTTTTCTTTTCCTTCCGTGAGTCGGTAAATGGGTATGAGTTGTAATGCATTGAGGAGTTTGCGCATCAGCGGTTTCCCGAATGCATCCCCGCGGGCCAGAAAATGCACGGGCTGATGAAAAAGGCTTCCAAGGATAATGGCATCCAGAAAGGCATTGGGATGGTTGCTGGCCAGGACCAGCGGACCTTTTGTTTTGAATAATTCCGGCTTGTTCACCTGAATATTCCTGCAAAAGATTTTTAATCCGAGCCAAACAAATATGCGGAGAAGATAATACAAGGGGTTCCTTCTGGTTAAATGAATGTAATATCCAAATCTTTACCCAATTTGCAAAGGACAGAGTTGTTGCCTTTCTCTATTTTTGTATCCCGATAAAAAGCTTAGTCACGCAGCATGGATCAAGAGATCGATTATATTGAAACCAACAGGAAAGCATGGAATCAAAAAACGGATGTTCATATAAAATCTGTTTTTTACGATAATGAAAATTTTCTGAATGGGAAGTCTTCCCTGAAAAGCATTGAACTTGCCCTGCTTGGCAATATAGAAGGGAAAAGTATCTTACATCTTCAATGTCATTTTGGTCAGGATAGCATCAGCCTGACCAGGTTGGGGGCAGCAGTGACGGGGGTTGATCTGTCTGATCGTGCCATTCAGAAAGCTGAGGAATTAGCCGCTCAGACCCATGCGAAAACGAAATTCATTTGCAGCAATATATATGATTTACCAAAGCACCTGGATGAGCAATTTGACATTGTATTCACGAGTTACGGAGCGATCACCTGGCTGCCCGACCTCGATGCATGGGCCGGCATCATTTCCCGGTATTTAAAATCCAATGGTAAATTCATTATTGTGGAATTTCATCCGGTCGTATGGATGTTTGATGATGAATTCGACAAGGTAGGGTATCATTATTTCAACACCGGTGCTATTGTGGAAACGGAAATGGAGACCTATGCGGACCGACAGACGCCGCTAAAACAGGAATACGTGAGTTGGAATCACAGCCTGGGCGAGATACTGAATGGGTTGATTAAGCACGGGCTGGAGATCAACGCTTTTGAGGAATTTGACTATTCACCTTACAACTGTTTTAACCACACTGTGGAAATAGACCCGGGGAAATACCGGATCAGCCATCTGGATAATAAAATACCGATGGTCTATTCGATTCTTGCCACTAAAAAAAACAAATTGCGGAACGATTAATATGAAAGCAATTTCCATAAGGCAAATACAGGAAAGAGATAACGCGCGGGTCGGAGGGCTGTTGATCTGTGGATGATCGGGCACCTGTCTTCTGCGTCTGTTTAAAACCATTTGGGTTTTTTATATCGAATCCTATAACTTTATCAGGGTTCTAAAAATTGTCCATATGAGAAAATCCCTGCTTACCAAATTCGTGTTATCCATATTTTGCTGCTTTTTTTTTGTGGCCTGTATACATGCCCAGTCGCTGGCCGGCTTTCAATACAAAGGATCTTTTCAGCCGCAGGAAAATACAATTCACAACAACGTTCAGTTTAACGGTTACACCACGTACTGGCATGATGATTACCGTCAATGGTACCGGTATGGCAATCTTTTTAAAATGAGCGCTCCCGATCCGATGCTCACCATCATGCAAAGTAAAAGGGATGTGGCGGAAGAAATGCAGGTGCCGGGACTGCAAATGCAGGAGGGATTTATGAATGGACTGATTTCAGAAAGCTATAAAACGAAGGAAGCCCCCTCCTTAAAAGACCTGGAAGCGCAAATCAACACAACCAATGTTTTGGCATATATCGATCCCCAATCAGAAACCGGGAAGACATTGCTGGAAAAGTTTATTCCGGACAGTTCATGGAGACTGCAGATGAAGAGCCATCAGTATGGGGCTGCGGATTTTAAAGAAATAGATGCTTTTTACCTGGAAAACGGAAAGCGGAAATTATTTGTTGTTTCCTCGGCGGACCTTGAATTGCGAAACAGGCTGAAAGCTCTCCTGGAGAACACGGAAAAAATATTATCATCCTATGATCTGCATAAGGGATGGTTCGGCGCCGAGACACTTTTAAAAAGTGTTACCTGCGGACAGGGGCACCCTTTGGAAATTATCGGGAAGGGATTAAATGAAGGAAATGACTGGTTTACTTTTAGCGGATACATGGAATTTTGGGAAAAGGATGAAATGGCCAGCTGGATGTCAAAAATTGGTCTTCCGGTGGTTGTCGATTTTGGTTTTTCACCCATATACGGTTGTAAGGACTATGACGGTCTCCAGGTACAGGATATGAAGGGGAAGGAATCGTGGATCAATTTTGCGCATAAGAAGGAGGGGTATGTGTTCAGACCGGTATATGATACGGCAAGCGATCCGTATCATTATGACGGTTATATCGCTACAGAAGGAAATAAAGAACAGATAGACAATGAAAATGTTCCTTTTATTTCTGAGACCGGATCCATGCAGGACGGGTTGCTTTCCAGTATGGTATTGTTTACTAAAAAAGGGGATAAATTAACCAAAGCCAGCATGTGGGATGCGATTCTGCACAGGCGTGAGGTTGCCATTTTACGGGAAGGAAAGATGATGGGGCCTGCTGAATACCGGAATGCGTTGCAGATGCTGTTGCTTGACCGGGTTTATCTGGAAGAATATTTTGGGGACCGGGTCGACCTGCAGGCGGAGATACAGGGTTATGCGCTTAACATTACCCTATCCAACACCTATTCCCACGCGGTTTCCGGGGCGCTGAACATTAAATTACCGCCGGAGTTAAAATTGGCCGGCTCCCTGCCGGAAACAGTAGCCTTACCACCGAACAGTACAAAAAATATAACGGTCAATATTCTTCCGCAATCCGGGGCCATGGATAAAACCAACCCGCTTGCCATTCAATTTACCTGGGAGAAAAAAACAAAAACAACCCTGGCTATCCTGGATCTGCCGCCGGCCATTTCCGTCCACCGGCTGCTGTACGGGCTTGCGCCAAAAATAAAATACCCGGTTACCATCCACAATTTTACGCATGGCGCGTCCTACCCCGTGGAAGTGCAGGTATATGAAAAAAATAACCCGGCGAAGGCCGTTTTTACAACCAGGCAAAACGGAACAGCAGGACCCGGAACTTTTCAGAACATGCAGTTTGAATTGAATGTGCGGCCAGGGAATTATACCGTAAAAGTTTCTGCTTTGGGTCTCAAGTATTCCAGCCAGCTGGGTGTTGGAAAACCGGAAGGTCAGCCCGTTGCCTATAAAATCGATTTGAACAATGACGGTGTTTCAGAATACCGGATGGAAAACGACAGCGTATTGGTGACCCTGCTGGCCACTGGCGGTCGTGTAATAGAATACATAGTAAAAAGCAGAAAGGATAACATTTTTTTTAAATTATGGCCCGAAAAAGCCGATGATGATAAACGTCCTTTCCGCCGGGGAAGGGAATATTATCCATTCGGGGGGTTTGAAGATTTTCTCGGCCAGCCGAGTATGGAAACGTTCCATGTTTATGATGCGGAAATTGTACAGGCAAAAGGAAATTATGTACAGGTGAAAATGTCGGCCGATTATTTTGGAAATAAAATTGAAAAGATATTTACGCTGTACGGGAATTCGCCGCTGCTGGAAATCCGGTATGCACTCACGTTTAAAAACCCCGAAGCCAATGTGATCGGACCGCAGCCGATTCTGCAGCTGGGTGATGCCCATGGACCTGAAGATGACTTTGTTTTTCCTTCTGTGGACGGAATACAACACATGCGGATGCGCATGGATGAATATTACGGACATGTATTTACGCTGAAAGAAGGATGGAACGCCGGTTATGATACCAAAGCGGATATTAGTTTCGTGGGCGCCTATCCGGTAAGCCAGCCCTTGTTCCTGCATGTCTGGATGAATCATCCCCGCAATCCGGATGCGCATTATTATTATACGGAGTTTCAGCCCTGGACGCCGATATTTCAAAAGAGCACGATGTATTTTTCCTATTATATCTGGGGAACCGGCGGACCCTGGGAAAAAGGCGTGGAGGAATTACGGAAAAGGAATCTGATCAGTGAACGGCAAACGAACGGGTATTAATCATTTCAAAATCATTGAGTAATGAGGTTGACCTTTTGCATAACCACAGCGATTGGCCTGATTTTTTTATCTGGTGCTGTCGCCGCGCCCCGACCCGGCGAATTGAAGATCGGTCAGCTGGAACTGGGATATCCGAACCCAGCGATTCCTTTTTATCACTTCCGCGCGCAGTTGCAATTGCCCCATCCTTCTGTTATTGAAGTGGAAGTGGCTGTAAATGGCAAAGTACTCCGGTTCACGGATCTGCAGCGGGAAACCGAATTGGAGGACGTTAACCGGCCGTCCATCACACACCGGCCGCCTTCCGGAGCCGGACTTTCGCAGGACAATACCGTATACACGGATCCCTTTGTTACCGGCTGGGTGAAATGGCAACCGGGTGCCAGTTATGAGATACGGATCACCGTTAGAATGAAAAAGGGTATTCAGCGTGCAAATGATGATGTGCTGCTTTCCACTAGTAAAACCATAACCGCCCCGGCAGATGTAAAAGTTTTTGATACCGCCTGGAAAAGTTATAAGGCAGTCGTCGTCAGCGAAACAGCCGGCATCGATAGAAAGGGTGAACCGGTAAAAGTACTGCTGCCTTTTTATCCTGATGAAGTAAAGGATCTAAAACGCGAGGTAAGGGTAGTGGCCGTGGATCCGCGGACCCATGTATTAACCGAAGTACCATGCCAGGTGTATGATGTTCAGAAATACGAAAAGGAGGACGATCTTTCGCCCGATAAAAACGGAAAACCCACGAGGCAGGTGCCCATCTGGCTGCCTACGGTCACCGCCCAGCTTGCCTTTCTGGCCGACGTGCCGGCGCGCACCAGCCGGGTTTACCTGATCTATTATAACAATGAGGCCGCTGTTACCAAAATGTACAGCACGGATCTGCGCGTGCAGGGAGAAGCCCCCGGATTGCAGATCGATAATGAGATGTTCACGGCGTCGCTGAATCCGAATTCGGGTCATCTGGATCAGATCACTTTGAAAACGAAGCCGGATGTTCCTTTGTTTCACCACATGGAAACAAATGGTGCCATTCACTGGAACCCGGAAATATACACGCCCCCTTTGCCCTGGACGCATACGTCTGACTGGAATCCGCCTGACCATGTCAAATCCATCATCGGTCCCGTGATTACCTTTAGCGACGTATATGGCCATTTAAAAGAAATCCCCGAGGTTGATGCCTCCGTGCGGTATGAATTTTATCCCGGCAAACCTTATTTCATCAGCTCCACCTCACTGCGAATCAACAAAACGGTTCAGTGCCTCGCCCTGCGCAATGCGGAAATCGTATTTAAACGGGAATTGTTTTCTCATGCCGCCTGGTATGATGTGATCCGGGATTCTGTGGTGGTTTATAATGTGGCTGATATGGCGGACCTGATGGATATCAAAATGGAAGCGGATATTCCCTGGATCAGTTTCTTTGATGAGAAAACAGGGATCGGGTTTGCGGGTATACAACTCAGTTATGCAAACGCAGGACTGGAATCCGCACCGCGTCTGCTCAATCCGTATTTCTACATCACGGCCGGTCCCTGGATCTACTGGGCACGGGCGCTGTCGCTGAGTTTTCTGGCTTCCAATATGCAACAGATGATCCCCGCGATGAAAGGAAATTTCTTTTCGGAAAAATGGGCCTACCTCATTTATGAAACGGACAAAGGCAGCAAGCCCTATGCGCCGGTAATCGCCTGGATGAATAAACTCACGCATCCCCTGAGGGTAGAACTGTCAGAAGAAGTGGACGACCGCGTTTCAAAAACAGTGACCGAACTCTTTATCGATAAAGGTAAAAGTGGCTGGGAGAATCGGGAAACAAGCAATCATCATGCAAAAAAATAACAGGTGAATTTTTTTGTACCACCGAAATTGTTGCTGGGCATGCTGATCATATTTGGGATGCACATTCCCAACGGGAACCTGTATTCTCAAAAAATGCCAGCCAACCCTGATCTGTTGAAGGTGATGAAATGCAATGACTTTACTGGGAACGGAGATGGAAATAATCCGGAATGGGAAAAAACCAACTGGCACCCGCTGACCCGCCTTGACCCGGCCGGCCAGAATTATGCTTCCCGCTTCAAAATATTATATTCTGCAAAAGGAATTTATGTATTGTTCGATGGCGAGGATAGCCGGATCAGTACGAACTACGATCAGGATTTTCAGGATCTGTTTAAGGGGGATGTATTTGAAGTTTTCTTTCATCCGGATACCACGCTTCCTATGTATCTGGAGTATGAAGTCAATGCGCTGGATAAGGAACTTGTTTTGCTGATCCCGAATTTAAACGGCAGGGTATCCGGCTGGATCCCCTGGCATTATGAAAAGGGCAGGCAGGTAAAAAAAATGGTGCATGTTACGGGCGGTAAACCGGTGATGAACGGGATCATCAATTCCTGGAGCGCGGAATTATTTTTTCCGTATTCCCTTTTTTCCCCGCTTGGAAATGTTCCACCTTTCAGCGGAATGATATGGCACGCTAATTTTTACCGGCTCGATTATGACAGCGGGACCATGGTGAAATGGTCCTGGGCGCCGATCGAAAACAGTTTTCATGAATTCCGGAAATTCGGTTCCATTGTGTTCGAATGATCCTGGTCGGCTATTTTTATTTTCCGGCTTAGTACCACGATCAAAATGCCCATGCAGGCAATGATGGCGAAGGAAACGCGCAGACTCGAGGATTGGGACACATACCCGATCATGGGGGGAATGAGTAAAAACCCCAGATAGCCAATGGAAGAAATGGACGCCAGTGCCGCGCCGGGATTGGACATGGGGATCTTGCCGGCGAGACTGAAAATAAACGGCACCACACAGGACACGCCGAATCCTGTTAAGATGTAGCCAGCCAGGGTGAGCGGAATGAAAGTAGAGATCACGGTGATGAACAGCCCGCAAAATATAAGTATGCCGCTTCCCCGCAACACGGACCGAATACCGAACTTATCGGCTGCCCGGTCGCCCAGCACCCTGCCTGTGGTCATGGCCACCATATAAAGTGCAAAAGCAATGGTGGCCATGGCGTTGGAGCCATGAAGTACCTGCTTGATATATATCCCGCTCCAGTCATACATGGTATTCTCACAGGCCATTGATCCAAAACAGATGAGAGAGAAAACCAGCATGCCTTTCGGAGGCAGAGAAAAGATGGGTCTTCTGTTTTTATGGTCGGGTATCTGATCCAGGGTATCCCGGTAATAGTACAAGGTGAGAGTAGACAAAAACAGACTGACACCCAGCAGATGCCAGGCGGGAATAATATGGTTGGCCACCATCACATAGCCAATGGCTGCACCGGCAAACCCTGCCAGGCTCCATACCGCATGGAATGAGCTCATGATGGAACGCTGATAGAGCGCCTGTACGCCGATGGCCTGCGCATTCATGGAAAGATTCATCAGGTTGCGGGAGGCTCCGAAAAAAAACAGTACGATAGCCAGTACCCAGGCAAAAGGACTGAAACCCAGGCACACCAGCACCACATTATAGATCATGGCCCCATAAAACATAATGGTCCTGCTTTTAAAATGGTCGAGCAGCTTTCCGGTAAAGGGCATGGTGATGAGGAGCCCGACGGGCAGCATGAACAGCAGGGTGCCGAAATGCGCATCATTTAATTTCAACGACTCCTTAACCACGGGAATGCGGGAAGTCCAACTGGAATATCCAAATCCGGAAATAAAAAAATAAACTGCATTTGCCCTTCTCAGTCGGGCAAGCGGGATTTCTGCCATCGGGGAGTTTTGCAAAGGTAAATTTTTTTTACCTACCTTTAAAACAGGCCGATTGTAGAAACAATAGCCTGGTTATGGACCTTACGGTCACATGAGAAAATAATTTCGGAGATCATTAATTTGGCCCGGAAATCCTGTTTGTTATGATTATACGAATATATTCGTGAATTGTTGATCATTGAATACCGCTCATATAATAAATCGACCGCTATGGCAGACATGCTGGTGGCAGAATATGGACAAGACCTCAATTTAATATGATCCGTATGAAATTTTTCTTTGGTGTATTATGGTTGATTGCCTTTTCAGGAGCTTCCTATGCACAGCCGGATCCGGTTGCCAATAGGATTCAGTTGCCGAATGGCTGGAGCCTGACACCGGTAGGCAATTCTCTTCCTCTGGGAGATCTTCCGCTGAACATAGCGGTATCTCCTTCAAAAAAGCTTATTGCCGTTACAAACAACGGACAGAGTACGCAGACGATCCAGTTGATAGACGCCGTGCATCCGGCCCTGCTGGACCAGGTGGTTATTCCCAAAAGCTGGCTGGGATTGGTATTTAGTGCGAATGGGAACTGGTTGTATGCTTCCGGCGGAAACGATAACCGGATCCTGAAATATCACATCATAAACAGGAAGCTGGTGTTGGCAGACAGCATCAGCCTGGGAAAACCCTGGCCGGAAAAGATTTCCCCGGCCGGAATGGATCTTGATGATGTAAACCATATTTTGTATGTAGTTACCAAAGAAAATAACCATTTGTATGTCGTTAATCTGGCCACAAAAAAATCTGATTCCATTGCTTTAGGGGCGGAGGCCTATACCTGTCTGCTGTCACCCAATAAAAGGGAATTGTACATTTCCTTATGGGGCGGTGATAAGATTCTGATTTATGATACCAGACTGAAAAGAATAACGAACCAAATAGCTGCAGGCGATAATCCGAATGATATCTGTTTGACGAAAAGCGGGAAATACCTTTTTGTTGCCAATGCCAACGACAATAGTGTTTCCGTGATGGATATTCAAAAAAGAAAACTGCTGGAAACCCTGAATGCGGCTCTTTATCCGGAATCGCCAGCCGGCTCTACCTCAAATGCACTGGCACTGAGCGCGGATGAAAAGACGCTGTATATCGCCAATGCCGATAATAATTGCCTGGCGGTATTCGATGTCTCCCATCCGGGATCCAGTAAATCCAAAGGTTTTATTCCGGTAGGCTGGTATCCGACGGCGGTTAAGGTGATCGGTAACCGGGTTTTTGTGGCCAATGGGAAAGGGTTTACTTCTATGCCGAATCCCGGATACAGGGCATTTGATACCAGCGCTGCATTATCGTATCAGAAAGGAGCTGCAAAAAGTCAGTATATCGGGGGACTATTCACGGGGAGCCTGAGTATTTTTAAAGAACCCGGTCCCGGGACCTTAAGCCATTATTCCCGTCTGGTGTATGAGAATTCCCGGTTTAATAAAAAGGATGAATTGACCGCGCCGGGTGAAGAAGGAAATCCGGTGCCGATGAAGATCGGGGATTCTTCACCCATTAAATACGTGTTTTACATCATCAAGGAAAACAGGACCTATGATCAGGTTTTGGGCGATATGCCCGAAGGCAACGGGGATACAAGCCTGTGTATATTCGGAGAGAAAATTACGCCCAACCTGCATGCCCTGGCGAGGGAATTTGTATTGATGGATAATTTTTATGTAGATGCGGAAGTGAGTGAAGACGGGCATAACTGGAGCATGGGCGGATATGCCACGGATTATCTGGAAAAAACATGGCCCACCGGATACGGCGGCCGGGGCGGCGATTATTCCGGAGAAGGCAACCGCGCCATTGCCAATAACAAAGGGGGGTTCATCTGGGATCATTGTGCCCGGGCCGGTGTCAGTTACCGTACCTACGGGGAATTTGCAGATGATTACAAACCGAATATTCCTGTTTTGAAAGGGCACTACTGTCGTTATTATACCAGTTGGGATCAAACGGTGAGAGATACCACCCGCGTGGGGCAATGGAAAAGGGATTTTGATTCCCTGGTTGCAGTCCATGCATTGCCCCGGCTCAATACGTTGCGAATTATCAATGATCATACGGAAGGCCTTAGAAAAGGAAGGCCAACGCCCTTTGCGCATTGTGCGGATAATGATCTGGCTGTGGGCATGTTTGTGGATTATTTAAGCAGGAGCCCGGTCTGGAAAGAAAGCGTGGTGTTTGTGGTTGAAGATGATGCGCAGGATGGTCCTGATCACGTAGATGCCCACCGGAGTCCGGTGTACGTAGCCGGAGGATTTGTGAAACGGCATCTGGTTGATCATACCCTCTACTCCACTACTTCGGTTCTTCATACCATCGAACTCATCCTCGGCGTTCCTCCGATGAGTCAGTATGATGCAGCTGCAACGCCCATGTGGCGCTGTTTTTCAAAAACAGCGGATCTTACGCCGTTTAGCGCAAAGCCATTGCAAACGGATATCAACAAACGAAACACCGAAGAGAATGCCTGGCAGCGCAAAAGTGAAACATTTGATTTTTCAAAAGAGGACCGGGTTCCCGACAGGATTTTTACCGAAGTGATCTGGAAGGCTGTTAAAGGAACGGATGCCGTTGTTCCTGCGCCTAAACGTGCAGCATTTGTGAATACAAACGGGGCGAAAGGGGATGATTGAAAAAATCAGGGGCTGACCTCAGGAACTACCATAACCGGTATTGGCGAATGCCTGATCACATAATTTGTTACAGAGCCCGAAAGGAGCTTTTCCAGGCCGGATCTTTCATTGGAACCCATGATGATCAGGTCGGCTCCCCATTCCCTGGCAATATGCAATATCTCTTTTTCCGGCGAACCTTCGGGCGTAAAGCGAAGAATCCCCTCAACGTTTGGGTAATCCCTGATGAGCTGATCAATGGTTTTTTCCGCTTCAGCCAGAAGCACAATTCCGCTTTGCTCCGCAGTAATACCCAGGTCTGCACTAACAACCTCCCGGGTTCTGTCCACTACATAAATGATACCGATTCGGGCAGCCAGGCTTTGGGCCAGCGTAAAAGCCGTTTTTGCCGCCCGCATCGCATGGGCGCTATCGTCTACAGCAACCAATATATTTTTAAACGCCATGATTCCCGCTTCTATTCATTTAAAAATAGCCGCCCCTCCCAGGGTTGCCAGTAAACCCAATACCACACTCAGTAGGGTGTATAAAAAAAAGTAACTATAGGCACCTTGTTTGAAAAGGCTGATGCTTTCATAAGAATAGCTGGAAAAAGTAGTGTACCCACCGCAAAGGCCGGTTATCAGCAGCATTCTCCATTCCACAGTCATCCAGGCATGTTTGGCTGAAATGGCATATAATAAGCCGATTAAAAAACATCCGGTACAGTTGACCAGGAAGGTGCCCCAGGGGAAAGCGAGCGGGAGATGACGGCTTACAAAAACCTGCGCCAGATAGCGCAGCATGCTGCCAATACCGCCGCCCACACCGATGATGAATACCAGTTTCATGGTTTAATGTTTAATTCACATTTCATAAATGCCATGGAAAAGTTTTCCGGCAATTTGCAGGCGCCATTAGTTCCATCGAACGGGAACGGTTCAACCAGGATTACACCATTTCCTTTGTAATTACGAAGGTAAGTAAATTCTGAAACCAACACGCGTGCGGCACTCCCGGTACACGTTCCGGAATGATTTGAAAAATGGAAACAGGAATTTAAAAGAACCGGGTGTAAATTTGATTGGCCTTTAATTTTTATTTCCTTATTTGTAACCAGAATTTTCAGTCGATATGAATAAGTGTTTTTTGTTGTGCCTGACTGCCTTATTATCTGCCTCTCTGGTATTTTCCCAAACTCAACCAACGCCTCAATGGCGTCCCGTTTATCATTTCACGCCGGAAAAAAACTGGACCAATGATCCGAATGGTCTGATTTACCTCAACGGGGAATACCATTTGTTTAATCAGCAGAATCCTTTGGAGAACAACTGGGGTCATATGAGCTGGGGCCATGCTACCAGTACGGATCTGATACACTGGAAACACCTCCCCGTTGCGATACCGGAAGTGATTGATCAGGATACCACCTGGATCTTTTCAGGATCAAATGTGTTGGACAAAAATAATACCAGCGGATTTTGCAAAGCCGGCGGTTGTCTTGTGGCCATTTACACCGCTGACCAGCCGAATTTAAAAAAAGAATCCCAGTTTATCGCTTACAGCAACGATGGAGGGCTCACCTATACCAACTATGCGCATAACCCCGTGATCGATCTTCACCTGAAAGACTTCCGCGATCCGAATGTATTCTGGTATGTACCGTCATCTCAATGGATCATGATCGTTTCCATGCCTTCGGAAAATAAGGTCAGGTTTTATGGATCACCGGATCTGAAGAACTGGGACTTTCTGAGCGAATTCGGGCCG
Organism: Chitinophagaceae bacterium; assembly: GCA_041691395.1. GTDB lineage: Bacteria > Bacteroidota > Bacteroidia > Chitinophagales > Chitinophagaceae > Puia. Next base: position 32,013 of record JBEPUT010000017.1, read on the forward strand.
CAGGGCCTTTCACCCGCAGTCTGGGAATGTCCGTTCCTGATTCAATTGCCCGTAGAAGGAGATCCGGCGGTGAGGAAATGGGTAATTATAAATTCCGTCGGTGGAACGAACCGGGGGGCCTTTATGCAATACTTTGTGGGTGAATTTAATGGCCGGGAATTTAAAAATGACAATTCATCAGGGCTCGTGTTGCCGGTGGATTACGGTGATTGCCTGTATGCGGCCATTCCCTGGAACAACCTGCCGGGCAATGAAAAAACATTTATCGGATGGATGGTTCCCGGCCCACAGAAAACGAATCCCTGGACCGGCCAGATGTCCATTCCCCGGGATCTGAGCTTGAAAGGAACGAAAGCGGGCCTTCGTCTCATGCAAAAGCCGGCGGCGATAATCCGGAACAATCTGTCCGAATTATCCCATAATCAGGTAGTTGAAATCAAAAATTTAAAAATCAACGACCGCGGTACCGATCTGGATGAACAGCATAAGATTACCGGAAATGCCTATTGGCTGAATGCCGAAATATCCGTTCGGCCCGGAACCTTTGCCGGTTTTAAAATAGCCCGGCAAAAAGACAAAGACAATCCGATATCCGCAGAAACTATTATCGCATACGATGAAAAAAATCATCAGCTGGTGGTGGACAGAACCCGTTCGGGAAACGGCAGTGGCATGAACCGGGATAAACTTCGCCAAACGATTGATTTACCGGAGGGCGGTGAAAATATCTGCTTGGATATCCTGCTTGACAAATCTTCCCTGGAAGTTTTTGTGAACAATGGCGAACAGGTTTTATCCACCTATATTTTTCCCGAAGCGGGTGCCGATGGCATAACTGCGTTTTCAACCGGCGGAAGCGCAACCCTTAAAGCTGTCGCGATATGGAATTTATCCAGGCCCTGAATAAACTTTACTGCCGGCCGGTTTAATTTTGATTTTCCAAAGTGGCATCAATCTAATGGAATAGTAAGGATCGCCGGGATGCAGAAGGAATTATTCAGATCTTCCGGATTTCCCGGATGATCCTTACATTTAATGTATAAATAACTTGGATATGAAAAATTCACGCAGGGCATTTGTCAAACAGGCTGCATTAGCAGGAACCGGAGTTCTTGTTTCGAAAATCGCATGGACGGCCAGCAGTTATAAACGGATCATCGGTGCAAACGACCGCGTGCGGGTCGGCGTAGTTGGTTTTTCAGACCGCCACCGTTCGGCACACATGCCCTGCTTTATGAATCACTATAAGGAATTTAATTTTGATGTGGTGGCGGTATCGGATATCTGGAGCAGGAGAAGGGAAGAAGGCGCCGCGAAATGGAAAGAGAAAATGCAACACGATGTGGTTGCCTGCCGGAATAACGAAGAGATGTATAATAAGAAGATGGTGGATGCGGTTTTTGTGAGTACGGCGGATTTTCAACATGCCACACACGCCGCAGAAGCAGTGAACGCGGGTTGCGATGCATACGTGGAAAAACCATTCGCAGAAACCATGGAAGACAACCGCATGGCGCTGAAAGCCATTAAAGCCAGCGGCAAAATTGTACAGATAGGTTCTCAGCGCAGAAGCGGTGCCAACTACCAGTCCGCCAATGATTTTATACGTTCCGGAAAATTCGGACCGATCACCATGGTCCAGCTCACCTGGAACGTTAACCAGCCCGGGCGCTGGCGCAGAACGGAGTTGACCAGCCTCTTAAAAAAAGAAGATACGGATTGGGACAGGTATCAGCTGAATCGCCCGAAAGTCGATTTCGATCCGAGAAAATATCTCGAGTTCCGTTTATTCTGGCCCTATTCTTCCGGATTATCAGGACAATGGATGAGCCACCAGATAGACACCGTACATTGGTTCTCGGGATTGCAGCATCCCCGCAGCGTGGTGGCCAACGGGGGCATTTATATGTGGAAGGATGGAAGGAAAAACTGGGATACCATTACGGCGGCCTTTGATTACGGTCCGGAGAATGATCCTGCTTCCGGCTTCCAGGTAACTTTTGCTTCCCGCATGCATAACGGGGATGATGATCCTTCCGAGATTTATTTTTCGAATGGCGGTGAGTTGAACCTGGTCACGAATATGGTTTCCCCTGCCGGTGGGCTGACTAAAAAACATGCCGATGCCATGCACCTGCAACCCAACCTGCTGCCTGAAATGAGTTTGTCCGCTGCAGAGAAAGTAGTCAGTTCCGCCGATACCGGAGGGGATTCCCTAACGTCCAGTCACGTCCGTAACTGGATGGAATGCGTTCGCAGCAGGAAACAACCGCATGCACCGGTGGAAGCAGGGTACAGTCATTCCATTGCCACGATCATGACCAATGCTGCCGTTCATACCGGCGCCAAAGTAACCTTTGATGAAGCCAGTCAGGAAGTGATGGCCGATGGTAAAATATTCAAATTTTAGTTAGGAGAAAAATAAACACATTATGATGAAAAGGATAGTCCGCGTGCTGTTGATATTGGCCGTCATGACCCATATTGTACCCATACTCAGGGGCCAGGTTCCATCTGCTGTGAAACTGGTAAAAGCAGACGGAGAAAAAAGGATCGATGTTTTTATCGGAAATAAATTGTTTACGCAGTTTTTATATCCGGATACCCTGGAGAAACCGGTTCTGTACCCGGTATTCACCGCTCAGGGAACACCGGTAACACGCGGTTTTCCCATGCATACCCGGGCCGGTGATCCAACGGATCATCCGCATCATCTGGGTATCTGGTTCAATTATGAAAATGTGAACGGACTGGATTTCTGGAATAACTCCTACGCGATTCCGGCAGCGAAAAAGCATGGCTATGGCTGGATAAAAACGGACCGCATTGAAAAAATGTCCGATGGCAAAAAAGGTATCCTGGTTTATCATGCCAACTGGGTCAATCAACAGGGTGCTGTATTGCTGGAAGAAACAACCCGTTTTGAGTTCAGCGGTAAGGAAACCCGGCGGATGATCGACCGGATAACCACCCTGAAGGCCGATACCGATGTACTTTTCGCAGATGCCAAGGATGGTATGCTGGGATTCCGGGTAACCCATGAATTGCAGATCCCTTCAAAAGAGGATCAGCAGTTTTCGGATGATAAAGGAAATATCACGCTGGTAAAAGGAGGTACGGATACGGTGGCCAATGGAACCTATATCACCAGTACAGGAGAGAAAGGTGACGATGCCTGGGGAACACGCGGCGTTTGGTGCAAGCTGTATGGGAAGATAGGCAATGATTCAGTGAGTGTGGCCATAATTGACCATCCGGGCAATCCGGATTATCCCACATTCTGGCACGCCCGCGGATATGGACTGTTTGCAGCAAATCCCCTGGGAGAGAAAATTTTTACAAAGGGGAAGGATTCGCTCAATCTTAAGTTAAAAAAAGGAGATTCCGTGAACTTCAAATACCGGATCCTGGTTGATGAAAACGATAAAACCATCTCAGCGGACGAATTAAACCGGCTGGCGGCAGATTTCGCGAAATCTGATTAAACTGTTAAGGAATTCCTTTCTGAACAGGGCGCGGACCCTGCATTTTCCTCCATTATAAATTGGCATGGTTTTTACATCCTATACCGTAATCTGTTTTGTACAAGGGTGCAGGCACACATAAACCTTTTCCTAAATCGTAGGATTCTTTTTTATAAACATTAAAAATTGATCAGTTATGAAAAAAGTCCTATTGTCCGCTTTCGCGGGCCTTTTCGTCATCGGTGCCACAACGGCATTCACCAACAGAGCCGGAGTAACCCTTTCTTTCCGGCAATCGATTACAGATACAGTTCCCAAAGACACGTCCCAGCCATCCAAGGCAGCATTAAGTTATTCTTATGCTAACCGGATGCAGACTGATACTGTTCCGCAGGATACTACAAAACCATCCAAGGCAGACTTGAATCTTGCTTATGCAAACCAGTCTGACCGGATGATTACCGATACGGTTCCCAGTGATACAACAAAGCCAAAATCAAATTTGGATGTTGCTTACCTGAGGTAAAAGCTGGTACAAAAGAATTCATGAAACGGCAATAGACCACAAGGTTTACCATCCATGAATACAGGGTTCTGATTAATCAATGGGATCGGTTGTTTTCATAACTGGATACAATCGTTCTCATTGATTTTTTATTTTATGGGAAGAAGACAGGTTTCGCTTAACTTCAGCTAACATGAATTCCCTGTTAGCTAAAGTTATTGTAAAAACCATCCTTCGCAACAAAAAGGGAGCACAAGGGGATAGTTCCTATTCCGAATACGAACTGGCGCGGGGATGGCGCAAACTGAAAATTACCGCTGCGCAGTTGGTCAGGGATTCCCTGTTAATGATTGCGGGTATATTTTCCGCTGCGTTTGGATTTAAAGGATTTTTATTAACCAATCATTTTATTGATGGCGGGGCAACGGGCATTTCTCTCTTAATTTCTGCCCTTACTGCATTACCGTTATACCTGTTGATCGTTTGCGTCAATCTGCCCTTTATCGTGCTCGGCTATAAAGTGATGGGGAAAACTTTTGCGGTAAAGACCGCGCTGGCCATATCCGGACTTGCTCTGGTGCTGGCAACCGTAAATTTTCCGGATGTTACCCGGGATAAATTGCTGGTCGCGGTATTTGGCGGCTTTTTCCTGGGGGCTGGAATCGGCCTTGCCATACGGGGAGGGGCTGTGATTGACGGAACTGAAGTACTGGCCATTTTCCTGAGCCGGAAACTCGGTATGACCATCGGCGATATCATCATTGCCATCAATGTGATTATCTTTTCAGCCGCCGCTTATTTTCTTTCCATAGAAATTGCGCTATATTCCATGATCACTTATATCGCTGCTTCCCGGACACTCGATTTTATTATAGAAGGAATAGAAGAATATATTGGTGTGACCATCATTTCCACCCATCACGAAGAGATCCGGCGTATGATTGTGGATAGCCTGGGAAGGGGATTTACGACTTATAGCGGGAAGCGTGGTTTTGGAAAAAGGGGCGAGGCAAAAGAAATTGACATTCTGTATACCGTGGTAACCCGTCTTGAACTGAATAAATTGAATTCGGAGATTGAAAAAATTGATTCGAATTCTTTTGTGGTCATGAGCAGCGTTAAGGACACCAAAGGCGGAATGTTAAAAAAGAGAGCACTCGCCCATTAACAGCAAAATTTTTCCCTGAACCCATGGGTAGAAAAGAATATGATGCCATTGTTGTCGGATCCGGACCGAATGGTTTGGCTGCGGCGATTTTACTAAGACAGCAGGGGCTTTCTGTTTTACTGATCGAAGGCAAAAAAGAAACCGGCGGTGGGTTGTCATCCCGCGAATGCACACTTCCCGGATTTATTCACGACAGCTGTTCGGCTATTCATCCCCTGGCGGCCGGCTCCCCTTATTTTAGCCGGTTACCGCTGAAAGAACATGGATTACAATTCATATATCCCAGGATCGATGCCGCCCATCCGTTTGACGACGGACTAGCAGCCATTTTTAAAAGATCCGTAGAGGAAACGGCATGCGAACTGGGGGATCCGGCCTATACAACGCTGATGCAACCCATTGTGGAAGACTGGCCGCGGATCGTTTCTGATGTGCTGGCGCCCCTGCATATTCCGCAACATCCGGAGGCTATGATCCGGTTTGGTTTGCGGGGACTTCGATCAGCACGGCAAACAGTAAAAAGATTTTCAACAAAAGAATCACGGGGATTTTGGGCGGGTATGTGTGCGCATTCCATGTTATCTTTTAACCAGCGCGCGGTGTCTGCAGTCGCCCTGGTATTGCTGGCCGCGGGGCATACCGGCGGCTGGCCCATTGTTGCCGGTGGTTCCGGTTCCATGGCCAGGGCACTGACTGCCTATTTTATTTCCATTGGCGGTCGTTTGGAAACCGGATTTTACATTCGTGCGCTGGACCAGCTTCCCACATCGCACGCTGTGCTTTTGGATGTAACGCCCCGGCAATTGCTGACCATTGCAGGATACCGGTTTTCATCATACTATAAACAGCAACTCGAAAAATACCGGTATGGCATGGGTGTTTTTAAAATCGACTGGGCTCTGGACGGACCCATTCCTTTTACTGCGGACCCGTGCAGGCAGGCGGGAACCGTTCACCTGGGAAATACATTTGAAGAAATTGATGCTGCGGAACAAATGGTATGGAACGGTCAGCATCCGGATCGTCCTTTTGTGATACTGGCGCAACAAAGTTTATTTGATCAAAGCCGCGCACCGGCCGGTAAACACACGGGTTGGGCTTATTGTCATGTGCCGAATGGCTCCGTACTGAATATGAAGGACGCCATTGAACAACAGGTGGAAAGGTTCGCGCCCGGTTTCAGGGAACGCATACTCGCTACCCATACTACGAATACTGCCCAGATGGAAGCGGAAAATCCAAACTACATTGGCGGGGACATCAACGGCGGAGTGCTTGACCTGAACCAGCTTTTTACGCGACCGGCCCTTCGTTTCTCTCCTTACAGAACCTCGGCCAAAGGGATTTATATTTGTTCTTCTTCCACGCCACCGGGTGGAGGAGTGCATGGCATGTGCGGCTATCATGCGGCCAGACGGGTGTTAAAAGATCTGTTCCATGTTCAAAAACCCCGTACCGGGAACTTCTCCTAAAGGGCGTTGTTTTTCAGACCTGATCAGTAAGAATAAAAATCGATACATGAAAAAACGGAAACTGCTGACCGCATTTTTACTTTTATTTTACTTTCATAACGGCCATGCCCAGTTGCCGGATGTACAGAGTGATTACAAAGAACTTTTTAGAGGTCCGGCGGATCCTTCGCAATATGAAAACTGGCTTTACACCTTGAAAAGCTGGAGAACGGCGGAAAAAATACGGATTCACTATCGGGATACTTTATACCGCAGACCGGCAACCGCCTGGTCACGGAAAATATTCATATATACCTTAACCATGGCTGCGGACCGGTATTTGTATGATCCGGTCAGCAGAAAATATACCGTCAACCGCTATCTGGATGATGCCCAAAAACGGTTTGGTGGTCTGGACGGGGTACTGATCTGGCCCACTTATCCCAATATCGGAATTGACAACCGCAACCAGTTTGATCTGGTATCGGATATGCCGGGCGGTCTCTATGGCGTGAAAGGCATGGTCCGTGATTTTAAACGGCGTGGTGTTCATGTTTTTTTCCCGATCATGATTTGGGACAAGGGTACCAGAAAACAAAATCTGCCTATGGCCGTCGCGCTGGTAAAAGAAATGAAAGAAATTGGCGCCGAAGGATTAAACGGCGACACCATGACCGGCATCACAGAGGAGTTTAACCGGGCTGGCGACAGCCTGCAATATCCACTGGTATTTCAACCTGAGTTGAACCTGGCAGATCTAAAAATGATGGAATGGAATGAGATGACCTGGGGCTATTACTGGAACTATGAGAAAATACCGGGGGTGAGTGTTTATAAATGGTTCGAGCCGGAACACCAGGTGCTGGTAACGAACCGGTGGGCCACGGATAAAACGGATGACCTGCAATACGCTTTTTTCAATGGCATCGGATATACGGCCTGGGAAGATATCTGGGGAATCTGGAACCCTGTTCCGGAAAGATATGCGGCCGCCATCCGGCAAATAGCCGCTATATACCGGCAATTTCCGGAAATCTGGAGCAGCCCGGGCTGGCAACCGCATATTCCCTGCATTCAAAAAGGGATTTTTGCATCTGCATTTCCGGATCGGAAACAAACCCTGTATGCACTGGTGAACAGGGATAGTGCCGACCGGGAAGGAAAGCAACTGAAACTGCCATTCCGGGATCACACGAAATACCTGGACCTGTATCATGGAAAGGAACTGATTCCGCAAAGGCAGGGAGATTCTGTGTATCTGGGATTTTCCATGGAGTCCCGCGGATTTGGCGCTGTTCTCGCCATCAATTCCGGGAGAGCGGATAAAGCCCTGGCAGCTTTTCTACACAAGATGCAGGTTCTTACCAGCAAACCGCTGAAAGCCATCTCCGCTGATCGCAACATCCTGCAGCAACAGCTGCTGCCCTTGAACAGAACATCCGTTTCCGCTCCTGTTCCCGAAGGGATGATCCTTATTCCTGCCGCGAAAAACTTTGTATTTGAATCCAACGGCGTGATGATAGAAGGGGATGAACTGCCGGATGCCATCGGCGTTCAGCATCCCTGGGAAAAACATCCATCACGTGCACAAAAGCACAGCTTTGATATTCCCGCCTTCTGCATGGACCGTTATCCGGTGACCAACCGGCAGTTTAAACAATTCCTGGACGCAACAAAATATCATCCAAAAGATGACCATCATTTTGTAAAGGACTGGACAAACGGCATTTATCCCGCCGGCAGCGGCGACCGGCCCGTGACCTGGGTCTCCATAGAGGATGCCCGCGCCTATGCGGCCTGGGCAGGAAAGCGATTGCCGCATGAATGGGAATGGCAGTATGCCGGACAGGGAAGGGAAGGATTTATTTATCCCTGGGGGAACAACATGGACAGCACCAGGGTACCGCCACCGGACTCCTCCCGCGACATCCGGCCGCCAACTAACGTGAATGCCTATCCGCAGGGAGCGAGCCCGTTCGGTGTGATGGACATGGTGGGGAACGTGTGGCAGTGGACGGACGAATATCGGGATGATCACACCCGCTCGGCCATATTAAAAGGAGGAGACTACTATCATCCGCAAACATCATCCTGGTATTTCCCCCAAGCATATGAACTGAATAAATACGGCAAATATTTATTGCTGTCGCCGGGATCCGACCGGTCCGGCACCATTGGGTTCCGGTGCGTTAAGGACAGGTAAGGGCGCTTCCTTATTTCTTTGGAACCAAAATGGCATAGATCACATACAGCCATCCCAGGATTCCATGTATAATGGCCCACAAGATTGATTTGTTCCGGCTCCAGGAAACTACCACGGCAATAATGGTTCCGAGACCAATGCCGGGTCCGACATATATGGGTTGAACATAGTCGTAGTGGCCGCCGCCGGCCACGCAGGAAACCAGCAGCAGAACCGGAATAAGGTACAAAAGCCATTTGATTCGCATAATATATGGTTTGAAAATGAATTTGGAACCGAAAATACAAACAGGCATTTGGTAAAGCGTCCTCGGGTTATTTTTTAAAATAATAGGATTTGGGTTTGGTGAAGGCCCTAAGTCCGGCATGAGAAAGGGTGGCGCCGAAACCGGAATGCATGCGACCGCTCCAGGGAAGTGCGGCACTCACGCGGTCGCAGCAGTTCCAGTATCCGGTACCCGCATTAATCCGGCGGAGAATATTTTCAGCGCGGTGCTGATCACTGCCGTATACAGAAGCGGTGAGACCGTATTCCGAATCCTGCATCAGTTGAACTGCTTCGGCATCATCTTTCACTTTCATAATGCCAACAACCGGTCCGAAGGTTTCTTCCTTCATCACTTCCATATCATGATTTACGTTGCTGAGTACGGTGGGTTCAAAGTAATAGCCTTTGCGGGCTACGCTTTTTCCGCCGGTAAGTATGGTTGCCCCTTTCTGCACTGCATCATTTACCTGTTTTTCAAGAAAGGCTGGTTGATCCTTTCTGCTGAGCGGCCCAATGTACACGCCCTCTTCCAGTGGACCGCCGATTTTCCATGAGTTCACTTCATTCACAAATGCGCGGCTGTATTCATCATACACGGATTCGTGAACATAAATCCTTTCCACCGCGCAACAGCTTTGCCCGTTATTGTAAAAAGCGCCATCTGCTGTTGAGGCGGCAACGGATTTTATATCGCTGACGTCATCAGTAACGTACACTGGGTCCTTTCCGCCCAGCTCACATTGACAGGGCACCATTTTCGGAGCCACTTTTTCATAGATATATTTTCCGGTCTTATAGGAACCCGTAAAAAAATACCCATCGAGGGGGAGATTCAATAAAAGTTCTCCCACTTCCTTTGCTCCGATGGCCACCTGAAAAACATTTTCCGGAATGCCAGCCAGCTTCAGGAGTTTTTCAATTTGCAAACCCGTTAGGGAGCTGTATTCGGATGGCTTGTACAGCACGGCATTCCCGGCAAGCAAGGCCGGCACAAACACATTTATGCCCACGAGGTAAGGGTAATTCCAGGCGGAGATATTACAGATCACACCCAGGGATTCATATACTATGCGTTCTTCCATGCCTTGTCCTGTATTCATGATTTCATCCGACAGGTACTGCTGGGCGTGATCCGTAAGCCATTGCATTTTGGTTACGGCACCGTTGATTTCATTGCGTGATTGCTGCAGGGGCTTTCCCATTTCAGCCGTCAGCACACCGGCCAGCTGCTCACTATTTTCTTTCAGCAGTTCAGCAAACCGGGTCATTACCCTTGCTCTTTCCGATATGGAAACCTTTTGCCAGGCTGGTTGTGCGGAACGCAGCAGGTCGAGTTTCCGGGTCAGGGTTTCTTTATTGTCCTCCTTTATTTCTCCGATCTGTTCTTCTGTTGCGGGATTAACGATTTTCATGATTTATAAGGCTTTCAGATAAATTTGTTTGAAGTCTTCCCGGCTAACGGGTTTGGGATTGTTGGGATGTGCAAAATCAGCAAAGGCGAGATCGGCCAGCGGCTCTATATGCTCAGGTTTTACACCGATGCCGCTCAGTTTGTGCGGTATGTGGATTCTGGAATTGAGTTCAAATAAATAGTTCACTATGCCTTCACCGCTTTCATCCTTTAATTCCAGTGTTCTCGCCATGCGTTTGAATTTGGATTCAAAACCGGCAATATTAAACTGCATGCCATAAGGAATATTGACGGCATTGGCCAGTCCGTGATGGGTATCCAGCAGGGAAGAGAGCGGATGCGCCAGGGAATGCACTACGCCCAATCCTTTCTGGAACGCTACTGCCCCCATGAGGGAAGCCATCAGCATTTTGCCGCGGGATTCCAGGTCAGGTTTGTTTACGGCTTTTTCCAGGGACTGGCTGATCAGCCACATGCCCTCCAGCGCAATGCCATCGCACATCGGATGGGGCATTTTGGCCAGGAAAGCCTCCATATTATGGGTAAGCGCATCCATGCCGGTTGCGGCCGTTATCGGTGCCGGGAGGCCCATGGTGAGGAGAGGATCGGCAAATACGATTTTGGCCATCAGCTTGGGTGAAAATAAAATTTTTTTCTGATGGGTTATGTCATCGGAAATAACAGCGCTTCTCCCGACCTCGCTGCCCGTACCCGCTGTGGTTGGAATGGTGATGAAGTGCGGAACTTCATTGGTCACGTAGATATCGCCGCCGATCAGGTCGTCGTATTTAAAAAGGTCTTCCCGGTGGTTCACCCTTAATACGATGGACCTGGCTACATCCAGCCCTGCCCCACCGCCGATCCCAACAACCGAATCGCGCTCCGTATCATCAAACTTTTGGGTTCCCTTGTACACATCCGATTTGACGGGGTTCTTATGGATGTCGGAAAACACTTCCACCGAGATGTTTTTCTTTTCCAGGTCCTTGAGGATGGTTTTAAAAAAATCAAGCTGGGCTACGTTGGGGTCCGTGACGATCAGGGGTTTTGATAATTTATTGTTCAGCAGATAATCCCCAAGCTCTTTGCTGGAGCCGGCGCCGAAACGGATGGTGGTCGGAAAATTGTATTGGTAAATTTGATCGAATGTCATGGGAAATATTATTTTATTCTCAGGTTTTGATTTATGGTTTAGATGATCTCGAAATATCTTTTGTATTCCCAGTCGGTCACGGATTTCAGGTGGCGCTTCCATTCCCAGTCGCGGGTCATGGCAAAATGCGCCACAAATTTTTCACCCAGTATTTCTTTGGCATCCCTGGACTGGCGCATCAGTTGGGTGGCTTCAAACAGGGTGTGGGGAAGTGTCCCGTTGGAAAAATCCAGGTATCCGTTTCCGCTGGTATGCGGCTGTGTTAGTTTCATTTTATTTTTTATGCCATACAATCCGCTGGCCAGGCATCCGGCCATGGCCAGGTAAGGATTCACATCGGCGCCGATCACCCGGGTCTCCAGGCGGCAGGATTTGCTTCCGCCAGACAACACCCTGAGTGCCGTCGTGCGGTTATCCACGCCCCAGGTGAGTGTGGTGGGCGCCCAGGCGCCTTCCACCAGTCTTTTATAGCTGTTGATCGTTGGCGCAAACAGGGGCAGGATCTGGGGTAAGAAATAAAGTTGTCCTGCGAGATAACTTTTCATGTCACTGCTCATCCTGTGCTCATCTTTTTCATCATAAAAAAGATTTTTGCTGGCATCCGCGTTCCACAAACTCTGATGCACATGACCCCCGCAGCCGGGCAGGTTTTCATTGATCTTCGCCATAAAAGTGGCCATGATGCCGTGCTTGTAGGCGATTTCCTTTACGGCTGTTTTAAACAGTACGGCCCTGTCCGCGGCTTCCAGGATACCGGCATATACAATGGCCGCTTCATAAGTACCCGGGCCGGTTTCCGTGTGCAGGCCCTCCAGCGGAACATTGAATTTCCTCAATAGCTCGAACAGGTCCGAAAAGAAAGAGTTCTTCAGGGTGCTTCTTAAAATGGAATAGCCGAACATGCCAGGCGTCAGCGGCGTCAGGTTCATGAACTGTTTATCGCTTATGCTCTGGGGTGTTTCTGCAAAATTGAACCATTCGAATTCCTGGGCGAAAAAGGGCGTAAAACCCATATCCTTTGCCTCCTGCAAAATATTTTTGAGCAACCGCCTGGGGCAGGCATAGGGCTGCTGTCCGTTTTTGGCATTCAGTTCACCCAGAAAAAAAGGCAGGTCGTTTTCCCAGGGAATTTTCCGAAAGGTCGACAGGTCCAGCGTTGCCGGAGAATCGGGATAACCGGTGTGCCAGCCAGTGAACTCCGCGTTGTCGTAGGCCACGTCCGCAGCGTCCCATCCGAAAATCACATCACAAAAGGTGGTTCCGGATTCCACTACCGATAAAAATTTTTCTGTGGAAATGTATTTCCCCCTTAAAATGCCGTCAATATCCACAAAAGCAACTTTCACTTTGCCTGCCGGATGATCCTTTACATATTGAACAATTTCCCTGGTTTGCATAATGAAGATTTGGGTCTGGTGAAGGCATCAGGCAAATCACCTATTGCATCTGGTGATCGCCCGGGATGATTAAAAGGTTTTTCAGGCGGCAAATTATGTAATAAAATCTATGTCGCCATACTTTGCCAATCTGTACAAGCACAACACGATGACCGATTTGCGCAGCGCCTGCCGGATCAGGGCACCGGCCATGTACCTCAAAAAATAACGCTGTTCCGGAAAAACAATTATTATATTTAATCCGTACCAGCCTGAAACGCTGCTCTCAAAATTCAGGTTGAATGTTTAAATCCGGAAGTATCTAAATTGCATCCATAAGCATCCACATGAATTCATTACACAACCTGCTGAACCGTTCCAAGATCTTTTTCATTGTCTGGAGCATGCTGGCGGCCTTTGGAACTTATTTCTGCATGTATGCCTTCCGAAAGCCCTTTAATGCAGGCACTTATCAGGGACTGGAGCTGTGGGGATTTGACTATAAGATCATCCTTATTATTGCCCAGGTATTTGGTTACATGTTGTCCAAATTCATCGGCATTAAGGTGATATCTGAACTCAAACCATCCCAGCGTAAGGGTCTGATCATTGGCCTGATCCTGTTTGCAGAAATCAGTCTGATATTATTTGGGCTCGTTCCTTATCCCTACAATTTTGTTTTCCTCTTCCTGAACGGTCTTCCCCTGGGCATGGTGTGGGGAATCGTATTCAGTTATCTGGAAGGCCGTCGGTTTACGGAGGTGCTGGGCATGGGGCTGTGTATCAGCCTGATTGTTTCATCCGGTATTTTGAAGACCACCTATTTCATGGTGCATGACTGGTTTCCGGCTGTATCGGAGTTTTGGCTCCCGGCCCTGATCGGCATTTTTTTTCTTCCATTATTCCTGTTGTTTGTCTGGATGCTTTCCGTAATGCCGAAACCATCAGAAGCCGATAAGATCATGCGGGTGGAACGGTTGCCCATGACGAATGCCGATAAGCGAAATGTGCTGCGAAAATACGGCTGGGGCATATTCTCCATCCTGTTGTTGTATACCATGCTCGCCACGATGCGCGATTTTCGGGATAATTTTTCCGTGGAGATCTGGAATGAGATTGATCCTTCCTGGAACAAGGCGGTGTTTTCTGAAACAGAATCGATCACGGGTTTGATTGTGCTGATCGCCATTGCCTCGCTATCCCTGATACAAAGTAACCTCAGGGGTTTCCGGGCTACCCTTTGGCTGATGGCCTCGGGCCTTTTGATTAGCGGCGGAAGCACCTTGCTGTTTCACATCCACCTCCTGTCGCCTTTCTGGTGGATGTCCCTGGTAGGCATGGGCATGTTCCTCGCTTATATTCCGGTGCAGGTGGCTCTTTTTGAACGCATGATCGCGGTGTTCCGGATTAGGGCCAATGCTGGTTTTTTTGTTTACCTATGCGATTCCATCGGTTATATGGGCAGTGTGATTATGTTATTATACAAAGAATTTTTTATGAAGAGTATGAGCTGGTCCAAAGTGCTGATGCAGTTCAGCTACCTGCAGGCGGGCGTGGGCCTTTTGCTGATCATCACGGCGGCGGTATTTTTTGCACGCAAATCAGCAAGCCACACACAGACCACGGAATCCTTTGAGAAGCTTCAATCGGTTTGATGTAGTAAAAACTTTATCAAGTAAGTCATATGCAGGAAAATATCCTGATACAGATCAGCTCCAAAATAAAAGAGAAGCGGCTCGAGAAAAATATCACGATCCAGGAACTGGCCAATAAAGCCAGGGTGAGTAAGGGTCTGATTTCGCAGATTGAAAATAACCGGACCATTCCCTCGCTGCCCGTGTTGATGAATATCGTGGATTCGCTGGATTTCGACATGACCGAATTCTTCAGCGGCATTTCTTCCAACAATCATTCGAAAGTAATTATCATCAGGCCAACCGACCAGCAGCTGTTCAAGAAGGAAGTGGCAAAAGGTTTTTTTTACAGGCGGATAATGACCCTGAATTTAAATTGTAATCCGGCGGATTTCATCCTGCTTGAATTGAAAAAAGGCGCCCGGAGGAAGCAAACCGTGCACACCGATGCCCTGGAGTTTAAGTATATGATCAGGGGAAAAGTGGAATATACCGTCGAAAATGAAAAATATATTTTAAACGAAGGCGACTCGCTTTTTTTCGATGGGCACATGGGCCATAACATCGCTAATATCGGGAACTCCGATGCGCTTATCCTGGTTGTTTATTGCTTTTCTGTGAAGGCTCCGTAATTCAGGATTTCCCATTTACAAATGTTTGTCTGGAATGTATCGGCACCCGCTTTTGGGTAAACCTGGTGC
This sequence comes from Chitinophagaceae bacterium, assembly GCA_041691395.1. GTDB lineage: Bacteria > Bacteroidota > Bacteroidia > Chitinophagales > Chitinophagaceae > Puia. The sequence continues at coordinate 47,346 of JBEPUT010000017.1, forward strand.
TAAAGCAAACGTTTGCGTGTTTACAAATACTAAATATGTGGATTCCAAAAATCCCCTCCTCCGTATTATTTATTTATGAAATTATCTTAACCATTTCATTATAAATGAGAACAGAAGCAGGGGCTTCAGCGAAATGCTTAATTTGGCCCTATAGAAATGTGGATAACTTTTTGTTTAGCATTTGTTAATTTTAACAAAAACTTATATATTTTTATCTACGCCCTCATTCATCCATTTTAAAAGGACTAACCAAAACTTCTTTTATGAATCACATCAGTACCGGAACTCTCCGCGTTAAGCTAATCTTGTGGGTTTTATTGTTGCCATTTTTATCCATGGCGCAAAATGTGGTTACCGGCCGCATTCTTGCTGTTTCCGACCAGTCCCCGCTTCCCGGGGCCACGATTCTCGTGAATGGTTCCAAAGCCGGCACCTCCACCGGCATTGACGGAAGGTTTTCCATAAGGGCCAAATCAGGAGATGTGTTGAGGATTTCCGGTGTGGGCATTACCACGCAGGAGTATACCATCGGGAAGGAAATGCAAAACATTGTAATCAGCGTGGTGGCCCAGGCCAGGGATCTGAACGAAGTCATTGTAACGGCCCTGGGTATACGAAAGGAAGCCAAACGGATTGGTTATTCCGTTCAGGAAGTGAAAGGGTCCGAATTATTGAAAGCGAGGGAGCCCAATCCGATCAACGGCCTGGTGGGTAAAGTAGCCGGTTTGAATATCGGTATCAACCAGGAGCTATTGTCCACACCTACCGTTTTGTTGCGCGGATCGCCGCTCAATTTTTATATTGTGGATGGTATTCCGATCAATTCGGACACCTGGAACATCAGCCCGGATGACATCGAAACATACACTGTTTTGAAAGGCGCTACGGCAGCGGCCTTGTACGGAAGCCGCGGGATCAACGGAGCCATTCTGATCACGACCAAAAGGGGATCAAAAAATAAGAAGGGATTTACGGTGGAATTTAACAGCAGCAACCAGATTGAAGGCAGTTTTATCGCTAATCCGAAAGTCCAGAACCAGTATGGCGGTGGTGAAAAACAGCAATATGCTTTCGGTGATTACAATAGCAACGGCAATTCAGTTGACGGTACCAATGACGAGGATTATGATGTATGGGGTCCCAAACTGGATGCCGGATTAAAGCTTCCCCAGTTTGATGGCCCGTATGACCCTACCCAGTATTTCAACTATACTTCAGGAGATGGCCAGGTTCATCAAAGCCATATCCAGGCCACACCCTGGGTTTCCCGTGGAGCCAATAACCTGGACAACTTTTTGAAACCCGGTTTTTTAACCAAGAATAACGTCAGTTTCTCCTCGGTTACCGACCGATCCAATCTGCGCATGTCGGTATCCCAGTCTTACCAAAACGGAATCACACCCAATACCGGATTGAATACGGTGAATATTAACCTGATTGAAAGTTATGATGTAACCAGCAAGTTCAAAATTGAAGCAAATGTCAATTATAACCGGCAGTTTACACCCAATATCCCGGATGTGAATTATGGCCCCAACAGCCTTATTTATGATATAGATATCTGGACCGGCGCGGACTGGAACGTGGAAGACCCCAAAATTAAGGCCATCTGGCAGCCGGGTAAGGAGGGTATTCAATCCATGTTTGTGGAATACAAACGGTATCAGAATCCCTATTTCATGAGCTACAAATGGCTGAGAAGTCATTATAAGAATGACCTCTATGGCTGGGTGGCATTCACCTACCGCTTCAATAATAATCTTAATCTGTTGCTGCGTTCCAATGTAACTTCCTATGATGTTTTAAGAACGGAAAAGGAACCCTGGTCTGCGCATCCCTACGGTGATGAACACAACCATGGCAACTATCGTGAAGACCGCCGTGATCTCTGGGAAAACAACACCGAATTGCTTTTAAACTTTAATAAAGAAAATATTGGTAATACCGGAATATCTATTACCGCCAACGCCGGGGGATCAGCGCGCAACATGAAGTATGGTTCCAGCTTCGTTAGTACGAATCAGCTGACTGTTCCTGAAGTGTATACATTTGCCAACTCAACCCTGCCGGTGCGGTCTTTTAATTACGGATCAGATCTGTTGCTGATGAGCGCCTATTATTCCGCAGACATTACCTATAAAAATTATTTCACCATTGCCACTACGGGCCGCCTGGATAAAACTTCAGCGCTGCCAACGGGAAACAATTCTTTTTTCTATCCGTCGGTGTCGTTTAGTTCCGCCATATCGGATTACGTGACTATGCCCAAAATGATTTCTTTCCTGAAGGTAAGAGCCAGTTTTGCCAACGTAAAAGACGGAGGAACAACCCCGTTAATCGGGCCGGCCTTCTCTGCGCTGGGTGCTTCCAGTCCGCTGGGCTACGGATTTACCTATTACACGCCGTACGATGGACCAACCTATGGTTTGGCTAACCCATTTTATTACAGTGTATACACTTACAATAATCAAATTGGTCTTACCGCCCCGCTCAATACAATTGATAGGCACATTAAACCTTCATCAAGGAGTAATTTTGAGTTTGGAACAGATATCCGGTTCCTGAAAAACCGGTTGGGGTTGAGTGCTACGTATTTCCAATATAAAGACGGGCCTGTCATTTCATCACAGCCCATATCGGAAACCAGCGGATTAACCGGGTTCATCACCAATGGGTTTACCACAAAAAGGACCGGCGGAGAAATTTCATTAACGGGAACGCCCATTCTCCGGAAAAATTTCAGCTGGAACGTATTGGTGAACTGGTCTACCTATAAAGAAGTGTTTTCTGCTTTTGCCGGAGGCGCCAAGGAGTTAGCCAATGGTACAGGGTATCCATTCCGTATCGGCGACCGGGTGGACCAGTTTTTTGCAAGCGTTCATGCAAAAACACCGGACGGAATAGCCATCCTGGACGAATCAGGTTACCCGATTTATCTGCCGAAAGCGCAGAAATGGGGACACGGCGATCCGGATTGGGCTTGGGGTATTCACAATAGCTTAGCGTATAAAAACATCACCTTTTCTTTCCAGTTTGATGGAATGGTAGGAGGGGTGATCGGTGATTATGTAAAACGTAAATTAACGGAAGGCGGCCGCGGTCTGAACACCGTTACCGGAGACATCGGTAAGGCGCGTGCTTATGAAGCCGCACATTGGGGCGATCCCGGTTACAACGGAGCTGTTGAAAATGGCAAGCCCATCATCAGCGGTGGCGAGAGGCAGGTGGTTGGCGGGTCCGGCAACATTGCTTACGATCCCAAAACCGGCGTAATCACCAATGGTAAATCGCTTACGTATACGCCCAATACGTCGGCTACCTACTGGATGCAGGATTATGTAAGCGACTTCTATGATGATGCAGAGCATACGAGTACCAGTAAGACTTATGCCAAATTGCGCGAAGTGGTGCTGACGTATTCTTTGCCGGCCCGGTTATTTGAAAAATCATTCATCAGCAGAATCGATTTTTCGCTGGTGGGCAGGAACCTGATCTATTTCTTTCATAAGGACTTTCATGATATTGACGTTGATCAGTTCCCGGGCAGGAGCCAGTTTAATGGCATTTCCAGGGAGCATACCCTGCAAACGCCGACCACCAGAACCTATGGCTTTAACATCAATGTTGTATTCTAAAATTCTATTTTATAATTTATTATCAAATAGCAAAAAATATTTATATGCAATTAATTAAATCCCGAATTATACAGCTGCTCCTGGTGACCCTGGCGACTACTGGTTGTTCGAAGAATTTTAAAGACTTTTCGCAAAATGGAAACCAACCGGTACCGGGTAAAGTACCCCCGGGAATCGTGTTGAAAACGATATTGAGCGATTTGGTGGAATATCCGGGAGGTACTGCTGATAAAGCCTGCCAGTTCTATTGTTCCAATTATGTCTATTATGGCGATAATATGTATTGGACGGGTTCCGCCAGTTTAAACTACGGAGATCTGAACAATACGCTGGCCATGGAATCAGAAGCCAGACGTTTAGCAGGATCGGACAACAACCCTTATCATGCGTTGGGTTTATTTTTCAGGGCGTTTTTCTTTGTGTCCATGAGTGAAAAAGTGGGCGACCTGCCCATGACGGATGCTTTGCAGGGGCTGGGTAACACCACTCCGAAATATGACACCCAAAAAGATATTTTTAAACAGTCCCTTCTCTGGCTTGATTCTGCAAACACTTTACTCGGCAGTCTGATACAAAACGGTTTCCTTGAATTCAGCGGTGATTTTTATTATGCGGAAAGACTCAGCAATGCTTTATCACCCCGCGATGCCCTCATTGAATGGCAGAAGGTAGTAAACAGTTTTAAACTCCGTGTTTTGATTGAGTTGAGCAAACGGGCTGTTGATAACGCCGATATGAATATTCCCCAACAATTTGCCACCATATTTAACGACCCGGCTACTTATCCCATTTTTACCAGCAATGCAGACAACCTGCAATATGTGTATAATAACAGTTATAATTATTACCCGGACAACTTCACCAATTTTGGTAATAACCAAACGCGTATTAACCTGGCGGCAACGCTGGAAACCACTTTAGGGCAGCTACATGACCTGCGCGCCATGGTTTTGGGCGAACCCGCACGGGGGCTTGGTTTTGCCGATACGTCTTATCAATCATTCGTCGGGGCCCCTTCTGGTATGGATCTCAGTACCATGAACGCCCTGATCCAGTCGGGAATAGCTGATTCCAAAGTATCCCTGTTCAACAGAAATCATTTTTACAATTCCGGGAATCTGGCAGGCGAACCAACATATATCCTCAGTTACCCGGAAGTATGTTTTTGTATTGCCGAAGCAATCAACAGGGGATGGATAACCGGAGATGCGGGCCAGTGGTATATGAACGGAGTGACTTCCCAGTTCGCATTTTATGGAATCGAGGATGGTGTAAATACCGTTACACTGCAGGCAGGCTCCGGCGCTGAGATTCCCTACTCGGTTCATTTTTACTATAGTACCTATTTTAACCAGCCTGCTGTTAAATATGCAGGTGATAATGCTACGGGTTTGGCCCAGATTCTCCTGCAAAAATATCTGGCCTATGCGAGGAACTCCGGCTTCCAGGCATATTATCAGTGGCGCAGAACGGGCGTCCCGGTATTTAGTGCGGGTACGGGTACCGGTAACGGCGGTGTTATTCCCAGAAGGTGGCAGTATCCGCAAAATGAGATCACTTCCAATGGTGCAAACCTGCAGGCCGCATTGCAGTCCCAATATGGCGGAAGCGATGATATTAATCAGGATGTGTGGCTCGTTAAATAGTTTTTAATCCGCGGGCGATCTCGAAGGATCAGTGAAGGTTAGGTTTCTATCACCATTGTAAAACAATAATGACGAATATTTCGACGAAGGCATTCTCGGTAAATGGAAAAACATATCAGCCTGTAGCAAAACCGATCGTGGTGATATGCATGGATGGATCGGCAGATGAATATTTAGACAACACCCTGGCGTTTGACCGTATGCCCAATCTGAAACAGATGGCCAAAACGGGTTACCGGGGCATGGTGCGGGATGCATTGCCGTCTTTTACGAACGTGAATAATTCTTCGATCGTAACCGGTGTTTCCCCGGCAGTGCATGGGATCTGCGGCAACTTTTTTTATGATGTAGCCAAAGATCAGGAAGTGATGATGAATTCATCGGAATACCTGCGCGCGGACACCATATTGGCTGCAGCCGCAGATGCCGGAAGGAAAGTGGCCGTTGTTACGGCTAAAGAAAAGCTGAGGGATATTCTTTCCTATAAATTAAAAGGCATTGCCTTCTCTGCCGAAAAAGCAAACCAGGCAAAGCCGGAAACGCATGGTATCGGTGATGTTGAAGCCGTTGTTGGCCACAAAACACCACCCATTTACAGCGCCGATGCCAGCTTATTTGTACTGAGAGCGGGTGTTGCTTTGATCGAAAAGGGGTTGGCTGATTTTCTTTATCTGTCCCTCACAGATTACATGCAGCACACGTATGCACCCGACACAGAGGAGTCCCTGGCTTTTTATGAAGCGCAGGACAAAGAGTTGGGAAAAATGCTTGCTCTGGGTACTATCATTGGAGCTACAGCCGATCACGGCATGAATGCCAAAATAAAGGCAGACGGCTCGCCGAATGTGTTATTCGTGGAGACCATGCTGAAGGAAAAGTTTGGTGAAGGCTTCCGGGTTATCTGCCCGATCACGGATCCTTATGTGAAACACCATGGCGCCCTGGGCTCTTATGTCGTGGTTCATCTGACCGATGTATCCAAAGTCGGCGAGGTAAAAAAATGGCTGGCCATTCAGCCGGGTATAACCGAAGTATATGATAAGGAAACCGGTTGCCGTTTGCTGGAGCAACCGGCGGACCGGACCGGTGATCTCATTGTTTTATCCGGTCGCGATGTAGTGCTGGGAAAAACGGCTGCTCACCACGACCTGAAAGCGCTCGACGGAACGCTGCGTTCTCATGGAGGCAGATATGAAGAAATGGTGCCCCTGGTTATTTCACATCCCCTGAACAAAATCTACAAGCTGAAGGCCGCGGGAGATCCAAGGAATTTTGATGTATTTGATTTTATCATAAACGGAACCAAGTAAAAATGTGTGTATGAATACAGCAACCGGCGAACAGGCAGTAAAAAAAAACAGTATAGAAAACGGACAGTATAAATTCCCGATCAAATTGAATTGCTGGGTAGATGGACAGCCCGTGATTTCTGAAAACGTCCTGACGGTACACAGTCCCTACGACCGCAGGATCGTCGGCAGCATTCCGCTCGCCGACGCATCCCACACGGAACTCGCCATCCGCACGGCGCTCAAAGGCGGCCCCCGGTTAACGCGTTACGAACGGTACAGCATTCTGGACAAGACCAGGCAGCTGCTGATGGAACGAAAGGAGGAATTTGCACAGACCATCAGTGCTGAATCGGGACTGGCCATAAAAGAAGGCCGCTATGAAACCGGTCGGGCCCACGACGTGCTGATGTTTGCCGCCATGGAATGTTTGAAAGATGACGGACAGGTATTTTCCTGCGACGTTTCCCCCACCGGCAAAGCCCGAAAAATATTCACCATCCGGGAACCCCTGAACCTTGCCGTAGCCATTACGCCGTTTAACCATCCGCTCAACCAGGTGGTGCATAAGATCGCACCCGCCATTGCTGCCGGAACCCCGGTGATATTAAAGCCATCTGAGAAAACGCCGTTAACGGCCATCAAACTGGTTGAATTATTATACCAGGCCGGATTGCCACATTATATGCTGAGCGTTTTACTGGGCCCTACCAAAGAAGTGGCAGAAATTCTGGTGAAAGACGAACGGATAGACCTGGTGTCTTTCACCGGCAGTGTGGCCGTGGGGAAACTAATCGCCCAAACGGCAGGATATAAAAAAGTGATTCTGGAACTCGGTGGAAATGATCCGCTGATCATTCTCGAAGACGCCGATATGGATCTGGCGGTGACCCTTGCTGCTGAAGGGTGCTACCGCAACTCGGGTCAGCGTTGTACAGCAGTAAAACGGATCCTGGTGCAGGACAGCATCCTGGAGGCGTTCACCAAAAGATTTGTAGAAAAAACAAAAGAATACAGCTGCGGTGATCCGGCTGACCCGACTACAAAAATAGGAACAGTGATCGACGAACAAGCAGCCATATACCTGGAATCCGTAGTAAACAAGGCTGTGGAGCAGGGCGCTAAAGTATTGCTTGGCGGAAAAAGAACCGGAGCCCAGATAGAAGCCACCGTGATCGTGGATGTTCCGCGCAACGCCCAGATGGTGATGCAGGAATCATTTGGTCCGCTGGCCCCCATACTTGGGTTTAAAGACATCGACGACGCCATAACCTTATCCAACTCCACGGAATTCGGGTTGTCGTCCGGTATTGTAACCAAAAATATGGAGCATGCCATCCGTTTTATAAAAGAACTGAAGGTGGGAACCGTCAATATCAACGAAGTACCGGGCTACCGCATTGAATGTTCGCCTTTTGGCGGCATAAAAGATTCCGGACTGGGCATAAAAGAAGGCGTGATAGAAGCCATAAAATGTTTCACGTTTGTGAAGACATTTTCCATGCCCTGGTAAACATTAAAATCTGCTTTAACATGAAATCCCTAATCACCGTTATCGGTTTGCTATGCGCATCTGCTGTTTTCTCCCAGCACCTGAAAACCAGGAACCTGATTGTAGTTTCCATGGATGGTTTCCGCTGGCAGGAACTTTTCCGCGGCGCAGATTCCAGCCTGATATTCTCGAAAAGATTCAACGGCAGGGATTCCGCCAGGTACGTACATAAGTTCTGGGCGGCCGACGAAAAGGAACGCCGTGAAAAACTGATGCCCTTTGTATGGAATCATATCGCTAAAGAAGGGCAATTATACGGAAACAGGGATCTTGGCAATATGGTTAATGTGAGGAACACCTATTGGTTCTCTTATCCCGGACGAAGTGAAGTGTTTGCCGGTTATTTTGATCCGGCAGTCAATTCCAATGATTATCCCGATAACCCAAATGAAAATGTGCTTGAATTTATCAACAAACAAAAGGGATTTGCCGGAAGGGTGGTCACTTTCGCCTCCTGGGATGCCGTAGCCCGAATAATCAACCGGAACAGAAACGGTATGCTGGTGAACATCTATGGTGAGGACGTAAAGGGAAATGACCTGACGCCTTTCCAAAAGGAAGCCAATACGTTTCAGCATTATTCACCGGATATTTTTGGGTCCGGTGAAAGACCGGATGCGGATACCTATCTCTTAACAAAGGCGTATTTGATCGCCAAACATCCCAGAGTGCTTTATATCGATTTCGGCGACACGGATGAATTCGCCCATGGGGGCAGGTACGATTTTTACCTGGATGCCGCCAATAAGATCGACCTCATGATCAGCGATCTCTGGAATTTCATTCAGCAGGATCCCATCTATAAAGGAAATACGTCGATCCTCATTTTTCCGGATCACGGTCGGGGAATTGCAGATCTTTGGACGTCTCACGGCCAAAGCGCCCCATATTCGGACCAGACCTATCTTATGGCCATGGGTCCGGACACAGTACCGACAGGAGAAGAGCAATCCCCGCAGCAAATTTTCCAGGAGCAGTACGCGCAAACCATGGCCATGCTGCTGGGATTTCATTATACTGCAAACCATCCGGTTGCTGAGCCGGTAAACAGCGTGATGAAATGAAAGCTGACGTGGTCATCATTGGAGGCGGTATTTTTGGATGTTCCATAGCTTACTATTATACACGTGATAACCCGGGGAAAAAAGTGCTTGTGCTGGAGAGAAACGAGCTCTGCAATGCAGCCACCAGCCGTGCTGCCGCGTTGGTTACGCGGATCAGAACAAAAAAACATTTTGTTCCCCTGTCGCTCGAAACCTACCGCGTGATTCCGGAATTGGAAAAAACATTAGGGGAAAGTCTGGATATGAAATATGTGGGGGTGATGCATGTGGCCGCCAGCGCATCCAGCGAAGCATCACTGGAAGACCTGATCAGGATCGCCGGAGAATTCGGCCAGCCGGCAACATACATCTCCCAAAAACAGGCAGAGCACCTATCTCCCTGGTTAAAGGCCGACGAAGCTCGGAAAATTGCATTCCTCCCCGGAGAAGGGTACTGTGATCCCTATTTACTCGGTACTTTTTTCAGTCGCGCGGCCAAACTGCAGGGAGCCGAATTCCGCCAGGGCGTTGAAGTGCAGGAATTATTGCTGGAAAACAACACGGTCACGGGCGTTAAAACTTCCGACGGAATCATACACGCAGATGCAGTGCTGATAGCTGCCGGCGCCTGGTCACCCATCCTGGCTGACCAGGCCGGCGTCAGTTTGCCGATGGCGCCCGTTAGGAGTCAGTACTGGATTACTGAAAAGAAAGACATCTTCCCCGTTAACTCTCCCATCGTGCTCCTTCCGGAAGCACAGGCTTACGCGAGGCCGGAAGCCGGAAGCCTCTTATTCGGAATCCGCGAAAAAAAATCATTTAGCGTTTCACCCAAAAATATTCCGGCAGACATCAGCGGATATGAATTCAGTGCAGACAAAGGCATGACGGACCTGATGGAAGTGATTGACAACCTGGCCCGGTTCTTTCCGGCAGTCTATGACGTGGGCATCAAATATTATATGGCCGGGTTTTCAGGATATACGCCCGACAATAATTTAACGATGGGCGTTCCCGGTGCCGTAAAGCAATTATTCATCGCTACGGGCTGCGTGGGCGCAGGCATATCTGTTTCCGGCGGTGTGGGACTCGCCTTTGCGGAACTTGCAGCAGGAAGGCCGAATCCTTTTGATTTTTCCCATTTTGATCTGGACCGGTTTGGCCCGGTTGATCCATTCAGTTCCGCATGGCTGGATAAATGCGCCATGGCGCGGTCAACCAAAGTGAGCGGATGATTTTTTGTATTGTCTTTAATCTGATCATTATAAAAAAAATACCATGAGCATAAAAAAACTACTATTTACACCGGGACCACTCACAACTTCCAGAACGGTAAAAGAAGCCATGCTGGAAGACGTCGGTTCCAGGGATCATTCCTTTGTCAGTGCGGTTAAAGAGATCGGCAGCGAACTGATGCGCATCGGTCATATTTCGAAAGAAGAAGGATATGAATGTGTGATTATGCAGGGTTCGGGAACCTTCGGAATTGAAAGTGTGGTGAGCAGCGTGGTTAAAAAGAACGAGGTGCTGCTGGTACTCGCGAATGGCGCCTACGGAGAACGCATTGTGAAAATGGCCGTCATTCACCAGCTGAATCACCAGGTATTGCGGTTCGAAGAAGACGCCATCGTTACGCCGGAGGCCACCGGGAAATATCTGCAGGCACATCCGGAGGTCACCCATGTGGCCTGCATACACAGCGAAACAACCACCGGCTTATTCAATCCGATAAAAGAAATAGGCGCGGAATGTAAAAAGCAAAATGCCATATTCATTGTGGATGCCATGAGCAGTTTTGGGGGCATCGAACTGGATATAAAAGAAAACCAGATTGATTTCCTCGTATCTTCTTCCAATAAATGCATTGAAGGCGTACCGGGTTTTGCCTTTGTCCTGTGTAAAAATGCAGAACTGGCCAAAGCAAAGGGACAGGCCAGGAGCCTGAGCCTCGATCTCTATGATCAGTGGAAAGGACTGGAGACCAATGGTCAGTTCCGCTTTACACCACCCACATTGAGCATAATGGCTTTCCGCCAGGCCCTGAAAGAACTGGATGCGGAGGGAGGGATAAGCGCAAGGGAAAAACGCTACAGGGCGAATAAAAATGTGCTGGATAAAGGCATGCAGGAACTCGGATTTGCGCAATACCTGAACAAGGAAATTCAGGGTTATATCATCACTTCATTCCTGTATCCGGAAGACCCGAATTTTAATTTTGACCGGTTCTACAATAAACTGAACGATCGCGGATTTGTGATCTATCCCGGCAAACTGAGTAAGGCCAACGCTTTCCGCATAGGGAATATCGGACAAATATTCCCGGAAGATGTGAAGGCATTGATTAAAGCCATCAAAGAAGTACTGGCAGAAGAAAAGGTTGTCATGAGGGTAACAGCGTAACCATAAATATTTTATTTTTACCGCTGAAAGCGTACGCATAAAAATAAATAAACTATGGAGAAAGCATACAATGCCAGCCAGGTCAGCAAAGATCTGCAGGTCTTATTCGAAAAATATGGAGATGAGGATTATGACGGCGAACCGGTTTCCCAGACTTCGCACATGGTGCAATGTGCCATGCAGGCGCAAAGCGAAGGGGCTGATGTGGAATTGGTGCTTGGCGCCTTTCTGCATGATATCGGCCATTTGCTTAAGCATGAACAGGAAACCGAAGCCATGGGCGATTTCGGTGTCGTAAACCATGAAGGCATCGGCGCGAAATACCTGGCTGACCGGGGATTTTCAGCCAGGATTTGTGCCGTGGTGGACAAACACGTGGACGCCAAAAGATATCTGGTTACCGCCAAGCCGGGGTATAAAGAAAAATTGTCACTGGCGAGTCTGAAAACGCTGGAATACCAGGGCGGACCGATGAATGAAACCGAGGCAGCCGCATTTGAAAAACAACCTTATTTCGAAGACATCATCCGCGTACGGTTCTGGGACGAAGGCGCAAAGGACCGGGAGTTGAAAACAGTTCCCATGAGAGAATACATTAAAGACGTTGAAAATTATTTAATGGAACGCAATGCGTCCAGTTGAATTCGTGCCGTCTTTTTTTACAAAGGATGACGGCATCGGCCATTGGGGTCTCTATCTTACCGGGAAAACTGCTTTCCGGCAACTCCCCGTTTACGTTTGCTCCTTTCGAACAATCCCTGGCCGGTCAATGGCCATTCCGTCTGGATCCTGACAATGCAGGAATTTCAGAGAGGTGGTTCGATCATCCATTACCGGATTTGATTTCTTTGCCGGGTTCCTGCTAGCAGGCGGGAGTAGGGAAATTATAAATCTGTGCGTTAGACCTGGATACTGATGCCGGTAACCGCCCGGCTGCCCGGCAATTTAAAAATTGCTTATTGAATTACGCAGATGGACCTTCATTTAATCCTTCGGATGAACTGCCTGTAGACTTTTTAAACAGGATATTGACCTTTTGACGCGGAATAAGAAATTACATGTAGTTTTAGAATGGACAAAAATGATGCTGGGTGAAAGGGACTTTTCAAAAAAGAGAAAACACATGAAAAAAAATAAATTGAAAAATTTCGTCCTATTGTTTTTGATGGGCCTTGCCGGATTTGTTTTTGCCATACCGCTGCAGGCACAGCAGGATTCCGTAACGATCGACTGGAACAAGACGGTGTTCGTTTCTAAAACAACGCCAACACTGCAGGTGGTGGAGATGCCGCGGCTTCGTTTTCCCAAGACCGTTCACGACAATGTATTTAAAGCGCTGAAAGAGCTGGGCGCCGATTATGTGCGGTATGTTCCCTGGTTCCCTTATCCAAAACTGGCCGTGGCTGAATTGAAACCTCCTGCCAAGGATCGCACCTATTGGGATTTTACCTATCTGGACAGTACCATGAAGGCCCTGATGGATGCCATGCACGGGCATTCCGTGGTGATCAATTTCAGCACCATTCCGGCCTGGATGTGGAAAACAGATGCCGCCGTGAATGTTCCTGATGATCCTTATCAAACGGTGTGGGATTATAATCAGGGCACACAACTCAGGGATACGACACTGGAGGTCCTCACCGGTTATTTTGGAAGGTTGTTGAGCTGGTATACCCGGGGTGGGTTTACGGATGAGCTGGGCAAGTACCATCAGTCCGGGCTCCATTATAAAATACCCTACTGGGAAGTGCTGAACGAGCCTGATCTCGAGCACAGCATTACGCCGCAGATCTACTGCAAAATGTACGATGCCGTGGTAAAGGCGATGAAAAAAATATCACCCGGCACGAAATTCATCGGCATGGGGCTGGCCTTTGAAAGCAATCCCGAATGGTTCAACTATTTTTTAAATCCGGCCCATCATCAGGCGGGCATTCCGCTGGACGGTATTTCTTATCATCATTATTCAGGTCCTTCGGGGCCCGGCCAATCGGTAGAGCAGTGGCAGTATATTTTTTTCGACCGGGTGGATGGTTTCCTGGACAAGGTGCGGTACATCGAAAGCATCAGGAAAAAATATTACCCCAAAACCATAACCACCGTAAATGAAATCGGAACCATCATCAGTGAAAACCCGACAAAGGAATATCAATGTTTATCGGGAGCCATGTTCGCGTATATGTTCCTTGAATTGACCAAACTCGGGATTGATGTGGCCGGCGAATCGCAATTGATGGGATACCCGTCCAATTATCCGGATGTGAGCATGACGAATTGGGAGACGGGTAAACCGAATCCGCGATTCTGGGTATTAAAACTCTTGAAGGATAATCTGGGGCCGGGGGATAAACTGGTGGAGACCAATCAGACTTATTCCAGGATCATCAGCCAGGCGGTGCTGACTTCAGGGGGGAGAAAACTGTTGCTGATCAATCAGAACAATAAAGAAATGAAGCTGAAGCTTCCCGAAGAAGCCAGGAGTGCCGGCGTTGATTATGTTGATGAAACAACCAATGAGAACCCGCCGGTGCACGTGCAACTGGAAGACAGGGTCATCACGCTGAGTCCATTTGAGGTAGCTGTAGTGCAGGTGAAATAAAAAAACCGCCAAAACTAATCAGCGGTTTTTCAAAGAAGGATTTTTTGTCTTTGCAGTAGGATTTGGATCTGTTGGTTTTTCAGGATCTGGTTATTTCATTCGGATTGGATATGTCAAAACTAAGCAATGGCATGATGTCCTGTCAACGCGGGAACACTCGATTTTGTTCGTAACTCTACGATCGTATTTTCCCGGTACGGAGAAAATCGCCGTTAATAAGTAAACCATGATACGACACACAATCATCGGATCCGGATCGCTGTTTAAAGCCTTTTTTGTATGGCTTGCCTTCAGCTTGTTTATGGCGCCGGTTGTTCAGGCACAGGAATATGTGCCGGGTCCCGAAAACCTGGCCCACCGGAAGGAATTTCAGGATATGAAGTTTGGCATGTTCATTCACTGGGGCGTATTCAGCGAGTTGGGAGACGGTGAGTGGGTGATGAACAACCGCGGCATCAGCGTACAGGAATACGCACGACTGAAAGATTTCTTTAACCCCATTTCCTTTGATGCTAAAAAATGGGTGGAAGCCGCCAAAAGCGCGGGTATGAAATACATCACGCTGATCACGCGGCACCATGATGGATTCAGCAATTGGGACACCCAACAATCTGACTGGAAGATCACCAATACACCTTATGGAAAGGATATCGTGAAGCAGATCGCAGCGGAGTGCCACCAGCAGGGCATCCAGCTTTTTCTTTATTATTCCCTGCTGGACTGGACGCGGGAGGATTACCCACATGAAACCGGGAAAACCGGGCAGAGATCTGGCCGTGCCGGTCATGGTAATTATGCCAGTTACCTGCAGTTTATGAAAAACCAGCTCACGGAACTGCTGACCGGCTATGGAGAAATTGCGGGCATCTGGTTTGATGGACACTGGGACCAAACGGCCCCCGAAGGGGCCGCGGACCGCAGTTCCAGGATCGACTGGCATTATCCGGAGATCTACGGACTCATCCACAAGCTGCAACCCAAATGCCTGATTGGGAACAACCACCACATGCAGCCGTTTGACGGGGAGGATTTCCAGATGTTTGAGAAGGATCTCCCGGGCCAGAACAGATCCGGACTCAGCTTCCAGTCGCCTTCAGGAGAGTTGCCCCTGGAAACCTGTGAAACCATGAACGATTCCTGGGGATTTAACATCACGGACGGGAACTATAAAACTTCCCGCCAACTGATCGAATACCTGGTGAATGCGGCCGGCAGGAATGCCAATTTCCTTCTGAATATCGGTCCCATGCCCAACGGCATTATTCAACCGGAATTTATTGACACCCTGAAAAAAATTGGGGCCTGGATGCGGGAATATGGTGAAACTATTTATGGCACGAGGGGAAACCGGATTGCCCCACAGGACTGGGGTGTGGTAACGGCCAGGGATAACAAGCTTTTCATCCATATTCTTCATAAGCCCGGCCAACAAAACTTTATATTTGTTCCGGGTGTAAACGGTAAAATAATCAGATCGGTTCTGTTTTCGGATAAGTCGCCGGTTAAAATCAAACAGCAACCGGAAGGTGTTTTTATTTTCCTCGATGGCCTTGAGGGAGATGACGTGGACAGGATAGTGGAGCTTGACATAAAGTAATATCTTTCAAATCATAAGATGGATAAAAAAGTAGAAGGCCGATGGTTTAATTTTCTAATAGCCCTGGCATGCATTATCACCGGCTTACTGGCAGGAAGCGGTGTGGACCGGTACATCGTGCAGGTTCCGGCATGGAGACAATTTGGTGTAACAAGGTGGGCCTCTTACAGCCGGTATGCAGAGTTTGGCAACGGTCTTTATCTTTATCCGCTTGAGGTACTCGGCAGCTTTATATTATTATTTACCATTTCGGCCATTGTACTGATGGATAAAACCAGGTACCGGCATATTTCAGCACCCATTCATCTGGCAACACTCTTTGCAACGATTGGCCTTATATTCACCTTTTTTACTTTCCCTGTGATGATGACTGTTCAAACAATGCCAGGTGATGAAATGCAGGTGCAAAATGCCTTTGACAAATTTCATTTCTGGGGAATGCTTCGGGCGGTTGCCCAATTTTTATCCTTCTGCACCTGCGTTTGGATATTTGTCAAAAAAAGCAATAACCCATCAGAGCCTTAATTTGGTAGGTTAAAGCAACATCATTTTCGGTAATCATTAAACAAACTGACATGAAACGCAGAGACATCTTTAAAGGGTTAACCCTGTTACCCTTTACCGGGGGAATTTTGGGAGGCGTTCTCCCGACGGCGCCTGTATTCGCTGAACCGCCTGCGCCCAAACGGGATTTTTTTGAGGAATTAGGAGTAACGCCGGTTATTAATGCCAGCGTAACCATGACTTTTTTATCCGGCTCATTGATGATGCCGGAGGTGATGGAGGCCATCAATTCCACGTCGCATGATTTTGCCAATATGTATGAGTTGCAGGATAAAGTAGGCGCCAGGATGGCCGATATGCTGCATTGTGAAGCGGCGATGGTTACCTCGGGAGCCTCCTGCGCCATCCTGTTGGGGACCGCTGCAGCCATCACCGGAACGGATCAGGCAAAGATCAACCAACTGCCAAACCTTCCCGGGCCCCGCCCCGAAGTGATCATGCAAAAGAGCCATCGTTATCTTTTCGATCAGGCAGTTAGCACTACGGGAGCGAAGATTGTGGAAATAGAAGGGCCGGCAGAGATGGAACAGGCTTTCAATGCCAGTACCGTTCTGGCGCTGTTCTTCAATGCTGCGGAAACCTCCAGTGTAACGCATGAATCGTTTTTAACGATCGCAAAGCGGCATCAGATACCCACATTTATCGATGCGGCAGCCGATGTGCCCCCTGTTGAAAATCTTTTTAAGTTCCAGAAAATGGGCTTTGATCTCATTACCTTTTCAGGTGGCAAGATGATCCGGGGACCCCAAAGTGCAGGACTACTTTTTGGGCGGAAAGATCTTATCGAGGCGGCCAAACTGAATCACAGTCCCCATGAGGCCCCCATAGGCAGACCCTGTAAAGTGAACAAAGAAGAAATGTTTGGCATGTATGCGGCTTTGAAGTCGTACCTGGAGCGCGATCATAAAAAAGAATGGCAGGATTGGCTCGACCGTATTAACCGGATCAGAGCCAGGGTAGAATCCATTCCCGGTGTAAAAGGCGAAACCCATGTTGATCCCGGACCTGCCAATGCCTTTCCGAGTCTGCACGTGATCTGGAATCAGGCGGAGGTGAAGACCACGCCAAAAGAGGTGCTGGATGCTCTTAAGAATGGAACCCCCAGTATTGTAGGCAATATTTCCAAAAAAGGAGATACTCCTGTGCTGAGTATTGGTGTGGTGTTGCTCAGACCCGACCAGGTCGATATTGTCGCCGGCCGGTTAAAAGAGATTTTACACAATGCAGTTTAATGGCTTATTATTGAGTTATTTTGTAGTATGAGGCGGTTTGCAACCTTTTATATTACAGCAGTCATCCTCTCATACTCATGTCATAAAGCATGTCACGAACGAAACTATATATTTACCACAAACAATTTATTTTATCCCGAGAAAGACAGCATCCAGGTAGGTGACACCTTGTGGTTAACCTGTACGATCAGCAAAAATCAACGGTTGGTTTTTTTTTCCGGTGCCGAAAATCTGGGGGGAAATCTGATCATTTCCAATATTGATTCCTTCGGCACTTCCTCGCGGGGTGCGGTGGAAAAATTCACATATTTTAATGTTGCTGGAAGTGTGTATTCCGTTGCGAATCTGAATCCGAAAAATGATAAACAGGTTTCCTATCTGGAAACGGATACTGCCTACAATTTAAACGTCGGTATCATTGCGTTAAAAAAAGGTATTTATATATTTTCTTTCTCAGATGATCCCGGTGTGTACCGGACGGGTTCCCCTTCCTGCGGGGTGGCGAATTTCCTTTTTGTAAACGCCAATAAGAATAAACATCTTTATTTATTTGAAGACCTGCATGGAAAGCTGGGTGAAAATGATAACCTGCACAGTTATTGTTTTAAAGTTTATTAATTTAGCCTGCTCATCACCTTATCAGAACAACGGTTCCTTTAAACAACTGTGTAGTTCCGTCTGCAAACGCTATCGTTATAAAATATACATAGGTGCCAGTATCGGCTGGTTTCCCGTTCAATAGCCCGTTCCAGCCAAATTTTGGATCATTGGCTTCCGCATTGGTGACCTGGAATACTCTCTGTCCCCACCGGTTAAATACGGAAAGATCTTTCAGCATTTTAACATCCTGGCTGCCCAGAACATAGAACACATCATTGCGGCCGTCGTTATTGGGGGTAAATCCATTGGGAATATTTACGCTGCCCCCTGAAAAGGTCTTAATGGATGTGGTTCCTGAGGTTGTGCAGGCGTATTTATTCTGAACGGTCACCTGGTATTCCATACTGGTAGCCGGCGTAGCTACAGGACTGGCACAATCCGAACAGGATAAGTATTGAAGTGGCTCCCACCTGAAGGTGCCGGGTTGTCCGCCGCTGATTTGCGGATTAAGCCGAACACTGGTTAAACGGGATATGGTTGTATCAGCAGGATTGATGGTTACCATAAAAGGAATTACCGGAATGGTATCCTTATTGTTGTCGTATTTGGCTTCTTCAAATAATTTATCGGCAGAAACTGCACCGTCCGGACCATGATCATTCACGATGGCTATCACGTTGCCCGTGTTGGGACGTTTAAAAAAGCAGGTATACGGGCCGCATCCGGCTGGGTTCGCCGGTGCAGTAAACACCGGTCCCAGGAGATGTGCATCTGCTTCCGCCGGATCTGCATCGTAAAAAGATACCGTTAGGCCTTGCGGTATACTACCCCTGATAAAATTATTACAAAGGGTAAATGCTGCATGCATACTGTCTTCACCGGCGCATTCCACGCTGTCCATCGTGACGCGGAAGTCATCTGCGGGGGGAATATGCAAAACGGTCAATGCGCTGTCTGTGCAGCCATAGGAACTGGTGGCTACCACTTTTTTTGTTGTGCTGTATACTTTGTGTTCAGCAGTAAAAACGGTGCTGTCACACCGGGTGCAACTTAAATCCTCATCCGTGCTCCACACATATGACGATACCATTCCGGGTCGGGCTTTTGCGCTCAGCTGCAAATGGTCTCCCGGTTGCAGGGTTGCGCTGTCCGGAATCGGGGTAACATGAAATTGAAAATTATTTTGGGAAATGATATTGTTGGCATAATTCGTTTCAGGGAGTTTCGTATTGGGCAGCTTTAACGGATTGTTGGCACCATTATCATTGAAGACGGCATATAACTGATTCAGACCGGTCCTGTTCACATTGATGATGGTGGTAAAGGAACTGCAGCATTTTCCTGCAACAGGGTTCGGAGTAACAAAGGCGGGAGATAATTTATGGGCATTGCCATTTCGCGGGTCCGCATCATAAAATGAAACCGGTGTGCCTGCAGGTATGGGCGCATACCCGTTATTGCAGATGGTCAGGGTCGCGATAATGCTGGTCTGCTGATAACATTGAACGTTACTTAAACCGATCGTACCGTCGACTGTGGGGTCGTACACCGGGAAATTAAATTTTTCTGTGGTGTCACTACATGAACCATTTGTTGCTATCAGCCAAATGGAATAGGATCCGGGTGTTTTGAATTTGTAATTTAAATGGAACGTTGTACTCACTTCCCCCGGAGCCATTCCTTTATCATTGGTCATCCACCAATGGTAAGCAGTGGCATTGACCGATTTGTTACTGAACGAAATGCTGTCCTGCAAAATAGATTCTTTTGATGCAATCTGCCTTACATCCGGATTGAACCTGGCCATAACCCCGCAGTTTACAATGACATTATCAGTATAACTGGCGAAACAACGGGCATCAGCATTATACACTTTTAGAGAAACGTCTGTTTTTCCGGCAGCCGGAAACAGCATAGAAAAAGCGGGACTGTTTCCACCGGCCACGACGCCATTTATGCTCCACTGAAAGTTCGTTCCGCCACGGGAGGTGCTGGTAAAATTTATCCGGTCGCCGGTTTCTGGAAGCCAGTTGTCCCGTGTAAAATCAGCCACTATATTTTCAGCGCAGGGGGCATTGCACTTATTTTCCGATATTAAAATATTTCTGACCGTGTTCAGATTACTGCGCATTTTAGCCGCCTGTCCGGCAGTGAATGAATTGGCACATGCGCCGCCTAAGCTCATGAAATTCG
Organism: Chitinophagaceae bacterium; assembly: GCA_041691395.1. Taxonomy (GTDB): domain Bacteria; phylum Bacteroidota; class Bacteroidia; order Chitinophagales; family Chitinophagaceae; genus Puia. Next base: position 67,696 of record JBEPUT010000017.1, read on the forward strand.
AGGTCAGGTCGGTCGTATCACGGGTGAATCCGCTGAGGGTATCGGTGCTGCAGGAATTTTGAATGGCGGTACAGGATGAAGCCGGAGTGGAAGCGGGTGGCGTATCGCAAATACCGTCTCCATCGGTATCACAATTTGTGTTGTTACAACTGCCGATCACAAAAGTGTATTTCAGTCCGAGGTATGAACCCATCAGGGAAGCCAGGGAGGAACCAAAGTCTTTGGTGACGATGCCATCCCGGTAATCTCCGCTGGAACCAAAGGTTCCATAACCGATATCATGGCGCCGGGACCAGTTTCCGCAAGAAAATTTAGTCAGGTATTCATTTTTAACGCCTTCCACATACCAGATATTGCAATATTCACGGGTATTCCAGGACACCAGATTTTTCAACCGGTCATTTTCCATGTCGCTGTCGAAATCGCCTAAAACGGATTGGGTTCTGGTAATGCCGGTGGTATTACCTCCATCCGTGGCAATTTTCGCCAGGCAAAAACGAATCCCGGTATTGACACCGGCTGTACCGCCAGCATAAGGTCCGGTGTGCGCAAAGGCTTCATTGAGATCCGCTACTGCATCTGTGATCAGCTGGTCACTGATGGCGCCGGGATTTGCATTGATGATGTGAAAAACCACCGGAACTATCAGGGTGCCGGGAGTGATTTGGGCTTGGGAGGGGGCGCTAAATAAAATCCCCAGCAGAAAAGGAAATAATTTGACCCGAAGGAAATGTTCCACATTGCGGAAATGTTCCACGCGGATCAGGTATTTCATTTTCATTTATCTTAACTGAAGTAGAAGCAATACCCTGCCTGGAGGATATTGCCGGTCTCTTCCGTCAAAATGCGTACCGATTAAGTCGGATGTGGGAAAATGAATATAATAATAAGATAATGGCGGTTTTCTCATTAATCAGGATTCAAAGCTGGAATATTATGACGTCAGTTGTTCCTCAGGGGCAAATTCGATATAAACCTGATCCTGTTCTGCTTTAACCGGAAAAGACCTGATCCGGTAATGTTCTTCCCCGTTCAGAAAACGCCCGTCTACCTGGGGAAATGTTTTTTTATGAAAAGGACCGGCAATCTTGAGCTCATCCCCCTGTGTTCCGGTCATTCCGCGGCCCAGTGACATTTGCTGTTGCCAACGTTGACTATCTTCATTTTGACACGATTTACATTTAATAAGAATGGCGGAAAACGTATTAAAATAAAATAAATGCAATACCAATCAAATAAAAATATAAATTATTTAATTCCCTAAATCATATACATCCCAAATTTATAAATTTGGGATGATGATGCGGGTTAATTACACGATAATCTTATATAAATATTTTCAAAATTTGACCAGGATTGCCGTACCCGCGAAGCCTGATGGTGGTTATATGGCTATTCCGGCGTTGAAATGGTTTCGAAGAAGTTTTTGGGTAAAGCTGAGGTATTAAAAATCCGAATACTCGGCCGGGTGAAGAAAAACGATATCCGCATGGGAAACATTGTTTTTGTATACGGATTTGGCGGTGAGTGCTTTCCATTGAGGGTCATTGAAAAATGCTTCCCAATGTTTTTCTCTTTCTTCTTTGCTGTTAAAGGTGGTCATATACATTAGATTAGGCATGTGACTGCCGACGATTACCTCAGCGTAAAAAACGGCGTTAAATCCAAGCCGCTTAAAAAGCCCGATTTCATCGCCGTTATTAAACATATCGACTTTACTCACATTATACTTTTCTGTGGCACTCTCATAGCTGCGTAGTTCATAAATCCGGTCCCCTTTAGCGGCGCTAAGCAGGGGAACTGCCGGAGACGGCATACCCGGAAAGGCTTGCAGTACAATGATCTCTATACGGCTATAAGGAGCATCCTCGTAACTGGCATCAGCATAATCTTTGCTGTCAGACATATATTTGCCGTCTGCGCGCAGTTGCTGATCCATGCCATCCAGTTTGTCCAGTGAGGGGAAAGGAGTGAAAACATAAATCCTTCTGTCGGTATCCGGCTGATCAACCGGTTTAAACACACCTACCCGGATAATCCCCGCCCGGTGCAATGCCGGCAGATAGGCCTTTTGTAAATATGCGTCGATCCTATTTTCCTGGGCCTGGCTTTTATAATGATATATTTTAAGCTGGTAATAATCCCTTGCCGGTGCATTTGCCGAAGCGCCAGGGGCGGCGGATACCATGATTAATAAGAAACTGGCAGAACAAAAAAGCCTGAACGGACGATATGAATTCATAATGAAAATTTCTTTGTAAATGTAACCAATGACGCCATCATAAATAAAAGAACCCAACACACAAATCAATTAAAGGCTTATCTGTAATTTCACCTTTCAATTCAATGCATCATGAATAAAAGGATAATTATTGCCGGTTGCCTGTCCTGTATGGCGATGGGCGCCTTGCTGTCATTCAGAATGATCAGGCAGGAGAGCAGGGCGAAACAGCTCCGTGAAGCAGGGAATGCCGGCCTTACGCTACCCAATGGGTTTACAGCAATTGCCATTGCGGAAAACCTGGGCAGCGCAAGGCATCTTGTGGTAACTCCCGGGGGTGATATTTATGTGCATCTTGCAGGACTTAAAAACGGCAAAGGCATCGTGGTTTTACACGACTACGGAGATAAAGCAGCTGTAAAAACCAGTTTTGGTGAGTTTGGGGGAACCGGGATACGCATTAAGAACGGATATTTGTATGCATCTTCGGACCGGGACGTTTTCCGTTATAAATTAAACAGTACCGAGGAAGTGATTGATCCTGAACATCCGGAAAAAATCGTCGGCAATCTGGTATCTAAAAGGATGCATCAGGCAAAAGCCTTCGCTTTGGATAATAATGGTTATCTGTATGTAAACATAGGCGCTTATTCAAATATTTGTAGTGAATATGATCCGGAGAAAAAGGGCTGCCCGGTTTTAGAATCTGCAGCCGGTATCTGGAGGTTTAAAGCTGACCGGTTAAACCAGACCCAGCAAGACGGTATACGTTATGCCACCGGCTTACGCAATGTGGTCGGGCTCGATTGGAACCAGCAGGATAACCAGCTTTTTGTTATGCAGCATGGCCGGGATGCATTGAATAATCTTTTTCCTAACCTGTATACGGTTCGGCAATCGGCACTTTTACCCGCCGAGTGTATGTATGCCCTGAAAGAAGGGGATAATGCCGGATGGCCCTATTTATATTACGATGATGTGAAGCATAAAAAAATTCAGGGTCCCGAATACGGCGGCGATGGTGAAAAAGAGGCGGATGCTAAATATATTAATCCAGTAGCGGCCTATCCGGGCCATCTTGCACCGGATGGTTTGCTCTTTTATACAGGTAAGCAGTTTCCTGATAAATATAAAAATGGCGCCTTCATCGCATTCCATGGATCATGGAACAGGGCCCCGGAACCGCAGGCGGGATACTTTGTGGTTTTCCAGCCCTTCATAAATGGCAGGCCTGCAGGAAAGTGGGAAGTGTTCGCGGATGGGTTTGCCGGCACGGCCGAACAAAAGGCTTCAGGCCGCGCAGAACACCGACCCTGTGGCCTGGCCCAGGGTCCCGATGGATCACTTTATGTTAGCGACGATAATAAAGGCACGATTTATAAAATCACTTATAAGAAATAACGGACAGCTATGAAAAACATCATTTTTGCCTTCTTTTTAATATTTTCCTCGGTTTCATTGGTTGCGCAAATTAGAAATACAAGCTGGAAGGGGGCAATTAAAGGAGATAATCCCCGGGATGTGATCCTGGATTTCCACAAAGACAGCATTACCGTTTACAGTGCAACCGACAATTCTGTCGTGGAAAGAATGATTTATTCTGCTAAAAATGGCGTGATAACTCTGCATAAAGTGGATGGTCAGAGTGATTGTGACAACGAGATTGTAGGCAAATACAGATTTGTAGTCAAATCCGGGAAATTGTTTGTGACACTTCTTAGGGATTCCTGCGATGACCGTTCAAGTGCTTTGAACTCCACAAAATGGACGAAAAGTAAGGGATAGCAGGGTTGGGTGCGTAATGCCGGTCAACAAAAAAAAATTAATAGTCGTTGTACGTTTGTTGATGTGCCTTATTTTATTGTGGCGATGAGCTTTTCATTTAACGCAACATAATCATCATTTTTCGCTTCTTTGGCCAGCCGAATGGATTGTTCAGCAGTGGCCATCGCCTCCTTATTCTTACCCATTTTAGCCTGGCAACGGGCTTTTTGATAAAACATATAATAGGCCTTCGGATTTTGATCTACCGCCTTATTAAACCATTCCAGCGCCTGATAAATGTCTTTTTTGTTGTCCAGGTAATAAAGGGCAGCGGTATAATAGGGGAAGCTGTCTTTGGTCATGGCCGCATTGATCTGGGCCATGATCCGGGAGTCTATGTTTGTTTTGATGGGCAATGCAACCAGGGTCTTATCCCAAACTATCGCCAGGTCGCAGCTGGCGGGCGTGATATTGCTGAACAAAATGGTAAATGTTTCAATAGGATAAGGAAATTCCTGCGTTCTGGCTTTCACCCGGACAATATCCTGATCGGCCTTGTAAGCGGACGGATTGGTTACATCGGTTTGTCTTGTAATGATAATGGTCCATTCATCGGGTCCTGGTATGGTCAGCAAGCCGTATTTTCCGGGAGGAACCGGAGTGCCTCCGATGACCACAGAATCTCCAAAGCTGAGTGTAGTAGCCTGGTTGGCGCCCGTTCGCCACACTATTCCGTAAGGAACCAGATCACCGAAGATCTTCCTGCTTTTTACGCCCGGTCTCGAATAGGAAAGCTCAATCGTCGAAAGACCGAATTCCTGTTTTACGTTTTGGACGGGAGAAGGAGCGGGTGTCTTTATTTGCTGGGCAGCCCCATTCAGGCATAAGAAAGCAACGAATACCGAGGCAAAAAACGTCTTTTTCATGCGCCAAATTACAATTTAATATGATATGCCGGAACACCCGCTAATTTGGGTCTTCGTCTTTTCTTTGGGTTCTCTTTCTCAGCGAAGCTGGCAAAATAAGGCTCATAAATGCTCCGGTCACAAAATTGCCTATCGCCGAGTTTATCAAAACCATGGAACTCAGTCCATTTGTTTTGCCCTGCAGGATATTTACCGGCGCCTCGGACAAAACCCTTGAGGGTATTCCTTTACCAAAAAGCCCGGGAATAAGGATAATCAGCATAATGAAACTGATCATGCAGGAAATAACCATCCCTAAAACCACCTCCTTTTGACCGCTCACAATTAAAGAGATTGTGCCCGGATTATCATTCTTCAAGCTGCTGAAATAAAATAGAAACGCAACAATAACCAACATAAACAGAAAATTTCCGACATACAGCAACCATGCCTGGTTGTAATCTGCCTTACGTATAAAAAAGTATACCGGGACACAATAGACGATAGCGGCCAGAAAAGCAAAACTGAAGTATATTTTAAAAAACGTCTTTTTGAACATTTTGATTCGATGATAGTAAGCGATCTCCTAAAAAATCGTTCCTGCCGTATTTGCCTGGTATCAGGGAATCAACCGGACATGAAAAGATTATGTAGGCATATTATCTCTACATTAGCCCTGGAACGGTATTTGCAGATCTTTTAATAACTTACAAGGCATACCTTTGCCATCTAAGAATTCACCATGCTCCTGGGTAAAAATCTGATATTAGCCACAAAACCATTCGCAGAGGAAATAAGAACCAGAAGCTGGTTCTATACTATTTCTACGCTTTCTTTATTGATATTGGCCCTTGGAGGCGCTTTGTTAATTCCCGTCATGGTGTTAAGATTACTCTCTAGTGTTTTTGCAGGCTTGTTATTGATTCGGATGTTCATCATTTATCATGATCACCAGCATCATACCATTTTAACCAAATCTACTGCTGCCAATGTTATCATGACTATTTTTGGAATGTACATGCTTTCTCCCACCAGTATCTGGAAAAGATCACATGATCATCATCACAATCACAATTCTAAATTATTCAGTGCAAGTATTGGATCTTATCCGATTGTTACAAAAAATAAATACCTGGAAATGACTCCGGCTCAGAAATTTACCTATCTCGCCATAAGACACCCGGTGACGATTGTGCTGGGATATTTCTCTATGTTTATTGTTGGGATGTGTCTCCGCTCATTTATCAGTAATCCGCGGAAGCACTATGATTCGGTCATAGCTTTAATATTGCATTTTACGGTGGCCGTGCTTTTATTTGTATTTCTGGGATGGCAGGCATGGTTCTTTGTGTTCTTTTTACCCTTTTTTATTGCTTTTGCGATTGGCGCCTATTTGTTTTATGCGCAGCACAATTTTCCGGGGGTTGAATTTTATGAAAATAAAAACTGGGTTTATGAAAAGGCGGCATTGGAATCATCCAGTTTTATCAAAATGAACCCCGCGATGGAATGGTTTACCGGAAATATTGGCTATCATCATATTCATCACCTGAATTCAAAGGTCCCTTTCTACCGGTTGCCGGAAGTGATGAAGCATTTTGTTGAACTGCAAAACTGTAAAACGACTTCGCTGAAGCTAAAAGCGATTCGTGCCTGCTTTAAGTTAAAAGTATGGGACCAGGAAAATAACCGGATGATTGGAGTAAAAGGTCTTAAGAGACCTGCATGCATCGCATGATGTTAACCCACACCAAACAAAAATTGATATGATGCAATTTACTGCTACCCAAATTGCCGGACTACTCCATGGTCAGATAGAAGGAGATGCGCAGGTTACCGTTACTAAATTATCGAAAATTGAAGAGGGTGTTGAAGGTTCTATTTCATTTTTAGCCAATCCGCTGTACACGCAATACCTGTATGGTACCAAAGCATCCGTAGTTATAATTAATAAGGATTTCGTTTTAACTGCTCCGGTTACTGCCACCCTGATAAGGGTAGAAAACGCGGCAAATGCTTTCGCTCAATTATTGGAGATGTACAATGAGGTAAAACTCAATAAAAAAGGAATCTCCAAATTGTCTTTTATTGCTGACAGCGCCGTTGTGGGAAGTGATATTTATGCAGGCGAATTTTCGTTTGTAGGTGAAAATGCCATCATAGGTAACCAGGTAAAAATATATCCTCAGGTTTATATCGGCGACAATGTAGTAATTGGCAACAATACTACCCTTTTTGCGGGTGTAAAAATTTATTCTGAAACCAATATTGGAAAAAACTGTGTCATTCATTCGGGGACGGTGATAGGCAGCGACGGCTTTAGGTTTAATCCCGAGAACGACCATAAAAAGGTGGCACAGATCGGGAACGTAATTATTGAGGATGATGTGGAAATTGGCGCTAATTGTGCTATTGACAGGGCAACACTGGGCTCGACCATCTTGCGTAAAGGAGTAAAATTTGACAACCTGATACATATTGCCCATAACGTTGAGATTGGACAAAACACCTATTTCGCCGCGCATGGTGTAGTGGCAGGTTCTACCAAGATTGGTAGAAATTGCATGTTCAGCGGCCAGGTAGGAATTGTAGGACATTTAACCATCGCTGATAATACGGTTATTACGGCACAATCTGGTATTTCAAAAAGCATCTCCAAAAGCGGTGAAGTATATATGGGCTCTCCTGCATTTGATGCCAACAAATACAGGAAGGCGTATGTTCATTTCCGTAATCTTGATTCACTGGTACAAAGGGTAGATAAAATCGAAAAGCGGCAAAAAGAAAAGGGGCTCGGAGAAAGTTAGCCGGTAGATATATCAAAAATCCCTACTCCCGGGATGACCACTATATTGACTGTGGATTGGCTGCAATTAAATTTCTATTGTCTAATGAGAACATGGGTATTGAGTGGCCTGATTTTAACAATGGCTTTTTGCTGTCCACAAACACCAGGTGAAAACTTTTGTGGGTTAGAAAATTCCGCTTTCCGGACAGGCGAGCGTGTTACCTATAAAATTTACTACACACTGGCCGGCATTTATATTGAGGCCGGTGAGGTTAGTTTTTCGTGTGTGGCCGAACCGTTTGATGGCAAACCCGTATATCATATCATCGCTGAAGGGAAGACACTTCCCTTTTATGACAATTTCTATAAAGTTCGCGACAAATATGAATCCTTTATAGATACCGCCAGTCTTCAGTCTTATAAGTTTGTACGCAACGTTAATGAGGGTGATTATAAAAAGTATGAGAGCGTGAGTTTTAATAAGGCGGGCGGCACCGCCATAACGGGTGATGGCGTATATAAAGTTCCCGATTGCATCCAGGATGCGCTGAGTGCCGTGTATTGTGCCCGAAATCTGGATTATGGGAAGATGCGGCCGGGTGATAAAATAGGGTTTTCTATTTTCCTGGATAACCAGGTATTCCCTTCCTATATCCGCTACCTGGGAAAGGAGGAATTAAAAACAAAATACGGGAGGTTTCATACGATTAAATTCAAGCCCTTACTCATCAAAGGCACTCTTTTTGAAGCGGGGGAGAAAATGACGGTATGGGTGAGCGATGATTCCAACCACATCCCTTTGCGCGTGGAAAGTCCGATCACGGTGGGTAGTGTAAAAGCAGATATGGCGGACTTTCGCAACCGGCGCAGCTCGCTGAGTTCCCGTATCAACAACCGGTAACTGTAAGGGTGGGTATTTTTACCTGCCCGCTGAAGTATGTGCTGGTATAACCGAGATCCCCGGTAGACGGGTACCCAAATAGCTCATGATGTCAAAGATTAATATTCGTTTTACCTGGTTTCTCCGGATCATCATTTTATTTTTTATATCCAATGACGCCTCGGCCCAGCAAATGGATTCCTCTTTTAGATGGCCCGATGGAAAGCAGGTGGCCATCAGCCTCACCTTTGATGATGCCAGGATGAGCCAGGTTGATTCAGGAATATCATTACTCGATCACTACGGTGTAAAAGCTACTTTTTATGTTGTTCCATCCAGGGTGAAGCTGCGTCTCGAAGGTTGGAGAAAGGCTGTTTTGAATAAACATGAAATAGGAAATCATTCCCTTGTTCATCCTTGCACCGGGAATTTTGCCTGGTCCAGGGGAAGTGCATTGGAGGATTACTCCTTGAAGAGAATGAAACAGGAATTAATTTCAGCAAATGACAGCATTGAAGATCTATTGGGCGTCACACCAACCAGTTTTGCCTATCCGTGCGGTGAGGCTTTTGTGGGCCGCGGTACAGCTACGAAAAGTTATGTTCCTTTGGTTGCTGAATTATTTTTTACCGGCCGGGGCTGGTTGGATGAGGGGCCAAATGACCCCGCATTCTGTGATTTTGCCCAACTGACAGGTATGGAGATGGATGGTAAGGATTTTAATCAGATATTACTTATCATCAGCCAGGCCAGAGAGCACGGAAGCTGGATTGTATTGGCGGGACATGAAATGGGTGAAGGCGGCCAACAAACAACCCGTCTGAAGATGTTGAATCAGTTGTTAGAATATGCAAAAAATCCGGAAAATAAAATTTGGATTGCGTCTGTACATAGCGTTGCTTCCTACATCAAGGAACAAAGAAGGTAGTTGTTGATTTTCATTTTCAGTGCTGCTCAGTCGGGAAGGTAAGCGCCTTTATCCAGCCATTGTTTAAATTGTTTGGCAAATTCAGCATGGCTCAGCGGCGGGAGGGTTAGACCCTGGGCCGGATGCCAGCCGGCCGCAACCAGCGTATCATTTGTTACATGGTCAATCAACGCGGCTTTGTTTTTTCCGCCGTTTTCTTTTGAGTTTAATAACTGGGCGGCAAGTTGCCGGGGTGTTTTTCCCTGAAAAACCATTTTAGTGCTTTCGGGTGGCAATTGCCATTTTGGATTTCCCGGCGGCATACCTGGTCCGGGGGTATTTTTCGGTTGATGACAGTTGCTGCATTTCAGGGCATACATACCTTTTCCGTCCTGCCCGCGCAATACACCCTGCGTATGAATATGACTGTCTTCGCCCTGCAGCGGTGCATTTCCGGAAGGGTGACAGTTCATACAACGGGGGCTCATCAGGACTTTATAAGCCTGAAGGAAGGATTTTTTTGAAATGACGCTGTCCGGCACTTTGTCCGGATTATTATTTTTAAAATGGGGATAATCGTTTTTATGCTTTTCCTTTGGAGGCCGTATGAAAGAAGAACCGAATGCGATGAAAACGCCCGTCGATACCAGAATCCCCAGCCACTTTTTCCTGTTGATCATGGAGGCTCAGACTTTATTGATGTTGAAGGGAAGTTTGCGGATGCGCTTGCCCGTGGCAGCAAAGATGGCGTTGGCGAGCGCGGGTGCAAAAGGAGGGATGCCGGGTTCGCCGACTCCTTTAATCGTGGGTCCGCCATCAGCAATGATGTGCACCTGTACCTCAGGGATCTCATTGATGCGGACCAGCGGATAATTATGAAAATTAGTCTGACGGGTTTGCCCATTCTTAAATGTGATGGCGCTTTTAATCGCAGCGGTCAGCGCCATGGTGGCGGCGCCTTCAACCTGTAAGGCCACCATATCCGGATTGACCACGGTGCCTAAATCGATTACCATAAAAATCTTTTCGAGGCGGACGTGGCTATTATCGTGACTGGAGACTTCCACAACGTAGCCGGAAAGACCCGCGAAAAATTCATACTGCGCAACACCTCTTCCCCACCCGGCGGGGAGGGGTTTGTCCCATCCGGATACTTCCCTTAATTTAAGCAGCAGCTTTTTTGTATCGGAGTCTTTGGTGAGCAGCGTTTCCAGCCGGTATAACATTGGATCTTTCCCGGCTTTCACGGCCATTTCATCGATAAAACATTCATGGGCAAACGCCACGGTGGAACTGGTTACCGAGCGCCACCAGCCGAGTGGAATATGCAATTGGGAAAAGATATATTCATTCCGCATATTGGGCAGCTCGTAAGCCTGGCTGCTAATGCCCTCGGTCATGGATTCACTTTCTCCGCTATTGTCCTTTTTATCTTCCAGGGTTGAATGTATGGATGGGCCAATGACTTTGTGCTGGAACGCAATTGGTTTTCCATCAGCCGATAATCCTGCTTTCATCGCGGAAAAAGTGGGTGGACGAAAAGGTCCGAGTTGCGTATCTTCTTCCCGGGTCCATATCATTTTGACAGGCTTATCCAGCTGACGGGCAATGCTGGCCGCTTCCACCGCAAAATCGTTGAATAACCGCCTGCCGAAACTGCCACCGCAAAAAAGTATGTTTACTTTAATGTTTTCGCGCGGAATGTGCAGATTTTCCGAGACTTCATCTTTTACGGAATCCGCGCCCTGCGTGGAGACCCATATTTCTACCTGGTCTTTGCCTTTCCATTCCGCCGTACAGTTTTGCGGTTCCATCGGCGAATGGGAAAGCATGGGTAATTCATAAAGCGCATTCAGTTGTATTGGTGCTGAATGAAAAGCGGCCTCAAAATTTCCTTCGTCGTGGACCACCTGACCAGGTTGCTCTGATATATCCCGGAGAGACTGTTCATACTCATCGGTATCGAAGCTGTCGTTGCCCGCATAATCCCAGTTCAGCTTCAGCGCCAGTTTTCCCTGGTAGGCAGCCCAATAGTTGCCGGCCACAACTGCAACGGCATCATATTTATGGTGGCCAATGGGGCGCTGGATCTTAATAATTTTTAAAACTCCTTTGATGCGCATCGCATCCGTATCGTCGTAGCTGACCAGTTTACTGTTAAAAACGGGGCAGTGCGCGATGGATGCATAGAGCATGCCCGGTAAATCCACATCGATTCCGTAAACTGCCTGGCCGGATACTTTAAGCGGTACGTCCGGACGCGGATAATTTTTTGTGAGTATCTTAAAATCTTTTGGATCTTTTAAAGCGGGATGCTGGGGAACGGGCAACTGCGATGCTGCTAAGGCCAGTTCACCATATGGAGAAGATTTGCCTGATAGCCGGTGAAAAACGAGGCCCTGCGAGGCATAACAGGTTTCTACAGGAACCTGCCAACGTTGGCTGGCGGCCAGGATGAGCATCTCTTTTGCGGCTGCCCCCACCGTGCGCAATTTCAGGTAGTTGCCTCGGATCGAATTGCTGCCGCCGACAGTCTGTTCGCCAAATTCTTTTTCACCGCCAGTATGCCGGATGCTGACCTGGTTCAGAGAAACTTCGAGATCTTCCGCGATTAGGGCTGGTACGGATTGAAAAGTGCCCTGACCGAGGTCGGGCATGGGATTCATGATCGTGATCAATCCGGAACTTTCAATTAAAATATAGGGAGATAGTTTGACGGTTGCCGCATCTCCGCCGGAAGCGATGATGTATCCGCCACCTGGTTTCCAGCCAAGACCGAGTACGAATCCAAGACCACCGAGACCGGAAAGACGCAGAAAATGACGACGGTCAAGCCTGTCAGCTAAGGAAAGATCTTTTATGGAGGGCGACTTCGGCATCCGGCATTTATTTTTAAACATCCATCATTTGGGCTGCGCGGTGAATGGCCTTGCGGATGCGGCTGTACGTACCGCAGCGGCAGAGATTGCCCATCATGGCCTCATCAATATCCTGATCTGTTGGATGCGGATTTTCGCGTAGCAACACCGCAGCAGACATGATTTGTCCCGACTGACAATAGCCGCACTGAGGAACCTGCAGTTCGATCCATGCTTTTTGCAGGGGATGGGAAACATTTTCCGAAATGCCTTCGATCGTTACGATTTCCTGGCCTTCCGCCCGTCCGAGCAATGTCACACAGGACCGCACTGCCTCTCCGTCCAGGTGTACGGTGCAAGCGCCACATTGGGCCATTCCGCATCCGAATTTAGTACCCTTCAGTCCGATGATATCCCGGATCACCCAGAGCAATGGCATTTGAGGATCCGCATCAACCTGGTATTGCTTTTTATTGACAGATAATGAAACAGTAGCCATAGCCTCCCAAATTTATTCTTTTTTTCCGGCCAAACCATTTTTGGCCATAAGATATTCGGTTATTTTTCGTGTCCGTCGCCCGCTTTCACCGAAAACAAATGCAGATGCCGGGAAAGAGCGCATCAATGACCTCCATGGCCGCCGTGGTTAACTTTCCATTGAAAACTGTCATCTTCGAAAATCTCTTTCCCCCAAATGGGTAATTCAGCTTTCAGTCTTTCCACGGTTTCAGAACAGGCTTCTATCGCTGCTTTCCGGTGTGAGGCAGAAGTAAATACAAAGAGGCAGATCTCTCCTGCTTTTATTTTCCCCAACGAGTGATACACGTGCATGCAGGTGAGTGCGTACTTTAAAATGACGTCCTCCCGGATCTTATTCATGATGTCCAGCGCCATGTCGGGGTAACTGGTATATTCGATAGCCACTACTTTTTTATCCTGAAGAATATCCCCACGAACCTGGCCTAAAAATATACTGTGACCGCCGATGATTGTCTTTGACTGATGCGCGGCAATTTTTTCCCCGATAAACCTTCCGCTGATCGGCCCCTCAATAAAAATATTTTTGACTTGTCCTTTCATGATTATCCTCCGGAATAGGGAGGCATTAACGCCAGTTCCTGGCCTTCTTTTATTGGGGTGATTGAATGAACGATATTTTTATCAACGGCTATGAGGCAGGGTATATTTTTGGTTTTTGGAAATCGGGTGTTGATTTCATTTATCAACTGGTCGGTATCCGAAATTCCCTCCAGCACGAGTTCGGCCTGACCGGTGAGTTCTTTTAATTTTCCGAATAAATAAACTTTTACTGCCATAATAATTTCCAGGCGGCCACCATCAGTAGAAAGGCCAGCACATTTTTTAATAGCGTCTGCGGAAATTTAATCGAACCGAACCAAGCCCCGCAAAGCCCGGCGGCAAAAGCAACCAGCACGTACCCGGGCATATCTCCGCTAAAATGAATTCCCCTGGTCAGCTGGCCGGAAAGGCCAACAAGGGTTCGGGCTTCGGCAACAGAAATAAGTTCTCTATTCATCCGCCAATCGTTATCATGCTCCGGTTTTGAATGGTGGCTGCATCCAGCAGTTCGAAGGATCCGGAAAACTGGCCGCCCAGCTGTTTGGCCTTGGCCTGTATCGTTTGATGAATGAGGGGAACAATATCTTCTCCTTTGCGCAGCGCGGAAAGCAGATCCGTTTCCCCGGATGAAAAAAGACAGTTCTTTAATTTTCCGTCTGCCGTGAGGCGCATCCGGTTACAACCACTACAGAAAGGCATGCTCATGGTGCTGATCACTGCAAAGGAACCTATATGTCCCGGGATCATAAAGTGTTTGGCTGTATCGTGCACTTCCCCTTTAACTGGCAGATATTCATACCGGGTTCCGATTTTGGTTAATATCTCGTCCAGGGAAAAGACCTGGTTATTGGTCCAGCGGTTTCCGCTGAACGGCATGAACTCGATAAACCGGACCTGAACCGGAATATGGGTCGTCCAGGCAATAAAGTCATTGATCTCTGCTTCATTAAATCCCTTCATCACCACCACATTTATCTTAACCTGGAAATCATGCTGCAGAAGGAGTTCGATATTGCTGCGCACCCGGTGAAAAAGATTACGACGCGTTATCAGGAGGAACTTGTCCGGCTGCAGGGTATCCAGACTGATGTTAATGGTCCTGATCTTTGCGGATTTTAAAACGGATAAAAACTCATGCACCCGGATCCCGTTGGAAGTCATCACCAGTTCCACCGGCAAAGCACCCATGGATTCGATGATCCGCGAAGCATCCTTGCGTACCAGGGGTTCGCCCCCGGTGAGCCGGATTTTTTTTACGCCCTGTTCCACAAATAACCGGGCAATCAGGTTGATCTCGTCCGGTTGCATCAGACGGGACGAAGGCGTGAAGTCGTGATCCTCCTCCGGCATGCAATAAAAACACCGCAGATTGCAATTGTCCGTCAGCGAGATCCTCAGATAATCATGTACCCGGTCAAATAAATCTTTTATCATGGCGCATTGGTTTGAGAAATCAATTGTTTATAATCCTGTTCGGTGTCAATATCTATACTTCCCTGGTCAAAAGGGGCAACGGCCAGATCCGGACCATGGGCCTTCAATAACTTTTTGGCCCCTTCATCTCCCTTTAATAACAACAATTTTTCAAAATAGGTTTTCCCAAATAAAACCGGGGTACCGATGGTTCCTGCATAAGCAGACCCCACAATACCTTTTCTTTTTTCAGCCTTGATTCTTATTAGTTCCGTGAATAATCCGGCTGAAACGAATGGTTGATCACATACTGCGATGATCACCGATTCAACCGCCATATTCATTTCTAAAACCTTTAAAAGCCCGGCTACGATACCGGATGCCATGCCGGAAGGCCACTGATCATTGTAAATAATTTCAACCTTTTCACGGGTCAATACTCTACCTGTGGCTTTCGAATTTGCGCCGGTAACCACTATTATCGGAAACAAGTCGGCTTTGCATGCTGCTGAACTGATGTTCTCAACCAGTGTTTTCCCCTGGTACATCAAAAGCTGCTTAGGCTTGCCCAAACGCAGGGAAGGACCGGCTGCCAGTATGATAATGCCTGTTTTATTCATGCCGGGGGAAATCGGTGATCCGGCTGTGGATCGGTTCTGATTTTAGTTTGAGTGGGGCGCCCGCCCGCCCGGAAAAAATGGCCCTTATTTCAGCCAAGACAGAGAGTGCAATTTCAGTGGCTGTTTCGGCACCAATATCCAGACCGACCGGCCCGTAAATCCTGGATCTTTGATCATCATTCAGTGTTATTCCCTGGTTCTCCAGATCGGTCAGCATCCTGTCACGTTTTTGAGCAGGTCCGAGCAGACCGATATAGGCATAATCGATACCGATGAGTTCTTTCAGCAGGGCCAGGTCGTAATTATAATTATGGGTCATGAGTAAGAAAACGGTTTTCGAATCGGGTTGAAGATAGGACAGCACTGCACCCGGTTTCGCCAGCAAGACCTGGTTTGCCTTGGGGAAGCGACGTGCAACGGCATAATTAGACCGTCCATCCACCACCGTGATTGGCCAGCCAAGGAGATCAGCCATCTCCACCAGAGGCTTTACATCGTTCCCTGCCCCGGCAATAACAAGCGCTATCGGTGGCGCAATGAATTCGATAAAGGCCTTGAGCAATTGGTTCCCCGCAGAATAGTCCTTAAAGCAGGAAACCTGTTGTTGAAACGCCTCTCTTATATCTGAACCGATATCTTCCTTAATATTTTCGTGTAAGCACCCCGTAATCTTCCCATTATGGTAAAGCAGCCGGGTTCCGGGCTGATCCGCCAGCCACGGTGAAAAAAAAGTAACCAGTACGGCATTCTCGCGGCTGTTCAGCAATTGCCTTAATAAATTGATGGGATGGCTTTCAGGGTTGATCCCTACCGGTTCAAACAAAATATGTACGATGCCGTTGCATCCCAGCTGCACGCCGAATTTTGCATCGTCCCCGTCTGTCGTATTATAAATAACAAGCTTGTTTTCCTTACTCATAATCGCGTACTGGGCCTTACGCAATGCATCTCCTTCGAGACAGCCGCCACTGATGGAACCGGTCAGCTGGCCGTCTTCCATTACCAGCATGCGGGCGCCGGGACGACGGTAAGATGACCCTTCGACCAGGACCACGGTGGCCAGTGCGGATCGTTTTCCCTCCCTTTGGGCCTGATTACAAGCGTTGACGATATCGCTGATCTCTTTCATGTGTTCAACCTGCCTTTAAAGTTACGGTAACCGCCTTAAAATAACGCCAGCGGAAACAGCAGCATGATGAAGTTCTAATTCAATTAACTTTGATGAATACTTATCGTTTCGGGCTCTTTTCGTTTGGGGATATCAAATCCTTGTTGAAATGTTTACAAACTTCGGTGAAGGGGAGCGAAGATTCAGCTTCCCCCAGGACCGGCGGTTTTATGTGGGTATGAAGCCTTATGTGGGTTCCCCTGGGATTTGTCGAAACTTATAAAACCCTGGGTAAAGGGCAGGGCGGTAAAAATGCAGATGATGAATATTTTGATTTGCTGGCAGATACGAAATTATTGGTCAGCGTTTTTAGGATGATTGGAGCTATCCGCGCATCGCGAGTCCGGTTAAAATCTTTTTATTCAGTCTGGCTTGCACCGGATCATATCCGGACGGCCTGATTTAATAACTAATCTTCCGGCGAATAATCATTCAGAATAGATTTTTTCAGTTCCGAAATCTCCGGTCCGGATGCCAACTCGTTGTCGGATAAAGAAGATCCTTTCGCGAAATATTGGAGTAGTTGCAAACAGCAAAATGCGCCAACCGTAATAACGAATGTATTGATATAAAGAATATTGATCCGGGCAAGCCTTGAAATGAGAGCGCTGAATATTGCGATCAGCCCGGCAAAGGCCAGGAGGATCACAGCCAGCCTTTTTTTTCGTTTTAGTCTCTCTTTGCCGGCGGTAAATGCATTTTTCAAAGCATGATACTGCTGCCAGATCCGCTGACCGAGCCATTCGAGCTGCATCTTATTTTCGTGGGTGATAAAAAGCGCCTGGCCATCCGCTGCTGTAAGCCGCAACGCAGTAATAACAGGCTCGGGCAGGAAAAGCCGGTAAACGCCGGCCTCCGGCATATGTTTTATTTCAACTTTATCATGCATTGTTTAGTTTTTAAAAGTCAGCCGTTCCTGGTTGATATAAATCTTTGTTTCATAAGCCATCGGGATAAACCCGTTTTCATTGTTTGCAACAAACAATTCGGCCAGCTCGCCGATCATATTTTCATAAGATGACTCTCCCGGGAGAGGGATATAGGATGATGACAATAGCTGCCCTTTCAGGGATTCAAAATCCAGTAACTGAACATTGGGGAAGGAATGGGTGACAATGATCTTTGGCGCGAAAAACCGTTCGATCACCGTTTCATTTACCTTTTCCGTGCTTTCCTGATAATCCCTGCCATATTTTTGTTTGAGTGCTTCATAACCCTGAAGAAAGGCCGTGTGATGTAACCGCACATTCCATGCCAGCAGGATATGTCCTCCGGGTTTGAGGATCCTGAAGAATTCCTTTTTTGTTTGCTCCGGCTCCATCCAGTGGAAAGCCTGGGCAACCGTAATCAGATCCACCGTGCCTGACCGCAGCCCGGTTTGTTCAGCCTGTCGATTCCGGCTTTCAAATTCCGGAAAGATGGCGAGTTTGCTTTCAGCAGCCTTCCGCATGTCTTCATTGGGCTCGATCCCGGTAACGGAATATCCCTTTTTTAAAAACAACCCGGAAAAAATGCCAGTACCGGATCCGATATCAACGATCCGCTGGTCCCTTTTCAAACCAATCGTATTTTCCAGGAACGGAACAACTTCCTCCGGATAAGGGGGACGATATTTTACATAATTCTCGACCCGGTTGGAGAATCGCGAGGTGGGATGGCGTTCCGCGACATCTTTTGTCATAAAGCTTGTGATTGACTGCAAAAATATTAATAATATTCCGGGTTAAGTGCGGATCAGCCTAATTTAACGTTAATCAGGTTATCTTGGGTCCCGCAAGCCAACTTAGCTCAGATGGTAGAGCATTTCATTCGTAATGAAAGGGTCGTCGGTTCGATTCCGATAGTTGGCTCGATACCAATGCCCGCAGGATTTACTTTTTTACAGAAGCTAATTATTTTTATAGAAAATACGGATTTTGGATAAAAGCTACGACGATTGCCAGCTCAGGATGGAGCATATCTCAAAATCTTTTGCCGGTGTAAAAGCACTTGATGAGGTAAGCCTGTATGTCCGGCGCGGAGAAGTCCATGCTTTAATGGGCGAAAACGGTGCAGGAAAGTCAACCCTGATGAAGATCCTTACCGGTATTATCCGGCCGGATGATGGCTCCATTTTCATTCGTGGGAAATTAGCCGGGAACCTTACCCCCGGGAAGGCGCTGGCCTGTGGGATATCCATGATCCACCAGGAGTTAAATCCGGTGATGTACATGACCGTGGCTGAAAACATATTCCTGGGCAGGGAACCGGTCTACCCGCGCATGCCGGTGGTCAATAAAAAGAAAGAGCTTGAATCAACACGAATTTTCTTTCAGGAGATGGATATGGATATTCATCCTGGTACGCTGATGAGCAGGCTCAGCATTGCCCAGATACAAATGGTGGAAATCATCAAAGCCGTATCTTATAACTCCGGTATACTGATTATGGACGAACCTACTTCCGCCATAACAGACCGGGAAGTGAATAAATTGTTCGATATTATACGAAAGCTTAGGTCCGGGGGAGTTTCCATCATTTATATTTCTCACAAAATGGGGGAAATATTCAACATTGCGGATACCATTACGGTTTTGCGGGACGGAAAACACATCGATACCAGACCGGCAGCAGCGCTCAATAGCAAAGAATTGATTCGTTTAATGGTCGGCCGGGAAATCAGCACGGTCTTTCCCGAAAGACAAGCTGTTACCGGTCCGGTCTCTCTGGAAGTACAGGCCATTTCCCGTAAAGGAAAATTTCAAAATATCAGTTTCGAAGCGCATGCAGGGGAAATTTTAGGTTTTGCCGGGTTGATGGGTGCCGGAAGAACGGAAATCATGGAAAGCATTTTCGGAATCAACCGGTACGATTCCGGAAAACTGATCGTACAGCATAAAGCGGTGCTGATTAGATCACCCGCAGATGCCGTTAAAAGCGGAATGGCGCTCATTACGGAAGACAGAAAGAAGGCAGGACTGAATCTTAAGGGATCTGTAAAAACCAATACCAGCCTGGCCAGTCTGAAAGATTATTGTTCTTTCGGCCAGATACTGAATGCGGATAAAGAGAAAAAGTCAGTAGACCTGGAAATAAAGCGGCTGGGAATTAAAACGGTCGGCAGAAATCAGCTGGTCAATACTTTAAGTGGAGGCAATCAGCAAAAAGTGGTGTTGGCTAAATGGTTCTTAACCAACCCGGATATATTGATACTCGATGAACCAACACGGGGGATAGATGTAAATGCGAAAACAGAAATATATCAACTTGTCAGTCAGTTGGCGCAGCAGGGCAAAACGATCCTGCTCATTTCTTCGGAGATGCCGGAACTGCTGGGTTTGTGCGACAGAATAATCGTGATTTATCAGGGTTGTGTTCAGGCAATCTTTAAAAAAAATGAATTTAATGCGGAGCGGATTATGGAAGCCGCCATGGGAATTCCATCCGACATTCATAATAAAGGATCGTTATATGCTGTCTAAATATGGAATCTATTTTGCTTTTTGTTTGCTGGTCATCGCTATGGCCATTATATCGCCTGCCTTTCTGCATCCTTCAAATATCGTGAACATACTGCGCCAGATAGCTGTAAATGGCATCATGGCCGTCGGCATGACGTTTGTTATGATCATCGGAGGGATAGATCTTTCCGTCGGATCCATACTGGCTTTGGCTGCTGTTGTTGCGGCTTCGTTTGCACATCCGGGAGAGCACCGTGTAATTATTCCCGTGTTGATGGCCCTGGCGGTTGGCCTGGGCGTGGGTTTCATCAATGGCATTATCATTGCCAGGAAACGCCTGGCTCCATTTATCGTTACCCTGGGTATGATGACGGTCGCCCGGGGGATGGCGCTGGTTTATACCAATGGTCGTCCGGTAATCAACCTCAGCGATGGTTATAACCGCATCGGAGGCGGTTATTTTATAGGCTTGCCCATTCCTGTCCTTGCTTTCCTTTTAATTATTCTGGGTGGGATCTTCTTTCTGCACTTTACGCGCTTTGGCCGCTATGTATTTGCGATAGGCGGCAACGAATTGGCGGCAAAAGTATCCGGGGTTAAGACGCAGGGCGTGGTCATCCGGGTATACGCTTTATCCGGAATGCTTGCGGCACTGGCGGGTGTTGTACTGTCATCCAGGGTAATGTCCGGGTCACCATCAATGGGGCAGGGCTATGAACTCGATGTGATCGCAGCCGTTGTGATCGGAGGTACTACGCTGAGCGGAGGAGTAGGAAGTATTGGGGGCACCATCATTGGTGCCCTCATCATAGGGGTCATGAATAATGGCCTCGACCTGCTGAATGTATCTTCTTATTGGCAGGAGATTGTAAAAGGAGTGATCATCGTACTCGCAGTTATGCTGGATCGAAAAACCAATCGCTGACATGGATATCATTGCGCCCGTTAAAAACTTTTTACTGCTGCTGTTATGCGCTGCTTTTTTATTGGCCGGTTGCGGCCGCCAAAAGAAAAAGGACCATTTGGTGATTGGGGTATCCTATCAGAATCTGCAATATGAGTTTACTATTTATCTTCAGGATGCCATTCGTTCGCAGGCAAAGAAAATGAATATAGAATTAATAGAACTGGATTCCCGGGGTAAGGCGGAAGATCAAATTTCCGAAGTGGAAAATTTTATTGCATTTGGTGTGGATGTGATCATTCTGAATCCCTGCGACAAAGAAGGTTCCGCTCCGGCTGTTGATATTGCGGTCCGCGAAAAAACACCCATCGTGGTTTTGAATACCATCGTGACCAACTTTCAGAAAGCGCAGGCATTCGTGGGCTCGGAAGACGCAGAAGCAGGCCGTATTGCCGCGAATTATATGGTGTCCTTATTAAAAGGAAAAGGAAGTATTGCTGTAATTCATGGACTGAACGGCCACTCGGCCGAAGTACAGCGGTCAGCGGGCATTAATGAGGTATTACATAAATACCCGGAGGTTAAGATTGTTGTTGAGCAAAGTGCTAATTGGGACCGGGCGCAGGCGCTGACGCTGATGGAAAACTGGCTATCTTCATCCAAGCAAATCGATGCGGTGATTGCGCAGAATGATGAAATGGCCCTGGGTGCGAGTAAGGCCATTGAAGCGGCCGGTAAACAGCAGGAGATGCCAGTGATTGGGATAGATGCCATCCGGGATGCCTTAAAAGCCGTAGAGCAGGGGAAAATGGCTGCTACTATATTTCAGGATGCCAGCGGACAGGGACGTTTGGCCGTGGAGATCGCACAGAAAATAATCGCCCGGGAACCCGTTGCGCACATCAACTACATTCCCTTTAAATTGGTCACCAGGGAAAACGTAAAACAGTACATGAAAAACGAATAACCGGCAGAAAAACAGATGCGTGCCGGGAACGAAAATCAAAGCCAACCAAGTAAATGAAAATGGGAAAGCAAAACTTCGAAATAAAAAATGAAAAGATACGGGATGCTTTTTTTGATCTTAAAAAAAACAGGCCCGAAAAGCTTAGGCGACGGATTAACCTGTCGTGGAGCAATTGGGGTTTTGGGATAGAACCGCTTAGAGAATCCGTGGAGCGGCTGAAGAAATACGGGGTGAGCTTTATTGAATTGCATGGCAACCATTACGGCCCCGATCTCGGATATCGGGTGAATGATGTCAGAAAGATCCTCGACGAATACCAAGTAAATGTATCCGGTATATGTGGTATGTTCTCCGCTGAAAACGATCTTTCCAGTAACCGCGCTGCCCACCGGCAGGCTGCGGTCGATTACATCAAACGCGAAATAGAATTTATGGTGAACGTGGGTGGAAGCTATATGCTGGTGGTGCCAGGCGCGGTGGGAAGGAATTCGGCCTACGACGATGCCGAATTTGAAAGAAGCGTGGAAACACTCAGCCTGGTGGCCGGTCTGTTTTCTGAAAATAACATCAAAGCGGCTATTGAACCGATCCGGTCTGCCGAAGTCAGTCTGGTACATACTGTCGCGGATGCCAAACGGTACATGGAAGCGGTCAATCATCCGGGCGTAAAACACATCAACGGGGATATTTATCACATGCAAAGCGAAGAGTCCCATATTGGTGAAGCTTTGTTGGATGCCGGAGAGCAGCTGGTAAACCTGCACCTGGCCGACAGTAACCGGTGCGCTATGGGCATGGGAGCCATGGATCTGGATACGATCATTATGGCGCTGTACCTGTTGGAATTCAACCGGGAAGGCAGATATGTTACCCCGGAGCCCCTGGGGCCTGGCGGTGACCCGTATCCGGCCATGTTTGGGAAAACGGATAAGGTGGTTTTGAATCGGCTGGTTGAACAAACGGCGCGCTATTTCAGGGAAAGGGAAAGCACACTGCTGAGTTAAGGAAACAGTGTAACACGTAAACTTGGGCAGGTCATAAATCTGGTTCTCTAATTTCCTTTCCCAGGCCTGTTTCAGGTTCTTTTCTTTAGATATAACTTTCTCTTCAAATTTTGCTGGGTCATGACGCTTGAAAAGATGCCGTTATAACCGACCAGCCTTTTAACACTGCATTTCGTTCAGACCTGCGGTCAGTTCCGTCTTAATAAAAAAGCCGTCTTCCCGGTTTCCGGAGCATACGTGATAACCAGATTATTCGTATCGGCAATTTTTTTTACGATGGCCAGGCCGAGCCCGTTGGTCGAGTATCCAGCCTCTTTTGATGTATTGAAGCGCATAAACAACTTTTCACGCGGAATCGGCCCGTTGAGGCTGGTATTGGTAATACGGTAACTATCTCCGTCAGTCTTTATATTGACCATTCCTCCTTTGTAGTTGTACTTAATGGCATTACCCAAAATGTTGGACAGTAGGGAGTCGGCTAACAGCGGGTGCAGAATGATCTTAAAATCCTTTTCAAAATCCGTTTCAATGATCAATTGCTTGTCTCTGACAAACTCATCGAAAAGACGTAAATATTTTTTAGTCACTTCCCCTAAACTTATCTCCTGGTTTGTTTCATATTGGTTGTTTTCTATTTTAGCCAGCAGCAGAAGGTTTTGATTTAAATTGCGCAAGCGTGTCAAGGCTGTTGTTGCCTGAAGGATCGATTGTACCTGGTCGTCGGTTAAATTGTTGTCCTGCAGCAGCAATTCGAGTTTGCTTTGAACCACGGCAAGAGGCGTTTGCATTTCATGGGCGGCATTTTCTGTAAATTCTTTCATATTGACAAAATCATTGTAGATCCTGTTTGTCATATAATTCAGAGATGCGTTCAATTCGTTAAATTCCCTGGTATTTGTATGTTCAAAACGAACGACTTCCATCTTTTTTAATTCCGCGCTCCTTATCTTGCGAAGTGAACGCTCGAACGGCCTCCATAGCTTTTTGGTCATCAGCCAGTTGAAAATTAAAGTGGAGGCAAACAACCCGGCAAACACGAATAACATTATTCTCGTGACGTCGGTGACCATGGCGGTCTTTTCCTGCTGGGATTTTTTAATCATTATCCGGTAGGTGACTCCTCCGACGGATACCACCTGGGATAATTGACGGTAATCGACCTTTGCATTTATTTTTTCTTCGTAATCGAAAATATCGATGACGACCGGAAGATCGTTCACCACAGCTTCAACCGGATAAATCGCCAGGTCTGGCGATTTAAGGATGAATGTCGTTCCATTCTCGACCTGCGTTTCAAGATAACGGATCCATTCCGATTCCGCGGCTATCAATTCACGATCGTTCTTGTCGTTCAGCTCTTTACTAAATTGGGCAAACAGGTAAAAACCTGCCGCTGTCAATAGTAGGATCATCGCCGTTAAAAAATATAAGGTAGTCTTGGTAAGAAGCCTCATAAATTGATGTTGAGAGTCAGATATATCATGCAATTATCAGCTGTCGGTAAGCCTGTAGCCAGAGCCATACACCGTTTTAACGTAATCTGCACTGCCGGCGTCAACTAATTTTTTCCGTAAGTTCTTGATATGCGTATAGATAAAGTCATAGTCGCTAACCTGTGCATATTCATCCCCCCAAATGTGTTCGGCTATGGCACCCTTTGTAAGGACCCTGCGTCGATTGGCAATAAAGTACTCCAGTAACTGGTATTCTTTCTCGGTCAGGCTAATTGTTTTTCCCGCCACCTCGACCGTTTGGATATCGGCATTCAACGAAATTTCATTGAACTGGATAATCTTGCTTCCTCCAAAATTCCTTCGCCGGAGGATGGCATTGATCCGCGCATTCAGCTCAGACAAATGGAAAGGTTTAGTAAGATAATCATCAGAACCTAAATCCAACCCTTTTAGCCTGTCCTCCAGTGTATTTTTTGCGGAAATAATGATGATCCCTGCTTTTGAATCCATGCTCTTCAACTCTTTGACAATGTCCAGACCACTCCCCAGGGGCAGACCTATATCGACTACGATGCAATCGTACTGAAATTGTGATGCCTTCTCCTTTCCCTTGACAAAATCGTCCGCCGTTTCACATACATACCCCTGGTACTCCAGGTATTTTTGTATGGATTCCTTCAATGCTTTTTCATCTTCTACGATGAGAATTTTCATCCCATGAAGATAAACGTAAGCGGCTGTAATTAAAAAGGATCCCTGCCGGATAGAACGACGGGATCACTTTATTTTTCACCGCCATTCAGGTCATTTATCGCATATTGATATTCCAATTGCGGGTTATTTGGATATATTCCGCTGATTACGGCGCTGTTGCCGGCATTTTTCAACGCTTCTTTGAACTCTTCGACGGAGGCAATTTTTGTGTCGTTTACCTGCATGATAATAAATCCTACCCTGATTTTTGTCTGGTCGCTCAGTATGCCCTGCCCCAAATTTTTCACCACCACGCCTCCATCAATTTGCAACCGGGCCGCCCCGTCGTTGTCAAGGCCTTCGAAAGTAGCGCCTAGGCGGCTGTTTGTCTGCCCTTGTGCAACTGCCGCATGGGTGCCGGCTGCTCCTTTTAAGGTCGCGCTGGCGTTTTCTTCCGCTCCGTTATGCTGAAAAGTAATTTCTATTTTGTCCCCCGGATGAAGGGATGCGACTTTTTCCACAAGCTCGGTGCCGGTATTGATCACCGCTCCGTTTATTTTAGTAATGAAGTCTCCTTTTTGAATCCCTGCTGCATCGGCGGCGCCTCCCTGGGTGACATCCATCACGAAAACCCCGTCGCCTTCTTTTATGTTGTTTTTCTGACGATCCTCCTCGCTCATCTGATCGCTGCCATACATTATGCCCAGATAGGCCCGGTGATTGCTGCCATATCGCAGGATATCGTCAGCCACTTTCTTTACAAGATTGGACGGAATGGCATAGGAATACCCGGCAAAAGAACCAGTTGGGGAGGCTATAGCGCTGTTGATACCGATGACATCCCCGTCGGCATTGACCAAAGCACCACCGCTGTTACCCGGATTTACGGCGGCATCGGTCTGGATAAACGATTCAACGGGCGAATTACTGTTATGACTGTTGATGCCGATACTCCTTGATTTGGCGCTTACGATGCCGGAAGTAACGGTCGTCTCGAGATTTAAGGGATAGCCGATCGCCAGGACCCACTGTCCCAGATGTACATTGTCAGAATTAGCGAAGCTGAGATAAGGGAAATTATTGCCTTCAATTTTAACCACAGCCAGGTCGGTGCTTGGGTCCGTTCCGATTACCTTTGCCTTGTAATCTGTCTTATTGTTAAGCGTCACTACAATTTCAGCAGCCTGGTCCACCACATGATTATTCGTCACAATATATCCGTCGGGGCTGATTAAAACGCCCGAACCAGACGCTCTTTGCTGCGGTGTTCCCTGCATCTGTCCATCCCCGCCCCCGAAAAATTCTTTAAAGGGGTTATCCTGTTCAGCGGAATTATCGGAAACCTCCTTCCCTTTTAAGAGGATCTTTATATGTACGACTGCCGGTACCGCTTTTGTCGCCGCTTTTTGGAAATCCGGCCCGGGGTCGTTGGTGGAGAGCCTCCAGAAGGGAGCGACATACCTGATAGAGACGGCAGATGCCGCCGCATACCCCGGATTGCTTGCTGCAAAAGTAGCTGCACATATGAATAGCGCAGCCAAAGTTTTATTTGATTTCATGTCTTGCTTTTTTAGTTGCGGGACAAATGTATCCCCGACTTCCGAAGCAATTCTGTGTAAATCTGTAAATGGACTGTTAAAAGGAAAAAAGTATTAGGGTGCAGCTATTTTTTCAGTTCGTTACCTGTAAGATTATCTATTCCCTATCACCCCTAAAGAGTCAGTTAGGGGACGGATACCCAGTCTTGCCCCGACAATAAAGCAATTAAAACAAATGGTTTTACCATATATCATTTCGCTGGCGGAGGAATTTGTGGACATGCACAAGTATCTGACAGGACAACGATTGTGAAAAACCAGGTTTTTTGATCCAGGTGTAGATGAAAACTAAAAAGGATATGCTATAAATATGACCAACACTAATTAACCAAAGTCAATCTAATTGAGAAACCAGATGGATACCTTTGTCCTTTGAATTAAAAAAAACGCAATACACAATAGAATGAAAGCAATCATATACACAAAATACGGCGCTCCAGAGGTGCTCCAACTAAAACAGGTAGATAAACCAACTCCGAAAGACAATGAAATCCTTATAAGGATTTTTGCAACAGCGGTAAATTCGGGTGATGTTCGTTTGCGAGAAGCAAACCCCTGGGCTATAAGATTAATCTTTGGATTGACAAAACCTAAAAAAAATATTTTAGGTTTTGTACTATCAGGAGAAATTGAAGCTGTTGGAAAAAATGTAACTAAGTTTAAAATGGGTGATAACGTTTTTGGTGCAACAGGAATGGGCTTTGGCGCTTATGCAGAATACAAATGCCTGCCGGAAGATGGAATATTGGCAATTAAGCCGAATAATATAAGCCACAAAGAAGCGGCTGGCATTTCCTTTGGAGCAACTGCTGCATTACACTTTCTGAGAAAGGCAAATATTAAAAGCGGACAAAAAGTGCTGATCTATGGTGCATCAGGTGCAGTTGGAACGGCAGCTGTTCAGCTTGCAAAGTATTACGGAGCAGCGGTTACAGGAGTTTGCAGTGCTTCAAATGTGGAAATGGTGAAATCTCTTGGAGCGGATAAGGTAATTGACTACACAAAAGAAGATTTTACCAAAAGCGGAGAAAGGTATGATGTAATTTTTGTAACGGTCGACAAGCTGTCGTTTTCCGATAGCATCAAATCATTAAAAAAACGGGGCACACTAATTTTAGGGGCTACTGGAATTTCACAAACGCTCCAGGGAGTATGGACTTCCATGACAAGCAACCAGAAAGTAATAGCGGGAGTAATTAGCCAAGAAGCTGATGATATTATTTTTCTGAAAGAACTTATCGAAAAAGGACATTATAAAGCTGTCATAGACAGAAGCTATACTTTGGAACAAATGGTTGAAGCGCATAGATACGTAGAACAAGGGCATAAAAGAGGAAATGTGGTTATAACTTTGATATAGGCAATTTTTACGAAGAAAGAGATAGTTCAACCTCAGGA
The DNA here is from genome assembly GCA_041691395.1 of Chitinophagaceae bacterium. Lineage (GTDB taxonomy): Bacteria > Bacteroidota > Bacteroidia > Chitinophagales > Chitinophagaceae > Puia. The sequence goes on from JBEPUT010000017.1 coordinate 95,758, forward strand.
TCTACCGTTATTTCG
>JBEPUT010000018.1:0-94489 GCA_041691395.1 Chitinophagaceae bacterium
TATACAATTCATCCAGTTGATTGGTCGGCAGCGGATACAATTGTTCCAGGCGGATGATGGCGATGTCTTTCCGGTTGTCTTTAACCTGCCGCTCGGCGAGGTCAAAGTAGATTTTTCCAGAACAGAACAACACTTTTTTTACCTGGTTCGGTTCGCCGGCAAACACATCATCGATCACTTCACGGAATCTTCCGCTGGTAAATTCCGAAATGCCGGAATAGGTGCCCGGATACCGGAGATAAGCCTTTGGAGAGAAATCGATCAATGGTTTCCGGAACGGCCATGCCAGTTGCCGGCGCATGGCGTGGAAATAATTCGCAGACGTCGTGATATTGGTGATCACGAGGTTAAGCTCCGCACACATCTGCAGAAACCTTTCTATGCGGGCGCTGCTGTGTTCGGGACCCTGGCCTTCATAACCATGCGGAAGCAGCAGCACCAGGCCGGTCATCCTTTGCCATTTCTGCTCTCCTGCGGCAATGAACTGGTCAATGATGATCTGTGCCCCATTGCAAAAATCACCAAACTGCGCTTCCCAGATCACGAGGGCACTGGGATTGGCCAGCGCATAACCATATTCAAAACCAAGCGCGCCATATTCACTGAGCAGGGAATTGAAGATCCTGAATTTTCCTTTGGCATCCGGTATGCGGCTGAGCCGGTTATAGCTTTCGTCGGTTTTTTCATCACGCAACACGGCATGGCGGTGAGAGAAGGTTCCCCTGCGCACATCCTGCCCGCTCATCCGCACGTCCTTTCCATCCAATAAAATACTGCCATAAGCCAGCAGTTCGCCGGAAGACCAATCGAGTTTTTTTTCCCCGTTGAATAATTTCACCTTATCCTGCAAAAGCTTGTCGATTTTTTTTATCGGCGTAAATGTATCGGGCCATTTCATCATGGCGTCAAAAATCTTTTTCAGATCGGGTTCTGAAATGGATGTGTCGGGTGATCGATCAAAATCTTCGGGAGTGGCACGGCGAAGGCTTCTCCACCAGATTTCCGGCTGCTGGTAATTGTAGGGAAGGGGTTTTTGTTTCACCTCATCCAGTCTTTCCTGGAGGTCGTTCCAGAATTTCTTCTCCATGTCCTTGGCCAGATCCTTTGCATCTCCTTCTCCATGATCCATGAGGTACTGCGTATACACTTCGCGCGGATTGGGATGTTTATCGATCAGCGCATACATGGTGGGCTGCGTGAATTTTGGATCGTCGCCCTCGTTATGTCCGTGTCGGCGGTAACAAACCATGTCCACAAAAAAATCCGCATTGAATTCCTGGCGGTAACGGGTGGCGATCTCCGCACATTTCACCGTAGCTTCCGGATCATCCCCGTTCACATGCAATACCGGCGCATGCAGGGCGGCAGCCAGGGAAGTGCAGTAATCAGAACTGCGAGCTTCGTCGAAGTCCGTGGTAAACCCGATCTGGTTGTTGATCACAAAATGAAGCGTGCCCCCGGTATCATAGCCCTTGAGATCGCACATCTGCAACACTTCATACACGATGCCCTGGCCGGCCAGGGACGCATCCCCATGAATTAATATCGGAAGGATCTTATCGTAATCACTTTGATACAGCACGTCCGCTTTAGCCCGTGCAAAACCCACCACAACCGGATCCACGGCTTCCAGGTGAGAGGGGTTGGGCATGAGTTTAACATGGACTGTTTTGTTATTTGGCGTGGTCACTTCACTGCCAAAACCGAGATGGTATTTCACGTCGCCGGTACCCATGGTCTGATCCACTTTGGCCGTGCCCTCAAATTCACTGAAAATCTGTTCGTAGGTCTTGCCGAGAATATTCGCCAGGATGTTTAACCGGCCCCGGTGCGCCATGCCCATCACCACTTCCTGCACCTCATGGTCGGCGGCGGTATTGATGATGGCGTCAATCGCCGGAATAGTGGTTTCCCCGCCTTCCAGTGAAAATCTTTTCTGGCCGATGTATTTGGTATGAAGGAATTTTTCAAACATGACCCCTTCATTCAGTTTTTCCAGGATGCGTTGTTTTTTCTGGAGCGGCAGCGGATCCAGGAATTTTTTCTCCATTTCATTGGTCAGCCAGTCGATCTTTTTCTGGTCGCTGATGTATTTGAATTCAATGCCTACATGGTGAGCATAACACTGCTGGAGATGGCTCAGGATATTGCGTAGGGTGGTGGTGCCCAACCCGATCAGGTTGCCGGCAAAAAAGTTCTTATCGAGGTCTTCTTCTGTAAACCCGAAAAAGCCGATATCCAGGTTGGCGCCACGGTTTTTCCGCGGACGGATCGGATTGGTTTTGGCCACGAGGTGGCCTTTGTTCCGGTAACCAAGGATCAGCCGGTACGCACCAAGCTCTTTTTTCCAATCAACCCCGTCCGCCGTTTTCAGGGTGCCTTCTTTGGAAGGGCTGACAGCCGCCGTGATCTGGGAACCACCGTTTTTGCTATTGGAAATGGCAAAATCAAAGCCCTCAAAGAATTTTTTAAACTCAGGATCAACGCTTTGTGGGTCCTTTACAAAATCCTGGTATAAACCTTCAATAAAGGCAGGAGAGGAATTGGTAATAAACTGTACGTCTTTCATCGTAAAAAATGTATGTGGTTCACAGGACAATTATTGCGGCGTGATGTTCCATAAATTGGCTATTCAACCGCTTTGCAAATATCGGCAAAAGAAAGTTCGGGATTAATTTTCAATATTTCCTTGGTTTTCCTACCTTTGCCGTCCAAAATTTCGCATTCATGGCTAATCATCAGGCAACGAAAAAGGACGTCCGGAAAGCATCAAAACGCAGGGAACGGAACCGTTATTACGGTAAGACCACCCGCAATGCCATCCGGGATCTGAAAGTGATCAAGGAAAAGAAAGAAGCTGGTGAAAAGCTGCCGGAGATCGCATCTTTGATCGACCGCCTGGCCAAGAAAGGCGTTATCCATAAAAATAAAGCAGCGAACCTGAAAAGCAAACTGGCCCGCAAGGTGAACCAGATGGCTGCGGCTAAATAATTTGTTCTCCAAATATCGAAAAGCACCTTACGCGAGCCGGGTGCTTTTTTATTGGGCAGTTGGCCGACTTTCCCTACTATAGGAATTCGTAGGTGATCAAAATATGAGGATCGTCCACACTGGGCGCATTAAAAGCCTTCACTGAATACAACATCATCCATTTTTAATGATAGATTTTTCATTTCTTCCCTTTTTTCCAAAGGCCTATACTAAAAGTACATTTCCCAATCGCCGATACGTGGCCGTCATTTCGTTCATCTGCAAGGGCTGAAAATACTGCTACGGTAGAAATTATCCCTCTGGCCCGCGAGCGTCAGACGCAGGAGACCGGAATCGGAGCAGGAATTCAGATTGATTTTCGAAGAGGCAAAAGGGTAAAACACCCAAAGGTCTTGCAGTCATCGGGATAAGGAACAAAGCGACCCGCCTGCTCAGTGCGGGCCATTCAGGCTGCGGGTATCTTTCATCAGGCTTCCTTGCCGTGACACTGCTTGTATTTCTTTCCGCTGCCGCAGGGGCAGGGATCGTTCCGGCCTACCTTGGGTCCGACTTTTATGGGTTCCTGTTTTTGATTTTCTGAAGGATCGTAGTAGTCGCGGCCTTCATCGGTGATCACACCGGCAGCAGAAGGAGAACCCACCAGTTCATCCTTTCTGATTTTCATCCGGCTCATATCCGTTTTCTGTTCCCTGGCCTCCTTAAGTGGAGCATGCTGCTGCTCAACCGGAATGGCGGAATGACAAAGAAAACTAACGATGTCCTTGTTCATGGTACTGTCCATCTGCCGGAAGAGGTCGAAGGCTTCCATCTTATAGATCACCAGCGGATCCTTTTGTTCCAGATAGGCCGTCTGCACACTTTGCTTCAGGTCGTCCATGGACCGCAGGTGTTCCTTCCAGGCATCATCAATGATCGCCAGTGTAATCTGCCGCTCTACGGCATTCATCAGCTCGCGGCCCTGGGTGTCCAGTGTTTTCTGGAGGTTGGCCATCACGTTGATCACTTTCTTCCCATCACCGAAGGGAACAATCACGTTTTCGATATGACGACCCTGCGTGAGTAAAATATTTTTAAATACGGGTACCGCATCGCGCTGCACGTCCCCCATTTTCCTTTCGTAATTCAGGGTGCCTTCATTGTACAGCTTATCGGACAGGGCCACCGCGTCGCCTCTTTGAAATTCTTCTTCCTCAATGGACGTATCCACACCGAAATTCACGATCACGGCCAGCTTGAATCCTTCGTAATCATCGCCTTCCTTAAAGGAATTCACCAGGCCCTCGGCCACTACGTAAAACGCATTGTCCAGGTCCAGCGCCAGCCTGTCGCCAAACAGCGCATGGTTCCTCTTTTTATAAATAACGTTCCGCTGTTTGTTCATCACGTCATCATATTCCAGGAGACGTTTGCGGATTCCAAAATTGTTTTCTTCCACTTTTTTCTGGGCGCGCTCAATGCTCTTGGTCACCATACTGTGCTGGATCACTTCGCCTTCCTTGTAACCCATTTTATCCATGAGGGAAGCGATGCGTTCGCTGCCGAACATGCGCATCAGGTCATCTTCCAGCGCGGAATAGAACTGCGTGGTTCCGGGATCTCCCTGACGGCCGGCACGTCCGCGCAACTGCCTGTCCACGCGCCGGCTCTCGTGCCTTTCCGTACCGATGATAGCAAGCCCCCCGGCCTCTTTCACCCCGAGGCCTAATTTAATATCCGTACCACGACCGGCCATATTGGTGGCGATGGTAACGGCACCGGTAAGTCCGGCTTCCGCCACCACCTGGGCTTCCCGAGCATGCTGTTTTGCATTCAATACATTGTGCGGGATCTTTTTTACCTGCAGCATTTTGCTTAGCAGTTCACTCACTTCCACCGAAGTGGTACCGACCAGCGAGGGCCTTCCTTCCTGCCGCAGCCTTTCGATATCATCGATTACGGCCCTGTATTTTTCGCGTTTGGTTTTGTATACGAGGTCCTGAGAATCTTTGCGGGTCACAGGAACATTGGTCGGAATGGTTACCACGTCCAGTTTATAGATGTCCCAGAGTTCCGATGCTTCTGTTTCCGCCGTACCCGTCATGCCTGCCAGCTTGTGGTACATCCGGAAATAATTCTGAAGCGTAACAGTGGCATAGGTCTGCGTGGCGGCTTCGATCTTTACATTTTCTTTCGCCTCAATGGCCTGGTGCAATCCGTCGCTGTATCGGCGCCCGTCCAGGATACGGCCGGTTTGTTCATCCACGATCTTCACCTGTCCTTCCATCACCACATATTCCACATCTTTATCAAATAAGGTATAGGCTTTGAGCAGCTGCTGAACGGTATGGATGCGGTCGGCCTTGATGGCGTAGTCATTCAGCAGCAATTCTTTCTGCTGCAGTTTTTCTTCTGCATTCAATTCGCTTTTCTCAATTTCCGCGAGTTTAATACCAATGTCGGGCAGAATAAAGAAATCGGGGTCCTCACCTTCTCCCGTAATGGTCTGAATACCTTTATCGGTAAGGTCAACGGAATTATTTTTTTCATCAATACTGAAATACAGTTCCTGGTCCACTTTCGGCATTTCCTTGCTCTGGTCGGCGAGATAATAATTTTCTGTTTTCTGCAGTTTCACCCGGATACCCGGTTCACTCAGAAATTTAATGAGGGCATTTGTTTTGGGAAGACCGCGATGGGCGCGCATCAGCGCCAGGCCACCGTCTTTGGCATCATCATTGCCTTCGCCGAATTTTTTCTTGGCTTCACCCAGGAAATGGTTGGTGACCTTTTTTTGCGCTTCCACCAGGCGTTCCACCCGGCTCTTTAAAAGATGGTATTGCTGGTCATCACCCCTCGGTACCGGCCCGGAGATGATCAGTGGTGTACGGGCATCATCGATCAGTACGCTATCCACTTCATCCACCATGGCAAAATGGTGTTTACGCTGCACCATTTCATCGGGGGAATGCACCATGTTATCACGGAGATAATCAAAACCGAATTCATTGTTGGTTCCATAAGTGATGTCGGCCATGTATGCTTTGCGTCGTGCCTCACTGTTGGGCTCGTGTTTGTCGATGCAGTCCACGGTGATCCCCAGCCATTCGAAAATCGGTCCGTTCCATTCAGAGTCACGGCGAGCGAGGTAATCGTTCACGGTAACCAGATGAACCCCTTCACCAACGAGTGCATTGAGATAGGAAGGCAGCGTGGATACCAGAGTTTTTCCTTCTCCTGTGGCCATTTCCGCAATCTTGCCCTGGTGAAGCACCGCGCCGCCGATCAGCTGCACGTCGTAGTGAATCATGTTCCAGGTAATGATTCCGCCGGCGGCAGTCCAGGTATTGCTGAAAATGGATTTGTCCCCGTCTATCAGCACATAATCTTTTTGTATGCTCAGATCGCGGTCATGGTCCGTGGCCGTTGAAACCAGTTTCTCATTTTCCTTGAAGCGCCGGGCCGTTTCTTTCACCACGGCAAAAGCTTCCGGCAGCAGGGTATCCAGCACTTCCTCAATCAGGTCGTCCCGCTTCTTTTTCAGGTTGTCAATCTCCGTGTAGAGGGTATCCTTACCGCCAATGTCGCTGAAGGGCAGGTTTTCGGCCTGAAGGTTCAGATCTGTAACGGATTTATCCACTTCGGCCAGATAATCCCTAATCCGCTGTTTGAATTCCTGGGTTTTTGCCCGCAAATCATCATTGGATAATGCGGTGAAAGCGTTTACGTATTCATTGATCTGACCCACGAGCGGATTGATCTTTTTTATATCTTTTTCTGACTTATTTCCACCGAACAACATCGAAAAAATACCTGCCATAATAAACAGAATTGAGTTTTAACTGGATTATGCTTGTCAAATATGGTGCTATCCGGATTGCGGGGTCAAATTGACAGTTTGCAAAGGTACGGAATCGGAAATTGTATATGCCACCGCAGGTTCTGCAGACCTGAGCCCTTTTGTTAAAGCCCAATCCGAAAACATACCACTTTCCGGTAAATCTGCTTAAATTTTTCCGAACAATTTCTTTTTGTCAAATTATTTAGTATTTTCGCTAAAAGCATTAGTTATGTCAGAAGCCGCTCAAAACCTGAAATACCTGCGTAAGCTCCGGGGTTGGACACAGGAAGAATTTGCCAACAAACTCAAAATCAAAAGATCCTTACTGGGGGCTTATGAGGAGGAGCGTGCCGAACCCAGGCTCGAGGTCCTGGAAACAGTGAGTGATATGTTCAAGTTGTCCCTGGACGAACTGTTGCGGAAAAGCCTTCAGGACACTGGCCGGGGCAGTGGATACCTTGCGAAACGAAGGGCACAGAAACTGTCAGGCGCCTCCAACCTGATCCAGTTGGTACCTGTCAAAGCTGCCGCCGGTTACCTGGCGGGTTACGGAGATCCGGAATTTCTGGATGAGCTGAATACGTTTACGCTGCCCATGCTGGCGCCGGGTAATTACCGGGCTTTTGAAATTGTGGGCGATTCCATGCTGCCCACACCCAGCGGATCGGTGATCGTTGCGGAGAAGCTGGATGATGTGGACAATGTGAAAAGCAATTTTACTTATATCGTCGTTTCCCGCAATGAGGGCATTGTATACAAGCGGGTAATGAAAAACAATAAACTGAAAAACAAACTGACGCTGATCAGCGACAATACCGTTTTCCAGCCTTATTCAGTGAATGTGGAAGATGTTATCGAAATCTGGAAAGCCGAAATGGTACTCAGCAAAGCCAATGTGCAGCAGCGCTGGGATGTAAACCAGCTGGCCAGCCTGGTGAGCAATCTGCAGGACCAGGTGAGTACATTAAAAAGAAAAATGAATTGACGTTTGCGGAAGTTTACTGCAACTGCATCACCGAATCATTCACGATTGCGAAGACCTGTTCCTCTTTTTCCGGAACAATCATGGCCACACCGGTAAACCGGCTGAAAGCAGGCAATACCGCATATTCTTTCCCAAAATAAAAGCAGGGAAAACAAAGGGATTGCTTACCCATGCCATGAACGCGTATTCCGGGATGAATATGTCCGGAAAAAAAATAAGGCGAAGAACCGGATGTGTGTTCTTTAAACGCTCCATCCCGTTGCTTCAGATCAACAATATCATGTACAAAATGAAACCGGTTCATGGAAAGGGTAGTCTGACTCAATTTGATTCCGGCATGCAAATACCAATCTTCTTTTAAAATATCATGGTTCCCCCGGATCAGCTGAATTTCCAGACCCGAAAGATCAGCTCTCCATTTCAAAAAGAGCTCAAGCTCCTTATTGGCATGACTATGAAACATATCCCCAACGATGATCAGTTGCCTTGGCTGAAAATGCTGAATCTGAATCACCAGTCTCTGTAAATCTTCTTTATAAACAGATTGCGGGACGGCAATCCCTGATTTTCGGAAATGCCCCGTTTTCCCGAAATGCAGATCTGAAACGATCAGGACTTTTTCTTCCTCCCAAAATAGCGTTCTGTCCCCGGTAAGCCAGAACTGCTGATTCATAATTTTATGGGGAAAGGGAGAGCGCATGGTTAAAGGAGTAAAGATATTGGTTTGTCGTTGACGGGCAATGGTCCACCGTCATCCGTCAACCCCTACTCAACTGGCGCTGCATTTTCTTTACCCGGTCCTCCAGTTTTTCGGAAGAAAGGTCTTCCCGCATACTGTCTACCTTCAAAGGAAAACAAAATGGCGTCAGTTTTTCCGGAAATACAATAACGATCCGGCTCTTTCCAATCCGGTCCAGCATATTCCTCAGTCTCCCTTCCTCCATCTGCTGTTCCATCACTTCGTGATAGGCTTGTCTCAATAATAAATTGTGCGGATCATATTCGCTGAAGACATTAAAAAGTAATCCTGCAGAGGATTGCAAATGCCTGGTCTTTTTATGTTCACCAGGGTAACCCTGAAAAATCAATCCGCCGATTACAGCCACATCCCTAAACTTTCGGCGGGCCATTTCCGCGCTGTTTACACTGCGCTGAATGTCCAGGCCCAGCTCGTTTAAAGAAAAAAGTTCATAAACATTACTGTCGTCTACCGGAATGGGCTGATCACTCAAAAGTTCGAAACCATAATCATTCATCGCAAAAGAAAACGTGATCGGCGTAATGCGGCTGATCCGGAAAGCCAGCAGGGCTGCCATCGCTTCGTGAACCAGCCGGCCTTCGAAAGGATATACGAACAGGTGAAATCCGTCTCCCGTTTCAATCTGTTCAATCAGCAACTCATCTTCTTTCGGGATATGCGAAAGCTTCTGCTGCAATTCAAAGAGGGGTTTCAATGCACACAACTCAATATCCGGCACAGCTTTCCCTTCCGCCACCAGCCACGCCTCGTTAAATTTTTTGCGAAGCATCAGACCGAGGTTAGCAGACAGGGGCATGCGCCCGCCATTCCAGCTGGGCACGATGGCCTTGCTGGCGTTCGATTTTCTTACGATGGCGGTCATTTCTTTAATCATCACGAATTCCAGGTTGCGGCCGGCAAGGGTAAATACATCTCCCGGATTCAACCGGGAAATAAAATATTCTTCTATCACTCCGATGTAGCCACCGCTCATAAATTTTACCTTCATCATGGCATCACTCACGATGGTTCCGATGTGCAGCCGGTGCCTCATAGCCACCCGCCTTCCGTTTATTTTATACAGCCCATCGATCACTTCCACTTTCCGGAATTCATCATATTGCTGCAGGGCCTCACCGCCTTCCGTGATAAAATGCAGGATCTGCTTCCACTCCTCTGCTGTAATATCCCGGAAACAATGAGTGGAAGCAATTTCTCTAAAGAGCGGATCCGGATAAAAGCCTTCTCCTACGGCAAGCGTTCCGAGGTACTGGATCAATACGTCAAAGCAAAGCATCATCGGATCGCGGCTTTCTATGAAATTCAATTTCATCGCCGTTTTCAGCGCGGCGGCTTCCACCAGTTCGAGGGAATGGGTGGGCAGAAAGTAGATCTTGCTGAGTTCTCCCGGCTGATGTCCGCTTCGTCCCGCCCTCTGTAAAAAGCGGGCAACTCCTTTAGGGGATCCCACCTGGATCACCGTTTCCACCGGACGGAAGTCAACACCAAGATCCAGGCTTGCCGTACAAACAACGACTTTCAGCTTTCCGCTGTGCAAAGCTTCTTCCACCCACAAGCGCAGCTCCCGGTCAATCGAACCATGATGCAGGGCCACAGCTCCGGCGAGTTCCGGCGCCACATTCAGGATCTCCTGGTACCAGCGTTCACTCATTCCCCGGGTATTGATAAAGATCAGGGTGGTGCGGCTTTTTTCAATAATGGGTATTACTTTATGTACCAGCTTAATGCCGAGGTGGCCCGCCCAGGGATATTTTTCTATTTCATCCGGGATCACCGACTCAATCTCAATGCGTTTTTCTATTAAGGCTTTTACGGTTACCGGCGGATAATTGATTTTGTGAAGCAGAGAAGACAACAACACTTCCTGCGCCTGCTCCAGATTTCCGATGGTTGCAGAAATGCCCCAAACGGAAAGCGGAAAAGTTTCCGTTGCCGGATTTTTATTGACGTGCTTTTCGCCGCTTTGCCTCTCAAACATGTCTTCATGCAGTTCGTGGCCGCCGTCCGGGAGGAGCTGATGGTAAGCCTCTATGAGATGCACGATGCGGGAAACCGCCAGCTCTACCTGCACACCTCTTTTGGATCCCAGCAATTCATGCCATTCGTCCACGGCCAGGATCATCAGCTTTTTAAAAATCTCCGGATAATTTTTTTGGGCAAGTAACAGGTGAAGACTCTCCGGCGTGATGATGAGCACCTCCGGCATTTGCCTCTTCTGTTTTTCCCTTTCGCTGATTTCCGTATCCCCGTTGCGTATACCCACTTTCCATTTCATGCCCAGTTCCTCCAGCACTTCCGTCATGGCCCTTCCGATATCTTTGGCTAGGGCCCTGAGCGGAGTGATCCACAACAAACGCAAACGATTTGCCGGGCGTGTTCTGTAGTCCTCCGGAAATTCATTGATGAAATCAATCACCGCTCCCAGGAAAACGGCAAATGTTTTCCCACATCCGGTAGGCGCATTCACCAGTCCGGAATGCCCGTCTATGATGTGCTGCCAGGTTTCCTCCTGGAACGCAAAAGGTTCTATACCTTTCGATTCCAGCCAGGCAAGTATCACCTGGTAACCCTTGGTTTGTTGTAATGACATGAAGGGGATCTTCCGGAATGATTAAACCATCTGCGGACTATAATGTTTTCAAATATTCAATGATGGCCTTTCTTTCGTGGTTGCTGAGCCTGTCCCCAAAGTTATGCCCGTAGTTTCCATAACCCGGAAGGGTGGTATTGTAAACGGTGGTTCCTTCAGGTGCTGCGTGCGCTGTGTATTTCCAGCCGGGGTTATCATAATTATACAGTGGTTTATCGAAATCGCGTGACCAGTATCTGGGCCTTGCCTTACTGTTTAGCAGGGTCTCCAGGTCCGGAACCGATCCGTTGTGGAGATAGGGCGCCGTAATCCAGACGCCGTCCAATGGCGGCGCGATGTATCCGCTGAATGGTTCCAGCCTCGCCGGATGGTCACCCTGGGCAAACCAGGAACTGTTAAACCAGGCAACAAACTGGGGGCTCTGGTAATTGCTTTTGTATAAAAGGGAGTCGGTACCGATCACTGATTCGGGAATCAGCAGGTTGGGATATTTTTCACCACCGCCATAGCTGCCATGACATTTTGAGCAATTTTGAACAAACAGTACACCCCCTTCTTTGACCAGGGACCTGTTCAGCGGTTTCGGATATGGGGGCGGACGGAGGGACTGGATATAGGCCAGCACATCATTGAAATGGCTGTCCACCTCCCGCGATTCCGAGGTATCGTTCACCGTAAATAAATTCGATGCCATTAAAAATCTTCCGAAATCGCCGCGGCCAAATCCGTTGTAGAACATGGCGTTCTTTTTCCACAGCAGCCACCAGGCCGGCACATCCGTAGGAACCACTTCATCCGGAACCTCCAGTAATGCCGAATCACTCCAGCGGAAAGTTTGGGGGTCCCGGTGACTCACCAGCAGGGCCGCAAGCCGGTCGGCTATATTCACGCCCCTGACCTGAGTATTTAATTTTGCGCCCACTGCTTTTACCACCCTCAGGAAAGGCTCTGCCGCTTCATATTTACGCGGATCCACAGCCTTCAATAATTTTTCCGCTGCAGCTGCATTTTTAGGATCCAGCTTCTGGCTTTGCGTAAAATCAACCGTACTGTTTCCCAGCCCGATGATTAGCTTTCCATCAAAAACCTGCGCATGGCATTGAAGGCAATTTGGAGCCACCACCATTTCTCCGTTGGTTGCTTTAACTGCCGTATAATCATAAGGAATTTCTTTGTTCTCCCCTTCGCGTTTCAGATAATTTGCTGAACCGCTGCCAAACATCATCCGGAAATAGGACAAAGGAATTCCGCTCTTCAGATAATCGCCTGTAGTTAAATAAGTAAACCCCGTTTTCACATCACCCGTCCTTTGCTTGCTCGGGGGAATGGAAACCGGTTCATCGCCCCCCTTCCAGGGCATAATCGAACTAAAAGCCAGACCTGCCGCCGCAAATCCCAAAATCATCAAAGATTTCTTCATAAAGAATTTTCAAAAAAAATAGCCGGACATTAAAATTAGCCCCGATAAACGGAGTCACCAAGAATGGTGAATGGTATATGGTGGATGGCGGATGGTTTTAACAAAAAAGAATGTTCGGATCAGAAAATCATTTCCCATATAACGCCAGCATTTTCCGTAAATCCTCCATCGTATTAATCTCTCCGGGCTTTTTATCTTTCCGCCAGCGGTTGATGCGGGGAAATCGTAAGGCTACACCAGATTTATGCCGCCTGGATTCGGCGATTCCTTCAAATGCAATTTCAAAAACCAGTTCTGGCTTAACGGTTCTTACGGGCCCGAATTTTTCCAGCGAATTTCTTTTTACAAAATAATCCACTTCATTAAACTCCTTGTCCGTTAACCCGGAATAGGCCTTGGTAAAAGTGACCAGACGCTCCCCGTCGCGCACGGCAAAGGTATAATCCGTATACAAGTTACTTCTCCGGCCATGCCCTTTTTGGGCGTAAACCATCACGGCATCTATCACCAGGGGATCAATCTTCCATTTCCACCAGTCACCCCGTTTCCTGCCAGTCTGGTACACTGCCTGTTTCCGCTTCAGCATCAGGCCCTCACTTCCAATTTCGCGGGCGCCGTTCCTGATCAGCTTCAGTTCATCCCAGTTATGAAATGGTATGAAAGGCGAAAGACGAAGCACGGGTAAATGAACTTCACTCACTACACTTTCCAGCACGCTTCTTCTTTCTTCCTGGGATCGTTCACGGAAATCTTCTCCGCCAAATTCCAGCAGATCATAAGCTATGAATGCTACCGGCGCTTCGGTCAATTGTTTTTTACTGATGTTTTTCCGGCCGATGCGGGTCTGCAACCTGGCAAATGGCAGCGGCAGAAAATCAACGGCATCGGATCCGGAAGGCGACAAACAAATGATTTCACCATCCAGCGCAATGCCGGCAGGAAGCAGGTGTTGCAACGGCGCATATTCAGGAAATCTTTCCGTCATCAGTTCCTCCCCGCGACTCCAGACAAACAGCTGACCATTGCGCTGAATGATCTCACCCCGTATACCATCCCACTTCCATTCTGCCAGCCAGTCACCCGGATCCCCCAGAGTTTCCAACGCATCTTCCAGTGCATAGGCCAGATAAAACGGATAGGGCCGGGAATGGTCCAGCAACGCAGATTCCCTGCCCAGCAATTCACTGAACGGAAAATGAACGGGGTCCCAGTTCCCGCTGAGACGGTGGGCAATCACCGACGGATCCAGATGCACCGTTCTGGCCAGCGCATTCACGATCATTTTTTGTGATACGCCAATGCGGAAATTTCCCGTGAGCAGTTTATTGAATACAAACATTTCATTCCGCGTCATCCGTTTCCAGGAATCCAGGATGAATGTTTTACGCATCTGCTCATCTGCCTTTTCCAGGCTGATCAACTGTTCCAGGTAGTGATGCAGGGGCAGCCCGGAATCCTCTTCTTTTCCTTCGGGAATGAGCAGGGACAGGGTTTCCGCTAGATCGCCCACCGTATGGTAAGATTCTTCAAACAACCATTGCGGAATACCAGATATCTCCAGGCACCAGGCCTGCAAAACGGAAGAGGGAACAATGCGCTTCGGCCTTCTCCCGCTAAAGATGGCGATCACCCACACCTTATCCCGGTCTTCCGCATCGGCGAAATAGCCGGTGAGCCTCTCCAGCTTATCATTTGTTTTTGTAGAGGAGCCCAGCGCAACCACCAGATCTGAAAATTTCTTCATATGGTCAATCCCGTTTCATCTGCTGCCAGATGTTTTTCTGTTTCCAATTCCGTTTCGTCACCAAATTCCGTTTTCACTTCAGCGGATTCAATCCCGCATTCGTTGAGGTAGCGGCTGAAAGCGGATTGAAATCCATGCGTGACAAACACCTTTTTCGCCCCTGTTCCGCGCACGACAGCAAGCAACCCGTTCCAATCGGCATGATCGCTCATCGCAAATCCGGCATCGGCATTCCGCCGGCGCACGTTTCCCCGCACCTGCATCCATCCACTGCAAATGCCAAGGGCAAAGGGGCCGAACCGGCGCATCCAGGGCGACTGATCCGCCGATGGTGGCGCTATAATCACGTCTTCTTTAAATTGATCACGGCCCATTTCGGCCGTCACCCGTTTTACTTCCGGCAGTTTAAACCCTGCTGCGGTTAGTGCCTGATGGATATTCCAGATGGCACCGTGAACATAGATGGTACCCGCGATTTCGGAAAGGCAGGAAAGCAGCCGTTGGGCCTTACCCAGACTGTACGCGATCAACACCGAGTTTTTGCCTTCAGAACGATTACCATATATCCAGTTCTGGATATCGTAAAATAATTGCTGCTGCGCCTTCCATTGGTATATCGGCAATCCGAAGGTGGATTCGGTAATGAGCACGTCACACGATACCAGTTCCATTTCTCCGCTTATCCCGTCATCTTCGGTTTTAAAATCTCCGGTCACCACCCACACTTCCCCCTGGTATTCTACCCGCACCTGGGATGAGCCGATGATGTGACCCGCCGGATGTAAAGAGATGCGAACATCATTCATCATCACGGGTTCTCCCCATTCCACAGACATGCATTCGGGGTTGCCCAGCCTCAATTGTAGCAGGGGTTTTGTAAAATGATGGCACAAATAAGATTCGCTGCCCGGGCGCGCATGATCGCTGTGGGCATGGGTGATAACGGCCCGCTTCACCGGTTGCCAGGGATCTATGTAAAAATCACCCGCGGCGCAATAAATACCCTTGCCGGTAAAACTTAAAAGATTCATGTAAGGAAGGTTGCTGTTTAATATACTGCAACAACATTGCCATTGACCTTCTTGATGTAGTAAAGCTTTTTGTTTTCGAGATAATCCAGGGTGGGATTCTGTTTGTTCAGGAAAACGGGCTGGATGTCAAAATCGTTGAAGACCCTGAACTTTTTTTCGCCGATGCTGCCATTGAGTTTTCCCGCGTGGGCCAACAGCAACTGCCCGAAATGAAGAATGGTTTCATATCCGCGGTAAACCATATCCGAGGGCCTGGAGTAGAAGCGTGTTTTAAAATATTGCTGGATCGATACAACGAGACTGTCATTCGGGTTGTTGTAAAAGGGCGTAGTATAGTATATTTCCTGGTCGGTAAATTCGGCTCCGGAAAAATCAATGCCGTCCCAGGTGGGCATGCCAAATATTTTTGTCTTGTAGGTTTTATTCAGGGAGGAAAGGAGCGCGCAGATCTGTCGCCCATAATTTTCGTCCAGGCTTCCGACCACAATAATGGTTTTCGCGTTGCTGTCCATATGGCCAATCAGCTGACCGGGATCAGCCGGATTATCCAGCATCACATTTTTCATGTGCAGGGGAACGGACTGCGTATTCTTTTCAATGTCCGCAAATTCGTTTTGCAGAAGATCCTCCTGTGTCCCTTTTTTCCGGACGTAAAGGATGGGTGATGTGGCCCAGTTTCTCTGGATAAATTTATACAATGCTTCAAAATGCGATTTCAGGGTGGAATTCAGTATGACGAACTGGGGATTGTTGGTGATGCCTCCGTCATTGGGAAAATTCACATTGATGAAAGGGATATCTTTTACCCTGGCCTCGCGGGAAAGCATCCGAAGCTCTGCAAGATTGACATACCCGATGATCAGGGCGGTGGAATCAAAAACGGATTCGTCCAGCACCTGTTGAACGGTTTTTGTCGCAGACCGGGTATCGTACACCGTTATATCCAGCGGGCTGCCGGTTTTTTCCAGAGAATCCATCGCCAGTTCCAGGCCCTCATAAAATTCCAGTCCCGGGCTGATGTACTTAGGAAAATTCTGATCAAACCGGTAATTCCCCGAAGCATCAAAAGCCGAATCTAGGTACAGTGGAAGAAAGACCGCGATGTGATATCTGGCAGAAGTTATTTGCGCACCGGACCTGCCGTGAGCAGCGATCAGGAACAATAAAACCCATATCGACTTTATCTTTTTAAACATCCTGTATTTATTCCCATTCAATGGTTGAGGGTGGTTTGCTGCTGATATCGTATACAACCCGGTTGATCCCTTTTACCTGGTTGATGATATCGCTTGAAATCTGTGCCAGGAAATCATACGGAAGATGCGCCCAGTCAGCCGTCATCCCGTCAACCGAAGTTACGGCCCGCAACGCGAGGGTAAATTCATAGGTGCGTTCGTCACCCATGACGCCGACGCTTTTTACCGGCAGCAAAATCGCTCCTGCCTGCCAGACGCTGCCATACAGCTTGTGATCTTTCAATGCCTGGGTGTACAGGTGATCTGCCTGCTGTAATAATTCTACTTTCTCCGCATTCACTTCGCCCAGGATGCGGATGGCGAGACCGGGTCCGGGAAAGGGATGGCGCTGGAGAAGATCCTCCGGAATACCCAGTTCCTTCCCCACGCTCCGCACCTCGTCTTTAAATAAAAAACGGAGCGGTTCCACCAGTCCGAGTTTCATCTTTTTGGGAAGACCACCTACATTGTGATGGGACTTGATGGTCATGGAAGGACCATGCACGGAAACACTTTCAATCACATCAGGATAGATGGTGCCCTGTCCCAGCAAATCAATACCATCAAGTTTTTCCGCTTCTCTCGAGAAAATTTTAATGAACTGTTTCCCGATGATCCTGCGTTTTTCTTCCGGATCTGTTCTTCCTTTTAATTTTTTATAAAATATCTTCTTGGCGTCAATGCCCAGCACATTCAGGCCAATGCGTTTATAAGTGTCCAGCACTTCCTGGAATTCATTTTTCCGCAGTACCCCGTTATCCACGAAGATCCCTGATAATCTTTTCCCGATGGCTTTGTGGATCAGGGTGGCAGCCACCGTGGAATCCACCCCTCCGCTCAGCGCCATGATCACTTTCTTTTTGCCGATCCTGGTTTTCAGTTGCTCTACCGTATCGTTTATGAAATGGGCGGGCGTCCAGTCCTGGCTGCATTTACAAACCTCCACCAGGAAATTGTGGATGATCTTCCTGCCTTCAATGGTATGGTACACTTCCGGATGAAACTGCAGGCAATACAATGGAAACCCTTCCCCGTTATTTTTAAATGCCGCATAAGGAATGGAATCCGTAGTGGCCAGCACATCAAAACCGGCGGGTAATTCCAGGATCGTATCCGCATGACTCATCCAGACCTGGCTCAGGTTACTCACATCCTGAACCAGCACATCCTCTTTTACTTTGCTCAGCAGGGCACGGCCATATTCCCGCTTACTGCTGCTGGCCACTTTCCCTCCAAACTCACGGGCAGTCAATTGGGCCCCATAACAAATACCCAGTATAGGCAGGGAAGCATGTAAAGCCTTAATATCCACCACGGGCGCCCCTTTATCATTTACCGATGAAGGCGAACCGGAAAGAATGATCCCCTTGATGGAAGGATCCGGAATAACCTTTTGATGATAAGGAATGATCTCGCAATACACACGGGCTTCGCGAACAGAACGGGCTATCAACTGGGTATACTGGGAACCGAAATCGAGGATTAGTATCTTTTCAGTCATGGAGTGGCAAAGATAAAGAAAGGATTTGGGGTTTGCCCAAACCAGGCCGGGATTTCAGGTTGCCAGAACCGGTGTAACCTTTTCCAGGATACCGCGTCCCATGCACGAATGATTTTCTTCAGTCAGGATAAAATGCGAACTTTTGGATCTTAAAAAAACAATCATGAAAAAGATATTCCTTCTGGCTGCCACTTTTTCCCTTCTGATTTCCTGTGGACGCTTTATGGGAAAGCGAATCAGGGGAAACGGCGTAATCAAAACGGAAGAAAGAACCGTTTCTCCGTTTAAGCAGGTACAAGCCAGCGGGGCCATCAAGCTGATGGTATCCCAGGGGGCTTTTAAACCCATCCGGCTGGAAGGCGATGAAAATATATTGCCTTATGTGGAGATAAATCAGGATGGCGATGGCATCGATATCCGGACCAGGCCCGGGTATAACCTCAGCCCTTCCAACGACCTGATCGTTTATGTAACGGCACCGGTTTACAGCACCATAGCCGTGTCCGGGGCAAGTGACATCAGGGGCCAGAACAAAATTACGAATGCCGAAAACCTGGAACTTGGGGCCAGCGGCGCCGGGGATATTGAAATGGATGTGGACGCCCCCAAATTATCGGCTACCATTTCGGGAAGTGGTTCAGTGAAGCTTAAGGGCCAGACCAAAGATCTGGACATTAACCTCAGTGGTGCGGGTCACGCTTACTGCTACGATCTCCTGTCGGAAAATACGAAAGTGGACATTTCCGGCGCCGGAAGCGCGGAAGTTTATGCCAGTGTAAAACTGGAAGCCGATGTCAGCGGTGTTGGTAATGTGCGTTATAAAGGAAATGCGTCCAATGTGAGCCAGCACGTATCCGGTGCAGGAAGTGTTGGCAAAGCCGATTGAAAGGATCACAGATCCACGTAATGCACATGAATCCATACATCCCGGTTTCGCCCCTTGTCGTCGGTACAGGAGATCTTCACCGGTCCTTCATCCGGAATAAAAAACTGACTGGATCCGGCATCCGCTGATTTATAGAACCGGTTATTGATGTACCAGAAAATCCTGCTGACATCGTTACCGGTATTGCAGCTCAGTTGCAGAGGTTCCGGATCTTTTTTACTGATGAGGTATTCATTTCCGGATGAAGGAGCGGTAATCACCGGCCCCCCTTCCCGGAATATTTTCTCACAGGCCGGATTATGCGGAGGGATTTTTTCATACGTGATGTGATTGTCTTCAAAGTATCGCTGCATTTCCGGCGGGATCATGTTGTACAATTTTTTTTTAACCCCGTTGGTTGGCATACAGCTGCGGCAGTAAGCTATTTTTTCATCTGCTGAAACGAATATTTCCCGGATATGCTCACATCTTTTGGAAGAAGATATGCCAGGAATATAATAGGCTAATATCAGATTATGGCAAAAAGGGCCCGGAAGAAGGCCTGTTTGGGAACAAACCAAACGCTGGTTGCAGTCACCCGGTTTCTCAAACCATTGTTCATCTGCATCGTAGTCGATGCTGTTGAAAATTTTAAAAAGCAGCGGGGTGGCGGTATTGGCACCGCTGAGTTCCGGGATCCCCAGGGCTGAAAAATTTCCGCACCAGATGCCCACGGTATAATGCTGATTATACCCGATGCTCCAGGCATCTCTTCTGCCATAGGAAGTTCCGGTTTTCCAGGAGATCCGGGGCAGGTGTACGGTACTTTGCCAGTGCAGCGGGAAATCCGGACGGTTTACTTTGGAAAGCACATCATTGATCATATAGGCAGAGGACGGGCTCAGTATGCGCTTTCCGCCAGTATCACTGTTTGTTCCGGAATAGGAAGGCGGATAATAAATCCCCGCGCTGGCAAAAAGGCTATACATGCCCGTGAGTTCTTCGAGCGTTGCGCCACATCCGCCCAGGATCATGGATAAGCCGAGCTTTCGCTGGTCTTGTTTTATCTGTTCAAACCGACAGGAAGCCAGGGTTTGAATCAGCAGATCCTTACCGAGCAGACCGAGACTCCTGACGGCCGGGATATTCAGGGAATGCTCCAGGGCATATTCCATACTGACAGATCCATTGAACTTTTTATCGAAATTCTCCGGCGAATATCCCTGATAATTTACGGCCACGTCGTTGATGGTCTGTTTAGGTGTAAGGAGTCCCTTATCGATACAAAGACCATATAAAAGCGGTTTCAGGGTACTTCCGGGCTGCCGGACGGCTGCGGCTCCGTTAACCTGTCCGCCGTCCAGGGTATCGTGGAAATCCGCCGAAGCCACATAGGCTACCACCTGGTGAGAAAGATTATCGATCACCAACACGGCTACATTGTTGATATTTTTCAGCCGGAGGGAACGGGTATAGTCTTCGACCAGCTTTTCCAGCTTCAGCTGCATGTTCATCCGGATATGCGTGGCTATAATATCCGAACCTCGTTTTTTCAGCCTCAGGCTAAGCTGGGGAAGCGCAGATGGGGCCGGGCTCCTGCGGGCATTCAGCGGTTCCTTCAGCGCGTCTTCAATGGCTTTGGCCGTAAAGACTTCCTGTTGCGCAAAGCGCCGGAGCCAGTGATTCCTGGCGCGTATGATGTCTGCATTGTTTTTACCAATCACCAGGAAAGAGGGCCGGTTGGGAATAATGGATAAAGTGGTGATCTCCGCCAGGGAAAGATGGTCCGGATTTTTTTTAAAATAAAAAAGAGCCGCGGCTTTCACTCCCTGGATATTACCACCGTAAGGTACCAGGTTTAAATACATTTGCAGGATCTGCGATTTGTTGTATTGAAGTTCGAGTTGTTCCGCACGGAAAATTTCACGGAGCTTATTCCAGTAGGTCCGCGGTTTGGGTTCCAATGCCCGGGCAACCT
Source organism: Chitinophagaceae bacterium (assembly GCA_041691395.1). Classification (GTDB taxonomy): domain Bacteria; phylum Bacteroidota; class Bacteroidia; order Chitinophagales; family Chitinophagaceae; genus Puia. Next base: position 20,918 of record JBEPUT010000018.1, read on the forward strand.
GCATGGTTATGGTAGACGCGCCGGAACGGATTTTTCCATGGATGAGGTTTCCGAATAAGGATTTTAGCAGGGCCACTGGATTCATCCCCGGATGATAAAAAAAATATTTATCCTCTTTGGCCAGGATGGTTTTTTCTAAAAGCGGTGTGATCTCCCCGGGCAGGATCCGCATCCTCCATTGCTGATCATTGGTCAGGAATGCATGGATCACTTCTCCCTGGTTGTCCAGCACCACGGTGGAATATGCTATGCGGTCGGGCAGGGGAAAAATAAAGGTCAGCGCGGTAAACAGCAGGATACTGGCAATCCCTGCTGTCAGCAGTCCGGTCAGTAAGCGTATGAAAAAACGAGCCATACTAAAATTCTAGTTCACCAGTTCCCTTGCGTTTTCCATAGCCGCTGCGGTAGGTTTTTCGCCGGAAAGCATCTGGGCGATTACCACAATGCGGTCTTCCTTTTCCAGCAGTTGAATGCGGGTATGCATTTTCCCCTTGAGGATTTCCTTAAACACATAAAAATGCGCATCACCTTTCCCCGCTATCTGCGGTTGATGGGTAATGCAGATCACCTGCCGTTTTTTGGAAAGATCCTTGAGAATGATCCCGACCTGGCGGGCAGCTTCTCCGGAGATGCCGGAATCGATTTCATCAAACAGTAAAGTGGGCATATCCAGGGATCGGGCAACGAGGGACTTGATGCACAACATCAGCCTGCTCAGTTCACCGCCAGAGGCTACCTTTTTTAAGGATTCAAAACGGTTACTCTTATTCGCATCAAAAAGGAATTCCACCTCATCCTGGCCGGATGCATTCAGTAGTGTTTCCGACAATTTTACCTGTATGCGCGCATTCGGCATACCGACTTTTTTCAGCAGAACATTCACTTTTTCTTCCAGGCTGTTTACCTGCGCCTTCCGTCCTTCGGAAAGGCGGCCGGCGGTTTCTGCTGCCCGTTTCACCTGTACTTCCACCTTTTTCTCCAGGGTATGAATGGCCTCCGCCAGGTTCAATACATCCTGTAGTTGATTTCCGAGTTCCTGTTGCAACCGGATCAGTTCTGGGGTGGAACGGACATTGTGCTTTTTAAAGAGTTTATACCCGGTATGTATCCGTTCATTGAGTAGTTCAGTCCGGGCCGGATCATGCTGAATGCTGTCATTAAGCAATTCCATCTCTTCGGCAATGTCCTGCAATTCAATGTGCACCGAGGAAAGCCGCTGAAGGAGTTCCGGAAACCTGGCATGATAAGCGGAATAGGGTTCGAGTTGCTGACTGATCACGCGCACCTGTTGCACCAGGGGCTGTTCCGACATTTGCATGGTCTCGTGAATACCGGTCAGTACGCCTTTGATGGCTTCCGAATTACTTAATAATTTTAATTCGGATGCTGCTTTTTCAAATTCATCTTCCTGCAAACCGGCATCCTGCAGTTCGGTATATAAAAATTTTTTATAATCACTTTCCTTATCAGCCTGTGCCTGCTTGATCTTTAGCGTTTCCAGTCCTTTTTGCAGCGACTGAAGCTGATGAAAGTTCTGCCGGTATTCGCGGAGCAGGTCAATATGGCCCGCCAGGGCATCGAGCACCGACATCTGAAAACCCGATTCCCCCAACAACAACATATCGAACTGCTGGTGCAGGTCCACCAGCAGCAAACTCAGCTTACGCAGCTGATCCAGGTTTACCGGTGTATCATTCACAAAGGCCCTGGATTTGCCACTGGCACTGATTTCCCTGCGCAGGATCAGTTCATCATCCGCATCCAGACTATTGTCTGCAAGAAACTGTTCGATATCCTTTTTGCCCTCCGCCACAAACGCAGCTTCCACGATGCATTTTTTATCCCGGTGCATGAGTACGGTGGTATCCGCCCGTTCACCGAGAACCAGGGAAAGTGCGCCGGCCATGATGGACTTGCCCGCACCGGTTTCGCCGGTTATCACTTGGAGTCCGGAAGACAGATCCATCGAAAGGTCCTCCATGATCGCATAATTCTGAATATGAAGATGCCGCAGCATATATGATTTTTTCAGTATTCAACTAAATATAAGAAATATTCTTATCCGTTTCCGCATCGCTCCAGGGCTGCTTTTGCTTTCTGGTCCAGTGCATTCTTATAATCATGGTCCTTCAGGTCCAGCACCTTCCGGAAATAGGGAATCGCCGTTTTTTTATCCCCCCGGGCCTCGTAAATATAGCCTGTTTGCAGGGCCGCCCGTGCCGCATAATATTCTTTCCGTCGCTCCCCCAGCCTCATCGTGGTCAGATAGGCCTCAATGGCTTCCTCTTTCCTGTTCAGCGCGTCGTAGAGGCGGCCCAGCCGGTAGGCAAATTCGAGCCGATCGGCAGCATTGGAAAAGGAAGAAGACGTTTTGCCGGCCAGTAATTGCAGGGCTTCGTGAAAATAACCGCCATCATCCAGCAGGCGCGTTTTCAGCAACAGCTCATTTGGCCAGCGGCCGGACAACGCATCCTTCATTGCCTGTTTGTCGGCTTCTGTTTCCGTATTACCCATATGTAAAAGTCGGTTGCGCGCCTGTGCCGCTTTTTCCGGCTGATGACGGAGCCAATAGATCCAGCTCAGTTTCTGCCATGCTTCTTTCACGTAAAATTTTCCCTTGAAACGGCTGAGAAACCGTTCCAGGTAAACATCGGCATCCGGATCCAGATGATCTGCTTTGGCATAGCCCATTTCCAGGTCCCACAGGGGCATGTCCAGGTATCCGGGATCCGGATTCCTGTCCCGGATGATCCGTTCTGCATTAGTGGCTTGCTGGTCGTTCAGGGAAAGATTGGCCGCGAGGTAGGTATATAAATGATTATTCCGTGTATCCAGTTTCTGGCTGGTGATATATTGGAATACAGCCTCCCGCTGGTTCTGAATATAGAATTTAAGGTAGAGGTAATAAAACACCGCTTCTTCATGAAATATTTGTGCCGTGGTATCGGTGCTGTTCAAAACCGTTTCCAAAGCCTTCATGCCCCCGTTTATGGTTCCCCGGATGCCCAGCAAACCGCCCAGCCACTGATAACCCGGCGGAATGGTTCCGGCAGCAACCTCCATGGCGCCCCGTAGCATCAGCGACGGCTGAAAACCGCTGAACCGCTGGAGGTTGTCCTTACTGAGTAGAAAGGATCTGCGGAAAGACCATGCCGCATCCCAGCGGTTCCCGAATTTGATGTCCACGGCAGCCCATTGGAAATAAATAACGGACCGGGTAAACAGGAAGAACGGCGATCCCGGATCACCCTTTTTCATCAGGTTCAGACGTCGTTCCTGGCCTGGTTTCCGGTTTTCGTATTCCCCGGGATCTTCATTAAAAAAAAGAGTGAAAAAATCGATGTAGTTATCTAGGAAATAGGGGATGAGGTTTTGCGGATGGGTTTTTTTTTCGGCTTCGATGAGCACTTTTCCCCGACCGAGCCTAAGGTGGATGATCTCTGCGTAAGCCTTCCGGCAGGCCGGGTTGAAATCATAATGATATTGTGCACAGGCATAACGTGCAGGCATAAACGCTATCAGCAGGACGGTACAAAAAACAGGTATTGTAAAGAGGCGTCCGGCAAACATGCGTGCAAGTTAATCGGATCATGCTTCCGGTAAAAGCTTATTTCACCTCTACCACATCATTGAGATCATTGTCTACCAGAATGCGGCCGCAATTTTCGCATACGATGATTTTTTTACGCTGGCGGATCTCACTCTGACGCTGGGGGGGAATGGCATTGAAACAACCGCCACAGGCATCCCGGACAACGGGAACAACGGCCAGGCCATTCCGGTAGTTGGTGCGAATGCGGTCGTAAGAGTGCAGTAAACGGGGTTCTATTTTTTCGCGGGCGTCGGAGGACAACTTGGCAAAATGACGTTCTTCTTTTTCAGTTGCGGCAATGATCTTATCGAGCTCTTCTTTTTTATTTTTTAAAACCGTTTCCTTGCTGGTGATTGCTTTCCTGGCCTTATCCAGCACGATCACTTTTTCCGCCACTTCTTCATTGGCATCCTTGATGTGTTTTTCAGACAGCTTTACTTCCAGCTGCTGCATTTCTATTTCTTTGTTGATGGCTTCAAACTCGCGGCTGTTCTTAACATTCTGGCTTTGCTTATCATATTTCTTGATCAGCTCATCCGCATCCTTCATCAATTGTTTCTTCTGGCTGATGAATTCCTGTATACCATTGATCTCTTCTTCAATGCGGGTCTGCCGGGCATTCAATCCCTGGATCTCATCTTCCAGGTCGCTGACTTCCATAGGAAGTTCCCCTTTTAATACTTTGTATTCGTCTAATTTGGATTCTATCTTTTGAAGGGAAATAAGGGAGGCTAATTTTTCTTCAACAGAAAATTCTTTGACGTTGGGCATAGTTTATAAATAATAATGGACGGGATTTGTTGCAGCACCCGCTTTAAGGACGGCAAAGTTAGGAAATTTTTTTTGGATTGCATCATGGAGAAGATCTACGGTAAACTGCTCACTCTCATAATGCCCGATATCAGCCAGAACAAGCTTTCCATCCGCTTCAAAAAATTCATGATACCGGATGTCTGCAGTAATAAAAAAATCGGCTTTTGCCAATAAGGCATTGATAATCAGGAAGCTTCCAGCGCCTCCGCACAAAGCTACCCGTTTCACCGGCCTGCCGGTCAGCCGGCTGTGGCGAATAGCGGGGATCCCGAATTTTTCCCTGACCCTGGCCAGGAACTCCTTTTCACTGATCAGATCGGAAAGTTCACCAATTAGTCCCGAACCCTGTTCACCACGATTTCCGGGTCCGGATCCCGGTTTCCGAAGCAGCAGACGCCGGTTCACCAGTCCCAACTGATCGGCCATGGCCCCATTTACACCGGATAGCACATTATCGAGGTTGGTATGCATGGCGAAAACGGCTACCCCATGGCGGATGGCGGCCATTATGGTACGGCCGGTACCTGTTGCCGCATTGATCTGCTTAAGTCCGTGGAAAATAAGGGGATGATGCGAAATTACGAGGTTGCAGTTCCGTTGAACAGCTTCCAGAATAACCGCTTCGGTGGTATCCAGGCTGATCAGCATACCAAGGCAGGGTTCGCCTCCTTCACCCAGGATCAGTCCGCAGTTGTCGTAATCTTCCTGGAAGTCCAGCGGGGCCAGCGTTTCCAGAAAAAGGATAATTTCCGATATGTTCATTCTGAAAATTGGGTTTCCTTATTTTTCAGCGCCGGATCCTGGCTCTATTGAATGATCTGCTCAATGCGGGTAAGCTTTCCTTCTTCATTGACTCCCTCCAGCACAACCCGCAGTTTATGTGTTACATCGTTATTATAAAAGGTGAAAGTCTGTTTTGTATTTCCCTTTCCCGTTAGTACATAAGGATTCCAGTACAAGGTGGTTCTGATATCCGGTATCTCGTTGTCGGGATGCCGGAGATAATCCGGAGAGTAAAACTGCCGGACCATGGAATAACCGATCAGCCGGGTTTGATCAAGTCCTTTAATGGTGGGATCGGATTTGTTTTCGCCGCCTTTTTTGGTATACACGGCGATGACGCCACCTCCGCCGCCACCAAAAACGGCTCCGGAACCCGGATTAAATACTTTAACCATGGCCACATCCGAAACGGGAGTGTTTTTAAGCTGGTCGGCATCCACCCTCATTTCATTTAGATACAGGGAGGGAGTTCCCCCTCTCCAGGACAAGGAGGGAGTTGGCCCGGCGGTATTGATTTGCAGGCCGGCGACTTTCCCCTGGAGATAATTGAAGATGTCGAGATAAGCATTGGCAGTGGGGTCATTCAACAGGCTGAAAATATTGGCATCACCCCCACTGAACATACCCGATGAATACGTTTCATCCAGTTTTTCCGATTCTGATTTAACCCTTCCGGTAACGGTTACGGTAGCCAGGGTTTTGACCCTGTTTTTTTCTTCTTCCCTCAGTCTCATTGCCTGAACAAAAATCATCTGGTTTTTCCGGACAAGCAAGGAATCTTCCGGGGACCAGGAAGGAAGCGTCATGGTGATTGATTTCAGTTTCCGCGGGCTGGCATTCAGGCCGGTATTGAAAATCACCGCTGCTTCATTGGAAAGTTTGCGATTCATGTTGAATTGATAAAAAGCCCTGGCCGTATCAAAAAAAATCAGGCCGGTTACTCCGAACCTTCCCTTGGCAATACGGGGTGCGTTCATCATTTTTGTACTGGAATCTTTGTTCTGCAGGATCACGTTCAGATTCTCATCCTGCGCTATCCGGTTATAGTCAACACCAAGTACATCAGCATTGATGGAGAGATAATCCTGAATCGGATATTTGATTACCGGTGTTTTACCCTCCCTGACCAGATCCCAGCGGAACCGGCGCCAGCCATGGGTAAGCATCACCAGGTCAAGCTGCTGGGCCAGCGAATCCGAATTATTGGTAAAATAGTAATAGGGGGACTTTACGTAGCCGTGTAGATCCCCCGTGAGCAATAGACGGGAGATGATGTTATCGTCATTGTCCCTCACCCCATCCACTTCTGCATCCGTTACCGCGAGCGACATATTGCATTTCAGGGAATCGGGAACATCAATTTCCAGCACGTTCCGGCCTCTTCGCTGAACACTTTTTGCCTGCATCGTGATCCTGGCCTGGAACCCATAGTTTTGATTGTTCACAAAAACCACGCGTTCCGCCAGGGGTATATTATTCATATCAAATACTGTGATCTGGAGAATGCCTGAAGGCAGCTGGGCGGTAGGGATATTACCGCCGCTCATAAAATTATCCTTCAGGTTCACTATGGCCTTGTACACCAGCTGCTGGTTCATGTGGCCGATCACCACCAGTTTTTCATAGGTTTGATTGTCCGGCTGACGGGCAACAGAAAACACCAGCCTGTGGTTATAATTCATGGCTCGCAGCACCACGCCGCTGGTTTTCACAGCAGGTAGTTCGGTGCGGTGTTCGGTGCCGTTCTCATCTTTCCAGCTGGCATAAAATACGTCCGTCTTTTCCGGTGTGATTATAAATTTTCCCATGCCATCGTGCAGGGAAGAAAATTCCAGAAGATTTTTACCTGAGGCGTCATGCAGGGTGCCCGAAATATGAACCGGAGAACCATAGGCGTCGTTGGCCTTGAAGGCAACGTTATTTTCTATACCCGATACCAGGTCACCCCCTTCCGGAAAAAAATGAAGACTGAATTCTGCTGCGTTACTGGTGGCCGAATCCCTGGGAATCCCCGCAATGCGCAGATCCTTTTCGAAAACAAAACTGGTATCAAAGTTGAGCATCCAGGTCGTGTACGCCCTGATGTGTACCCGGGATCCCTTAAATTTTTCCGGGATCTCAAAACTGCCTGCCGTGGTGGATTCGGAAAGTGGCGAAGTTTTACGCTGTATCAGGTTCCCGGAAGCATCATACATCTCCGCATAGAAATTCCGGCTGTAGGGCGAAGGATCAAATCCGGTAAACAAATAAGCCTTGTACCAGATGGTCTCCCCCGGATTGTATACCCGCTTGTCAAACTGGAGATACGTTTTCTCCTGCGGATACTTATCCGCATAAACCATCATCATGGAATCAATCTTCTGTGCATGGGCCAGAATGGGTACAAAAGAAATGATCAGGAGCCAGATCGCTAAGGGTTTCCGGTTCATATGGTAAAAATTAGGACAAATCTCTGGTATCTTGCCTAAGAAATAAAACCGAATTTTAATTTTAACGATAATAAATACCCGATGTTGAAAATTCATTCCGTTAGAGAACAATACGCCGCGTACCGGGAGCACATGAGCAGGCTCGCCGATATCCGCAATGCCCTGGCCCTGATGCAATGGGATCAGGAAACCTATATGCCCCCCAAAGGAGCCGGTTTCCGTGCGCAACAGATCGCCACGCTTTCCGAAATGGCTCACGGGATGGCCACTTCGGAGAAACTGGAAGGGCTGCTGAAATCATTGGCCGGAGCTTCGGATCTGACCGAAATTGAAAGAAAAAATATTGCCCTGAATGCATCGGATTTTGAAAAGCAAAAAAAATACAGTGGCGCTTTTGTCCGGAGGATGAGTGAAACCATATCCAGAAGTTTTAACGCCTGGATCGCCGCAAGAAAAGAAAACCGGTTTTCACTTTTCGAAAAAGAGCTTGATGAACTGATCGGCCTGAAAAAAGAGGAAACTCAAATTATTGGGTTCACCGCCCATCCTTACGATGCCCTGCTGGATGAATTTGAGAAAGGTTGCACAGTGGCATTGCTGGATAAAATTTTTTATGACCTGGGGCCACAGTTAAAAGATTTATCCGGCCGGATCATGCAGCAAAAACAGGCGGATGATTCTTTTCTTCTGAAAAAATACGATAAACAAAAGCAGTGGAATTTTGGCTTGGAGCTGATAGGGGCACTCGGATTCGATTTTGATGCGGGCCGCCAGGATCTTTCCGCACATCCGTTTACTACCAGCTTCAATAAAAATGATGTGCGCATCACCACGCGCATTCAGGAAAATGATTTCAATAACATGACCTGGAGTTGTATTCACGAAACCGGCCATGCCCTGTATGAACAGGGTTTGCCGGAAAACGAATACGGATTGCCCTCCGGAGAATTTGCTTCCCTCGGTATGCACGAATCACAATCCCGCTTATGGGAAAATCATGTGGGACGAAGCAAAGGGTTCTGGAAATTTCATTATCCGGCCCTGGCCGCTCTTTTCCCGGAAATTTTACAAACTGTTTCGCCGGATGAATTCTATAAAGGCATCAACCTCGTTCGGCCTTCGCTGATCCGCACCGAAGCGGATGAGGTCACCTATCATTTTCACATTATGATCCGTTATGAGATCGAAAAAATGCTGATCACGGGCCAGTTGAAAACCGCCGATATTCCCGCCTGCTGGAATGAGCAATACAAGAAATACCTGGGCGTTACCGTTCCCGGCGACGGCCAGGGCTGCCTGCAGGATGTTCACTGGAGTCATGGGAGCTTCGGTTATTTCCCCACATACAGCCTGGGAAGTTTTTACGCGGCCCAGTTTTTTCATAAGGCCCAGCAGGAAATCCCGGGAATGGAACTGGAAATGGAAAATGGCCATACTTCGGCCTTACTTCAATGGTTAAGGCAACGGGTTCATGTTCATGGCCGTACATACACCAGTGGGGAGTTATGTGAAAAAGCAACCGGAGAACCACTTAAAGTGCAGTATTTTCTGGATTATATTCTTGACAAATACAGAAAAATGTATCAATTTTAAAGGCCCATCCAAACCGTCTTATGAAAAACAACCTGCTCCTCCATGTCTTCTTTTATACCCTCCTGATTTGTCCATCCTCCTGTAAAAAATTTATACAAACGCAAAAGGAAAATGCACTGGTGGATCTGGTGACCAACGGCACCTGGCGCGTAAGCCATTATAAGGATCATCAAACCGACATAACCGGTAGTTTTACCGGCTATGTATTTCAGTTCAGATCTAATGGAACGGTTGACGCTGTGGACGGTGGACAAACCAGTCCGGGAACCTGGGCAGCTGATGTAAATGCCCGGACCATTCAATCCGATTTCCCGAACGCAGTTGATCCTTTGAAAAAACTGAATTATGTCTGGAAGGTCACCGACAGTTATTCGGATTCAGTATCCGCACGGACCCTCGTTGACAGTGTTTACAATTATCTGGAACTGCATAAAAACTGAGATCAGGCCACTCCGGCCTCCCGGTATGCCCAGATACAGGTAAACTCTTAGAATGGGGTATTTTCGGGTCTGAATGTTAAAAAAAAACAATTTTGACTCTGCTTCCACGTTATGGTTCAACGTAGAAAAGATATTTCCGCTTCGTATATATCTTCTGCCTATCCGGATAACCCTGTATTCTTTCAGACACCTGTTTGATGGAGCACATAATCCCTATGAAAACAATTGAAGTAATTCATCCTTAAATCGCTATCCGTTGAACAGAAGACTACTTCTAACACCTTTATTTTGGTTTGTTTTCATTTTCAGCGCTTTGGCCCAGGCGCCGGTCGCAAAAATAATTGCAACCCCGGTTGCCGGTTGCGCCCCACTGGTGGTTGGTTTCAATGACGCTTCTTCCGGAAGTCCCACTTCCTGGAGCTGGAATTTCGGCGGTGTGCCACCGGCGGTAAGTCCCGGAACAGCCATCAACCCGAATGCGGTGGTAATTTATACAACCCCAGGCACCTATTTTGTTACCCTGACCGTTTCCAATGCCAGTGGCAGCAATACTTCAGCACCATTTCAAATTACCGTATTTCCTTCACCGACGGCAGACTTTGATGTAGATAAATTAACCGGCTGTTTTCCCACCACGGTCAAATTCACGGATAAGTCAACACCGGGCCCCGGCGGCGCAACGCTGGTCAGCTGGACCTGGAGCTATGGAGACGGGAACGTGGATCCGAATACACAGAATCCCAGTCATACCTATACTACGGGCGGAAGTTTCCCGGTAACCTTATATGTAAAGAACAATTATGGCTGTCAGGGAAAAACGAATGTAAAGACAGGGGCCATCGTTTTATCCAATGGGGTAATTCCAAATTATAATACTGCCATCGCCAACAGCTGCCAGGTTCCGGTATCCGCCAGCTTTACCAATGGAACTACCGGCCCGGGAACGCTAACCTACACCTGGGATTTTGGGGACGGGTCCGGTTTTTCCAATCAACCCTCGCCATCACACACGTTTAATGCTGCCGGAAATTATAATGTGAAACTCACCGCCGTCAGTGACCAGGGTTGTTCAGATACTGTTTCCACCGTTGTGAAAATTGCTGCCAGTTCCAACGTTTCCAGTTTTAATGCCGCAGCCAGTGTGTGCATTAATTCCCCGGTTACTTTTAATAATACCTCAAATCCTTTTCCCAATAGCTCCAGCTGGGATTACGGGGATGGTTCGCCCATTGACAATGTGCGGAACGGGCTGCATACCTATACAACAGCAGGCCCTTTCACCGTTACCCTCAATAATGCTTTTTCGAATTGCAACGGATCTGTTTCGCAAGCCATCCAGGTGGTCAATCCGCCAACGGCGGCATTCACAGGAACCAGCATTGCAGGTTGTGTTCCGCCACTGACCGCAACTTTTACGGATCAGTCCACCGGGGCAACATCCTGGTTATGGGATTTCGGTGACGGCAGCGCCAAATCAACCCTTCAGAATCCAACCCATACCTATACAACTTATGGAAGCTTTACCGTTACGCTGACGGCTTCCAGCGCCGGAGGCTGTTCCAATTCCGTAACTAAGACTGCCTATGTAAATGTGATCAAGCCGATCGTTTCCATTCCCAGCCTGCCTGCTTTTGGTTGCGCGCCCTATACTTTTACGCCCAGCATTTCGGTTACTCAGGCTGAAGGGATTGCCAGTTATCATTGGGATTTCGGAAACGGAAATACTTTTGACGGACAAACACCGCCGCCGCAAATCTACGGAGCAGGTGTTTTTCAGGTGAACCTGACCATTACCACCAACGGCGGGTGTACCGCTTCCGCTACAGGCACTGTCAAAGTGGGCACCATTCAACCAGTGCCGGATTTCGTGGCTACCCCAACAACGGCCTGTGTGAATACGCCCATTCAATTTACGGACCAATCCACGGGCGGAGCGAATCAATGGCTATGGGATTTCGGAGATGGTAGTTCATCCCCTCTTCAGAATCCGGCCCATACCTATCTGAAACCCGGCACATTTACCGTTAAGCTAACTGCCTATAACGACGGATGTACGCAACCGACGCCCAAAACAATGAATATAACGATCAATAGTCCGCTGGCGGATTTTGATTATACTTTCGATTGCCTGGCCTCCAATAACTTTAACTTCAAGGATCAGTCAACCGGACCGCTAACCTGGTTATGGGACTTTGCTGATGGCAACACATCCGCCGTGCAGAATCCCGCGCATGTATATGCCCCGGGTGCGCCGACTACTTATAACGTTATCCTGAAAGTAACGAACGGGACCTGCACCAGCTCCATCAGCAAGCCGGTGATTGCAAACCAGGTGACCAGCATCACTGCTGCATCGAACCCGATCTGCAAAAACAATACAGCCATCATCACCACCACGCATCCCAATAATATAGTCAGTTACTTATTTGATTTCGGAGATGGAACCACCGCCAATTCAAGCAGCGGAGCAACATCTCATAAATACACCGTGGCCAAAGATTATCCCATTACTGTAACCACCACCGACAATACAGGATGTAAGGCGACCTCATTACCCTATATCCTGCACGTCACCGGACCTACAGCAAAATTTTCTGCGCCCGTCCAACAGGGTTGTAATAATTTTGCCGCGTCATTCATGGATTTGTCCGCTTTTACCGCCGGCGTACCCATTACAGCATGGGCTTGGGATTTTGGAGACGGCGGAGCATCCAATCAACAAAACCCGGTGCACAATTACACCATAGAGGGCGTGTTCCCGGTAAAATTAAAAGTTACAGATGCCAATGGCTGCACGGACAGTGTTACGCTACCCGGATACATTACGTTCTCTTCACCCAAACCATCGTTCACCACCACTGGTACCGACTTCGGTATCTGTTCAAATATTAAATTCACCAATACTTCCAAAAGTATATTCAGTCCGGTTTATACCTGGGACTTTAAAGACGGAACAACGTTTGTTGGAAAAGATCCGCCGCTGCATAATTTTCCAACGGTGGGCCAGTACCCGGTATCCCTGAGTGTTACCGATGCCCAGGGCTGCTCCAATACTTTTGTTATGCCGGTACCCATCAATATTGATATTCCGGTGGCGTCTTTTACCATGAGCAGCAATTATTCATCCTGCCCTCCGTTGGTTGATCAGTTTACCTTCACCGGACACTACGCACAATCTTATTCCTGGACATTCGGAGACGGATCAACGAGCAAACTTCAAAACCCGGCAAATACCTATGCAAAACCCGGCGACTACGATGTAAATTTAATTGTTGTAAGTCCTGGTGGCTGCATTACCTCCGCACCATCCCAGCATATTCATATAGACGGACCGGTTGGGGTTCTGTTATATTCACCCACTTCTGCCTGCGACAGCCTCGATGTGAATTTTCAAGTGCAGACGGGAAATACGGTTCAGTTTACCTGGTTTTTTGGTGACAACAGCCTGCCGGTAACGGGAACGGTTCCAACCATCACGCATCATTATAATACGCCAGGCCGATACCTGCCAATCGTTACATTAAAAGACGCGAGCGGATGTCCTGTGAATTACAGCGGCAATGATTCCATCTATATTGACAGGATCATCAATACCAGCTTTACCATTGATAAAACTACACTTTGCAATAATGGCGATGGCAAGATTACGTTCACCGATAATTCCTCCCTGGCCAAGGGCACAGTGATCAATAATTACCTGTGGGACTTTGGAGACGGCACCACACAGTCCGGAATGCTTCCGACCATCAGCCACATTTTTACGACAGTTCAGAAATACAATGTTACCCTGACCATTACGACCGTTTACGGCTGCGCCGACACTAAAACGCAACCCGTGGAAGTGGTGGCTGCGCCGCAGATCAGTATTGGCGGACTCACGCCGCAGTGCGAACCGGCAACCTTAAATTTCACCGGCAATGAAACCGTTGCTGATCCTAACGGACCGCTGATTTGGGCCTGGGATTTTGGAAACGGGCAGACTTCCGCTGGCCAGAATCCGCCGGCAGTCCTTTATCCGAAAGCCGGAACCTATACGGTAACGCTAACGGCAACAAATTCACTTGGTTGTACCAGCACCATACCGTCTCCTGCAAATCCGTTGATCATTTATCCGATTCCAAAAGTGGATGCGGGTTCCGATATGACGGTATGTTTGAACGGGCCTGACTTTCAGCTGAACGCCACGGGAGATCCTGGAAATACCTATACCTGGCAAACGCCGGTGAATGGTACGCTGAGCTGTTATCCCTGCGCGAATCCCATGGCGAACTCGACGGTTTCCACCTATTTTGTAGTCAATGGACAGAGTCCTTTCGGTTGTTCCGCAAATGATACGGTGAAAATAAAAGTCAATGCAAAAGAAACGGTTACGGTAAGCGGCGCTGATTCGGTATGTCTCGGGCAAAGTGCACAACTGCAAGCCAGCGGTGCCGACCTATATACCTGGACGCCGGCTACGGGCCTGAGCAACCCGTCCATAGCCAATCCGGTGGCCACGCCAGACGGAACGCAGATCGGGGTAACCAGTTACCAGGTTACGGGAACAGACGATATCAAATGTTTCAGTGATACCAAAACCATTCAGGTCACCACATTCAATTATCCAACGATCGAACTCGGTCCAGGTGTAACCATCCCTGTGGGCACATCTTACCAGATCAACGGAACGGGTTCGTCCGATATCGTAACCCTGAACTGGATACCGGCAACGGACCTGAGCTGTACGAATTGCCTTAACCCGACGGCCAGCCCGATCAAAACCACGGACTATGTGCTGCATGTGGTAAATGATGGAGGATGCGCCGCATCAGACAGCATCAGAATAATGGTGATCTGCGACGGCAAAAATTTCTTCATTCCGAATACATTCTCTCCCAACGGAGATGGCTCCAACGACCGGTTTATTGTGCGAGGTGTGGGATTGAATGTGATCCCTTCCATTACCATTTTCAACCGGTGGGGACAGGTGGTATTTGAAAAACGGAATTTCGCACCGAATGATGAGGCCAGCGGATGGGACGGAAATTTCAACGGCAAACCGGCTCCTTCCGATGTGTACATTTATACGATTCAAATACTTTGTAATAATGCGACCCTGATCCCTTATCATGGAAATGTTACCCTGATCAGATAGAAACCTTATAGAAAAATGAGAAACCCGAACCCCATTAAAAAAACAACCTTAGTCCTGGCGATCTGCCTGGGGAGCCTGGCCACTGCTTTGTCGCAGGACCTGCATTTCTCGCAGTTCTTTGAGGCGCCGCTGTTGCGAAACCCTTCACTTGCCGGCATTTTCACAGGTGACTACCGCATTCAGGGTGTTTATCGCGATCAATGGAATAGTTTTACCAATGCTTATAAAACCGGATCATTCAACGGAGAATACAAGATGCCGGTTGGTCATAGCAATGATTATTTAACGGTAGGTCTGGAGGTATTATACGATAAGGCAGGCAGTGCGGGTCTGGTATCCAACCAGGTGTTTCCTGCTTTGAATTATCATAAATCCCTTTCTGATACCCGGACCATGTACCTCTCCCTCGGATTCATGGGTGGTTATGCGGAGAAAAGGATTGATCGTTCGAAGATCACCACCAACAGCCAGTTTTCCGGCGGGGTGTTCAATCCCTCGCTGCCCGACGGAGAAACCTTTCCGCAGCCCGATGTGCAGTACTGGGATGGCAGCGTGGGCATGAGTTTCAACAGCAGTTTCGGAGCAAACCAGCAGCACAGTATGTTTTTTGGCGTGGCGTATCATCACCTCAACAGACCGAAAAATAATTTTTATCAGAATGCCCCGGTTGAAATGGATCCAAAATATGTGGTATCCGGCGGCGCCAAGTTTTACATCGACGAACGTTCGGAATTTACCCTGCAGGGTGATTTCAGCACACAGGGTGGGGCCAAAGAAACCGTTGCCGGTGGCATCTATGGATATAAACTGGGTGATTTTACTGATGATCCGAAATACCTGCTCGGCATTGGCGCATTCCTGCGATGGAAGGATGCATTCATTCCCGTGATCAAACTGGATATGCTTCCCTTGTCCATTGCGATCAGTTACGATGTGAACATATCCACACTGAATACGGTAAGTAATGGTAATGGCGGATTTGAATTATCCATTTCCTATATCGGCTTCCTGGATCGTGAGAATTCGGCAAAAAATAAAATGCTTTGCCCGCGGTTTTAGCTGAACATTTCTTTCACTTTATCGAAAAAGCTTTTTTCATTTTTATCCGGCTTCGGCTGAAAATTGGGAGAGTCACTCAGCTTATCCAGCACCAGCTTTTCTTCGGGAGACACCTGCTGCGGGGTCCACACATTTACATGAATGAGCTGGTCTCCTTTTTCATAAGAATTGACGGAAGGAAATCCTTTGCCTTTGAGCCGGAATATTTTTCCGCTTTGTGTACCGGCAGGTATGCGGATCTTGGCCTTGCCATCAATGGTGGGCACCTCCACCTGTAAGCCAAAAACAGCATCGGTGAAGGAGATGTATAATTCAAAGGCCACATTCAAACCATCCCGGTGCAATTCCGGGTGGGCTTCTTCTTCGATCAGGATGATCAGATCGCCTGGCTGGCCTCCACGTTCTCCCGCATTGCCTTTGCCGGTCACGCTCAATTGCATTCCTTCCTGCACGCCGGCCGGAATATCTATATTCACAACTTCTTCCCCATATACTCTTCCGTCCCCTTTACAGGTCGTGCATTTTGCGGTGATCATACTGCCTTCCCCGTTACAGGCCGGGCAGGTAGTGACCGTTTGCATTTGACCTAAAAAGGTATTGCTTACCCTACGTACCTGGCCGCTACCACCGCAGGTGGTACAAGTCTGCACGCTGCCATTATCTTTGGCGCCACTGCCGTGACAGGTGGTACAGGGAACATGTTTTTTAACCTTAATGTTCTTATTAACCCCTTTGGCAATTTCCTCGTACGTGAGTTTTATTTTGATCCGGAGGTTACTGCCGCGGATACCCTGTGTTCTGGAATGACCGGCTCCCCGCCTGCCTCCAAAAAAACTTCCGAAAAGATCATCTCCGAAAACGTCGCCGAACTGGCTGAAGATGTCCTCCATATTCATGCCAGCGCCGCCATTAAAACCGCTGCGGCCGCCATTAACGCCCGCATGGCCATACCGGTCGTATTTGGATTTTTTTTCATTGTCGCTCAGCACTTCATATGCTTCGGCGGCTTCCTTGAATTTATCTTCCGCAGTCTTGTCTCCCGGATTCCGGTCCGGGTGAAACTTCATAGCCACTTTTCGATAGGACTTTTTAATTTCATCCGCAGAGGCAGTCTTCTCGATTTCCAGTATTTCGTAATAATCCCTTTTCATTAAAATTCAGTTCATTTTCCCACGATCACTTTCGCGAATCGGATGATTTTATCATTTAAATAATAACCCCGGGTTACCTCATCGATCACCTTGCCCGCCAGTTTGGGTGACGGAGCCGGAATTTCGCTGATGGCTTCATGTTTTTCAACATCAAAATCTGTGTGGATGCTGATCATTGGCCGTAGGCCCTTACTCTGCAGAACAGATCGTAATTTATTGAAAACCAGCAAAACACCCTCCCGGGTTCCATCTGTATCCGCGCTTTGCTGAAGTTGCTTCTCCGCGCGGTCGCAGTCATCAAGTGTGTCCAGCAAAGATACAATGATCTCTATTCCCGCTGTCTGCATCAGTTCCAGCCTTTCCCGGGAGGTCCTGCGTTTGTAATTGTCGAATTCGGCAAATAGACGGAGATATTTATCCTTTTGCTCCTGCAACTCCGCAGAAAGTTTCTCCTGCATGTCGTCTAGCGATTCGACACGCATATGATTCGTTCCCGCTACACTCTCATCGGTATTGATATCAATCGTTGATTCTCTTTCACTTGCAGAGTCCATATCTGCAGAATCTGTAAAATTTTCAGGCTTCTTTTGCATCTTATAGAAATTGTGGCAAAGTTAAGGTTGTCAATTTCTCTGCCAAGAGATCATTTGAGACAAATTGTCCTTATCCGGCCTCTGCTTACGGTCATGCATTCAGTTACATTTGCGGCATGATTCCCGTTATTTTAAATAAGAAGATCAGCCGCCGCATTGAAAACGGCCATCCCTGGATTTTTTCCAACGAAATTGCCGAAACGGAAGATCTGGCAAAACCCGGCGATATTGTTTCGGTTTTTACCTGGGACAGGAAATTCGTCGGAAAGGGTTATTTCAATCCCAGATCCCAGATCACGGTGCGGCTGCTGACCCGCAGGCAAAACGAGGAGATCAACGACGAATTTTTCCTTCACCGGATTGAATCTGCCTGGAATTACCGTAAAAAGACCGGCTATACCGAAAACTGCCGCCTGGTTTTTGGGGAAGCCGACGGACTTCCCGCCCTGATCATTGATAAATTCAACGACCATTTTGTTATTCAGACCCTATCCCTGGGGATCGACCGGTGGAAACCGGCCATTGTACAGGCCCTGACTTCCATCTTTAAAACGAAGAAGATCTTTGAAAGAAATGACGTGCCCGTGCGGGAACTGGAGGGCCTGGTTCAGCAGAAAGGCTTTTTGTCGGAACCTTTCAATACAGAAATTATTATACAGGAGAACGGGCTGAAATTTATGGTGGACCTGGAAAACGGTCAGAAAACAGGCTATTTCCTGGATCAGCAGGATAACCGGCGGGCTATACAGCATATTGTACATGGGGCGGACGTACTGGGGGCCTTTTGTTATACCGGCACTTTTGAGATCCATGCGGCACATTATGGAGCGAAGTCGGTGCTCGGTCTGGACATATCAGAGAAAGCCATTGCAGGGGCAACGCAGAATGCCATCCTCAATGGTTTGGAAAATAAGATGGCGTTTCAATCCGTAAACGCATTTGATGTGTTGAAAAAATGGAGCCGGGAGGAAAAGAAATACGATGTGGTGATGCTTGATCCGCCGGCATTCACCAAGAATCGGGAAAACATACAGAAAGCCATGACCGGTTACAAGGAAATTAATTTGCGGGGAATGAAATTATTGCGCAGCGGGGGATTTCTGGTTACATCATCCTGCACCAACCTGGTATCACCGGAAAATTTTCTGGAAGTGATCGAATCAGCAGCCCGCGATGCCGGTAAAAAATTGAGGCAGGTTATTTTCTCTACACAGTCCGCCGACCACCCTGTTATCCGCGGGATGGAGAATACGCATTATTTGAAGTTTCTGATTGTTGAGGTTTCTGATTAATTTGAAAATTTGATGATTTGAAAATAAGATGCATTCCATTTTCAAATTGGCACATTTTCAAATTTTCAAATTCCCTACTTATTCACCTGAAACTTATTCGACTCAACAATCTTTCCGTTCGGATCCTTGAGCTGGAAGATATAAATGCCCCGGAAGAAATCGGTGAGGTTGACAATGGTTTTCTGTTCTTCCGCAGAAAACTCATATACTTTCTTTCCCAGGAAATTGAAGACCTGTATGCTGTAGTTTTTACCGTAATCTTTTTGAAGGTCAAAAGTGATATAAGAGGAGGCCGGATTGGGATAAAACCGAACCGTGGCCGGTTCAGGATCGGGGAAACCGGGAACCCGGTTCTGGCTTTTAACCTGGGTTACCAAACAAAAAACCATAAGTAAAACAAGGTAAAAAAGCCTCATAGTCAATGGATAAGATTGTCTCTCCTACAATATACCTCTTTTTCCCAAAATTACAAAACTCCATCCATTTGGGGAAATGCCTATTTAAGCCCCTTTTCCACTTCCTCTATTTTTACGCCAATCACTTTTTCCAGCTCTATTTTCGACAGGTTCAGGTCCTTCTGCAAGGAAAGGCTTTTTACCTGTTCCGTAATGTAACTTTTCTGGGACTTTTCCACATCATCCAGTTTAACCAGGTTGTCAGCAAAATCACTTTCCGCCCGCTTATATTGAGCATATTCATTCTGGGTTAGTTTACTCTGGAATTCCACGAGTTGTTTTGCCAGCAGATAGTTTTCATATTTGGTCAGCACATCGGCTTTGATTTCGCGGAACTTTTCATTTTTTGCCGCCAGGGTCATGGAATAATTCTCTTTGGCTATCTTGACAGTGTTCTTGGTCCGGGTAAAAATATCAAACGGAACATTCAGGCCGAAATTATACCTCGGATAATAAATCTGGGCATACTGATTATTACCGCTTCCGCTGCTGAATGCATTTCTGACCGTAAACTCATTGATGTTCCCCTGTGCGCTGAACAAACCCAGGTAAGCGGATTTTGCAATGGTGATCTGGGAGGCTGCGGCCAGCGAGGCGTGATCCGCCATTTCATAAGTGGGGCCCTGAATGGCGAGTTGTACCAGATGTTCGCGGATATCCGTGAGCCGGGCGCTGTCCACGCGATAAAGTCCCTGAGGCTGGGCGGCCAGACTTTCTGAAAGCAGCAGCAAAGAAATTAAAATATATCGCATACGATTAATTTTGTTTGGTGAAAAGGGGTATGGTTTGATCTGGTTTGTCGAAATCAGCGAGTTTGATAAAAATAATCATCGAAGCATGGAAGAACAGGATCACCGGACATTGCGTAATGGCCATTTGTCCGTATTGCGCCACCATTAAAGTAAACATCATGATCAGCAGCGCGATGTAATAATTTTGGATCTCAGGATCTTTCATGCGAAAAAAACGGCGGAAACCATACGCCATGATTATGAAATAAAATATCAGCAACAGAGCCAGCCCAACGGCTCCCTGTTCGGCTACCGTTTTCATATACCCGCTGTCCGGCTGAAGGAACTCCAGATAATGTCCCTGGTTGTATTTGGGTCCTTCAAATCCACAGGTGTATAAGCCGCCGCCAATCGGATGATCCTGGATATAAGGCTGAACCTGGTGCCGGTTAAAATCCCGGACGGCAGCCGATTCGTCCTTTGTTCCCTGAAAAGTTGATTTGATCCGGTTGGTGATGGCATTCTGATAAGGCATGAACAGCAGCGCGACCAGGGATAGGACTGAAACCAGCATAAAAAAAGCGGTTCTTTTTTCATACAGGGTGGAAAGGCAATAAAGGGCTATGCCGGCAACGATCATCAGGGTGGCGGTACGGGTACCGGAGTAGCTGTATGCCAGCAGGTTGAAAACCCCGGCCGTGCCGAGCCAGATCCTTTCCTTTTTCTGATCCGTTCGCACAAAAAGGATGATACTCAAAATGGATATGCTGGCAAAGAGAATGCCGGAGGTTGCAGGATCAGAAAATACGGAAAATTTCCGGAGCATACCCGCCTGCAGCAGCAGCGCGAGCCCACCCCCTGTTCCTATCCACCGCAATTCAAATCCGGCATAACCGAACCATTGTTGCTTGCAGGCATAAAGCGCAAGCAGTGTGGAGAGTCCTATCATGAAACGCACAAAATAAATGATGCGGCTGCGGGAATCCAGGAGACAGTAGCATGTATAATAAAAAACGAAATAGCTCAGTTGTCTGCTGAAAAAGCTGAACCAGCCGAGCGTGCCCAGCATGGCCGGATTGAACAGCTGGATCAGGTAATATCCGAACAAAACGAATACACCCAGGGTGATGGCATTGGACCAAAAACGGCGATCAATATTTTTGTTCAGGTCTCTTCTTAAAACAACGCTGAAAAAAACAAGGTAAATGATGATTTCAACAAAGAACCCTGACGACAGAGATGTCGGCATCAGCCGGTCGATCGTTGTAGTGATGGAAGAATAGGCAATCAGAAAATAAAAACCGAAATAAGGAAACTTCAGGACCAGTATCAGGATCAGCAGGGCCGCTGCGGAAGCCACCACCACCAGACCGATTGTTACATCCACGAATACGATGCCATAGGTCATGAACAAACCGGCCACGCCCAGCAATACCCATCCCACGGGGGTATTTAATTTTTTGTCCAGAAGATGATATGGTATCCATCCTCTCCCCGAAAAACCGGTATGGTCCGTTCTATTTAACATCGTATCAGAAATACAGGAATTTGATAAAAATAAAAATGAAAAACATGGCCAGCATCACCACCGTGATGATTTCAAAAAAGCGCTTATTGTCGTCTTTTCTTTTCATAATTCAAAAGCAGGATAATGTTTTTTCAAATGATAAAATGCATTCCCCAGGGCTCCAATGGAATTTTCCCAGGTATGGGTAAGCGCAAATCTTCTACGTCTTTCCATTTCCACGGGCGAGCTGAGGACAGAATCTCTCAGGATCAGTCGGATGTTGGCCACATAATCCTCTTTTGATGCACAGAGAAAAGTATATTCGCTGAACATCTTCATGGCTTCCGTTGCTGTAGCCACCACCGGTTTGCCGGTTATCAGGTATTCGTCAATTTTCCTCGGATAATTCCCGATAGTGAGCGGATTCACCGCCTGCGGATTCAGACAAATACAGAAATGCCGGATATAGGCGGCGGTCTGTTGCGGTGGCTTCCGCCCGAGGAAAAAAACATTCTTCTGACTTCTCAGTTTACTATTATCAAAAACTGCATCGGAGGGACCCACCAGTACAATACTGCAGTCCGGAAATGATTCGGAAAGATGAATCAATATCTGCTCATCCAGCCGGTAACCGGATACAACTCCGAAATAACCCAGAATAGGGCGGGGAATGTTCTTCATATCATCGGGCAGCGGGAGGTTTTCTGTTAAAAAAGCATCCGGGTTACAGCCCTGGCCGATATCGGCGATATGAGGGTTCCACTGACCCGCATAGGATGCGAGATAAGCGGAATTGGCCACTACCAGATCCGATTTTTCAATCATTTCCCTTTCACAACGTGGTCCATAGCGTTCGAAAAAGGGCTGTATAGTTAAAAAGTCGCGCAGGTAAAAGATATAATCCCTTACCGGAAGCAGGGCCTTCAGATACAATCCGCGGTAAAAATCGTTGTCGTTCAGCAGGATGCTGTTGTTGAAACCCAGGGAATGCAATCCCTTTTTTATTTCAGCTGCGAGTCGTTTGTTGTTGATGCGGTTAAAAAAATCAAACAGTCTGTAATTCGGGGACCAGTTACCGGATTCGAGCAGTGATTTCGGATGCAGCACCCAGAGGTTATCCTGGATTTGCTCAAGGAATTCACCGGTTTCCGTTTTTTTCCATTTCCGGATCATCCTGTTTTTCAGGGCCGTTTTTCTGTCCATCGCCCGGTCTATGAACAATAC
Organism: Chitinophagaceae bacterium; assembly: GCA_041691395.1. GTDB lineage: Bacteria > Bacteroidota > Bacteroidia > Chitinophagales > Chitinophagaceae > Puia. Next base: position 43,714 of record JBEPUT010000018.1, read on the forward strand.
CCGGTTATAACGGGCAAGCTCATACGCCATATCCTTGAAATTAAAAGCGATATCGGTGTTCCACGGCTGGAAACCAAACATGACGATATCCCGGTTCTTTATAAAATGATGCTGCATGTTAAAATTATCAGGATCATAGATCCAGGTTCTGCTCATCCACACGATTCAAAACGGCCCCGATAAATTTACCCTTGTTCTCCCGCAGGAACGCGAGGGATTCCCGGTCAATTTCGCCGAGGGCGTTCTTCGCTGAGTACACCAGCACAATCCCATCCGCATATTCACTCAGCTCTTTGCTGTCTGCGTGATGGTTCAGCGCCGATCCTTCCATGAGGATGAAATCATATTGGCGGAGGAGTTGCTCGAGGCTCCCGAACAAATTATTTTTTGGCAGAATTTCCGAAGGCGTATAGTTCCCTTCGTCGCAACCAATCAGGTCTACCTGAGGAACCGGCGTATGGGTTATACTGTTCCGGATCTTATTCATATCCTCCTCTCCACCCGTGCCGATATTCTCCAGGGAAGGTTTGGCAGAATAATCCCGGGTCAGGCTGTTATTGGAAAAGTTGGCATCGATCAGAAGCACCTTCTTTTTGCTCATACTAAAGGTATGGGCCAGGGATTCCACGATGGTTGTTTTGCCTTCACGGACTTTGGTGCTTGTAAAAAGTATCACATGCTTACCGCTTTTTTCAATTTCATACCGCAACTTCCGGAGGTTTTCAATAAACGGAATGAATCCCTGCTCCCGGTCGCTTTTTTTGGTAAAAATAAAGTAATCACCCAGCGCCTTGTTTTCCAGGTCGATCCCGCCGACGGTTGAAAGAACCGGTATCCCGGTTTGGCTTTCAAAAATTGCCGGTGTCCGCAGGGAAGTATCCAGCAATTCAAGGATGATGATCACGAGGACAGACAGGAAGAACATGGACAAACCGGCAACGGTTATGATCAGCAATCCTTTAACGGCTTCGGGTTTTATGGGGGGCTGGCCAAGCAGGATCTGTTTGAAATTAAAATCCGGTGATACGTCTAAATCCTGCGAAGCAAAAATGCTGTTGTTGTATTTGTCCAGGTCGCGCTGCGCGATCGAGAGGTCGTTCTGATAAGCATTAGCAATCACTTCCTGGCCACCACCGGAAAAAGCAATCTTCCGGAACTCCTCCACACGGCCTTTATACATTTCAATATTGTCGGTAGTAGAGGCTATGGACGATTGCAGGTCCAATTTCTCCTTAATCAAGTCTTGTTTCAGATCAGCTGCCCTTAATGCCTGATTGATTCCAGGCAGGCTGGCCCTGCTGTATTGGTTTATCTTGCTGATATTGTCATCAATCTGGTGCTGAATTACAGGATCAGTGCCGCCTTTCTGCGCGAGTCTGCTGGCCAGGTCCTCATTGGTCCTTCGTAGAACCATAATCTCTTCTGCATGGTTGCCGGAAGCCGCGGCTCCTGCCGTGCCGGCATTATCTATCTGGCGAAGCTGGTCAAGAACGGTCAGGAGACGTTGCTTGTAATCATTCAGGCTGGCCTGTTGTGCCGTGAGGGAAGAAGTGAGTTCCTGCAAACCGCTCATGGCGGCCGTGGCGGCATCCCCCGGATTGGGCGTTCCTATCTTATCGCGGAATCTTTCCAGGCGGGTGCGCAGGGTATCCACTTCCCTGCGTTTACTCTCCCTTAAACTGTCGAGTTTGAACAGGGATTCCCTGGTGTTGATGGAAGTCAGGGAATTGAAGAACTCTTTAAACTTTACACCGATTTTATTGGATACATAAGCAGACAGTTCCGGATTTTCCGAACTGAAGGATACATTGATGTAGTCTGTTTTTGGAACCCGCTCCACCGTGAGTTTTTTCAATATGCTGGCCTCATCGTAATCATATAAGTTCAGGAGGTCCCAGACCATTTTTTCCTGCGGATCATAGGTGGTCAGTAGTTTGAGGCTACTCATTTTCTCCCTTAAAATAAGCCTTACTTTAGGCATATTGGCCCGTAAATAAGCAGTGTCCTCCTTTTGTTTATCTTTCAGCTTGCGAAAGGGACGATCAGAATCCAGGTCGTGCAGGAGCAGGTCGTACGAAACCATACCCAGCACAATCGGGGATTTAAAGGTTTCAATAACGTTGTTGATCCGGAAATCAATCTGATTGACATCGAAAATTTCGTTGAGCTGAAGGCTTACTTTCTGGGTCTGGGCAAATCCGGTGGAATACTGGGCCGTAGAAACATATTTGCCGGATATGAAAAGCCGGAAAATCAGGCCTCCGAATAATCCGAGCGCGAGACAGAACAAAATGATCCATTTTCTCCTGATCAGTACCTTCAAAAGGTAAATAATATCCATGGGTAAGGTTTTTATACTTTCATTTTAAATGGGATAACCAACACCGCGGTCTTTCGCAGGATTTTTATTTTAACAGGGAAGAAAAGGATTATTGGGGAACCGGGATAATAGCAGGCAACTCGGAATCGAAGAAAAATCCATGCTGACCTCCGGGCGATTAAAATCGGATAATCAGTTCATTAGGGTTACCCAAACGGCTCAAAAATAATAATAAATTTCATAAAGTAAAATTTATTAGACGGCTTATCCGGCAGGATGCCCCGCTTGTCCCATATTGAGAATTCCCTTTTTTAAATATGTTGCTTGAATTGAAGTTTCTATATTAGCGGCCTAGCCAAATGCTGTATGCTTCTGAAGTTTTTATTCTGGTTCAGTCTTTTCATCATTTTTTACAGCTATTTGGGTTATGGCCTGCTGATCTTTTTTCTTGTTAAACTGCAACGCATTTTCTCCAAAAACAAAAAACAGCCTGACACAACCGGTTTCGAGCCCGATGTTACCCTGGTGATCTGCGCATACAATGAAGCAGGTTTCATAGAAAGAAAAATTCTGAACAGCCTGGATCTGGATTATCCGGCAGAAAAGCTCAAATTTATTTTTATTACTGACGGTTCAGACGATGGAACCGCGGACATCATTCAGCAATATCCGCGCATCCAATGGCTGCATCAAACCGACAGGAAAGGAAAGGTGGCCGCGATGAACAGGGCCATGACATATGTATATACCCGTTATGTGATATTCAGCGATGCCAATACCCTGCTCAACAGGGGCTGCATACGTAATACCATTAAACATTACGCAGATCCCGCTGTTGGCGGTGTTGCAGGAGAAAAGAAGATCTTCACCAGGGAAAAGGACCGGGCTGCCGGCGCCGGAGAGGGGCTGTACTGGAGGTATGAGTCCCTGCTCAGGAAACTGGATTCGGAATTTTATACGGTAGTCGGTGCAGCCGGGGAGCTGTTTTCAGTACAAACCGGCCTATTTCAACGTTTGGCTGAAAATGTTATTCTGGACGATTTTGTGCAATCCCTGCAAATATGTGCCAATGGTTATGTATTTCGTTATGAACCAAATGCTTATGCCACAGAATCCGCTTCTGCTTCCATGAAAGAGGAACAAAAGCGGAAAATCAGGATCTCCGCGGGGGCATTTCAGGCCATGGCTATTCTCAAAAATCTTTTCAACGTGATAAAATATCCTGCTTTATCCTTTCAATTCATTTCCCACCGCGTTTTACGCTGGACCCTGTGCCCACTTTGCCTGTTTTTTCTGTTTGTTTGCAACGGATGGCTGGTCTGGCACGAAGGGGGCGTTTTCTTTTACGTCTTATTCGCAGCCCAACTGCTGTTTTATGCGCTGGCCTGGACCGGGTGGATCTGTGCAGGGCGCAATCTGCGCATCAAGGCTTTTTACATTCCTTATTATTTTATGTTTATGAACCTATCCGTTTTTCTGGGTTTTTACCGGTTTCTAAAGAACCGTCAGACGGTATACTGGGAAAAGTCCGCCCGGCAGGATGAGGCTTAAAAAAAAGTCCCAAACCGGGAATTTGAGGCTTCCTGATTTCTTAATTTACATCGGAATAAAAAAGCCGCGCAATATTTGGATCTTAGGAAAAAACACTTACTTTTATCGTAGAAACCCGAAAAGGTCCGGTTCAATTCCTCTGAAACTCTACAGTTTCCAATTCCAAAACAATAAGGCTTTTAAAGTCTTATCCTTGAAATCCCCTATTCAGAATCAATTTTTATTAACGATCTGCCCAGCCATATCTCAGGTTTATTCCTGCTTGATGCCAATACCTCTTGTTTAGCCGCTGCCGAAAATTCCAACCTACTGAGGAACAGAGTCAAAGAAAAAATAAATGAACTCTGCCCAATGAAAAAGCAAATTTTAGCAGTAGATGACAGTAAGGCAATCCGGTTTTTGTTTCAGACAGTGCTTGGGAAATCTTATCAGGTGATTACGGTGCCTGATGGTTGTTCCGCAATGCATTGGCTGTCCAGAAGAAATTTTCCGCATCTGATTATTGCTGATCCGCAATTGCCCGATCTGGAAAACTGGGAACTGATCCAGCAACTGGCGTCGAGTGGAATTTATAAGAATATACCGGTGCTGGTGCTTTCCGGTCTGAGCAAGGAAGAAACGGAAGCGAATTGTGCGGCCTATAATGTGCACAGTTATTTCCTCAAACCCTTCAATCCTGTTGACCTGGTGAACACGGTACAACAATTGATAGAAGATAAATCGTTCGACACCTATTACCCTATGATAGCAGTTTAATCATTGCTGCGTATACCCGAAAACTTTAACCGACGCCTATTTATGGATTTTACATTTCTACCCAAAGCTTCCACATATCAAAAAAATGCTTTTGTCAGGTACAGCATCCGCGCCAAAGAAGCAGCAGCCGTTCCGAAATACATCAGCAGCGGCTTTTATTATATCGGCGGGAATTCCGCCAATATTGAACGTCTTGTAAAGTTGTACAAGCGCGGATATGCATCGGATAATATTGAAAATGCCAAGGCAGAACTCAGGCGATCCATAGCCCAGGAACGGAACATCATCCCGGAAGTTATTTTTTGTGAATCCAGTTTTGATTTTGCAGCCGTGAAAAATTTCGTTCATTTTCTGGATAACAGCAGAGCGCTTTGTACCATTCCCTTCATCCTGGATTCATCCAGTTTGTGTGATATGGAACTGGAAGTTTATAAAAGGCACATGCTGGCCGATGAAATCATGCCGATTGACTCCGCCCAGGAGAGCATGCTGATCAGCAAAGTGCGTTTCCTGAATAAGGTAAAGGCCAGATCGGTGGAAATGAAAAATAAAATGCAGGAGGAAGAGTCCCTCATTCCACCGGCCAATATTCATTCCATTTTAAAAAGGAGTTTCGACATCCTTGTTTCGATGACCGCCCTGCTGGTATTGAGTCCGCTGTTCCTGTTGATTGCCCTGGCCATACGCCTGGAATCCAGGGGACCGATATTCTATATTTCCGAAAGGGCCGGACGGGGCTACCGTATTTTTAAATTCTACAAGTTCAGAACCATGGTTTCCGGTGCCGAACAGCACCTGGATGAATATGCGCACCTGAACCAATATGCTTCTAAACCGGCAGAAGGACCCTGGTTCTTTAAACTCAGCAACGACCCGCGTGTTACCCGGGCAGGCGCCTTTTTGCGCAACAGCAGCCTGGATGAATTGCCGCAATTGCTAAACGTATTGCTGGGCGACATGTCGCTCGTCGGTAACCGTCCGCTGCCTTTATACGAAGCGGCCACCCTGACCACGAACCAATGTGCCAAACGTTTCCTCGCACCTGCCGGCATCACGGGTCTCTGGCAGATCAAGAAAAGGGGAAATGAAGACATGTCGGTTGAAGAAAGGGTTAATCTGGACATTGACTACGCGGACAGGTACAACTTCATGTACGATCTCTGGATCATGGCCAACACGCCGTCTGCACTGATCCAAAAGTCGGGCGTCTAAGCACTTCCCGGGTTCATCATTACATAGTATCTTTCGGGGAATGAACATGCGCTATCCGGAAAAGGAGCCCCTGGTTTCCATTATTACACTGAACTATAACCAGGCCCGGGTTACACGCGAATTCCTGGAATCCAGCAAAAAGCTGCATTACCGGAATTATGAGATCCTGGTCTGCGACATGGCTTCCTCCATTCCGCCGGAAACTGTTTTCACCGCCTCCGATTTTCCGAATATGCGGTTACTGTACAGCGACAGAAACCTGGGATTTTCCGGGGGTAACAACTGGGGCATCCGCCACGCAAAAGGCGAATTTATTTTCATAGTCAATAACGACACAGAGCTTACCCCGGACCTGATCCGGCTGCTACTGGAACCATTTTATCTGAATCCTTCGATCGGTGCGGTATCTCCTAAAATCAAATATTTCGAACATCCCGATATCATCCAGTATGCAGGGTTCCGGCCTATGAATAAATTCACCGGCAGAACCTCCACCGTCGGCGACGGAGAACGGGATACCGGCCAGTACGCGGTATCCGGAGCCACTCCTGCGGCTCATGGCTGTGCCATGATGGTCAAAAAAGAAGTAATTGAAAAAACGGGCATGTTTCCAGAGAAATTTTTTCTTTATTATGAAGAATGGGATTGGTCTGTCCGCATTCGGAAGGCAGGATACTCGATCTGGTACCAGGCCGCTGCCACCATCTTTCACAAAGATTCCATGAGTGTCGGAAAGAAGAATCCGCTGAAAGTGTATTACCATACCCGAAACAGGATCATGTTTATGCGCCGCAACAGCCCTGCCTTTCCACTCCTTGTTTTCACCCTTTTCTTTACTTTTTTTTCCTTACCAAAGGCCATTGCCGGGTACCTGCTCAAGGGACAATTTCCTCAGGCCCGCTGGTTCCTGAAGGGTGTTGGGTATAATTTGGTACATTCTGTGGAGAATTGAGCACGCAGCAGGGATCATGGAACATGGTCAATCCTCCTCTTCCTTAAACGTTTTCGGAGTGTGCAGAAATTCTGTCCGCTTTTTTTTGATTTGCAGCACGGCCCGGATCATGGCCAGCATCAGTACCGGAACACGACCCAGCGCATTCAGTGTGTTGATGCTGTAAAATGTAACCGGGATGGAAATAAACAGTGCAAATAAATAAACGCCCATCAGCATGATCCAGGTCGTCCGGCCCGGAAATAGAAAGTGGACCGGGAAAAAAGCCTGGATGATCAATAGTAAGCCGATCAGGCAAAATACCGCAAGCATGAGTATGCGCGGCAAAAGCAGGTTTTGGAAGAATTTGTTGTAATAGAGAACGGTTTTAGGAGCCGCTTTCATGTCCCCGTGAAAAAATCTTCTGAGGTGATTCATCTGGGCCTCCAGCCAGCGTACACGCTGTTTTTCAAAGACCATTTCACTGGCGACCTTTTCATCATAGACCAAGGCATCGTCGATGAATTCCATTTTAATTTTACGTAACATCAGCTGCATATCGATCTCGCGGTCCTCTCCCGGGTTCTGCAATATCTCTTCCGAAGAAAATATTTCCGAGATGAGCGCTGCGTCAAAGGCCATTCCTGATCCGATGGGCGCAGCAGACAATCCCAACACGGCCGGTCCGCGGCGAAAAAGATTGATGTTGATCTCTTCGCTCATGGCATCCAGCCAGGCGATGGAGGTATTTTTATTTTTAGCCGTACGGTGGCACTGCACGGCCCTGCAATGGCTGTGGAAAGCGGCGTTCACTTTTTCGAGGCATGCCGGTCCCATAATATTATCTGCATCCAGGATCATCACAATTTCGGTACCGGTTCCCTTCAGCGTCTCGAGGCCGGCATGCAGCGAGCGGGATTTCATATGCAGATCCACTTCCAGCACCTGCACCGGTATTTGCCTCAATTTCGCAATGGTATCCTGTTTCAGCTTATCCGCTATAACGGTTACGGAAAACCGGTCAACGGGATAATCGTGCCCTGCGGCCCGGGATGCCGTATCTGTGATGATCAGGTCCTCCTTGTAACAGGGTATCAGCACAGCAATCTTTTTCTTATCCGGATGGATGGCGAATTTCTTTCCGGGGATCAGCCGGCCGCAGACCGCAATCACAAAAAGATAACCGGTGTTCGCTACCAGATAGAAAAAGATAAATCCGCTGATGAAAAATGATATGTCGGTAAGTGTATTCATGGGTTCCTGAAAGGCTTAAAATAGGATTGGGTTGCCAGGGCCAGCATGGGCTTGTCGCCGTCCGTATCCCCGTAGGCATATATTTCCTCAAATTCATCCAGATTCCATCTTTCCCGGATGCGGCGCACTTTTTCTTCTCCATGACAATTTCTGCCCAACAAACGACCGGTGATGCGGCCGTTGGTTATTTCCATTGCGGTGCAAACCAGTTCAAGGGATAAGGCTTCGCTCCATTTCCGGATCCAGTTACAGGCAGATGCAGAAACGATCACCACTTCCACTCCCGCAGCCTGGTGTTTCCGGATTTCCCGCAAGGCTTCCCCGCGAACAATACCAGGGAGCCTGGATGCGGCAAAATCATCACAGGTTTTCTGAAAATCAGCTGCCTTCATGCCGCCAAAAAAATACTTCAGTATCTTCTGCTTGGCTGTGTCGTTGGGAATTATATTCAGTCTGTAGGCGATCAGCCAGGGTGCGTGCCATAAAAAGCCCAGGTAAAATGACAGATTTCCTTTTTGAAATTTAATGATCTCCAATAAGCTGTCCCTTGTTGTAATGGTTCCGTCAAAATCAAAAAAAGCGATTTTTTTGTAATCACTCACAGCGTCATCTTTTTAAACTGGAATTCCGGAATACTATTAATGATGAGCATGATGTATCTCCAGAACCATTTTACATACAGCACATTCTTTTTTTTCTGATAAGCCTTGTAGATGATACCGGCCACCTCCTCCGGTGTGGAAGTGAGCGACCCGGGCAAAGGCTGATTCTCCGTCATTTTTGTATAAACAAATCCCGGCTTCACCGTCATCACCTGCACCTTTTCCTTAAAACATTTATTCCGGAGACCCGACAGATAAGTGGTGAATGCGGCTTTGGAACTACCATAAATAAGTTTGCTGGCGCGGCCGCGGTCACCGGCCACGGAACTGATACCAATAATCGTTCCTTTTTGTTTCGCGATGTAATTTTGCGCAACCAGGTTAAGTATGGAAACGGCGCCTGTATAATTGGTATTGATCATCCTTTCCGTCAACTGCCAGTCATTGAAAGCCAGGTCCTCTTCATCCAGCATTCCAAATACACAAACGGTAACATCGGGACAGGGAGACAGCGCATTGAAAAAAGCCGCATGTTCACTATATTTTAATGCGTCGAAGGCATGGACGCTGCAACTGACGCCGTAACGGATAATGATGTCTGACCGTAAGGGCTCCAATTGCTCCTGGCGGCGCGCCGCCAGTTGAATATCAAATTTTTGAGCAGCAAATTTTTTAGCGATGGCCACCCCGATGTCGGAGGTGGCTCCCAGTATGAGAACAGTTGCCATAATTTTCAGTTAGATGTTAAAAATAACCTGTCGGATTGAAGAGAATGGATCCTTCCGTCCGGATTATATTTCCTGACAATATCCTTAAATTTCCCGAGATCAGGATATCCGGTTTCAAGCACTTCCGGTTTCATCCGCGCGTCTTTGGACATATACAACCTTCCTCCATAACGAAGTACCACCAGGTCGAGTTCATCCAGAAAAGCCAGCAGGCCGGGCCGGATGGGAAAATCAAGCGCCAGCGTATATCCTTCTTTCGGAAAGGAAATAATGCTTTCCTGTTTGCCAAAAACTTTCAGCACGGCCAGAAAAGAACCCAGGCCTTTGTCACTGATCCGGTTCAGGATCTCCACCAGGCCCTGTTTGGCCTCCAGGGGCAATACGAACTGATACTGTACAAATCCTTTTTTGCCATATCCGCGGTTCCAGTGCAGGATGGCATCCAGCGGATAGAAAAAAGGTTCATAGGAAATAACACGGTTGATTTCCTTCTTAAAATTTTTGGTGTAAAAAAGATAATTGAATGCTTTTACGGTGAATGCATTCAAAACCCAGGCGGGCAGGTTGAATGGAAAATTAATCTGCTTTTTCCTGGGAAGCCGTAGCGGATCCTGCTTTTGTTTTTCACTCAGGTCAGTTAAAAGGGCATGTTCTCCAAGCAGGAGAATGCTGCGTCCGAAATGTGCACCTTTTTTAAGACAATCGATCCAGGCAACAGAGTATGTATAATACTGATGGGTTTCGAACAGCCCGATCAATTCTTCCAGATTGGCCGCCTTGATTTGCTTTTGCCGGATAAAGGAGGTTTCCATCTTCTTCAGTTGAAAGCTAACCCGTGTGATGATCCCGGTTAAACCCATACCACCGCAGGTTGCCTCAAAAAGATCAGGGTTCATCACCGGCGAACAGGTCAGGATTTCCCTGGACGACAGGGTAACGTCCATTTCCAGGATGTGGTTGGAGAAAGAACCGTCAATATGATGATTTTTCCCATGCACATCACTGGCCACGGCGCCTCCGACCGTAATGAATTTTGTTCCGGGAGTAACCGGCAAAAACCATCCTTTAGGTACAATTACTTCCAGGATCTGATCCAGAGTGAGTCCGCTCTGACAGGCAAAAATACCTTTGGCCTCATCGAAAGAAAGGATCTTATTGTATTTTAAGGTGGATATGGTTCTTTTAGCAAGGGATGCATCCCCGTAACAACGACCGTTCCCCCTGGGGATAAAAGAAGTTTGCGCATCCATCAGCCGGTGCAGCTGATCCGGAAATGAAAAAGATTCCTCGTTACTTTCCACAACCGGGTAATTGCCCCAGTTTGCAATATGCTTCTTCATCTTTTAAATATTATGATGTCTTTTAAATACAAAATCACGAAAAAACTGATCACCCAGAGGGCAACCGTAACCTGTATGAAAAAGTCTTTATATAAAATATCTGTGGGTGAACCTGATTTTTTCAGAACAAACGTGATTTGCAGGTACCGCATCACGCCGGCAATTACAAAAAGGCTGGTATAATATAACCGGTAGGTACCCAGCCGGATGATGGTGGCCTCGGAAACGGTATAGTTGATATAGGCCACAATGATGATGGCGCTGAATAATCCCATCATGGTATCCAGAAAATCGAGGTTGTATCCGCTCATGGACTTTCGCATTTCCGTACCCGTGGCCCCTTTCAGTAAAAGGTCATCCCTTCTTTTGGCTATGGCCATGAACAGGGAAAGTAGGAAGGTCATGATGATCAGCCAGGTAGACGTGTCTACCATGGCGATGATGGCCCCGGCCTTTACCCGCAGTACAAATCCGGTGGCCAGGATCAGAATATCGATGATGGCAATATTCTTGAGCCCGAAAGAATAGGCCAGGTTCATAAAAAAGTAGATGGCCAGGATAAACAGGAACTGAAAACTGTGATCTGCCAGAATACCCAGGAAAACGCCCAGAAGCAACAGGAAAATACAAATGATCACGGCGACCGGTTTCTTTACCTTACCCGAGGCAAGGGGTCTTTTTGACTTTACCGGATGCTTGCGGTCGTCTTCAATATCCCGGTAATCGTTGATTATATAGATGCTGCTGGCAAAACAGCAAAAAGAAACAAATCCGAAAAGCATGAGCTCAGAGTGAAGAAGCGGGTAAATCTGGCCGGCAAAAAAAGAAGGAACGAACAAAAAAAGATTCTTTGCCCAGTCCTTGGGTCTGAGGAGCTTAAAGTAATATTTCATCAAAGGGAAATCTTTGGCCAAGATACAATCATAATCCGTTTAATGCAAGCTGGCAAACTCCATCTCAGCGGGAATTAAACTAAATTTGCCACTACCCTCATGAGCAGGACTTCCCCAGAGATATTAGCCAGCCCGATCGAGTACCTGAAAGGAGTGGGCCCGCACCGGGCCGAGATGCTCCGCAAAGAACTTCAGGTGGACAGTTTTCGGGATTTGCTGGAACTTTATCCTTACCGGCATATTGACAAATCGCGGATTAATGCCATCAGCGAAATTTCATCATCCACAGAATTCATACAGGTGGCCGGAATTCTCGGTACGTTAAATATCCTGGGAGAGGGCCGGACCAAAAGACTGGTTTCCGAAATTAAAGATGCTACGGGATGCCTTCAGCTCATCTGGTTCCAGAGCATCAACTGGATGCAGAAATCCCTGAATCCCGGTTTCCGGTATTTAGCGTATGGAAGATTGAACTTTTTTAACGGGGAGCCACAGATCACCCATCCGGAGATAGAATTGTTTGCCGCGGAAAAAACACCTGATGACTTTGCACTTCAGCCTGTTTATCCCAGTACGGAAAAGCTCAAGGCGCGCGGTTTGGGCGGCCGCCAGCTGTCCAAATTCACCCGACAGTTATTTTCGCAGCTCAGGGAGCAGGACATACCCGAATTTCTGCCGGCACCCCTGCTGAAATCCCTGAAATTAATCCCTCGTTTCCAGGCATTTAAGCATATTCATTTTCCCTCTGGCCCGGGTGCTTACCAGGAAAGCCTGAACCGGTTGAAATTTGATGAATTTTTTCTTAACCAGGTCAGAACTGGAATGGTCAGATCCCAGCGTCAAAAGCATTCCCGGGGAGTGGTTTTCAAACAGGTAGGACCCCTTTTCAACGATTTTTATTCCCGGATACTTCCCTTTGAACTGACCGCAGCCCAGAAAAGAGTATTGAAAGAGATCCGGAGAGACACAGCGACCAGCAAACAGATGAACCGCCTTTTGCAGGGGGACGTGGGCAGCGGAAAGACCATGGTGGCCCTGCTGACCATGTTACTGGCAGCCGACAACGGATTTCAAAGCTGTTTGCTGGCGCCCACGGAGATCCTGAGTAAACAGCATGCGGAGCATTTCCGCGCTCTGCTGAAGGATCTGCCCGTTTCAGTTGCCCTGTTAACCGGAACGGTTAAGACCGCCGTGAGAAAAAAGATACTGGAGGATCTGGCGTCAGGCGCTCTCCACATGCTCATCGGCACACATGCCATCATAGAAGATGTTGTTCAGTTCCGGAATTTGGGACTGGCAATCATTGATGAACAGCACCGTTTCGGAGTAGCCCAAAGGGCCAGGTTGTGGAAAAAAGCGGAAATACCGCCACACGTGCTGGTAATGACCGCCACCCCCATTCCCCGCACACTCGCGATGACTGCCTACAACGACCTGGATTACAGCGTGATTGACGAGCTGCCGCCGGGCAGGCAACCTGTAAGAACCGTACAGCGTAATGAATATGACAGGCCAAAAGTGATGGATTTCATAAAGGATGAAATTAAAAAGGGCAGGCAGGCCTATATTATTTTCCCTCTCATTGAAGAATCTGAAAAGCTGGATTACGAAAATCTGCTGAAAGGTTACGAAAACGTTAAGGCTTATTTCCCCGAACCACCGTATTATATCAGTATGGTGCATGGGCGACAGAAAGCAGTGGTGCGGGAAACCAACATGAAACGCTTCGTAAGCGGCGAAACGCAGATTATGGTGGCCACAACGGTCATAGAAGTGGGCGTGAATATTCCCAATGCCAGTGTGATGGTGGTTGAAAGTGCAGAGAAATTCGGTCTTTCCCAGCTTCATCAGCTTCGCGGACGGGTGGGCCGGGGAAATGAACAGAGCTTTTGTATCTTATTATCCGGAAACAAAACGGGAAAGGATGCCCGGGAACGTTTGAACATCATGTGCCGGACTTCAGATGGATTCCGTATTGCGGAAAAAGATATGGAGCTTCGGGGTCCGGGAGATATCGCTGGTACACGGCAAAGCGGCATATTGGATTTCAAACTGGCTGACATTATCCGCGATAAAAATATCCTGCAGCAGGCCATCCAATCTGCGGATAAAATACTGGCGGAAGATCCTGAACTGGAAATGGCTGAACATGCCCTTCTTCGACATCAGCTGATGCAGGAAAGGGGGAAAACAGTCTGGAGCAGGATCTCGTAAATCATTCCGGCAAAACAAAAAAATTGCTAAAACAACTACTCCTTTTTGTCATCCTGTTCTCTGCCTGTTTTCTGCAGGCAGGAGCCCAGACAGACCCGGGCAACCTGGAATTCATTGAAAACAAGGGCCAATGGGACACGGCCATGCATTTCAGATCGGATATTTCCAACGGCAATTTTTTTTTACGCAAGCATGGTTTTTCCGTCCTGCTCCAGCGCCCCGAAGACATGAATGCGCTTCGCCTTTCATTACACGGGAATGCTTCCGGCGCATCAACGGGCAACGGCATAAGCAAGGCGCCTGCAACAGAAACCAATTCCTTCCGATTTGCAGCGCCGGTTTATGGTAAGAAAAACGGCGGAGGCAACATTCCGAAGGGTCAGCCTGTCACCAACAATCTGATCATGCATTCCCAGCTGTACCAGATGGATTTTATAAACAGCAGTGACCTGGCGGTGATTGCAGGAGATAAACCGCTGGATACGTATAATAATTATTTCATTGGCAATGATCCTTCCAAATGGGCCTCAAATTGTAAAATTTACCAGGCCGTTACCTATAAGAACATTTATCCGGATATTGATTTGCGCTACTATACGGAAAATGGAAGTCTGAAATACGACCTGGTTATACACCCCGGCGGTAATCCCAACGATATCCTGATGAAATATACGGGAGTGGACAAACTCACGATAAAAAGCCGTCAGCTTACGGTGCACACGGCTGCCGGTGATGTAAGAGAAAACATTCCGCACACCTACCAGTTTTCCAAAGACGGCAATAAGGATCTGGACTGCCACTATGAAGCGGGGCCGGATAATACTGTGCGGTTTCGACTTACGGGATATTCCAAATCGGCAACGATCGTAATTGATCCAACCCTGGTCTTCTCTACGTTTACCGGCAGTCATTCCGATAACTGGGGCTATACCGCTACCTATGACGCCGATGGAAATTTTTATTCGGGCAGCATCGTACTGAATTCCATTCCCAATGATGCAGGAAATGGGTTTCTGGCCAGTCCCGGAGCCTTTCAGACCCAATTTCACGGGGGCGATAACACGGATGGCATTTATGAATACGATATCAGCATCATGAAATTCAGCAGCAACGGCGTTCGCCGCCTGTATGGCACTTATATCGGGGGTAAAGGGAATGAACAACCGCACAGTCTGGTTACGGACAGAGCCGGCAACCTGGTGATTGCCGGAAGAACCAGTTCTGCTGATTTTCCTACCGTAAGCACCGCAACGGGAAATGATGTGCTCAAAGGCGGGTATGATATTATTCTGGTGAAACTGAATGCAACGGGAACCAACCTCATCGGATCGAGGATGATCGGAGGCAGTTCAAATGACGGCGTAAACATCGCGCCGAAATATTCCAACAACATCGTTCCGATGGGCCAGAGTTCGCTGCGGTTAAATTATGGAGATGACGGCCGTAGCGAAGTTGTTCTCGATGATGCGGGAAATGTATACCTCGCATCCTGTACCCAGTCAACAGATTTTTTCACAACCCCCAACGCTTTTCAGAAAACGAATGCGGGTCTCCAGGACGGGGTTTTTATCAAAGCCAGCGCAGATCTGGGAACCATACTCGCCAGCTCCTATCTGGGCGGTAACAGCAACGATGCAGCGTTTGCGCTGGCGCTGAATCCCACCAACAACGATGTCTATGTGGCCGGAGGTACTTCCAGCAGCAATATGCCGGGAACGGCAAACGGACCCGTGGTTTCTGCTACTTATTCTGGGGCCATCGACGGGTTTTTATCCATCATCAGCAACGATGGCGGCACGCTGCGGAAGACATCTTATTTAGGAACCGCAGGTACGGAAGTTCTTTACGGCGTTCAGTTCGACAACCTAGGTTCCCCTTATGTGATGGGAACCACAACGGGCGACTGGCCCGTGATCAATGCAACATTCAGCCAGGCCAGGGGCAAACAGTTTATTGCCAAGCTCAGACCCGACATTTCAGGCTATGTGTATTCCACAGTATTCGGAAAAGGTGCAGCATTTCCCGATATTTCTCCAACCGCTTTCCTGGTGGACCGGTGTCAGAACGTGTATGTGGCCGGATGGGGAGGTGGTATCGAAAGGGAAGGCGGAGGTTCTGATCCGGCTGTTTATAACAATTCCACAACTACCGGGCTCACCGTTACCAAGGATGCCCTGAAAAGCACAACAGACGGGGATGATTTTTATTTTTTCGTGATGAAGCGGGATGCTACCAGTCAGTTGTATGGCAGTTTTTTCGGACAGGATGGTGGTCTGGGCGACCATGTGGATGGAGGTACCAGTCGTTTTGATAAACAGGGGATCATTTATGAAGCCATCTGCGCCAATTGCTACGGATTGGGCAAATTCCCGACTACGCCGGGCACATGGGCCACCCGGAATGGAACCGGGGTGAACGGATGCAACCTGGCTGCCGTGAAGATTGCTTTTAATTTCGCCGGCGTTGTTGCAGATCCCCGATCCATGATCAATGGCCGCTTCGACAGTTCCGGCTGCTTTCCCCTCGACGTATTATTCACCGACACCATTCACAATGCAAAAACCTATATCTGGCGTTTCGGCGACGGAACACCCGATACCACAACCACCGCCTTTCAGGTTTTGCATACCTACAATAATATCGGCATTTACCGGTTGCGGCTAATCGCCATCGACTCCACCACCTGTAATATCAGTGATACGGCCTATGTGGACATCAGGGTGCGTTCAGATAAGGTCAACCTGGATTTTGACATTACTAAATTACCACCCTGCCAGTCGCTTAATTACCAGTTCGATAACAGATCCACGCCACCTTCCGGAAAACCTTTCCTGCCCGGAGATTTTACCTGGGACTTCGGAGATGGCTCACAGGCCCCCGGATCCAATACGGTCACACATTCTTATGCTGCCGCCGGAACCTATATGGTGAAATTGATTTTGCAGGATACCAACTACTGCAATTCGCCCGACAGCGTGACCAAAACTTTGCGTGTTTCGCCGGTGGTCAAGGCCCAGTTTGACGTTCCCGACGGGTGCGTCCCTTATACCGCCGTAGTCAACAATACCAGCCTGGCCGGTCAACAGTTTTTCTGGAATTTTGGAGACGGGGGCACATCTACTGCCATGGATCCGGTGCATACGTATACTGATACCGGAACCTTTACGATATCCCTGCTGGTGATCGACTCCAATACCTGTAACATCCGGGATTCCACAACGCGGGCCGTAGTGGTATATGCCAGGCCCAGGGCTGCTTTCACGGCCGCGCCCGATCCTCCGGAATACAATACCCCGACCGTGTTCACCAATAATTCCACGGGTGCCAGCCATTATATGTGGTTGTTCGGAGACGGAGATTCCACGACAAAGAATACCGCGGATACCACTCAGCACCAGTACGAGGAAACGGGCACTTTCAACGCCTGCCTGATTGCGATCAACCCATACGAATGCGCAGATACGGTTTGCCATCCTGTGGAGACCCTGATCAATCCCCTGCTGGACGTACCCAATGCATTCACGCCGGGAAGATTTGGTCAGAACAGCATCGTGCGCGTGAGGGGATTCGGAATCAGGAGTATGAACTGGAAGATTTATAACCGGTGGGGACAGGTCGTGTTCCAGTCGAGTAATCCGGATTATGGCTGGGACGGCACTTTTAAAGGAACTGCCCAGCCGATGGATGTTTATGCTTATACGCTGGAAGCCACTTTCTTCGATGGCAAAAAAACAACGCGGAAAGGAGACATTACCCTGATCCGGTAGTTGCCGGTCCGGTGCTGGTTGACCGGAGGAAAAGTATTGACTATTTTTAACAAATTCAAGTGATCTGACCTGATTTCCTTTACGTTATTATAAAATAAAAAATTGTTCAAACAACGGCTATTCATAGTTCTGTTATCGCTGCTCGGCATGGGGCAGTGCTATGCACAGTCAGAAGTTTCTCCCAACCTGGAATTCATTGAAAATAAAGGCCAGTGGGATTCCCGGGTTTTACTGAAGGCGGAGATCAGTAACGGCAGTTTATTTCTGGATAAAAAGGGATTTAAAGTGGTGCTCCACAACCCGGAAGATTTGGCCCGCTTCAGCGGATCCCATACTTACCCTTTTTCCGGGGATTCTGCCCGTGTAAATGGGGCCGTTGCCCGGCGAAGCATGACCGGCAGGCCCGAAACCCTTCGCTCCCATGCCTACGCCGTGAACTTTCTTCACATGAATGAGGCCGCGGAGATCATACCAGACAAACCGTTGGATTCCTACAATAATTATTTCATCGGGAACGATTCCGGCAAATGGGCCAGAAATTGTCGTATATACCAGGGCGTTACCTATAAAAATGTGTACCCGGGCATCGACCTTCGCTACTATACTTCCAACGGGATGCTTAAATACGACATCATCATCCACCCGGGAGCCGACCCGCGGAATATTGCCCTTCAGTATGAGGGGATTGACGGCCTAACGCTTAAGAATAACCGCCTAACGGTAAAAACATCCGTGGGCGATGTAAAAGAACTGGAACCCTATTCCTACCAGACCGGCGACCGCGGAAGAGAGGATGTGTCCGTCCGGTACAGGGTTTCTGGCGACAGAACCGTGCGCTTCGACGTAAAGCATTACAACAATACCCGGATACTGGTGATCGATCCCACTCTTATCTTTTCCACCTTCTCCGGAAGCAGGGAAACGAACTGGGGTTTCACGGCAACTCCCGGTCCCGATGGAACTTTTTTTGCGGGGGGCATTGTATTCGGGGACGGGTTCCCGGTTTCTACGGGTGCATTCGAGGGAAATTTCCGCGGGGGAAAATATGATGTGGGCATCATCAAGCTCAGCAGTAATGGAAGGAATCGTTTATACGCCACTTACATTGGCGGCAACCAGGAAGAATGTCCGCACAGCATGATCTCCGATGCACAGGGAAACCTCGTGGTTATGGGGCGAACCTATTCAACGGATTTTCCATTTCAGAATACGTTTGGTGCGTCCGGGGGTTGTGAGATATTTGTGGTGAAACTCAACGCCGCCGGAAACAACATCATCGGTTCGGCAAGGATCGGCGGAAGCAAATTTGATGGTGTGAATGTAAAAGATCAGTTGAACGGAGAGGCGCCGGAAGAGGCCATGTCGCTGATCAGAAATTATGGCGATGATTCCCGCAGTGAGGTGATCATCGACGGTTCCAACAACATATATATTGCGTCCACTACGCGCTCCGATAAGGACTTCCCCGTAACACCGGGTGTATTTCAGCCCAATTATGGCGGCGGGAGCCAGGATGGCGTTATTGTGAAATTGTCACCCGACTGCAAAAACCTGATATTTGCGAGTTATCTCGGCGGCTCAAAGGAGGATGCCTGTTTTGTTTTAAAAATCAATCCGGCCAATGGGGACATCTATGTGGCAGGCGCCACGGCCAGCAACACCGATTTTCCGGGCAATAAAGCAGGTTCCATACAACCGGCCTATTCAGGAGGTGTTTGCGATGCATTTATTTCCATCATCAGCAACGATGGTTCCACACTCAAAAAAACAACGTATCTCGGCACCAATGGTTTTGATGCCATTTACGGAATCGAATTTGATAAACATGGTTTTCCGTATGTGATGGGGTCCACCACGGGCAACTGGGCCACAACGCCGAACGTGGGATTCATCAACGCGGGCGCCAAACAGTTTGTGGCCAAACTGATGCCCGATCTTTCCCAATATGTTTATTCCACCACTTTTGGAAAAGCATCTCCCAATCCGAATATTTCTCCCGTCGCTTTTCTGGTGGACCGCTGCGAGAACGTGTATGTTTCCGGCTGGGGCGGATGGCTCTTTGCCAGCAAGGATCCTTACGGCCTGAGCGGAACAGCCGGGATGCCGGTATCTCCTTCGGCCATTAAAAAAACGACCGATGGAAGGGATTTTTATTTTATAGTGATTCAGAAGAATGCTTCCGCCCTGTTGTACGGCACTTACTTCGGGCAGAATGACGGCCCGCAAAGTGTGAGCGAACACGTGGATGGCGGCACGAGCCGCTACGACCAGAACGGGATCATTTATCAGGCCATCTGCGCCAACTGCGGGGCACACAGCCTGACGCCTTTTCCGACATCACCCGGCGTATGGTCGCCCCGGAACGGTACGGGTGGTCAGGGTTGCAATATGGCCGCAGTAAAAATCGCTTTCAGTTTTGCGGGCGTATCCGCTGACCCGAGATCACTCATCAATGGCCATTACGACAGCTCCGGCTGTGTGCCCCTGGACGTGTTGTTTGTGGATACCCTGCATAACGCAAAACAATACATCTGGAATTTCGGAGACGGTACACCGGATACCCTGACCACACTGTTTCAGATCAATCATACGTATAATGCAACGGGTACATTCCATGTGCGGCTCATTGCCATTGATTCCAATTCCTGTAATGTGAGTGATACTGCCTATCTGAACATCCGCGTACGCACCGATAAGGCTATCCTGGATTTTAATATTACCAAATTACCCCCGTGCCAGTCGCTCAATTTCCAGTTCGACAATACATCCACCGCGCCTGCGGGCAAACCTTTTACGCCGGATGACTTTACCTGGGATTTTGGGGATGGCACCCGGATTTCCGGCTCCAACAGCATTACCCATGCTTATGCCGCTCCGGGCACCTACCCCGTCCGGCTCGTTCTCCTGGATACCAACTATTGCAATTACCCTGACAGCCTGTCGAAAGATCTTCGGGTCTCACCCCTGGTCAAAGCCCAGTTTGAGATATCTGACGGATGCGCACCGTATAATGCCCTGTTCAATAATACGAGCCTGGCAGGACAGCAATTTCTCTGGAACTTCGGAGATGGCAGCACGTCTACCGACATAAATCCCATGCATCTGTATCCGGATACGGGCACCTATATTATTTCTTTGGTGGCCATCGACCCCGGAACCTGTAATATCCGGGATTCCACCTCGCGAACCATCAATGTGCATTCCAAACCAACCGCCGGTTTTACCACGAAACCGGTTCCACCTGAATATAATGTGCCCACCTCTTTCCTGAATAGTTCCACGGATGCCAATCATTTCACCTATTATTTCGGGGATGGAGATTCCACGGATGTTTCTTCGATGGATACCATACAGCACCAGTATCAGGAAACCGGTACATTCAATGCCTGCCTGGTGGCCTACAATCAATATGGCTGCGCGGACACGGTTTGCCAGAATGTGGATGTGCTGATCAATTCCCTGCTGGATGTGCCCAATGCCTTTACACCGGGTCGTTTTGGGCAGAACAGCACCATTATGGTGCGGGGATTCGGGATCGCCAGCATGGACTGGAAGATCTATAACCGCTGGGGGCAGGTCGTTTTCCAGTCAAACACCCCGTATTACGGCTGGGACGGCACCTGGAAGGGCGTTCCACAGCCCATGGATGTGTATACCTATACCCTGGAAGCCAGCTTTAGCGACGGAAGAAAAACAACCAGAAGGGGAGATATTACGTTAATCAGGTAAGATGTATCTTTATCAGGGCCTTTCGAGAAATTCTGTACCGATGTCACGGATCCGGAGATTAATATTGTTTTCCATACTTCAGTTGTTTCTGGTCCTGGCGCTGGAGGCTCAGGATCTCCATTTCTCCCAGTGGTTCAACTCACCGCTGACCACAAACCCCGCAAATACAGGATTTATTCCCGATGCGGATTACCGCCTGGGGGCCAACTACCGGAACCAGTGGTCGTCTATCATGGCGCAGCCCTACAAAACCATGAGTGCCTGGGGAGATGCACAGGTATTCCGCGACCGCATACAATCCGGCTGGCTGGGACT
This sequence comes from Chitinophagaceae bacterium, assembly GCA_041691395.1. Taxonomy (GTDB): domain Bacteria; phylum Bacteroidota; class Bacteroidia; order Chitinophagales; family Chitinophagaceae; genus Puia. Next base: position 65,326 of record JBEPUT010000018.1, read on the forward strand.
GGGTGGCGTTATTCTAAACGATGTTGCCGGATCGGGCAGCCTCACCACTACCCAGATTTACGGCTCCATTGCCTATCACCAGATGCTGGCTTATTCCAGTTTGCTTTCCATCGGATTCAATACGGGATGGGTCAACAAACGGATCAACGATGCCAACCTCCGGTATCCCGATCAGTTCGACGGCCAGTTCTTTTCTTCCAAAATAACTTCGAATGTTTTTATTGATCAGCCGAATATCAATTATTTCGACATGCAGGTGGGGTTGAATTATGCCTATTTCCCCGACAAAAACAAATATATAAATGTGGGCTTTTCCGTTCAGCACATCAATCAGCCCAGAGAATCTTTTTTCAGCACCAAGGACGCGGGATTCGATGACCGCATCCAGCCCCGGTTCATCGGATTCATCAATTCCAGTTTTAAAACCAGCGATCTGGTGATCATCAATCCCATGGGCTATTTTACCAGTCAGGCCGGGGCTTCAGAGGCTGTGGCCGGACTGAATGTTCAATATAATTTATCCGGAGATGGAGATCAGCAACTGATCGGCGGATTGTATTACCGCGTGAATGAATCGGTCATTCCCATGATCGGTTTTGTTTATAAAAACATCCGGCTGATGTTCACTTATGATGTGACCACGTCTTCCCTTAAACAATACAACAACGGAAACGGCGCGTGGGAATTTGCCGTTATCCGGCCGGGAGATTATTCCGAGTATAATGGGGACCGCCATCAGTCCTTATGCCCTTCGTTTAAGAATTAGCGGCGTTTCGGAATTCACAAATAACAGCTTTTTAACCTCGGGACAACTCAGTCAGCAGTTTATTAATTTGAACTTTGCGACAATATTCCATTATGAAAAGAACAGTATTTATTCTGGCTATTATTCTGGTTTTTACACAGTTGGCTGCTGCACAGCAATCGGAGGGATCGCAGGGATTTGACAAATCCAGATTATTCGGCGGCGGGAATTTCGGATTGAACTTTGGCACCTATACCATCATTAATGTCTCTCCCCAGATCGGCTACCATTTTACGGATCAGTTTGCAGCGGGTGCAGGCGTGAATTATATCCATTACGGATATAACGATACCTATTACCAGGAAAAATACACGCAGAGTTATGCGGGTATGAACGTGTTTGCCAGGTTCTATCCGCTTCGGCAATTCTTTATCCAGGCCCAGCCCGAACTGAACTATTTGTGGGGGAAGGTCAACTATTACGGCACCGATCAGTCGGTAGCTAAAATACCCACGCAATTTGTCCCTTCTCTTTTATTGGGCGGCGGAGCGGCCATACCCGCAGGTCGTGGTGCGGTCACGATCACCATCCTGTATGATGTACTTCAAAATCAGTATTCTCCTTACTATCATCAGGCGCTGTACGGACTGGGATACAACATCGGCTTTTAACTGATCTTGTTAAAAAGTTCCACGGGGGTACCGCAGAAAAAAATTTTATCTGCCGATTCCCCGGGTAGAAAACCTTCCTTTTTTATTTGGTTGATGTGTTTTTGCAAATGATTATAAAAGCCGTCGGAGTTGAGGATATAAATTTTTTTGTCGTGAATTTTCAACTGGTTCCAGGCCAGAATCTCGAAGAGCTCATCCATGGTACCAAAACCGCCCGGCAGCACGATCACCGCATCGCAGCGGTCATAAATCATTTTTTTTCGGGTGTGCATGTCCGGGACAACAGCTATTTCCGTTAGTCCCTTGTGCTGCATTTCGGATTCAATGAGGAATTGCGGAATGATACCCATTATGCGGCCGTCGTTTTTTAGCACGGCATCGGCCAGTATGCCCATCAGACCCTTATGACCGCCGCCATAAACCACCCGCAAATTCAGCATGCACAGCAACTTGCCCAATTCCTTTACGTGTTCTGCATATACCGGATTATTCCCCTCGTGGGAACCGCAAAATACCGCTACCGACTCCATATCCATAAGATGTTGTTCCTTTCAGAAAACTAAAATTCAATTTTTAATATTGTATTTCCTAATTTTCAATCACTAATTTAGCGCCCTTACATGTCCCCGGCATTATTATTCACTTTTGTAGTTGCTTATTTTATTCTGCTGCTGGCAGTGGCCTGGCGTACGTCCAAAGGTTCTGACAACGAATCTTTTTTTATTGGCAACCGCAACTCAAACTGGATGCTTGTAGCCTTCGGCATGATCGGCACTTCTTTATCGGGCGTAACTTTTGTAAGTGTACCCGGAGCCGTATCCAGGGAATCATTCGCCTATTTCCAGATCACCCTGGGCTATTTCATCGGCTACATCATGATCGCCTTTGTGTTGCTACCCCTGTATTACAGGCTCAGGCTCACGTCCATTTATAATTATCTGAACGAACGGCTGGGCATGAGCGCCTACAAGACCGGCGCCTCTTTTTTTATTCTCTCCCGCGTGCTGGGCGCCACAGCGCGGTTATACCTGGTGGTGAATATTCTGCAGGTGGCGATCCTCTCGGGTTTTCATGTTCCTTTCTGGCTCACTACCCTGATTATCCTCCTGATGATCCTGCTGTACACTTATGAAGGCGGGGTAAAGACCATTGTGTGGACCGACACGCTGCAAACCACCTGCATGCTGGGCGGCATGGTAGTATGTGTGATCTACATTTTGCACCACATGCACCTGAACCTCGGAAGCGCCATGGACGCCCTGCATACCAGGGGATATTCCAAAATCTTTTTCACTGACCCAAACAGCAGATTGTTTTTTCTGAAACAAATCCTTGCCGGCATGTTCATCACCGTTACCATGACCGGCATGGATCAGGAGATGATGCAGAAAAGCATTTCCGTGAGAACCCTGAAAGACTCGCAGAAAAACATGGTGGTGCTGGGATTTATCATGCTGTTCGTGATTTTTCTTTTTCTTTTTCTCGGCGGCCTGCTGCATCTTTTTGCCGCTGGAGAAAATCTGAATCTGACGGGCGACAATCTGTTTCCGGAACTCGCCCTGCATCATATGCCGAAATACATCTCCATCATATTCATCATTGCCCTTATATCCGCCCTGTTCCCGAGCTCGGATGGAGCAATTACGGCTCTTACTTCTTCATTCTGCATAGACATCCTCGGCATTCAGCGGAATAAATCCCTTTCGGAAGCGCGTCAGAAAAGGATACGCCAAAGGGTGCACCTCCTTTTTGCATTCATTTTCCTTTTGTTCGTTCTCGTGTATAAATGGATTTCGAGCGACAGCATGATCGGCATTATCCTGAAAGTAGCGGCTTATACCTACGGCCCCCTGCTGGGATTATTTTCCTTTTCTATTCTCACCAAAAGACAAGTGCATGGCCGAGGGGTTCCGATCGTCTGTATTTTATCTCCCCTGCTCTGTTTTCTTCTGGATAAATACCAGGATCAATTGTTTGGCGGAAACTTCCACATCGGCCTCGAGCTGCTGGTTATAAACGGGTTGATTACTTTTGCGGGACTCTATTTGATTTCATACAGGAAGAAAGGGTTGATGGCTGATGGTTGATGGACTTTGGATGCGTTTTTACACCTGTTTTGTTGCAACCTGATAACCGTTCGGATTCCTTCCTGAATTCCACGGACATCAACAAAATAATCGTAAAAACCAAATTATTACCTTTACGCCATGGAACTCATCAATCCCAAAGCTCAAAAGTATGCTGAGCATTTCTCGCCGCAGGAAGATCCTTTGCTGAATCAGATTGAAGAAGACAGTCAGCTCCATCCCGAAAAGCAAATGCTGAGCGGAGCCCTCCAGGGTAAACTGCTTGAAATGATCAGCCTGATCGTTCAGCCAGCTTATGTTTTAGAGATTGGTACTTTCCTGGGTTACAGTACTTTATGTCTTGCCAGGGGGCTCAAACCCGGAGGAGAACTACATACCCTGGAAATAAGGGAAGAAACGGCAGCTGCGGCCCGGGAAAATTTTAAGAAATCGAAAACAAGTAATAAAATAATTTTGCACACCGGAAATGCGTTAGAGGTACTCGCAAGCCTGGATAAGCCCTGGGATTTGATCTTTATTGATGCAGACAAAACCGGATACTCCGATTATTACCGGTTGCTGCTTCCAAAAATCAGGTCCGGGTGCCTGATCCTTGCCGACAATGTATTATTCCATGGCCAGGTGCTGGAAGAAAAACTGACAGGGAAAAATGCAATAGCCATTCAGGCTTTCAATGAATTGGTTTTGCAGGATAGACGTGTGGATAAGGTAATGCTCACCGTGCGGGACGGCCTGTTGATGATCCGGAAAAAATAAAACTGCTGGTGAATCTTTTATGATCCATCCGACAAAATAAAAAGAGCCACGGATGAAATTAAAAGGATTGATATTTGGCGTGATGATGATGGGCACGGGTATTCTTTGGGCGCAAAACCCCGATCAGGTCCTTAGCTACATCAGCAATTATAAAGGTATTGCCATCTCCGAGATGCAGCGCTCCGGCATTCCTGCCTCCATCATCCTGGCGCAGGGCATTCACGAAACCGAAGCAGGCACCAGCGATCTGGTACTGCATTCAAACAATCATTTTGGCATAAAATGCAAAAGCACATGGACCGGCCAAACGGTTGTTCACGATGATGATGCCCGTGGCGAATGTTTCCGCAGTTATGCCACTGCCGCGGATTCTTACAAAGACCATTCGGATTTCCTGGCAGGCAGCCCGAGATATGCTTTTTTATTCAAACTGAATCCGGAGGACTATGAATCCTGGGCCTATGGGTTAAAAAAGGCCGGCTACGCAACCAACCCCCGTTATCCGCAGATCCTCATTAAACTCATTCAGGACTACGATCTGGAGAATTATACCCTCATTGCTATGGGCAAACGGCATGCGGAAGAACCCGTTGCCGTTGATCTGGTTGCATCGGAAAATAAACAAAAGACGCTGGAGGGATTTACCGACAGCACAGGGCTGATCCAGCCATTGGTCAGCACGGTTTACCCGGACGGTCCTTTCTCCATCAATTCCGCCCGGGTTGTATTTGTGAAGGCCGGCATGTCCCTGCTTTCCCTCTCCAACCAATATGATGTTCCCCTGAGCCGTTTACTGGACTTCAATGATATGAACCAGCAGGATGTGCTGGCGAATGACCAGTTGATCTTCTTGCAGAGAAAACGGAGAACGGGCCTGAATCCGGTTCATGTGGTACAGGCCGGAGAGAACCTGTATTCCATCTGTCAGAACGAGGGCATACGTTATGAAAGTCTCCTCGAAATGAACCGTTTGAACCCCGGAGAAGAGCCTGCACCGGGCGAGAAAATTTTTCTGCAGTCTACCGCATCATCCAGGCCCGCTTTGAGAACTCTGGGGTATAAGAAACCGGTCATTCCGGCCTCATAACACCAAAACATGTCCAACATCCGCATACACGACAAGAACTTCAAACCGTATATCGCCGCAGAAGCGATACGCAAGAAAGTAACCGAACTGGCGCAGGCGCTGAACAGGGACTATACAGGCAAGAACCCTGTATTCATCGCGATCCTCAACGGTTCATTCATATTCGCAGCCGATCTTTTCAAGGAACTGACCATTGATGCAGAAATATCTTTTATCAAACTCGCTTCTTATAAGGGGATGAAATCCGGCGGCCAGGTGATCACATCCATCGGGCTCGATACGGAAATCTTCGAACGTCATGTGGTAATCATTGAAGACATCGTAGACACCGGCAAGACCATGAATGAGTTTCTGCCCCAGCTTCTTCATCAGCAGCCGGCTTCGCTGAAGATCGTTGCCCTTCTCCACAAGCCGGAGGCTAAACTTCATCCCATAACGGTGGATTACACGGGCTTTGAGATTCCCGACAAGTTTGTGGTGGGTTACGGGCTGGACTATAACGGTTTGGGAAGAAATACCGCCTCCATCTATCAGCTTTTGGAATAAATACCGTTGTTAGTGTACCTTTTGTTCTGATATCCAAACCATTCCGATTGAAGACCTTGCCCATCATACTGCTTTCCCTGCTTATCTGCCTCTCTGCCAGGTGTCAATATTATTTACGCGGAGAAGTAAAGGACGAAGCCAATAACCCGATCGGCAACGTAAAGATCATGCTGCACTCTTCTGGATACCTCTATTATTCGGGTAACCTGGGCGGATTCGGAATCACCCTGCCAAACCCGAATGATTCCCTTTCTTTATCCGCCGACGGGTATTATGCCTGCTCCCTAAGCGTAAACGCCACCCGGTTTCAGTCCATCGTATTGAAGGCCCGGTTTGCGCCACCCCCAAAACCAGAGAACCGGTTATTATCACTAACCAAAAACCTTTCTTCTGAAGAATTGAACCGGTGGACGGTAGGGGCTGAAACCTACAGTTCCCTGGTGGAAAATGAATTTCTTCCGGCGGCTAAATATCCCGAAACCGGATTCGCTATCAATATCAACAAGGCCTCTTACAGCAATATCCGCAGATTCCTGAACATGGATAATTCCGTTCCGCCGGATGCCATCCGGATCGAAGAGATGCTAAACTATTTCAATTACGATTATACCCCGCCAACAAGTGATAGTACGTTTTCTTTCCGGTCTGCTGTATCAACCTGTCCCTGGAATCCCAATAACCAACTGCTTTTTCTTCAGATCTGTGCGAAAAAAGCAAATATGGATAGCATTCCTTCGGCCAACCTGGTCTTTCTGATCGATGTGTCAGGATCCATGGACCTTCCGAACCGGTTGCCTTTGCTAAAATCTGCTTTCAGTTTAATGGTCAATAACCTGCGTGACAAAGACACCGTTTCGATTGTTGTTTACGGCGGGGTCAACGGCGTCTGGCTGACACCCACCTCCGGCGCAAATAAAAAAAAGATCCTGGAATCCATAGCACAGCTTGAACCCGGAGGCGCCACACCTGGAGAAGGCGGCATCCGGGCGGCCTATCGTTTGGCCAAGAGCCAGTTCATCCGGGGAGGAACAAACCGGGTGATCCTGGCTACGGATGGGGATTTTAATGTAGGTGAGCAGTCAGAAGACGAATTGAACCGCCTGATCAGCAGTTACCGTTCTTCCGATATATACCTGACCTGCCTTGGCGTGGGTATGGGTAATTATAAGGATTCCAAACTGGAGGTGCTGGCCAACCGCGGGAAAGGAAATTTTGCCTATCTGGACAATGAAAAAGAAGCGGAAAAAGTACTGATGGAAGAATTTGCGCAAACCATTTATGCGGTTGCCAAAGACGCGTACCTGGATATCCGGTTTGATCCGGCCCTGATTAAAAATTACCGGCTGATCGGTTTTGATAATAAACTCAATGCCCTGTCGGACACCAGCAATATTTTACAGGGTGGGGAAATCGGATCGGGACATACCTTGATGGCTTTGCTGGAAATTGAGCCCGCGAAGCCACCCGGTGATTCCGTTGCCAGCAATGCCATCCTGGCAAAAGTATTACTTCACTATCAGCTGCCCAATGCGGATACGGCGCGCCTGGAAGAATATTCGGTCCCCTGCCACAGCAGCTATTTCAGCAATTTGCCCCGCCGCTACCGTTTTGCCGCATCCGTGGCTTTATTCGGGAGCCTTTTAAAAAAATCACGCTTCACGGAAAAATCATCCTGGGATGATCTGGCAAAGATGGCGGGAGAAAGTTATGATCTCAACGATCCATCCCAAAAAGAATACCTGTTCATGATCGAAAAGGCGAAAAAGATCTACCACAAGAACAGGAAAAAGAAAAATGTTCAGGAATTCTTCTGATCATACCGTGGCTCCGTCAACGGTCAACCCTTTGCCCGTATTTCTTTAATCTGACCCAGCAGCGCCACCGTCAGCGTTGTTATTTCCGCGAACTCCTTTTTATCTATGGCCGATTTGGTGAGCAGTTTACTACCCATACCCACGGCGGAAACACCGGCATGGAACCAGGCTGTGAGATTTTCCGTTTTCGGTTCCACGCCACCGGTAGGCATGAACAAAAGATCGGGAAAAAGTTCTTTGACGGATAAGACAAAGGCGGGGCCCAGCAGGTTGCCCGGGAATAATTTAACCAGGCGGATGCCGGCCTGGCTGACCCTGATCAACTCTGATGGCGTCATACATCCCGGTATCCAGAGTACCTGGTGTTTCCGGGAGACGGACAATACTTCTTTTACAAAACCCGGACTGATGAGAAAATCAGCGCCGGCATGCAGCGCCTCTTCCGCCGTATCACCGCTGGTTACCGTACCCAGCCCGAGGATCATATCCCTGCAATCTTTTTTCGCAGCCTGTTTCAGTTTTTTCAGATTTTCCAGCGCCGCTTTTCCCCGGTTGGTATATTCTATCACGCGGATACCGGCTTCGTACAGCGCCTTCATGATCTGAATGCTCACGGCAGGATCCGAATGAAAATAGAGTGGCAGTACACCCTGCGATATAATGGCCTGTAAAATTTTTTCGTTTTTATGCATATTGTTTGGCTCTTGCCTGAATGGTTGCGATGTCCTGGCTGGTTGCATCTCCTGATTCCATAAATTTTCCAAATGCGGCGGCAGCGGCAAACTGAATAATCTCCTCTTCCGGCCAATGCTTGTATAAACCCATGATGAGGCCGGCCATAAAACAATCTCCCGTGCCCACTTTGTCCACGATGGCATCTGACTCGAACACAGAAGAACTTAAAAAACGGTGTGCCTCGGAATACAGGGTCGCAAAATATCGGACGCCCTTTTCAAGCCGGTCGAACCGGAAAGTATTGGCCACTGTTTTACACCTGGAAAATCTCTTCAGCAGGAGCAGGGAAGTTTGCCTGGCATGTTCGAGATAAGTATCCTGCTTATCTTGATCAATACGACTTTCATGCAGCGGTACGCCCAGAAGCTGATGTGCCGACCAGATATTGCCCATGATCACATCGCAATATTGCGCCAGAGTGGTCATTACTGTATGCGGATCCCTCTCCTTCCAGAGTTTGGAACGGTGGTTGAGATCCACCGATATGGTTATGTTTTTTTTTGAGGCGGCCTCAAGGCCTTCCAGGCAAACTTCGGCTACAGAGTCGTTCAGCGCCGGACTGATGGCGCTGAAATGAAACCAGGAAACATCTTTTAGAATAAGATCCCAGTTGAGCATGCCTTTTTTCAAACCAGCAAACGCAGAATAATCGCGGTCATAGATCACAGCGGCATTTTTTACATCTTCACCCTGTGCCAGGAAATAGGATCCGATCCGGTTTCCCGAATAAAATATGGTATCAGTGAAAATATTTTTCCCCCGGATCACTTCCGCTATATCGGCCGACAGATAATTATCGGGCAATGCGGTACAATAAGAAACGGGCATTCCCCATTTACCCAAAGCCGTGGCTACATTGAGTTCTGCGCCGCCGAGACAAACCGGCAGAGCTTGTGTTTTCAGCCAACTGCCATGGGAAGCGGGTGAAAAGTGCAACAACAATTCTCCAAAACAAAATATTTTCCCCATCGCATACTACTTATATGGCCGGCGGCCCGGTTACCGACCCAAAGTTCCTATTTTCCAGTCAAAATAATGCCGGGCATTATTATAACAGATATCCTGAATCAGTTTGCCGGTCCAGGAGATATCGTGAGGCAATTCCCCTTTTTCCATTTCCCCGCCAAACAGATCACAGAGTATGCGACGGAAATATTCATGTCTCGAATAAGACAGAAAACTCCTGGAATCTGTTACCATTCCCACGAAGCGGCTCAGCAAACCCATATTGGATAAGGTATTCAGCTGTTTGGTCATACCGTCTTTCTGATCCAGGAACCACCAGGCAGATCCCCATTGGATCTTTCCGGCCACGGAGCCGTCGTTAAAATTGCCGGTCATCGTGGCCATCAATTCATTGTCCGCCGGATTGAGATTATACAAAATGGTTTTCGCGAGCCGGTTGTTTTTATCCAGGATATCCAGGAATGCAGACAATGCTTTGGCCTGGGGGAAATCCCCGATAGAATCCACACCAATATCCTTGCCAAGCGTGGTGAGCAACCGGCTGTTGTTATTGCGCAGGGCGCCCAGGTGAAACTGCTGAACCCAACCTTTTTCGTGGTTCCATTCAGCCAGTTGCAGCAGCAGAGCCGTTTGGAATTTCCGTACTGACAGCGGATCGGGCATTTGTCCCTTTCTCACTTTGTCGAATATATTCCTTACCTCCGCTTCCATAAATTCCTCTGAAACCATCCGCTCCAGCCCGTGGTCGGACAGCCTGCAACCGGAGGTATGAAAAAAATCATGACGGCTCTTCAGGGCATCGAGGAAATGCTGGTAGGAATTGATTTCCATACCGGCAGATTTGCCCAATCTTCCCAGGTAAGCGTTAAAAAAATCCGGATGATCAATCGCCAGGGCGTTATCGGGACGAAAAGCAGGCAATACCTTTATTTCAAAACCCGATTTCTTTAAACACAGATGATGCTCCAGGGAATCGGCAGGATCATCGGTGGTGCACAGCACTTCCACCCGCATTTTTCGCAGCAGGTTGCGCACACTGTATTCTTTGATTTGTAATCTGGCATTGCATGAATCAAAAATGTCTTTGGCCGAATCCGGGTTTAATACTTTGTCTATCTGGAAATAACGCTGCAGCTCCAGATGCGTCCAATGATAAAGCGGATTTCTGAAAGTATAGGGAACGGTTGCCGCCCATTGCTGGAATTTCTCCCAATCACTTTTTTTGCCGGTGATGTATTGCTCATTCACTCCGTTGGCGCGCATGGCACGCCATTTATAATGATCTCCGTTGAGCCAGATCTCCGTCAGGTTCTCAAATTGATGATCGGCAGCAATCTGGTCGGGCGGAAGATGACAATGGTAATCCACGATGGGCATCGGCTCTGCATATTCATGATACAGACGTTCCGCCGTTTTGGAATTCAATAAAAAATCATTGTCCAGGAACTGCTTCATGAATGGTTTGAAAGTTTATAAAGAGACCCCCCTTTTCCAGGGAATAAAATCGTTCTGGTTTAATAAAACCGCTTTGGGAATTACTTCTCCGCTGGCGGCGCGGATACAATAGCTGAGAATTTCTTCTCCCATTTCTTCTATGGTCTTCTCCCCTTCTATAATTGGCCCGGTGTCTATATCGATGATGTCTCCCATGCGTTTTGCCAGTGGGGTATTGGTGGAGATCTTGATGGTGGGGCTCACCGGATTGCCCGTGGGGGTTCCAAGGCCGGTGGTAAATAAGATCAGGGTTGCCCCCGCTGCGGCCTGTCCCGTGGTGGCCTCCACATCGTTTCCCGGCGTGCAAACCAGGCTCAATCCCGCCTTGGTGGCTGGCTCGGTATAATCCAGCACATCCACTACGGGAGAATTACCGCCTTTTTTGGCAGCGCCGGCAGATTTCATGGCATCGGTGATCAATCCGTCGCGGATATTTCCCGGCGAAGGATTCATATCGAATCCCGAACCAACGCGTTGTGCGGCTGCTTCGTAGTCTTTCATCAGGCGGATGAACTTCCTGGCCACGGGTTCACTCACGGAACGGTCAATCAATTCCTGTTCCACACCGTTGAGTTCCGGAAATTCAGCCAGCAGCACCTTTCCACCCAGAGCCACCAGCAGGTCGGCGCAATAGCCGACAGCGGGATTGGCCGTGATACCGCTAAAGCCATCGCTGCCGCCGCATTTAACGCCTATGCATAATTTATCCAGGGAAGCCGGCTTCCGCTCAAACTGATTGATGGTGATCAGTCCTTCAAATGTTTTCCGGATCGCCTCGGCAATCAGCTGTTCCTCACTCTGGGAGCGCTGCTGTTCAAATATGAAAAAGGGTTTGTCGAAACCGGGATTGACTTTCTTAATATCCTGTAGCAGATCGCTGGTCTGCAGGTGCTGACAACCCAGGCTCAATAAGGTAATGCCGCCTACATTCGGGTGGTTGGCATAAGCCGCCAGCAGATTTCCCAGAACGGCCGAATCCTGACGGGTACCGCCGCAGCCTCCTTCATGGTTCAGAAAACGGATGCCGTCCACATGCTGAAATAAAGCAGACCGGGCGTTGCCCGGGGAATGGGAGAAATCCGCATCTTTGAGGTTCTTTCCTTCCTGGTGGGAACGGATCAGTTGCCTCGTATAGGCCTTGTATTTTTCGGTAACGGAATATCCGAGTTCATCCTGAAGCACTTCGCGGATCACATCCATATTCCGGTTCTCGCAAAATACCGTGGGAATAAATAACCAGTAATTGGCTGTGCCTACCCGGCCGTCACTCCGGTGATAGCCCATAAATTGCCGGTCCCGGAATCTGGATACATCCGGAGGAGTCCAGTGAAATTCGAGGTGGCGGTAATGGTACGGAGTGGCTGCATGTTTTACATTTTCGGTCGTTAACCGGTTTCCGGCAAGCACGTCCATCCTGGTTTTCCCTACCAGCACGCCATACATGATGATGTCGTCGCCGGCTTTTTCGTCCCGCATAAAAAATTTATGCTTGGCGGGCACGTTGTCTTTCAGCGTATAGGTCTCTCCGTTATAATTCACCGCACTGCCCCCGGCCATGTTTTTCAGTGCCACAAGTACCGTATCTTTCTGATGTATCTTAAGTACATTATTATCCATGCCGTTCCTGTTTATTTTAGAGCATCTGTTTTATGGCGACCGCCGCGCCCTGTGTTTCCAGTAAATCCAAGGCCCGTTGTACTGTAGCTGCAAATCCCGGCAGCACGAAGAGGTCGGTTCCCCAAAGATCCTGATTTTGCAAAATAACGGGGAGAAAATGATCTTTGCCGGATTGCTTCCATTCTCTGGAAAAATAAGCTGCCCGGTCGTCCTGTATTTTATATTCTTCACCGTTCAGGGTTCCATAATATTGACCATCCGCTTTCTGCTCCGACTTCATAAAAAGCAGAAAAGCTGCAAAACCGAGTGCCATCCGAACCGGGGCCTTTCCAAATTTTTCAGTGTATTTCAGGATCAGGGGCACATTGCGCATCCGCATCTTGATGGAATACTGCAAAGAAATACTGAGCCAGTAATGATCAATATAAGGATTTTTAAACCGGTCAATCACCTGGCCGGCAAACTGCGTTGCGTCTCCTGTGGTAATACTTCCTGTGGCTACTACCGGCACGATTTCTTCCACCATCAGTTCCCTCAGGTAATGGCTAAAGTCGGGGGCATCCAGCGCCTGCCTCACCAAATGATAGCCGGCCATGATGGCCAGGGCGCAAATCATGCTATGAGGTCCATTGAGCAGCCGGAGTTTCAATTCACGGAAAGATTCAATATCGGGAACAATCACCACGCGTTTGTCCGTTGCTGAAAAAGAAAGTATAGATTTTATTTTTGGATCGGGACACTGGATGGCCCATAACCGGTAAACTTCGGTCATGATGAGCAGATCATCCGTATAACCCAGACTGGCATCCATGCCGGGTTTTTTTCCCGGAACAATGCAGTCCACCAGGGAACTGCAGAAATGATTTGCTTTTTCGAGCCACTGCATAAAATCCGGTCCGAGGCCCTGCCGGGCCGCCAGCTGCACCAGGATCGTATACAACCGGCCTGCGTTATCCAGGATCAGCTCTGTAGGTATAACCACCAGGCCTTTGTCCGGATCACCCTTGAATACATGGAAGCGGCGGTAAAGGAAAGCCAGCAATTTCCCGGGAAAAGAAGCCGGCGGGTGATCATCGATCCGGTCGTTTGACAAAGCTATGCCCACCTCGGTGGTGTTTGAAACAACCACCTGCATATCCGGATTTTCCGCACAGTGCAAAATTTCCGCCCAATGCTCACCAGCCGAAAGCACCCGACTGATGGACGCACTCACGATGTCTTTCTCCAGTTTTTTATTGTTCTCCAGGCCCCGTATACAGATCGTGTACAGGTTATCCTGTTTTTCAAAAGGGTTTGCACTGCCGGAATCTGTGGACTTAACCACTACTATGCGTCCGTTAAAAACATGCTGTTTGTTGGCCTTGTCTATGAAGTAATCGGGCAAACCGCGGAGTAATACGCCGGTTCCGAATTGCAGCACTTTCTCAGGCAGTTGAAAATAATCCGCTTCAGGAACCTCAATGGATGACCGGTTCAGCTGGTGCACGGTATTTTTTGTCAGGATCATAAAGCCAGATTGTTCCGGTTTCGCTCAAAATTACGAAAGCAAACACCATTTGCTTTAACAAGCCTGTATGAAATATTAACTCCGTAAAAAAGGGCGGCGTATTTTGATTATGCCTTCATTTCCGGTAATTTTCAGGACGAATGGAAGTAATTATTCAGGATACGCCGGCAGCCATGGGTTTTTCTGCAGCAAAGAAAGCTGCCGGATTGATATTGGGGGCCATCAGTACAAAAGGAACAGCCAGCATCATCATGGCCACAGGAACCAGCCAGTTTGAAACGCTGAAACAACTGATCGCGGAAAAAGAGATAGACTGGAGCAGGGTGATCCTTTTTCATCTGGATGAATACATCGGCATACCCGATACCCACCCTGCCAGTTTCCGGAAATACATCAAAGAGAGATTCCTGGAAAAGCTGCCTCCGCTGAAATCCGTTTATCTGATTCCGGGGGAAGAAGCGCCGGAAGAAACCTGTAAACTGATGAGCGCCATCATCCGGCAGCATCCTGTAGATGTGGCATTGATCGGCATTGGCGAAAACGGTCACCTCGCCTTCAATGATCCGCCGGCGGACTTTGACACAGAAAAACCTTTTTTGGTTGTGCAGCTGGATGAGGCTTGCCGCAGGCAGCAGATGAATGAAGGCTGGTTCCCGACCTTGTCTGACGTTCCCTTACAGGCCATCAGCATGTCGGTACGCCAGATCATGTTATCTGACCACATCATCTGTTCCGTTCCGGATCTTCGCAAAGCGGCAGCTGTCAGGGATTGTATGGAAAAAGAGGTGAGCAATCTTTTTCCTGCCACCATATTAAAAAACCATAAATCCTGTTTTTTATTCCTGGATAAACAGGCTGCCTCCCTGGTAGCAAACAGCGTATGAGCCAGCCCCGAATAAAGATCATCCACGGGCGTATCCTGACGCCGCATGGCATGCTGCCGGATGGCAGTCTGCTGATTGCGGAGGGACGGATCAGCGCCATCAGCGAATCAGGCATAGGTTCTCCCGCGGATGTGGTGATCGATGCCGCCGGCAAATATGTTTCTCCCGGCTTTATTGATATTCACGTTCACGGCGGCGGAGGCTCTGATTTCATGGACGGAACGGTCGCTGCCTTTTTACAGGTCGCGGTTACCCATGCCCGTTATGGGACCACGGCACTCCTGCCCACTACGCTGACCGCAGAAAAAGAAGACCTGTTGCATACGCTGGATGTTTACCGGGAGGCCATAAAAGAAAATGATGAGGGTGCGCAGTTTATGGGTATGCACATAGAAGGTCCTTATTTCGATATGGAACAGCGGGGTGCTCAGGATCCCCGGTATATCCGGAATCCGGATGAAATAGAATACAAGGAAATCATCGCTCATGCGGGAGATATCATTGCCAGATGGAGCGCCGCTCCCGAACTGCCCGGCGCCATGGAATTTGGCCGGTATGTGAAATCAAAAGGAATCCTGCCTGCCATTGCCCATACCAACGCCGTGTACGAAGATGTGGTGGAAGCCCTGGAAAACGGATTCACGCTGGCTACTCATTTTTATTCGGGTATGTCCGGTGTTACACGGCGCAATGCATTCCGGTATGCGGGCGTTATCGAAAGTGTTTATCTGCTGGACGAGATTGACGTGGAAATTATTGCTGACGGCATTCATCTTCCCGAGCCCTTTTTAAAACTGATCCACAAAATAAAGGGCACAGACCGCATCGCACTTATCACTGATGCCATGCGCGCAGCCGGCATGCCTCCCGGAGAAAGCATCCTGGGCTCAAAGCAAAACGGGCTAAAAGTGATCGTGGAAGATGGGGTAGCGAAACTGCCCGACAGGAGTTCCTTTGCCGGTAGCGTGGCGACGACGGACAGGCTGGTAAGGACCATGAGGCAATTAACCGGTCTCTCCCTCGGGGACTGCGTCCGTATGATGACCCAGGTACCGGCCCGCATCATGCACATGGATCAAAAAGGATCGCTGATGCCCGGAAAAGATGGCGATGTGGTTATTTTTGATGAGGACATCAATATACAAACTACCATCGTTAATGGAACGATCATTTACCAAAAGCCCGGGTAAATCCACGCTTTACAGCCATTACTGGGAACTTATCCAGCCCAGGATGTAGTCCGCATCTTCCGATAACCCGCAGTAAAATATGTCGATTTAAATATAAAAAGAAATCAACATTTTCCAGGAGGACGTTCCCACGAACGTATTTTCTTTCGGTTGCAGGAACGGGAGAATAGCAGAAATTGCATTGGGAAAGCGTTTCCATCAAAACCGAAATATGGTATTCAGCAGAAATCAATTCTTCCTCCTTTTGTTTGCCATTTCAATCATGCCCTTTTTTGCCTATAAATTATTGTGGCTGGCCACCACCAGAAAGACTGACGGGATCGTGTATTTTATCGGGCATGGCAACCTGGGATCAGTACTGGGAATTTCCACGTACCCGGTGATACAGTTTAAAGCCGGCAGAGATACTGTTGAATTTAACGGAAACATCAACCTGGATGTAAAACCCGGAGATCCGGTTTCCGTGCGTTATCAAAAGAATGACTTTTCAGATGCAAAAATAAATACCCCCATCTGCATCTGGGGCGATACGATGGCTTATGCCTTTTTCCCCATGATCGTTCTATTGATCATATTCTTCATTCCGGAACGCTTCGATCCCATCATTCCGAAAAATTCAAGGATTATTTTAGGCAAAAAACCTTTTATCAGAATCATTCCCGGTTAATGAGGGTCAGTCCGTTTTTTCATTGAATCCCGGATCCGGCACCGCTGCTTCTCCTATGGGGAGCAGTTGGATCAGATATTCCTGTGTCAGCGATAAGTTTTATCTTTTAATCCCTTTACGATCTGTCGGTGTTCTTTATCTGACTGGTCATAATCATCCGGATAAATCTGCGTATTTCCAAGCTTTTGATAAAAAATCGGAATCTGGCTGGAGATGTACACGGCCGGCAAACAATTATATTTGTATATAAACGTAATTCACAAACATGAAAGTTCAGGAAATCGGTGAACGAAGTGCGCAGTTGTCACGGGAGGCTTCGCGTTATATTTCCGGAGGTGCGGCATCACTTAACCGCAAAGTGGTTCCGGATATTGTTTTTAGCACAGGAAAGGGTTGCCGGATCGTTGATGTGGAGGGTAATGAATATATTGACTACCATGCTGCATTCGGACCTCATTTGTTAGGGCATAATAATGACCTGGTAAACGAAGCGGTTTTGGAAACGATCCGGGAAAGCCGTTCATTAATTGGAAGTGGTACCAATGAATTGGAAATTCATCTGGCCCGGCTGCTTTGTGATTCCGTTCCTTCTCTGGAACAAATTCAAATAGTCAATACCGGCAGTGAGGCGGTTTCGCATGCCATCCGGCTCAGCCGTGCTTTTACGGGTAGGGAAGACATCATACTCATGCTGGGCGGTTATAACGGTTGGAATGATGACGTTTGCAGGGCGGTGATGCCTTCGCTCAAACAAGTGGGTAAACGGGTTTCCCGGGAAGAATATCCCTTCATCCCAAATTCTGCCGGGATTCCGGAGGCAAACCGGCGCAAAGTGCATATTGTTAATTTCAACGACCTGGAGTCTGTTGAAACCATACTGAACCGGTATCCCATCGCCTGCGTTTTAACAGAGCCGGTGCTTCAGAATGTGGGTGTGATTTTGCCCGGACCGGGATACCTGAAGGGATTGGTCAGTCTGTGCGAAGCACACGGAACCGTATGTATTTTTGATGAAGTTAAAACGGGCTTTCGTTCCGCATTGGGCGGTTATCAGTCGGTGGCAGAGGTAAGACCTCATTTATCCGTATTTGGAAAAGCGGTAGCGAACGGCTACCCGCTGGGTGTGACCGGAGGCAGGACCGATATCATGCAATTATTTAATCATCCTGATCCGGCTAAGCGTGTATTGATCGCCGGTACATACAATGCCCACCCGGTAAATACCGCGGCCGCCATTGCGACACTTGAAATTCTGAAAAATCCGGAGGTATACAGGCAGATTGAAAGGATGAGTAACAGATTATACAGCGGGCTGAAAGAAATCTTTGGGGACAGGGGGATCCAGGTGGCCATTTCCAGCAATGCTTCGGCCTTTTGTGTATACTTTGCCGGCCATTGCCCAGGTGATCTGCACGATTTATTGGAAAATGTCGATTTCCTGTTGGATATGAAATATCGCCGGTCGCTCATCCGGAATGGGATCTATCATATCCCCGTTGCCTGCAAACAGGGCTCTGTCAGTTATGCCCATACCGAAAATGATATTGATCTAACACTCGCCGCAACCAGGGAGGCCTTGAAATCAATCTGACATAAATAAAACTCAGGCTAATACATCATGCAGAAGTTAAGAAGTCACAACTGGTTTTATGCAGCAAACGAACTGGGTATCCAGCATAAAGGAGCCCTGCGCTCAGCAGGCATCAACATGGACCGCTATTCCGGTCAGCCCATTATTGGAATTGCCAATACCTGGTCCGAATTGAACAACTGCAATATGAGCCTGAGGCAAATAGCAGCGGAAGTAAAAAAAGGAGTTTATGCAGGCGGTGGCATACCGCTGGAGTTCCCGGTGATGTCGCTGGGCGAAGAACTGATGAAGCCGAGTGCCATGTTGTACAGAAACCTGTTATCCATGGAAGTGGAGGAGAATATACGGTCCTATCCGCTGGACGGCATTGTGTTGCTGGGCAATTGTGATAAAACGGTGCCGGGTTTACTGATGGGCGCCACCAGTGCAAATATTCCGGCCATCCAGTTAAATGGCGGTCCTAAAAAAGCGGGCGTATTTAAAGGGCAGCGGTTGGGCAGCGGTACCGACCTGTGGAAATACTGGGATGATTTAAGAATGGGAAAAATCACGGATGAGGAATGGGAGCAGATTGGAAAGGCACTGAGTTGTGGATTCGGATCCTGCAACACCATGGGATCTGCCTCTTCATTAAACGGAATGCTCGAAGTGTTGGGCATGATGCCTTTGGGTTTAAGCACCCTTCCTGTGGAAAGCGAAGAGCGGTACACATTAACGCGGGAGGCAGGAAAAAGAATTGTGGATATGGTCAAAGAAGATTGGAAACCTTCTGACATCATGACCATAAACAATTTCAGAAACGCAATCCGTATCTGTATGGCGCTGGGCGGTTCCACCAATTCGGTTGTTCATCTTACGGCTATAGCGGGCCGGCTGAATATTTCCCTTTTCCCGGATGAGTTTGACGCCATCGGCAAACAGGTACCCTGTATAACGGATGTTCAGCCATCCGGTAATAAGCTGGTAGATGAATGGAATACGGCCGGGGGAATCCCGGGTGTTATAAAGCAACTGGGCTCTATCATTGATTTGTCCGCCAAAACCTATACCGGTAAAAAGCTGGAAGAATTATTGAATGATAATCCGGTTGATCAGCAAATCATCAGACCTGTTGATCATCCGGTAAGCCAAGCTCCCACCCTCGCGGTGTTAAAAGGCAATCTGGCGCCCAGGGGGGCTCTGATTAAGGTATCTGCGGCGGATCAAAATCTTCTGATCCATACCGGTAAGGCGGTTGTATTTGAAGGTTATCCGGATATGCTGAAAAGGATCGACGATCCGGATCTGCGTGTTGAGCCATCTTCTGTGCTGGTATTAAAATATGCAGGACCCAAAGGCGTGCCGGGCATGCCGGAATGGGGCATGATCCCGATACCGAAAAAACTGAAGAGCCTGGGCATAACGGATATGGTCAGGGTAAGTGACAGCCGCATGAGTGGTACCAGCTTCGGTACCGTAATCTTACACGTAACTCCGGAAGCCGCCCTGGGTGGCGTTTTTGCGGTTATCAGGAATGGAGATTTCATACAAATTAACATTCCCAAAAGGGAGATCAACTTATTGGTGGATGACCAGGTGATAGCCGAACGGTTGAAAGCATGGGTTGCACCTGTAAGCGACCATGTTCGCGGATATCCGGCATTGTACGAACGGGAAATATTACAGGCGGATGAAGGCTGCGATTTTGATATTTTAAAGCCAAAAAATGAGGAAGCGTTGAAATTTGTGCAACCCGTTGTGGGACGCTCATGAGTGTGAAATAATAAAGATTAATTTACCCTGCCAACGTTCTGCTTAACCTGTTAAATGAAGAAATCAATCGTTTCCTGGGGCGCCCTGTTTGCCTGCAATCTGATGTGGTCACTCCAATTCACCTGCATCAAACTGGTTCAGGATCAGATCGGGGCCTTTAGCACGGTATTCATACCCATGCTTCTCGCAGCTGTTTTTATGTTCCCATTTGTTTATAAAACGGTAAAAACAAATAAGAAAAGGAAATTCGGCGACTTAAAGATTTTTGCGGTTTTGGCTCTATTGGGTCAGTTCCCGGCCCAGGTATTCACCACCATCGGGACGCAGCAATCCACTGCCAGTAATGGAGCCATCATCAGTCTTACCTTACCGGTGATTTCCGCACTTTTCGCGGTCGTTATGCTGAAGGAAAAAATGACCACCCTGCGATGGATCAGTTTTCTGATTGCCATAGCCGGGGTCATCATTTGTTCCATGAATGATATTCGCGGAGTGAATTTCAGTGTACAGTATATTATAGGTAACGGGCTCATTTTTGCCGGTGTGCTGGGCAGCGGGTTTTACAACACGTATTGCAAAAAAATAGCCCAGGACTATACAGAAATGGAAATGCTTTTTTACACGTACATCTTTATGATCATCCTGCTGGCGCCTCTGGTCTGGCATTATGAAGGCAACATGTTGAAAAATATCCCGTCATTCACAACCAGCACCTGGATTGGGCTGGCCTTGCTGACCGTTTTTCATAACTTCCTGTCCATGATTTTGTTCTTTAAAGCGCTGAAGAATCTGGAAGCCATCCAGGTGGCTCTGTCCAATTTCCTGGTCGCTTTTTTTGCGCTGCCCATAGCGGCCATCTGGCTTGGCGAAAAACTCAGTGTATTGTCTATGGCCGGTGGAGCACTTGTTCTGATCAGTACCCTGATCATTACCTTGTGGGAATATAAGAAAACGGCGCCCCTGCCTGAAGCAGGATTATCCCGGTAACCTGATTTCAGGATCCACCGGGAAACTGTCGTATTTACTAATCAGCCCCAAGAATTTTTTCGGGTCTACGATAAGCGGATGCATTAAAAAGGCCCCGCTTTAAAGAGCGGGGCCTTTTAGTAAATCATTAAACTGTATTCGTAAACTACCAGCCCGGTGTCTGTTTATAAACGCCGTTGCTTCGGGAAATTTCATCAGGGTCAATAGGCCACGCCATATCTCTGTTCGGGTCGAAATTGCGTGCCGGCCAAACGATCTGAATCGTATAGGGAGAAGCTGGATCGGTTTTATTGGCATGGATACGGCCGTGAAGGGGTTCGTTTATTTTGTCGTAGTCACCCCATCTTTTCAAGTCCTGGAGTCGGTCTGTCCACTCACAGGCCAATTCACAGCGGCGCTCATGCTTCAAGTCATCCATGGTCGGGTTGGCAATGGGAGCCAGCCCTACCCGGGCACGCACTTCATTCAACGGCGCTGAACCATCCTGGCCCATCTGTATCAGTGCTTCCGCTTTAAACAATAAGATCTCGGAATAACGCATCAAAGACAAATTAAGCGCAGTAGTCGGATAATCGCCACTCTGATTAATTTTTGTATTTGTTCCGGATTGATTATTGGTTCCGTAACGATAAGGATCCATGTATTTATTGATCTGGAAACCGGAGAGACTGTTGGTGGAATAATATAGTCTGTCCACACCAAAGTAAGTAAACTGATCCCCAAACTTTAAAATAGTCGCTTCCCGCCTGGGGTCGTTGGGTTCATACTCGTCATACAACTCTTCGGTAGGCTGGAAATAACCCCAGCCGTTGAAGATGCCCCATCCAGTATTTTCCAATACAACGCCCGGGAATTCCGAGCCACCCTGTGTGCCGGAGGTAGCGGACCAGATGTATTCGGAACTCCAGTTGTTATCTACCGAAAAAACAGCTTTAAAATTATCCAATGGCGTTGCCTGTCCAGTGATCAGCGCCCGGCCGGTAGCTTTTATCTGGTCGCATAAATCGGGTATCAATGCCCACTTGGTATTATCATACTGTGCCCAATAAGCATAGGTTTTAACCAGGTAGCCCAGGGCAGCCGCTTTATGGGCGCGTCCCTGGTCGGCCGGACCATAGGTACTAAACACGGGAAGCAGATCGGCCGCTTTTTGGAAATCGGCGGCTATAATGGCATAGTTATCGGTGACGGAAGGCAATTGGGGCGGAATTTTCTTACCGAATTCGGGATCTTCCACGCCGTCATAAGGCACGCCCTGGGCTTTCTCTCCCCACAGGTAGGCAATCCAGAAATGGGTGAATCCGCGGAGAAAATAAGCTTCCCCCAGGTAACGGTTTTTCAGATCGTCACTGATATTGGTTGCCGTCTGCAGCCCCGCAATAGCCATGTTTGTCTTGTTCAGCATCGCATACAGATCATGCCAACCGGTGGACATATACCCTTCTCTGCCGGTACAAACAAAATTCTTAATGTTCTGCGCAGCTGCCTTGGATCTGCCGACGATCAGGTCATCACTGGCAACCTGCATCCAGAAAAGATCCCGTCCCCAGGTGGATTCATAACGGAATGGCACGTATAAACCGGCAACTCCTTTCAGTACATTTGTTTCGCCATCCCATAAATTGGCTGACGATGCCGTGCCATTCGGTTTCGTGTCCACCCAATTCTTACTACACGAACAAAATACCAATACCGGCAACAACAGGGAATAAATAAATTTCGAGCGTTTCATTGTTCAGTATTTTCAGATTAAAAAGTAAGTTTTACACCTCCGGAAAGAACCCTCGATACAGGGAACTGACCGCCGTCAAGACCTATTCCGCCCACCTCGGGATCCATTCCACTATATTTGGTAATGGTGATCAGGTTATCCCCGCTGATGTAGACCCGCAGACTGCTGCTTCCAACGAATTTGGGGAAGTTATAGCCAATCACCAGGCTTTTCAGGCGCAGGAAATCTCCATTTTCCAAGTACCAGCTGGAGGGCGTCTGGAAATTTCCATTAGCGTCACTGGCAGAAATGATGGGAATATTTGAACTGGTATTTGTAGTAGACCAGGCCCCCAGGATCTTATCCCACCGGTCGTATCCCTGTTCCGCGCCGTTCAATGTAGATTCCTTAAAGGCATGGAACAATTTTACACCCGTCACACCCTGAAAGAACAAGCTCAGGTCGAAGTTTTTCCAGGTGAGGTTCGCGGTAAACCCGTAGGTAAATTTCGGGAAGGCATTGCCCATATACACCCGGTCATTGTCATCTATTTTGCCATCATGATTCTGATCAACAAATTTTAAATCGCCGGCCTTGGCATTGGGCTGAATTTCAGTGCCGCCGGGGCCTACATAATCCTGCACTTCTTTATCACTCTGGAATATGCCGGAATTTCTGATCAGCCAGTAAGAATAATAAGGCTGGCCAACTGTGGAACGATAAGGAGCTACCGTACCTCTCCAGGCATCACCATGCGCCCAAAATGAAGTAGGATTTTCATCAATGTATTCAACTCGGTTTTTCAATGTGGCAAAATTTCCACCTATGGAATATCCCAATTTCCCGACATGACCATTCCAGGTAGCGGAAAACTCAAGCCCTGAATTCCTGATCTTCCCCTGGTTGATCAGAGGAGCGCCAAGTCCAAATGTATTGGGCCAGTTATTATCCTGCGTCTTGATTAAGTCAAAAGTGAGCTTATCAAAATAGTCCAGGGTCAGATTCAATCTTTCTTTCAGCAAACTGATGTCTAATCCCAAATCCTTTTGTTCGGATGTTTCCCAGGATAAATTGGGATTATTAAAACTTGACATCAACAGGGCAGTGGACTGTGGTGCTCCGTCGCCAATCTGGTAAGTATAATCAGAGGTCAAGGTCGGATAACCGTAATAGAGGCCCACTGAGCCGATATTTCCGATTCGTCCCCAGCTGGCTCTTACCTTCAGCAGGTCCACAGCTGCTACATGGAAAAATGGTTCCGAGCTTATTTTCCATGCTGCAGTGGCAGCAGGAAATCCCTTGGCACGATGGCCCGGTGCAAGCCTTCCGGCAATATCATAGCGGTAACTGCCAGTTAAAAAGTAACGATCTGCCCAGCTGTAAGACAGTCTGCCTACATAAGAAAGATTGCGGTCTTTTGTTTCCCAATCGGAAGGTCTTAAGTCCGTAAAATTTCCGGCGTTAACAAAAAACTGCGCCCAGGTGGCTTCATTATCAAAGGTTTTGGCTGCAGCACTAAAGCCCATATCATAATTTTCCTGTGCAGTCGTTGAGGCCATAGCCCCTATTCTGTGCCTTCCAAAACGCCGGTCGTAGTTCAGGGTATTTTCCCAGATCCAGGAATAGCTTTTATCGGTGGAATAACTCAGGGAATTCTGATTGTTGGGTTTGCCCGGTTCGGTGCGTTTTGGGCTAAAGCTCTTATACAGAGAAGATCCCTGACGGTAGGAAAAGCGTGTCAGGAAAGAAAGACCGTTTACAATATCCGAGACTTTTAACTCGGAGATGGATTGCATATCCACTGACTTATTATAGGCCTGGTTACGAAGTAAGGTAGCTTCGGGATTAATCGCATCACCATGAATACCCAGGTAAGGGGACTCCCGGGGACCCGTGCCACCAAAAGTTCCGTCATCATAATACCTCGCGGCCGAGCGGGGCATGTAGATAGCAGACAAAATCGTTCCGCTATAACCACTCTGGGTATCGGTGCCTCTGCTATCATGGTTATTTATGAATATATCCTGTTTAAATTTCAGCTTTGAATTAAACTTATAGTTTGCATTGAACCGGCCGGAAATATTCTTTGCATAGGTATTTATCAGGGTTCCCTGGTTTTCTTCATACCGGCCCTCAAAAAGGGTTGAGAATTTATCCGTGCCTGCGTTCACCACGATGTTGTGCCGTTCGATAAGACCGGTCCTGAATATGGTATGCATCCAATCGGTTCGTGTTACCTGGTCGTATGGATTTAATGTGGCATTCCATCCGTCAAGCAGTGGCATGCCTGCATTGGTCTGGGCCAGATTAGACACTTGGGCTGCCTTGCCGGCCGTAAGTGACTGTGGCAATCTCCAGGCTGTTTTAGCGCCGGCAAAAGCATCATATTCGATAGCAGGCTTGCCTTGTTTAGCCTGACGGGTCGTTATCAAGATAACGCCGGCAGATCCCGAAAACGCACCATAAATAGCAGCCGAAGCGGCATCTTTTAAAATGGTTATGGATTCGACATCAGCGGGATTATAAGGTGCATTCGGCACACCATCCACTACAAACAATACGTTTTCTGCACCGCGGGAACCAACCCCACGGATCGTTATCGAAGGACTCTGATCAGGAGCGCCCCCGTTGTTTACCACCGTGACGCCGGGAACCTTTCCCTGAATCATACTGGCCACATCCAATACCGGCCGCTCTTTGATCTGTTTCATATCCGGCACGTCGGCTACGGCCGCAGAGAGGTCCTTTTTCTTCACTGTACCATATCCTATCACCACCACTTTATCCAAGCCCGAATTTTTGTTAACCAGGGTAATGCTTATCGATATGCGCCCCTTCTCTTTCATTTCATAGCCGGACAAGGTGTCGCTGACGAAACCAACATAACTGACAATAAACTGGTATCCGTTGCCGGTAGGGACATCACTAAAAGTAAAAACACCACCGCTGTTACTCAAAGTGGTTTGTTTAAACCCATTGGACTCATTTTCCAGATACACGGCTGCACCATCCAATACCTCTCCATTGTCATCCTTAATAATGCCTGATGCCACATTCGGATGGGACTGTGCGTTCACCTGCAGGGAACAGGCGAATAATAACAATAGCCAAGTAAGCGTTCGTTTCATAAGCGTTTGTTTTGATAATTCGTGATTTTTAGGCAATAGCATTCCTGGCACATCATGATGTGTTCTTTTCTGCTATTGATTCGTTTACTTTATGTTTATTTTTCCGATATGGAAAAACTGCTGCTGGTCGTTTTTTTGAGTTTCAGTTCGTTCAGAAGGCATAGGGTATTTAAAAAAGATTCAAGGGTTTCCTTATTCCTGTCGAATGAGCCGGTAAAATCCAGGTTCTTCATGCTGGCCGGATGGTATAAAATCTTCGCTTTATATTCCTTATTCAAAATAGAAAATATCTCTGCCAGGGACTGCCGGGTAAACTTTAACACCTGCGGCTGCAACGGCCCAGCTTCTTCCCGGATCTCCGGAACCTTAGGTTCATCCGTTCTTATCTCCGCGGAAAAAGCCTCATTATTCAAAATCAGTTTCTGGCCGGGTCTTAAATAAATATCCTTAAATGTTTTGCCGGCATCCGGATTTCCTTTTTTAATTACCACCCTGCCGCTGAACAGATGAACTGTGGTGTACCGGGTGTTTTTGCAGTTTACGCCAAACACCGTTCCCAGCGCCGTCGTAACAATATTCCTGGAATGAACGGCAAAAGGCATTAACCTGTTTTTCATCACGCTGAAAACGGCATATCCTCTTAAAAATATATCCCTCCGGTTTCCGATAAAAGGCTGGTTAAAGGAAACCCCGCTGTTGCCGCCCAATTCCACATGACTCCCATCCGGCAAAAAATAAATCCGGGCCTTTGACGATTCATTGGTTATTGACCTGACCTCGCTGATTTTTTCTTCTTTGACCGTGGTCTGAGTCACAGCCTTAATATCCGGCATTGTATTTTTTTCCCCTTTTCCATTTGTGGAGGAACGAAAATAAAAAACGAGACAAACCAAAGAGATGGTAGCGGCGGCAGCCATCCAAGCATACTTCATCCTCTTCACCGGCGACCTTCCTACCGTTCTTTCTATCGCCTCGCGGAGCCGATGCGTTGGCACAGGAACGTCCAGGCTATCCGGATTAAAATCCTGCCAGTTTTGTTCCGTGAGGTATTGATCCAGCTTTCCCGGATTATTTTTCAGATACTCCGTCACCCGTCTTCTTTCGTCCTCTGTGCCGCCGCCGGAAAAGAACTGTTCAAGCAATTGGTCGGAAACCTCCATATATTGTATTCGTTTGAGAATGCCGCATCCCTGAGTTCAGCAGAAAATTTGTCTGAATGCCGGTTTTACTGCCATCTACCCTTTAACCGGTGCCGCCCTGGTTATAAACCGGAATTATGCATTTAAAAAAAAAGGGAAAGACTTTTCCGAATATATTTGATCGCCTTGGAAATGTGGGTCTCCACCGTTTTCTGGGAAATGGAAAGCTGTTCGCCGATTTCCTTGTGGGAAAGCTGATTGAGCCGGCTCAGGGTAAACACCTGTTTGCTCTGCGGCGGGAGTTCATCAATGGCTGAAAGAATATTCCGGAGCGTCTCTTTATACATAAAATTGTCGTCTCCCCCCGCGTCGGAAATAAAAGTATCCGACAGTTCCTGGGTGTCGCGGATCTTCTCCCTGCGCATCAAATCAATCAGTATGCTTTTGGCAATTCTGAACAGTTGGGCAGAAACACTGTGTTGATCCGACAAGCCTTCTCTTTTTTCCCATAATTTAATAAAGGAAAGCTGAACGGTTTCATCGGCATAATAGGCAGACTGGGTATACTTGTAAATATACCGGTAAAGCTTTATATGATACGCTTCAAACACCTGATAGTAGGCGCGGAGATTACCCTCTTTGATATCTGTAATTTGTATCTCTTTCACTGGTTTTCTCTGGAAGTAAGCAGCGTTGGTTAAACTTTGAACCCGGAAATTAACAACATAATAACCATTAAAAATCAGGGATGTTTCCAGAACGGCCAAATAATTTCCTTGAACTATTGATAATCAATACTTTTCGCAGTAGGTAATCATTCCATCTTACCAGCTATGTACCATTCTCATTTTGTAACTGTTCCATATATCCATCGTGTGTTTCACCATCCAGATCTTATCATCCTTTAAGCCGTAGCACTGCACTCCGACAGGACCTTTAAAATGCAGATCTTTTATGACATATGCTACCAGCCCATAGGTATCAAAATTACCCGTCCCCAAAGGCAGTATATAGTCGTCCCAAATGAATTTCTTTTCTGTTACCACATCATTGGCTCCACAGATGGTTATCATCCTCAGGTATGGCAGGAGTTCTTTTAAATGGGGATTTAGCGTGTTGCGTTCTTCCGCCGGGGCCGTTGCAAGCCAATGACACAGGTTAAAACTCAGGCCTGCATTTTTTCTGTTTATTTGTTTTACGAGTTCCAGGGCATGACCGGTGCGTTGCACATAGTATCCAAAGTGCGGATAGATAGCAACCTGAAGATCTTCTCTTTTTGCCCATTTGGATAACTCCCTCAGCAATTTAACAACCTTTGCATCACCTTCCGGTGATTCAGCTTTATACTGGATTGAACTGCTTGTGATATAAGGCGCCAGGATGGTGTTCGTTCCTTTTAACGCGGAAATATAATCCTTCAATGTCGGATCAATCCGGGATTGATCCAGGACGATCATAAAATAGAAATAAGCACCATGAAAGTCAAGTTTGTCCAACGCGGATTTCATCGCAACAAAATTCCCGGATCGTTGATTTCTATTCCGTCATAACCGGTTTCATTAAGGAGCCTAACCTGTTTTTCATGCGCTTCTAATTATATTTTGTTGTGCCAGTCAATCATGGGCAAATGTCACATACCCTTCCGATAACCGGCTCGGATTTGGATTCTTGCCCCCGCTATTTGGCAATAGAGGATTATTATCGGTACACAAAACCATACTTAACCCAGATATAAGCCGTAGATAATCCAGTATTAAGCCTAAGATAAGGCTGGCCTTACAAATCCGCGATATCTAAGAGTTATATCTGGTGATTTCCCATGTTTTCCATGTTTTAGACCACTCGATTTGCGGAATAAACCCTGCTAATACGTGGGCGCAGCCAGAGTGTTATGAGTATGTGGCAAGCGGGAAAGAACTTGGCGTTGGAAAAAGGGATATTTGCCGGCAACTTCTAGCCGGCTGATGTCGAAAGTCGTTTATCTGCTAAAAAATTCATCCGGGCTGTTTAAGCCGGTGGGTTGCTCCATATTCTCAAAAAATATTTGCGTAGTCAAATAACTACATTTAGATTTGTAGTCTAATAGCTAC